>CANCER010000017.1 GCA_947375135.1 Comamonadaceae bacterium | reverse complement strand
AGGAACTTGCGCACTTCCATGGCCACGCGGTAGCGCAGCATCAGGTTGTTTTGCATGTAGGGGCGGCGCAGGTCCAGCACGCGGTGCGTCAGGCGGGTGGTTTCCGACAGGTTGTCATCATCCAGCTGGAACGGAGGCGTCACCGAGGGGTTGAGCACGGTGAACTCGTGGCACAGCACTTCGATCTTGCCGCTCTTGAGGTTGTCGTTGACGGTACCGTCGGGGCGCGCACGCACCAGGCCCTTGATCTGCACGCAAAACTCGTTGCGCACACCTTCGGCCACCTTGAACATCTCGGCACGGTCGGGATCGCACACCACCTGCACATAGCCTTCGCGGTCGCGCAGGTCGACAAAAATCACGCCACCATGGTCACGGCGGCGGTTGACCCAGCCGCACAGGGTTACAGATTCGCCCAACTGGGCTTCGGTCACAAGACCGCAATAGTGGGAACGCATGGCCATAGCTTGCTTTCTAAACACTGCACTTTCGGCAGCTGGTTGGGTAAAAATTTATTTGGAAATCGCCTGGGGATGAACCGGGGCATGGACATGCTCCGCCGGCGCCACCGAACCCATGGAAATCACATAGGTCAGGGCCTCGTCCACGCTCATATCCAGCTCGATCACCTCGGAACGCGGCAGCATCAGAAAGAAGCCGCTGGTCGGATTGGGTGTGGTCGGAACATACACACTCACCATGTCCGCACCCAGGTGCTTTTGCACCTCGCCGCCGGGCACGCCGGTCTGAAAGGCGATGGTCCAACTGCCGGCACGCGGGTATTGCACCAGCATGGCGGTGCGAAAAGCATTGCCATTGCTGGAAAACAGCGTGTCGGACACCTTCTTGACGCTGTTGTAGATCGACTTGACGATGGGAATGTTGGTAAACAAACGGTCCCATTGGCGCAGCCACCAGCGCCCGGCCACGTTGGCCACCAGCGCGCCGGTGAGCAGCAAAGCCGCCGCCACCAGCAGTACGCCCAATCCCGGAATGTGGTGCAGGCGCTCAATCAGTGGCGCCAGGTCGGTCGGCGTCACCGCCGCCAGCATGGACAACAGGCCAAAGAAGACAGAATCCAGCGTACCCACCAGCCACAGCAGCACCCACAGGGTGATGGCCAATGGCAGCCAGACCATCAGGCCGGCGAGCAGGTATTTTTTAAAGGGCACAGTTGCTCCGGTGGGTGGTGAGAGGGTGACGAGAATCAGGCAGCAGCAGCCGGTTTGGCCGCCACGGGTGCAGCGGGCGCTGCGGTTTCTGTCTTGGTGCTTGCGGCTGGTGCATCACTTGAAGCAGCTGCCGGCGCAGAGTCTGTCGCAACCGGGGCAACCGCCGTGGAGGGGGCAGCGCCGGATCCCTTGAAATCGGTCGCATACCAGCCGGTGCCTTTGAGCTGAAAGCCCGCGGCCGTCAACTGCTTTTTAAAGCTGGGCTTGGCGCATTCGGGGCAGTCGGTGAGCACGGGGTCGGAGATTTTTTGCAAGACGTCCTTGGCAAACCCGCAGGACTCGCATTTGTAAGCGTATATAGGCATGGATTGAAGGCTCTGACAGCAGGTTGCAAAGCCTTCAATTATAGGGCTGCGGCTAGAAATGTCTTAAGCGCATCCAGACCAGCATCAGTACCGCACCCAGGGCGAAACCGATTCCCATGCCAATCATCCACTGCAGCATGCGGTTGGTGCGCTTTTGCTCCAGCAGCAGTTCGGCCACCAGCTTCTCGGAGCCCGAAACCTCATGGCCCCGCTTCAGGAAGTTGTGCACCAGCATGGGCAGCTCCGGCAGCAGCTTGGCATAGTGGGGCGCCTGGGACTTGAGTTGCTCAAAAAACTTCTGCGGCCCCACCTGCTCCAGCATCCACTTTTCCAGAAACGGCTTGGCGGTGGACCAGAGGTCGAGTTCCGGGTCCAGCTCCCGCCCCAGGCCCTCGATATTGAGCAGCGTCTTTTGCAGCAGCACCAGTTGCGGCTGGATTTCCACCTGGAAGCGGCGCGACATCTGAAACAGACGCATCAGCAGCAGACCCAGCGAAATCTCCTTCAGCGGGCGGTCGAAATACGGCTCACAGACCGCACGCACGGCGGCCTCGAGTTCGTCCACGCGCGTCTCGGGCGGCACCCAGCCGGACTCGATGTGCAACTCGGCCACGCGTTTGTAGTCGCGCCGGAAAAAGGCCACGAAGTTCTGCGCCAGGTACTCCTTATCGACCTCGGTGAGCGTACCCACGATGCCGAAGTCCAGCGAGATATAGCGACCAAAAGTCTTGGGGTCCAGGCTGACCTGGATGTTGCCGGGATGCATGTCGGCGTGGAAAAAGCCATCACGGAACACCTGGGTAAAGAACAGCGTCACACCATCGCGTGCCAGCTTGGGGATGTCCACCCCGGCGGAGCGCAAACGCTCCACCTGGCTGATGGGCACACCATTCATGCGCTCCATCACAATCACTTCGGTGGTGCAGAAGTCCCACAGCATTTCCGGAATCAAGACCAGCTGCAGGCCTTCCATATTGCGCCGCAGTTGGGCGGCACTCGAGGCCTCGCGGATCAGGTCCAGTTCATCGTGCAGGTACTTATCGAACTCCGCCACCACTTCACGCGGCTTGAGCCGTTTGCCATCACCGGACAGGCCCTCCACCCAGCCTGCCATCATGCGCATCAAGCCCAGATCGCTGTCAATCGCCGACAGCATGCCGGGACGCAGCACCTTGACCGCTACTTCACGCTCGATGCCGCTTCGGTCTTTGATGACGGCGAAATGCACCTGGGCGATGGAGGCACTGGCAATCGGCACCTGGTCGAAGGAAACAAAGATCTCGGTCAGAGACCGGCGCAAGGAACGCTCGATGATGGCCACGGCCTGGGCGGCCGGAAACGGTGGCACACGGTCCTGCAAACGGGCCAACTCATCGGCAATGTCCACCGGCATGAGGTCGCGCCGGGTCGACAGCACCTGGCCGAACTTGACGAAGATGGGGCCCAGTTGCTCCAGCGCCTCGCGCAGGCGCTGCCCGCGCGGCTCATGGCGGCGACCCACCGACACGGCGCGCGCGATCCAGTGCAGCCAGGGCTTTTGAAAGCTGGAGAGAACCAGTTCATCCAGACCGTAACGCAGGACGATCCAGACGATGTACAGGCCGCGAAACAGCCGACTCATGCAGCGTTGCCGGTGCGTGTGTCATCCGCGGCCTTGTCTTTGGCCTTTTGCCCGAGGAAATCGCGCAACCCGCCCGACACTGTGCGTGCGCCCTGCGCCAACATATGGGCAGGCGCATCGCCGATCACGCGCGAGAGGTCTTCTTCGACATCCCAGCGCACGTTATCGGCCAGCCAGTTGACTTCGGCTGCCAGTTGCACATCGCCTTCAATCCGTACCGGCGGCTTGTCACCCTGCATCAAATTGCGGGCCAGGGAGAAAGGGGATTCTTCGGTCAGCACCAGCGTCAGATCGGGCGTTGCGCCCTCGACAGCCAGGTCCAACAGACCGGCGGGCGTCACCAGCAGCTTGAAAGTGAAACCGCGCCACTGGGTCAGTACCACCCGGCCGGATTGGCGCACCAGGCGCTGCATGGCCTGAGGCTCCTGCATTAGCACATGGTTCAGCACCAGTACGCATTTGCGATGGGCTTCGTCAATGGCCCAGGCCGGTGGTGTGGGGAGGGGAAGCTTTTGAAAAAAGTCTTCCAGAAAAGAGAAAGGGGACTGTGTTGCCATAGTCCCCGATTATTCCCTGAAAGCAGGTCCGGTAACGGCCTATTGCAGTGCTTGCACCCCGGCCACCAACCAGCCGCTGCCGCCGCTCTTGGGTTTGGTCATGTTCCAGACTTCGCGGAATGGGCTGGGGCCGGCTGAGGGCTCTTCG
Organism: Comamonadaceae bacterium; assembly: GCA_947375135.1. GTDB lineage: Bacteria > Pseudomonadota > Gammaproteobacteria > Burkholderiales > Burkholderiaceae_C > Allorhodoferax. The sequence continues at coordinate 80,221 of CANCER010000017.1, read as the reverse complement.
CGGATCATGCCGGAGAACTCGACGCTGGCCATGTACTCCTCGGCCAACTCTTCAATGCCCAGCAGGTGCGCTTCGATCATCACCACTTCGGTGCTGTTGGGAGCCGTTCCGGTGTGGGCCTCGCGCTCAGCCAGCTGGTTGCGGATTTCACCCAGCATGGAGTCAGTCATCATGGCGCGCAAAGCAGGGATGTCCGAGCGGTCCCAGGCTGCCTGCAGCGTCACAAAGTTGCCCTTGGCAGCGCGCAGAAAGCCTTCGCTGTCAAAGCCTTCCGGCACGCCCCAGGTCTGGGAGCCCATCAGGGCCGAGCCGATCATGGAGCCGCCACTGCTCTCCACTGGCGACAGGCCGCTGCGCTCAAAAGGCCGGGCCGAGGCGTCGTTGCCCACGTTTTCCGGCCTGTAGGACTGTGCCACCGGCATGGGGGCCCGGTTTGCGCCCTGGAAGGCGAACGGGCTGTCTTGCGTGGCAGCAGACGCCACGCTGCGCCTGCGCATCAGGAAACTGATGAGCATCATCACACCCAGAGCCAGCATGCCGAACATCAGAATCTGACCGAAGGCCTCACCCATGCCCAACGAGTGTGCCAACCAAGCCAGGCCGAGACCGGCAGCCAGACCACCCAGCATGGCGCCCCAGGGACGACGCGCGGGCGCAGGGGTTGGCGCTGCACCCATGGGTGCGGGCTTGGCCGCATTGTTCACACCTTGCGCCGGGGCTACCGGGGCTGCAGGTGCAGTGCCCCGCTGCGTCACATTGCTGGACTGTTTACCGAACGACATACCACCACCCAGACGCTTGGCAGCCTCGGCATTCATCCCGCCCAGTGCCATCGCCAACGTCAAAACCACAACAGACCACTTCATGATTGCTCCAAAAAACCTTGATCAGCACTTGATTCCAACATGCAAGGCAGCCACACCGCCGGTGAGGTTGTGGTAGTCCACATGGCCGAAACCACCTTTGTGCATCATGGCCTTTAGCTCCTGCTGGCTGGGATGCATGCGAATGGACTCGGCCAGATAACGGTAACTGGCATCGTCACCCGCGACCAGCTTGCCCAGGCGGGGCAGCACCTTGAAGGAATACCAGTCGTAGGCCTTCTCCAGGGGGGCAGCGATCTTGGAAAACTCCAGCACCAGCAGCTTGCCACCAGGCTTGAGCACGCGGTTCATCTCGGCCAGCGCCACGTCCTTGTGCGTCATATTGCGCAGGCCGAAGGCCACACTGACCAGATCGAAATAATTGCTGGCAAAAGGCAGTTTCTCAGCGTCGCACACCAGGGTGGGCAAGGCAATGCCGGCATCGAGCAGGCGGTTGCGACCGGTGCTGAGCATGGCTTCGTTGATATCGGTGTGAACCACCTGGCCGCTGGCCCCCACCTTTTTGGAAAACGCCATGGCCAGGTCGCCGGTTCCGCCGGCAATGTCCAGCGCACGGTCTCCCTCTTTGAGGTTGGCCACCATCAGGGTGTAAGCCTTCCATGCACGGTGCAAGCCCATGGACATGAGGTCGTTCATCAGGTCGTATTTGGGTGCAACGGAATCAAAAACGCCGCGCACTTTACGCGCTTTTTCCGCCTCGTCAACGGATTCAAAACCGAAATGGGTAGTAGTCATGCACTGATTTTATGCACTTCACCAGGACCCACACGACTAATGCGGCCTTGTGTGCGATTCAAGGGCCCGCACGTTGCGTTTGTGCACTTCAATGTGCACGAACAAGGGTTGCACCTTAATGGCTGGCGCAGCTGTGTCCCGCTTTTTCGACCATGGGTGCGTCGCGCTCCACTCCTGCAGCCTGCAGGCGCCGGGTGTAGTCTTCCCACAGCGTCTCTTGCTGTGAACCCAGGAAGTACAGATAGTCCCAGGAAAAAATGCCGGTGTCGTGGCCGTCGGAAAAACGCGGCTGCACCGCGTAATTGCCCACAGGCTCCAGACCGGTCAGATCGACCAGGCGCTTGCCGGTTTGCAGGGTTTCCTGCCCTGGCCCGTGCCCCGCCACTTCTGCAGAGGGCGAATACACCCGCATGAGTTCGAACGGAATTCGAAACGAAGCGCCGTCCGAAAAACTGATTTCAAGCATGCGCGACTGTGCGTGCACGGTGAGAGCCTGTGGAGTGGGCGAGCCTGTTTGTAATCCTGCCATCCGCAAATTGTACGGAGTGCAACAGACGCACAGCGCGCAGTAAGGTTAAGGCCGCCCCGTGAAAGGCGCCTTAGCCGCTAGACCAACACCCGCTCAATACCCCCGGCATTGGCCTTTTGCACATACTCAGGCAACCAGTCCTTGCCCAGAATGAGATTGGCCATTTCGACCACTACATAGTCGGCCTCCAGCAGGCCGTTGTTGAGATCATTGCCATAGCGGTTCAGCCCTTGCAGGCAACTCGGGCAACTGGTGAGAATTTTGAGATTGCCCTTGGAGGCTGGCGCGCCCTCCACCGCCGTCAGCGCGCGCAACTGGACCTCTCCTTTGCGCAATTCTTCTTCCTTGCGGAAGCGGATTTGCGTGGAAATGTCGGGCCGGTTCACGCCCAGGGTGCCGGACTCGCCGCAGCAACGGTCGCTCTTCAGTACCGCGTCGCCCACCAAGGCTTTGACCGTCTTCATCGGATCCTGCAGCTTCATGGGGCTGTGGCAGGGGTCGTGGAACAGGTAACCGGTACCTGCGCCGCCCTCAGGCACCAGAGTGATCCCTTTTTCCAGCAGGTATTCGTGGATGTCGATGATGCGGCAGCCGGGGAATATCTTGTCGAACTGGTAACCCTGTAGCTGGTCGTAGCAGGTGCCGCAGCTCACCACCACGGTCTTGATGTCCAGGTAGTTGAGCGTGTTGGCCACGCGGTGGAACAGCACCCGGTTGTCGGTGATGATTTTTTCGGCCTTGTCGGCCTGACCCGAACCGCGCTGCGGATAACCGCAGCACAGGTAGCCGGGCGGGAGCACGGTTTGCACACCGGCATGCCAGAGCATGGCCTGCGTGGCCAGACCCACTTGGCTGAATAATCGCTCCGAACCGCAACCGGGAAAATAAAACACCGCCTCGGTCTCGGCGGTGGTCGCCTGCGGGTTGCGGATGATGGGCACGTAATCGCCATCTTCAATGTCCAAGAGCGCGCGCGCAGTCTTCTTGGGCAGGCCGCCGGGCATCTTCTTGTTGATGAAGTGGATCACCTGCTCCTTGAGGGGCGCAGTGCCCACCGTGGCCGGTGGCTTGTTGGTCTGGGCGCGCGCGGCCAGGCGCAGAACCTGGTTGGCCAGACGCTGCAACTTGAAGCCCACGCCCACCATGCCCGCACGCATCAGCTTGATGGTCTGCGGGTTGGTGGCGTTGAGGAACAGCATGGCGACAAAGCCGCCGGGCCGGAAGCTCTTGCGCCCCATTTTGCGCAGGAGGTTGCGCATGTTCATGGTGACATCGCCAAAGTCGATCTTCACCGGGCAAGGCGATTCGCACTTGTGGCAGACCGTGCAGTGGTCGGCCACGTCTTCAAACTCTTCCCAATGCCGGATGCTGATGCCGCGGCGGGTCTGCTCTTCGTAGAGGAAGGCCTCCACCAAGAGCGAGGTGGCCAGAATCTTGTTGCGCGGGCTGTAGAGCAGGTTGGCGCGCGGCACGTGGGTCGCGCACACCGGCTTGCATTTGCCGCAGCGCAGGCAATCCTTCACCGAGTCGGCAATAGCGCCGATATCGCTCTGCTGCATGATCAGCGACTCGTGGCCCATCAGGCCGAAGGATGGCGTGTAGGCGTTGGTCAGATCCGCGTGAATAACGCCCCCACGCTCCGCCGCTGCGCGGGTCGCTGCCCCCCAAGGGGGCTGATTCGCCTCGGGGCGGCCCAGCGGCGAATCGCCCGCTGGAAGTCGTAAGAGCTTGCCCTTGTTGAAGCGCCCTTCCGGATCGATCTTGGCCTTGTAGGCGGTGAACGGCGCCAGCTCGGCATCGCTCAAAAATTCCAGCTTGGTGATGCCAATGCCGTGCTCGCCCGAGATCACGCCGTCCAGCGAACGCGCCAATGCCATGATGCGTTTGACCGCACCGTGGGCCGCTTGCAGCATGTCGTAGTCGTCGCTGTTGACGGGAATGTTGGTGTGCACAGTGCCGTCACCGGCGTGCATGTGCAGTGCAACCCAAACGCGGCCTTTGAGCACCCGCTGGTGAATGGCGGTGCATTCCTTGAGCACCGCTTCAAAGGCGCCGCCGGTGAAGATGCCTTGCAGAGGCGCACGGATCTGCGTCTTCCAGCTGGCACGCAGGCTGTGGTCCTGCAACTGCGCAAACAAAGGCTCCACGTCATTGAGCCAACCCTGCCACTGCGCGCGTACCTCGGCCACCAGTGCAATCGCCTGGTTCACGCGCTCCTGCAGCAATTCAGGGGCGGGCACATCGCTGGCGTCGTCGGCCTTGCCCAGTGGCAGATTGCCCTGCACAAAGAATGCACTCAAAGCGTCGCACAGCGCCAGCTTGTTGCGCAGGCTCAGTTCGATATTGATGCGCTCAATGCCGTCGGTGTACTCGGCCATGCGCGGCAACGGGATCACCACGTCTTCGTTGATCTTGAAGGCGTTGGTGTGGCGGCTGATCGCTGCTGTCTTCTTGCGGTCCAGCCAGAACTTTTTACGTGCTTCGGGGCTGATGGCGATAAAGCCCTCACCCGAACGCGAATTGGCAATGCGCACCACTTCCGAAGTGGCACGGGCCACGGCGTCGGCGTCGTCACCGGCAATGTCGCCAAACAGCGCCATCTTAGGCAGGCCGCCGCGCTTGGACTTGGTGGCATAACCCACCGCCTTGAGGTAACGGTCGTCCAGATGCTCCAGGCCGGCCAGCAGCACGCCGCTGCGCTTCTGCTCGGCGAACATGAAATCCTTGATTTCCACAATGCTGGGCACGGCATCGCGCGCATCGCCAAAAAACTCCAGACACACCGTGCGGGTGTGGCTGGGCATGCGGTGCACCACCCAGCGCGCGCTGGTGATCAGACCGTCGCAGCCCTCTTTCTGGATGCCGGGCAGGCCACTGAGGAACTTGTCGGTGACGTCTTTGCCCAGGCCTTCCTTGCGGAAGCTTTTCCCCGGGATGTCCAGGCGTTCGGTGCGGATCGGTGTCTTGCCGTCGGCCTTGAAATACTGCAACTCAAAGCTGGCCACCGCCGCGTCATGGATCTTGCCCATGTTGTGGTTGATGCGGGTGACTTCCAGCCACTCGGCCTGCGGCGTCACCATGCGCCAGCTGGCCAGGTTGTCCAGGGCGGTGCCCCAGAGCACGGCCTTTTTGCCGCCGGCATTCATGGCGATATTGCCGCCAATGCAGCTGGCCTCGGCCGAGGTCGGGTCCACGGCGAAAACATAGCCGGCGCGCTCGGCCGCATCGGCCACGCGCTGGGTCACCACACCGGCTTCGCTCCAGACGGTGGCCACTTCAACGTCCATGCCCGGCAGGCGCTTCATCTGAACCTCGGTCATGGCTTCGAGCTTTTCGGTGTTGATCACCGCGCTCTTCCACGTCAGCGGTATGGCGCCGCCGGTGTAGCCGGTGCCGCCCCCGCGCGGGATGATGGTCAGGCCGAGATCAATACAACCCTTGACCAGACCGGCCATCTCCTCTTCCGAGTCGGGCGTCAGCACCACAAACGGGTATTCCACGCGCCAGTCGGTGGCGTCGGTCACATGGCTGACGCGCGACAGGCCGTCGAACTTGATGTTGTCCTTGGCCGTGACCTTGTTGAGCTGGCGCTGGGCCTTGCGGCGCAGCGTGGCCACTTTTTCAAAGCTGGCGTCAAACCGCTCCACCGCTGAGCGCGCGGCGGTCAGCAACTGGCCGACCATGGCATCGCGCTCGGCGTCGGCGTCGGGCGTGCGGCGCTTGCCGACCTCGCCCAGGCGGTGTTGCAAGGCCTCAACCAACAGCGCACGGCGCTTGGGGTTGTCCAGCAGGTCGTCCTGCAAATAGGGATTGCGCTGCACCACCCAGATATCGCCCAGCACCTCGTACAGCATGCGGGCCGAGCGGCCGGTGCGGCGCTCTTCGCGCAGCTGGTTCAGCGTGTCCCAGGCCGGTGCGCCCAGTAGGCGGATGACGATTTCGCGGTCGGAAAACGAGGTGTAGTTGTAGGGAATCTCGCGGATGCGCTCGTGTGGATGCTCGGCAGCGGAGTGGGCAGCCGGGTCGGCGCTCTGGAGATGCGTGAATAAGGTGGGTGCGTTCATCGGTTTTGTGTGACAACCGAGGGGGCAGAGGTGACGGTCCCCAGGCTGGTTTGCAGAGCTGTGATGGTACCGCAGTGCAGCAAAGCGACCTGATTTGTCCCGCAAAGGCCATGTCACTGGTGCAGTCAGGGTGCGCATCCATCACCGCGCCAAACAGGCGAATCGTTCGATTGGTGCTACCATTTCACCTATGCAAACATTTTCTGCCAACCAAGCCAAAACCCAGTTTGGCCAGTTCATTGACCTGGCCCAGCGCGAACCCGTGCGCGTGATGCGCCGCGACCGCGTGGTGGGCGTGATGGTGTCGGCACAAGACTACGAGGCCATGCGCGCCTTTTACGCCAACCGATTGCAGCACACGTTGGTGCAAACCGCTACCGAAGCGGAGCAAGCCGGTCTAACGCCCGAGGCGCTGGAAGCGCTGTTGCGTGACGAGTCTTAAGCCCAGTGCCGGGCCGCCCCAAACTGGGCTGCGCCCCTGCGGGGCTAAGGCCTGCGGCTCACGGTCTGCCTGCGCAGAGCGGGACAGGTCGAAGAGCAGCATGCCTCTGGCATCGGCGCGACCAGCGTGCTACACGCAGTGAGAAGCGTGAGGGGCCATGTTTAAACTGGTTGTAGACACCAACGTGCTGATCAGTGCAGCCCTCTCGGCCCAAGGCGCTCCGGCCGACGTGGTGCGCGTGGCATTGGCGCAGCACCGCCTGGTTTTCTCGCAGCCTACGTTCGACGAGTTGCGCACCCGGATTTACCGGCCCAAGTTTGACCGTTACATCAGCCTGGAAAGCCGTGAACGTCTGCTGCATGATTTCAGCGCCTGTGCCGACTGGGTGGAGATTGCCGAGCCGGGCCACCACTGCCGCGACCGCGATGACGACAAGTTCATTGAGACGGCGCTTACCGCAAATGCTGCCTTCCTCATCAGTGGCGACAAGGATCTGCTGGAGGCCAATGCGCCTGCCGGCTTGCAGATCATCACGGCGGCGCTGGCGCTGGAGAAGTTGGGCACATGAAGCACTTCGCCTTGCTCTGCGCCATTGCAACCGCAAAAAGAGTGCAACCTCAGCGCGCAAATCGTCGCGCGACCGAACAGGAGCCTGCATGAACCCCATATCCCTCCCCGCCTGGCCCTACCCCCGTTGGGTCGCCCACCGCGGCGCCGGCACACTGGCGCCCGAAAACACCCTGGCCGCCTTCCGCCTGGGCGCCAGCCACGGCTACCGCATATTTGAGTGCGATGTGAAGCTCAGCGCCGACGGCGTGCCCTTTTTGATGCACGACGCCGAACTGGCGCGCACCACCAACGCGGCTGAGAAGCTGAAGGCAGGCAGCGATGGCACCAGCGACATAGCCGGAGACTATCCCTGGAGCGTGCTGTCACAGTTGGATGCCGGCAGCTGGCACTCGCGCGCTTACGCGGGTGAGCCAATGCCCACTTTTGAGGCGATTGCCCGCTATTGCATCCGCAACAGCCACATCCTGAACATCGAGATCAAGCCCACGCCGGGCACCGAGCGACTTACCGGCGAGGTCGTGGCGCAACACGCCGCGCGACTTTGGCAGGGCGTGGCCGTGCCGCCGCTGCTCACCTCGTTTGATATCCCCGCGCTGGAAGGCGCGCTGGCGGCACAGCCTGAGCTGCCACGCGGCCTGCTGATTGATGCGCTGGAAGGCCAGCCTTGGTCAGGCTGGCTGGACAAGGCCGCCGCCCTGCAATGCCAGGCCATCGTCTGCAACCACACACTCTGGAACGCAGATACCGTGGCGCAAGCCAAGGCGCGCGGCTTCAGAACCCTGAGCTACACCGTGAATGACGCCGCCGAGGCCGAGCGGCTGATGGCGCTGGGCACCGACGCAGTGATCACCGACCGGGTGGACTTTTTCAGCCCAGGCACCTGATTAAAAATATTCTTTAAAATTGTTTTTTTATTGTAAAACAATACATAATTGCCGCATAGCAACTTAGCTGAGAAATGCCATGCACACCCTGAATGAACTGCCAAAGAGCGGTACAGACGCCACTCAACACCCTGCCTTACGCAAACTGCAACGTCTGGCGCACCTGATGCGCGTGGTCAGCGCAGGCTATGCGGCCTGGGTTTTGTGGAACATCCTGAGCTGGTGGTTGGACGCAGGCAAGGTGGCCAAGTACTTTGGCGACTTCATCAACCGGGACCTGTCGGCCCTGGCAGCAACGCAACGCTATGCCGCACTCGCGCTGGATTTGATCGCGTGGTCTTTGCTATTGTTGGCCGTGGTGCACTGTTGGCGTTTCTTGAGTGACCTGAGCCAACCAGCGCGCTGGAGCAGCGCTGCAGCCCGGCATATTTCACTCTGCGCCTGGTTTGCCATCGCCTGCGAAACACTGACCGAACTGATCCGCCCGGTGCAAAGCTTCTTGCTCACCGCGCACCTGGCAGCGGCCGAACAGGTCTGGAAATGGAACTTCCGCACCCTGGACCTGCTGGCCGTGCTGTTCTGCCTGTCGCTGCTGATGTATGCCTACGTCTTCACCTGGACCATGGAAGTGGCTGAAGAAAACCGGAGCTTCGTCTGATGCCTATTGTTGTGAACCTGGATGTGATGCTGGCCAAGCGCAAGATGCGTTCGCGCGATTTGGCGCCGCTGGTGGGCATTACCGAGCAGAACATTTCGCTGCTCAAGTCCGGCAAGGTCAAGGGCGTGCGCTTTGACACACTGGAGCGCATCTGCGCCGTGCTGAACTGCCAGCCCGGGGATATTCTGGAATTTGTGGCGCAAGAGGCGCCCACACCCGCGGAATCCGGCAGCATTCCATCGTGAATGAACGCGCTATGCGCGCCCACCGCCGTAAAAGGGCAGAGGGGACAGGACTTAAGCCAGCAGGCGGCAAACCGTGGTGCGCCCCGAGCCGTGCGGTCTGCGCGTGGGCTCGGCAAAGGTTTCCAACTCCACAAAACCCGCTTTACGCATCATTCCAGCGGAAGCCACGTTCTCCTCGTGCCGGTCGATATAGATCTCCCTCAAGCCTCGCGCCTGAAGTTCGGTTACCGCGCGCTCGAGCAATTGCGTACCCAGCCCGCGCCCGGCCTGGTCGCGCCGCACCACGGCCTCACAGACATAGCCGTGCGGCGCGCCTTTGCGTTCTGCGCTTTGGTAATGTGAAAAAGTACCGGTAATGCAAAAGGTGACGGCACCCAACAGGTGCTCACCATCCATCGCCAGCAGTCCGTAGGCTTGCCCGGCACCAATGTCATGCAGGTGTGCGGCAATGCCGTCCTCGGGCAGCCAATTCCAGAGATTGGCGCCGTGCTCGTGAATCAGTGCTTGCAGCGCTGCCAGATGCACGGCCCCGGCAGGAACAAAAACAATTGCCATGTGCGTAATTCGGCCAGGTGCAGACAATCAGCCGCGCCAGGCTTTGGCCGCGAACCACTGGCTGCTCGCACATGCAAGCACCATGGCGGCATAGGTGGCCATCTTGCCGTCATGGCCAAAAATCACCAGCCCGCCCAGTAAGACGAGCGCGCAAGCTACCGAATTTATAGCGCTCTGGGCGAGCCAGCTATGATTGGAACGCGCTTTTCGGGTCAGCCTGGGTGCCAGGGCGGCCACCAAAAGCCCCACTACAACAGCGGGTGCAATGAAATTCAGCAGGTGATCTAGCAGGCCGATGAGGCTCATAGTGTGAGGTAAGGCCCGTTAATTCACGGTCTTCTTTGGAACAGGGATAACTGGATTTTATAATCTACGCATAAACGTATGGCAGTCTGGGCATTAGGAATCAACCACACCACCGCACCGCTGGACATGCGCGGTCGGTTTGCGTTCGCCATGGACAAGATTGAGCCGCATCTGCAGGCCCTGCGCCAGTCGCTCAACCGCAACCCCGAAGCGGCCATCGTATCCACTTGCAACCGCACGGAGATTTATTGCGCAGGCGACGAAGCCGCCATGGAGCAGACGCTGGCCTGGCTGGCACAAAGCGGCGGCGTTTCCACACACGACTTGCGCTCCCACACCTACCACCTGGAAGGCGATGACGTGGCACGCCACGCTTTTCGCGTGGCCAGCGGCCTGGACTCCATGGTGCTGGGTGAGCCGCAAATTCTGGGGCAAATCAAGGATGCGGTGCGTGCAGCAGACGCAGCAGGCTCCCTGGGTACCACGTTGTCCCAGATGTTCCAGCGCTCCTTTGCCGTAGCCAAGGAGGTGCGCACCTCCACCGAAATCGGCGCCCATTCCATCAGCATGGCCGCTGCGGCCGTGCGCCTGTCCAGCCAGTTGTTTGAAGACCTGGCGCAGGTCAAGGTGCTGTTTGTGGGCGCGGGCGAAATGATTGAGCTCTGCGCCACCCACTTTGCCGCCAAAAACCCCAAGTCGATTGCCATTGCCAACCGCACCTTCGAGCGCGGTGAGAAGCTGGCCATCCGCTTTGGTGCCGAGGTCATGCGCCTATCGGATTTGCCCGATCGTTTGCACGAATTTGATGCGGTGATCAGCTGCACCGCCAGCACGCTGCCCATTATCGGTTTGGGTGCCGTGGAGCGCGCGCTCAAGAAACGCCGGCACCGCCCTATGTTCATGGTCGACCTTGCTGTGCCGCGTGACATCGAGCCCGAAGTCAAGGCGCTGGGCGATGTCTACCTGTACACCGTGGACGATTTGGCCGGTGTGGTGCAAACCGCCCAAGCCAGCCGCCAGGCCGCCGTGGCCCAGGCCGAGGCGATTGTGGACGCAGGAGTACAAAGCTTCATGCACTGGATCGAACAGCGCAACGCTGTGCCGCTGATCCAGCAGCTCAATGCCCAGGCCGAGCAGTGGCGCGCTGCCGAACTGATAAAGGCCCGCAAGGCACTGGCCCGTGGCGGCGATGTGGACGCCGCACTGGAGGCACTGGCGCGCGGCCTGACGCAAAAAATGTTGCACGGCGCCATGGCCGAGTTGCATACCGGTGATGCCCAAGCGCGCGAGCGCGCCAGCCACGCCATCCAGCACTTCTTCCTGCGCAAGGAAAGATGATGCTGCCCCCACGTTCGCCCACTGCAGGTGGCTCTGTGCCCCTCACGGGGGGCAAACTTCCCCGGAGCGGCCCTTCGCTGCGTTTCTAGCGGCCCTGCCCTGCCGCCGCCTCTGCCCCGTGCGACAGCGGGCAGCTTCCCTGTCCTATTTGCCTCCCGAGTCCCATGAAACCATTCCTGCGCCAACAACTTGCCCGCTTTGCCGACCGCCTGGGAGAGCTGGAATTCCTGCTCTCGCGCGAAGACATCATGCAGGACATGAAGCAGTTTTTATCCCTGTCACGCGAGCACACCGAGGTGGGCTCCGTTGCCAGCCGATGGGCGCGCTACCAGCAGCGCGAGGCCGATCTGGCCGCCGGCCAGGAGATGCTTTCCAGTTCCGCGGATGACGAAGAGATGTCTGCGATGGCCCAGGAGGAAATCGACAGTGCGACGGCCGAACTGGCGCAGTTGGAAGCGGAGTTGCAGCGCATGCTGTTACCCAAAGACCCGGACGACCAGCGCCCGGCCTTTGTGGAAATCCGCGCCGGCACCGGGGGCGACGAGTCGGCCCTGTTTGCCGCCGACCTGGCCCGCATGTACACCCGCTACTGCGATGCCGCCGGTTTCAAGACCGAGATCATGAGCGCCTCTGAGAGCGAACTGGGCGGCTACAAGGACGTGGTGCTGCGCATCGAAGGCATGACCATGACCAACGCAGGGCCCTGTGGCGCCTACGGCATGCTGAAGTTTGAGTCCGGCGGACACCGCGTGCAGCGGGTGCCCGCTACCGAAACCCAGGGCCGCATCCACACCAGCGCCTGCACCGTCGCCGTGTTGGCCGAGCAGGACGAGGCAGAGGCCATCAAGATCAACCCGTCTGATTTGCGCATTGACACCTACCGCGCCAGCGGCGCCGGTGGCCAGCACATCAACAAGACAGACTCGGCCGTGCGCATCACCCATATTCCGACAGGAATCGTGGCCGAGTGCCAGGATGGACGCAGCCAGCACAGTAACAAGGCGCAAGCGCTCAAGGTGCTGACGGCGCGCATTCACGAAAAAGACCGCTCCGAGCGTGCCGCCAAGGATGCGGCCGAACGCAAGAGCCTGGTCGGCAGCGGCGACCGCAGCGACCGCATTCGCACCTACAACTTCCCGCAAGGCCGCCTCTCCGACCACCGCATCAACCTGACGCTGTACAAACTCTTGGGCATCATGGAAGGCGATCTGGGCGATGTGATCGAAGCACTGCAGGCCTACGAAGCGGCGCAGCAGATGGCGGCGCTGGAAATGAACGCCTGAGCGGCACCACACACCGTTTGCGGATTAAAAGCAGGCTCCACATGACCGTCGCACACGCCGTTCAGTACGCGCAGTCCCAGGGACTGGAGCGCCTGGACGCCCAACTGCTGGTACTACACGCACTCGGCCGCAGTCCCACTGAGCGCGCCTGGCTACTGGCCCATGGCAGCGACGCCATGCCAACCGCTGTCTATGCGCATCTACAAGCCTTTGTGCAGCGCCTGGCGGGTGGTGAACCGCTGGCCTACATCGTGGGTTTCAAGGAGTTTTACGGCTTGTCGTTGCAAGTGGACGCCCGCGTACTGGACCCGCGCGCCGATACCGAAACCCTGGTGGACTGGGCGCTGACGTGCATGGATGCTTGGCGCCCGTCATCGCCCGCGCTTATCGATCTGGGTACCGGCAGCGGCGCCATTGCACTGGCGCTCAAGCACAGCCGCCCACTGTGGCAGGTACATGCGCTGGACTTCAGTCACGATGCACTGGCAGTGGCCAGGGCCAATGCCCAGAGACTGGCGCTGGATGTGCAGTTTCATCAGGGTAGCTGGCTCCAGGGTCTGGAACAACAGTTTTCCGCCATCGTCTCCAACCCGCCCTATATCGCCGCACAGGACGAGCACCTGGGCGCCCTCACCCACGAGCCATTGCAAGCCCTGGCCAGTGGCGCCGATGGCTTGGACGACATTCGCCACATCATCCAGCAAGCGCCCACGCATTTGCAAACCAACGGCTGGTTGCTACTCGAACACGGCTACGACCAGTCCAGCGCCGTGTGTACACTGCTTCAGGATGTGGGCTTCCAACAGGTGCAGTCGCGCCGCGATCTGGCGGGCATTGCGCGCTGCAGTGGCGGGCAGTGGAACGCGACACCACACACCTAGCGTCCAACGCGGCCGCACCATGCCAGCTGTTTCGACCGCCTTGCACGCCCCGCCGACGTGATAAGCGGCTTTACCCGGATTTACCCCCCGCTTTTGTTCGGTCCCGGCCTACCACCCGGGCCTGCAAGGTCCAATAACCATCCTCTACTGAGAACAACACCATGACCTCCCCCGCATGCCCCCAGTGCACACTGGAAAATACCTATCCCGATGGCAGCAACTTTGTATGCGCCGACTGCGGTTTTGAATGGCCGCAATCCGCTGTCCCGGCCACTGTGGACGAGGCCGACGCCGTCATCAAGGACAGCAACGGCCAGGTGCTGCAGGACGGCGACGCCGTGGTGCTGATCAAGGATCTGAAGGTCAAGGGCAGCTCCACCGTGCTGAAGATGGGCACCAAGGTCAAAAGCATCCGCCTCGTCGGTGGCGACCACGAGGTGGACTGCAAGATGGACGGCGGCAGCTTTATGCTCAAGGCGTGTTTTCTGAAGAAGGCCTGAACTTCAACACCGGCCCCAATTCCGGTAGCACCTTCGCGCAGCAGGCGTCAGCGCGACCGAAATCCGTGATGCCCGTGTTGATCTGGGAAATCACGCGGCAAGGTCTTCGGCTTCAGTCTGCTCTAAAACCAGTTGGAGGCCCAGACGGTTCACGCCGCTGATGAGCGCCTGCAGCGAGGCGGTGACGATGTTGCCATCCAGCCCCACCCCAAAGCGCTCGCTGCGGTTGCCCTGCGCGGCCAGTTCCAGAAAGGCGCAGGCCTGGGCATCGCCCGCGTGCTGGCTGGCCTTGGTGGAACGCTCCTCGAAGCTGCGCACCTGCACCATGACACCCGCACTTTGCAAGGCATGCACGGCAGCATCAATCGGGCCGTTGCCCTGACCTTTCAGATGCACCGCCTTGCCATCGGCTTGCAGTGTCAGTTCAATGCCCTGCACATGGGCCTTGCCCTGCACACCTGCCTCGAACAGGTGGTGGTCCACATACCGCACGGTGGCGTCCGCAGCGTGCAGATAGGTGGCATCAAAAAGCTTCCAGATGTCCTGCGCTGTCATTTCGCCGCCATGGGCGTCGGTGTAATTTTGCACCTCACCGGAAAACTCCACCTGCAGACGGCGGGGCATGACCACGCCGTATTCGACTTCCATCAGGTAGGCCACGCCGCCCTTGCCGCTCTGGCTGTTGACGCGAATCACCGAGTCGTAGCTGCGGCCCAGGTCGGCCGGGTCTATGGGCATATAGGGCACATCCCAGATCGTGCCGGGCTTTTGTGCGGCCAAACCCTTTTTGATGGCGTCCTGGTGTGAACCGCTGAAGGCGGTAAACACCAGGTCGCCCACATAGGGGTGGCGCGGGTGGATCGGCAACTGGTTGCAATACTCCACGGTGCGGGCTACGGCATTGATGTCGGAAAAGTCCAGGTTGGGCGCCACTCCCTGGGTGTACAGGTTGAGTGCCAGGGTCACGATGTCCACATTGCCGGTGCGTTCGCCATTGCCAAACAGGCAGCCTTCCACGCGGTCGGCACCGGCCAGCAGGCCGAGTTCGGCGGCAGCCACCGCCGTGCCGCGGTCGTTGTGCGGATGCAGGCTGAGGATGATGCTGTCGCGCCGCGCCAGGTTGCGGTGCATCCACTCGATCTGGTCGGCATAGACGTTGGGCGTGGCACCCTCCACCGTGGCCGGCAGATTCAGGATCACCTTGTTGGTGGGCGTGGCGCCCCATTCGGCGGTGACGGCATTGCAGATTTCCAGGGCAAATTCAGGCTCGGTGCTGCTGAACACCTCGGGGCTGTATTCCAGCGTGAAGGCGGTCTCGGGTTGCTCGGACGCCAGTTGCTTGATCAAGCGCACGCTGTGCAAGGCCATCTCCACGATCTCGGCCTTTTGCATGCCGAACACCACCTCGCGGAACACCGGCGCGGTGGCATTGTAGAAGTGGACAATGGCTTGGCGGGCCCCCTTGAGCGACTCCATGGTGCGGCGAATCAGGTGTTCGCGCGACTGGGTCAACACCTCGATGGTGACATCGGCGGGAATGTGGCCGCCCTCAATCAGGTTGCGCACAAAGTCAAACTCGGTTTGCGAGGCGCTGGGAAAGGCCACCTCGATCTGCTTGAAGCCGACTTGGCACAGGGTGCGGAACATGCGCATCTTGCGCTCGCCGTTCATGGGCTCAAACAGCGACTGGTTGCCATCGCGCAGATCACTGCTCATCCACAGGGGCGCGGCAGTCAGGGTGCGCGCGGGCCATTGGCGGTCAGTGAGTTGGATGCCGGGAAAGGCACGGTATTTGGTGGCGGGTTGGACTAACACGGGAAACACTCCTTGGCTTCCAAAAGAGAAGCTCTGTAGAGTATGGTATGCCCTCAAGTCCGGCAGACTATTGCGATTGCAACCCAATATGGAATATTTTTGAAATTTTATTGCCGAAAAATGCAAATCACAGCAACAACTACATCACCACAGACTTACCAGCGGCGTACCTTCTAACCACTTCCCGCAGCAGGTGGATTTGCAAAGGCTTGCTAATGAAGTCGTTGGCACCTGCTGCCAGCGACTGTTCCCTGGCCTCATTCATCACATCGGCAGTCACCACCACAATCGGGGTTTTCGACTCACCGCCCGACAGTGCACGGATCTGCCGCGTCGCAGCCAACCCGTCCATGACAGGCATATTCACATCCATCAAAATCAGATCAAACGGCGTTTGCTGAACCTGATCGACGGCCAACTTGCCATTCTCACAAAAGCTGACATTGCACCCCATGCGACGCAGCAGTACGCCAACCAGCTTCTGGTTGATCGGATGGTCTTCCACCACCAGAACATGCATCTCCTGCCCTTCGCTTGTGCGCGCAGCCAAGCCGTGTAGAACCGGGGCAGGCACCGCTGCAATGGGTTCGACAGCTTGTTCCTCAGCTGCCTGATAGATGGGCAGCGTCACCTTGGCGGTAAAAGTGGAACCGCTATTCACGATGCTTGTGACGGTGATTTCACCCTGCATGATGCGCGCCAGGGATTGTGAGATTTCCAGGCCCAGGCCTGTTCCGCCGTAGCGACGGGTGCTGCTGTCCTCTACCTGGTAAAAGCGCTGAAACAAGCGTGAAAGCACTTTGGCGTCCATGCCGATTCCCGTGTCCTGCACGTTGAATACGACCTCTATCGCATCCGCCGTGCGGGAGTGCTCTGACACGGTCAGCCGCACACTGCCCGATTGCGTGAATTTGATCGCGTTATTCACCAGATTGAACAGGATTTGCTTGACCCGGGTTTCATCGGCGTACAGCGTGGGCAGCGCTACATCCGGCAACTGGATCTGAAATTCCAGCCCTTTCTCCTTGGCCTGCGGTTGCATCAATGCATTCACGTCGCTGAGCAGGCGTTCCACTTTCATGGCGGCGGGCTTGAGCGTCATCTTGCCAGTCTCCAGCGCCGACAAATCCAAAATGTCATTCAACAGGGTCAGCAGGTGGTTGGCCGAAGCCTGCGCGGTCTGGATGTAGTCGGCCTGTTGGGCGTTGAGCGATGTGCCTTGCAGCAGGCCCAGCATGCCCATCAAACCGTTGAACGGGGTACGCAGTTCGTGGCTCATATTGGCCAGAAACTGGCTCTTGCTGCGGTTGGCTGTTTCCGCCCGGAAATGGGCATCACGCAGGTCTTCGGTCATCTTTTCAAGCGCGAGTTGTTCGGCTTCAAGGCGCTTTTGGCGGGCCAGCAGGGCACCCGACGCAATGATCAGCAGCACCAGCTGCGCCACTGTCAACCAGATTATGAGCTCGTTTTGCTGACCCATGGCCTCGCTCTGTCGTTCCAGCAAGCGCGCCATTTCCGAATTGGCCGCCATGGACAGGGCCTGAACGTCCATACCCAAATCATTCAACTCGGAGAGTATGTGCGGCAGCTTTTCACGCTGAATAGGATCAGAGGAAAGCACCTGGTCCATTTCCGCTACCAGCGGCTCCAGGCGCGGAATGACCTTGCGATACTCCTCCCGTGCAGTCATAAGCGACACGCTGGGGCTTTCACGCAGGAGGGTTAAACGACTCAGGAAAATGTCATAGCGCAGTGATATGGCTTCGGCATCCGGGGCCTGCCCGCTTGTCAGACTCTCACTCAGGGACTGTCGCAAACGCAGAAACTCACGCTCAAATTGAAACGCTAGCGCTGTTAACGAGTCGGATCGGATTGCCGTCGCTTGATCGATGGCCCGCTTCTGGGCTAATTCAAACACCAGCAGTGATGCTACGGCGAGGGCCATCGCTGCCGTACCCAACGCCAGCCAGAGCAGGTAGCGTTGATTGTTGGTACGGAAGGGCATCCTATTCGATGGTCATGGATTTGAGCTGCCACGCCGAGCGCTCGTAGTAAAGGCTGGATCGCAACTCGGGTTTGGCGTCGTAGGGATAGACGATGAACAGTGGGCCTTTGGTCTTGACAGGGATCGGCTTTCCATTCATCAGGCGGGCCAGGATGACATCGAACTTCTGCGCATCGTCAAACGGTATGGTGGTCTGGTAGTCGTTCAGTGCAACCGCTTTGATGGTGGTACCCGTCGCCTTGGTAGCGGCCAACACATCACGCAATAAAGGGCCCGAAAATGTGATCGGCTGTTTGTCCCAGGGAGTCATCGTGGTGAAGCTCTGTTGCGGCAGTTTCTCCAGCATGGCCAGATCGAACTCCGCTGTATTGGCTGTATTTTTTTCTGACACCTGACCGGACACAGTCAGTATG
This sequence comes from Comamonadaceae bacterium, assembly GCA_947375135.1. Taxonomy (GTDB): domain Bacteria; phylum Pseudomonadota; class Gammaproteobacteria; order Burkholderiales; family Burkholderiaceae_C; genus Allorhodoferax. The sequence continues at coordinate 62,114 of CANCER010000017.1, read as the reverse complement.
ACTTTGCCTTTCGCGGGTTGCAGTGCAGCAGCAGGTAAGGCCAAGCACAGCATCGCCGCCATCGTCAGTCCAGCAAATAAAACCCGCAGCGCTGCAGCCATAAAGAAGCCTTCATTATCAAAAACGGTATTTTAGCTGGCTGACTGACTCACATCAATGGTGATGCCCGTGGGCTCCGTGGACATGCCCGTGTGCAATTTCCTCATCCGAAGCAGCCCGCACTTCCAGCACCTTGAGTCCGAAACGCAGGGTTTTTCCGGCCAGCGCATGGTTGCCGTCCAGGTACACCGTATCTCCCTTGATCTTGAGCACGGTAAAAACGATAGAGTGCCCACTGTCGTCACGTCCTTCCAACTGACCACCCACCTTGACGCCAGGTGGGAACTGGGTCTTGGGGATGGTTTGCAAGAGGCCTTCATCGCGCAAACCAAAAGAATCTTCGGGCCGTAGTTCGATCGTGGCTTGGTACGTGTCATCCTGCCCCTCTAGCGCCTCTTCGATCTTGGCAAAAGTGTTGCCATATCCGCCGTGCAGATAGGACATGGGCTCCTGACTTTCCTCCAGCAACTTGCCCGACAGATCGGAGACGGTGTAGCGCAAGGTCACGGCGGTGTTTTTTTCGATTTTCATGGTGTTCGTTTGGAGGAAATACTTGATTATCTGCAAAAAACCACGCGGCCATGGCGGGCAGTTCGCCATCCCTTCATCGGACGCGCATGAAGGTGAAATAATCGGGGAATTATTCATTTGGGGTTTTAGACATGAGCGACGCACAACAACGTATTGACGAACTGGTGAAATCCAACGAAGTTCTGCTTTTTATGAAGGGCACCGCGTCCTTCCCACAGTGCGGCTTTTCCGGACGTGCGATCCAGATCCTCAAGGCTTGCGGCGTAGACCCTAAGGCAGTGAAGACCGTCAATGTGCTGGAAGACGATGGCATCCGCCAGGGTATCAAGGACTACAGCCAGTGGCCCACCATTCCACAGCTCTACATCAAGGGTGAATTTGTCGGCGGCTCAGACATCATGATGGAGATGTACGAGTCTGGCGAACTGGCCCAGGTTCTGGCCGCAAAGTAAAACCCCACGCGCTCAGGCGCTAAATTCCCAACGGCGCCTGGCACCCTGAACTGCGTCGGGGTAGGTCTTTTTTCCGCGTGAGCCGTTGTAGCGGCCCAGTGCCATAAACGGGTCGTCCCGCTCCAAATTCAGATAGTGGCGCAAGATGACGCAGCCAAAACGCAGGTTCAGCTTCATTCGAAAGAGCGTGTTGGCGTCACCGTCCCCAATACTGCGGGCCCAGAACGGCATGACTTGCATGTAGCCGCGTGCGCCCGCACTGCTGACCGCGAATTGGCGGAAGTTGCTCTCGACCTGAATCAAGCCCAGCACCAGAGCGACATCCAGTCTGGCGCGCTGGCAGTCATACCACAGCGTTTGCAAAAATTCGTCACGGTGTTGCAGGGTTTTCAGATCCGCGTTGCGCCCCACCAGACGCGTGTTCATTTCTACTTTCCAGTGCAGGTAGCGCAAACGGCTCTCGGTGTCGGCAAACACAGGCTCGGGCGGCTCACCGCTGCTGATGGCCGCGCTGAGTGCATTGCGCACTGCGTCAGCCAACGGCTCTTCAATTTGCGCACCAGCCCTCGCCAACCCATGCAGGCCCAGCAAAGCCGGAGCACCCAGCAGGGTCAGCACGCTGCGCCGGCTCGCCATGCCTGGCACCGACGCAACAACACTCATCCCTTCAAGCGCGTCTGAATCAGCCCCGAAATATCCGCTACGGGCACGCTGGTCGCGGCTTTATCACGGCGGTGCTGGTATTCGACTACGCTCTCTTTGAGACCGCGATCGCCAAGGGTGACGCGGTGCGGCACGCCAATCAGTTCCCAGTCGGCAAACATGGCACCAGGGCGTTCGTTGCGATCGTCCAGAATCACATCGACGCCGGCTTCCAAGAGCTCTGCGTAGAGCTTGTCCGCCGCCGCCTTGACGTCCGGGAAACGGTCCGGACTGATCGGGCACAGCACCACGGTGAAGGGCGCCAGCGAATCAGGCCAGATGATGCCGCGCTCGTCGTGGTTCTGCTCAATGGCGGCAGCGGGCAGGCGCGTGATGCCAATGCCGTAGCAACCCATTTCCATGAACTGTGGCTTTCCGTTGACATCCAGAAAGGTGGCGTTCATGGCGCGGCTGTATTTGGTACCCAGGTAGAACACATGCCCGATTTCAATTCCGCGTTCAATAGCCAGTGGTCCTTTGCCGTCTGGCGACAGGTCACCTTCGATCACATTGCGCAGATCGGCAATCACATCGGGCTCGGGCAGGTCGCGGCCCCAGTTCACGCCGCTCAGGTGGTAGTCAACCACATTGGCGCCGCAAATCCAGTCGGACATCAAGGCCACTTCGCGGTCTACGACCACACGCAGTGGCTTCTTGAGGCCGACCGGACCCAGGTAGCCCGGTTCACAGCCAAAGTGCTCTTCAATCTCAGGCAATGAGGCAAAGCGGAAACCGGCCAGGCCAGGCACCTTGCCGACCTTGACCTCGTTCATGCTGCGGTCGCCACGAATCAATAGCAACCAGACACGGGATTTGACGATCTCGCCCTTGCCATTGCGCTCGTCGGTGGCCACCACGAGGGACTTGAGCGAATGCTCGATCGGCATCTTCAGGTAGTTGGCCACGTCCACGCAGGTACTCATGCCGGGTGTGCCAACCTTCGCCAGGGCTTGGGTGGGCTCTGCACGGGCACCGGCTGGTGCGAGGGCCTCGGCCTTTTCCATGTTGGCGGCATAGTCGCTGTTCGGACAATAGACGATGGCGTCTTCACCAGTGGCGGCAATCACCTGAAACTCTTCCGACAAGTCCCCGCCAATGGCACCGCTGTCTGCAGCCACGGGGCGGTAGACCAGGCCGAAACGGTCAAAAATCTTGCGATAGGCCCGGGCCATGATCTGGTAGCTGGCCTTGGCCGCGTCCTGATCGCGGTCGAAGCTGTAGGCGTCCTTCATGGTGAACTCGCGCCCGCGCATTAGGCCGAAGCGTGGACGTCGCTCGTCACGAAATTTGGTCTGGATCTGGTACAGGTTTTTGGGCAGTTGCTTGTAGCTCTTGATTTCCTGGCGCGCGATGTCTGTGACAACCTCTTCGCTGGTGGGTTGCACCACGTAATCGCGCTGGTGCCGGTCCTTGATGCGCAACAGTTCGGGGCCCATAGCCTCAAAGCGGCCGGTCTCCTGCCAGAGTTCTGCGGGCTGCACCACCGGCATGGACACTTCCACCGCACCGGCGCGGTTCATCTCTTCGCGCACGATAGCTTCCACTTTGCGTATGACCCGCAGACCCATGGGCATGTAGCTGTAGATGCCGGCACCCAACTTTTTAATGAGCCCCGCACGCATCATCAGCTTGTGGCTGACGACTTCGGCATCGGCCGGTGCTTCTTTGAGGGTGGAGATAAGGAATTGTGAGGCTTTCATGGCGCTACTTAGTGAACTTCAACGGCTGCAAGAAGACTTCGTTGCTTGATGCACCTCACTTGCTGTGCATAATGAACGAAGTTTAAGAATTGGGGTTTGATTATGCTTGACCGGGACGGCTTTCGCCCCAATGTCGGCATCATCCTGCTCAACCAGAGAAATCAGGTATTTTGGGGCAAACGCATACGTACCCACTCGTGGCAATTTCCGCAGGGTGGCATTGACCGGGGTGAAACTCCTGAGCAAGCCATGTTCCGTGAATTGCATGAGGAGGTGGGTCTCCATCCGGAGCATGTCGCTATTGTTGCCCGTACCCGAGACTGGTTGCGCTATGAGGTGCCAGACAGGTACATCCGACGCGATGCGCGTGGCCATTACAAGGGCCAAAAGCAGATTTGGTATTTGCTTCAACTGACCGGTCACGACTGGAATTTGAACCTGCGCGCCACCGACCATCCTGAGTTCGACGCCTGGCGTTGGAACGAATACTGGGTTCCGCTGGAAGCAGTGGTCGAGTTCAAGCGTGGCGTCTACGAAATGGCACTGACCGAGCTCGCCCGTTTTTTGCCGCGCAACGAAACACGCCACCGCTACTTGCGCAATGGTCATCGTCCGCGTGATCAGGAACCCATTAACCCGCCCTGTGCGCCATCTGTTGACAGCCTGGCTGGTGAAACACCGTTAGACAACCTATGAAATTTACGTTCGCAGCTGCGCTAAGTCTGTCTGCTGCCGCCGCGCTGGCTGCCCCTTGCTGCTTGGCGCAAAGTGGCAATGGCCTGGACAACCCGGACTGGGCCGAGGAGCCGGTCCAGGCGCCGCCTCAGTTTTCCAAAGATCGATTGATGCCCTTGGACATGCCCGCCCACGTATCGGTCATGGTGGGCGTAGATCCGCAAACCATTGTCGTGGGAGGGGACGGCGTGGTGCGCTACGTCATTGCCATGACCAACGCCACCGGCAGCACCAACGCCGTTTATGAAGGCATACGTTGCATTACCGATGAGGTAAAAACCTATGCGCGGCTGAACGCATCCGGACAGTGGTCGCTTTTGGCGAATCCGGCGTGGAAAGCCGTGAACGACAACATGCCGTCCCACCACGCGCAAGCCTTTGCCAGGCAGGGCGGTTGCCAGAACCGCCTTGCAACCAGCCAACAAGAAATCGTCAGCGCGCTCAAGACAGGGCGAATGGCCAACCCGGGCTCAAGAAGAAACTGAGCCGGGTCAGCAGACCTGGCAGACAAATTTGCTAACGGGTAATGACGAGGTTATCCCGGTGCAGCATTTCCGACTCGGCGGCGTAGCCCAATAGGCGCTCGATTTCGCTGGAAGGCTTGCGGCAGATCAATCGCGCCTCCGCGCTGGCGTAGTTGGCCAGTCCCCGCGCGATCTCCGTGCCGCTGGAGTCCAGCACCGCGATGACATCGCCCCGTGAGAAGTCACCGTCAACCTGCAGCATGCCGATAGGCAAAAGACTCTTTCCACCGTCGCGCAATTGCGCAACGGCACCGCCATCGACCACCACTGCGCCACGCATTTGCAGGTGATCGGCAATCCACTGCTTGCGTGCCTGGGTCTTCTGGGTTTGCGCTACCAGCAGGGTGCCTATGGACTCCCCTGCAGTCAGGCGAATCAGGGCGTCGTGCTCTCGGCCCCACGCAATCACGGTTGATGCACCTGAACCAGCAGCGCGTTTAGCGGCCAGAATTTTCGTCAGCATGCCGCCCCGACCAATGCTGGACCCTGCGCCGCCCGCCATGCGCTCGAGTTCCGGGTCGCCAGCCTTGGCTTCGCTGACGAACTGGGCATTGGGATCCTTGCGTGGATCCGCCGTAAACAGCCCCTTCTGGTCAGTCAGGATGATGAGAGCGTCGGCATCCACCAGATTGGCCACCAGCGCACCCAGGGTGTCGTTGTCGCCGAACTTGATTTCGTCGTTCACCACGGTGTCGTTTTCATTGATCACCGGCACTACACCCAGCTTGAGCAAGGTCAACAAAGTGGAGCGCGCATTCAGATAACGCTCCCGGTCAGCCAGGTCGGCATGCGTCAGCAGCACCTGGGCACTGCCGAGTTCATTCAAACGCAGCTTGGTTTCATACATTTGCGCCAGACCCATTTGCCCCACTGCTGCTGCGGCCTGCAATTCCTGGATCGCCTTGGGACGTGCCGTCCAGCCAAGACGCTTCATGCCTTCGGCGATGGCACCGCTGGAAACCATGATGACCTCGCGCCCCTCACGCATCAGGTGCGCGATCTGCCGGCACCATTCGCCAATCGCCTGCTCATCCAGGCCGCGACCTTCATTGGTCACCAGGCTGGAGCCGACTTTGATCACCACGCGTTTGGCTTTGCGCAGCACGGAAGAGGTGGTTTTCTGGGTCATCTTTGGCTTGCGGTCCGGACATCCAAGCCGGGACCACCAGTAAACGCCGTGCGGCTAAGGATTGACGGGGTCGGCAGCATCGCCGGTAAAGCGTGGGTCGACTTCCACATGCGGCTGCTCAGCAACTTGCTGGGCCTTCACATGCTTGTAGATTTCTTTGATCAGCGGCTCGCAACCTTCGCGCGTCAACGCGGAGATTTGAAACACCGGACCCTTGAACTTGTAGCGCTTGATAAAGTCTTTGATGCGCTCCTCGCGCTCTTCAACCGGCAGCATGTCCACCTTGTTGAGCACCAGCCAACGCGGCTTTTTGTACAGGTTTTCGTCGTATTTTTTGAGTTCATTGACGATCGCCTTGGCCTGCTTGACGGTGTCCACACCCTCGTCAAACGGGGCAATATCCACAATGTGAAGCAGCAAACGGGTGCGCTGCAAATGGCGCAGGAACTGGTGCCCCAGGCCCGCACCTTCAGCGGCACCTTCAATCAGGCCCGGCAGGTCGGCCACGACAAAGCTTTGCTCAGGCGCCACGCGCACCACACCCAGGTTCGGGTGCAGCGTGGTGAAGGGATAGTCGGCAATGCGCGGGCGCGCGTTGGAGACGGCAGTAATAAAGGTCGACTTGCCCGCATTGGGCATGCCCAACAGGCCCACGTCGGCCAACACCTTCAATTCCAGCTTGAGCTCGCGCTTCTCACCGGGCCAACCGGGCGTCTTCTGGCGCGGCGCACGGTTGATGGCACTCTTGAAGCGCAGGTTGCCAAAGCCACCATCGCCACCCTTGGCAATGGTGATGACTTCGCCGGGAACCAGCAACTCAAACAGCACTTCGCCGGTTTCGGCGTCGGTGATGATGGTGCCCACCGGCATTTTCAGGGTGATGTCGTCGCCGGCGGCTCCGAACATGTCGGAGCCCATGCCGTGCTCACCGCGCTTGGCTTCATGCCGGCGCGCAAATCGAAAATCCACCAGCGTATTCAAGTTGATGTCGGCCACTGCGAACACATGCCCGCCACGTCCACCATCGCCACCATTGGGGCCGCCAAATTCCTTGTACTTTTCATGCCGGAACGAGACGCACCCCGCCCCGCCGTCTCCCGCAGAGATGTCAATATAGGCTTCGTCGACGAACTTCATGGTGTAGCCACTCGCTGTGGATTAGAAATGAAAAACCCCGCGCTTTGCGAGCGCAGGGTTCTTGGGGGAGCTCAGCTGGCAGATTACGCTGCAGTGACGCTCACGGTGTGCTTGTTCAGAGCACCTTTGACTGCGAAGGAAACAACGCCTTCTGCCAAAGCAAACAAGGTGTGATCCTTACCGATGCCGACATTGGTTCCGGGGTGGAACTTGGTGCCGCGCTGGCGAACGATGATCGCGCCTGCGCTAATCACTTGTCCGCCGTAAATTTTCACGCCGAGCATTTTGGGCTTGGAATCGCGCCCATTTCGCGTAGAGCCGCCGCCTTTTTTCTGTGCCATGACTCTTGCCCTTTAAGCAGTAATCGCGCCGATTTGCAGTTCAGTGAACTGCTGGCGGTGCCCTTGACGTTTCTGATAGTGCTTACGACGACGCATCTTGAAAATGCGCACTTTGTCGTGCTTGCCGTGTGCAATTACCGTAACAGTAACCGTTGCGCCGGACACCAAGGGAGTGCCAACCTTCAGTTCGGTGCCGTTGCCGACCGCCAGAACTTCGTTGAACACAATCTCTTGGCCTACGTCCGCAGCAATCTGTTCTACTTTAATTTTTTCGCCGGCTGCAACTCGATATTGCTTGCCGCCGGTTTTTATGACCGCGTACATGATGACCTCTTTGTCTTGACCCTGGGAACGAATTTTCACAGAGCCTGCGATTATAGCCCAAAGGCCCGATTTCACCAAATTGGGAGCTCGTTCAAGGATTTTGGCAATGCAGCTTTCTATAATCGGCGCAACAACCAACCGGGCTAAAGCCTTGCAAGTCAACTCCAGCGGCTCCTCCTCAGGACTTTCCATCATCGACGCCGACATGCGCCAAGTTGACGCTGTCATTGTGCAGCGTCTGAATTCCGGTGTCCCGCTGGTCGGGAGCATCTCCCAGTACATCATCACGGCGGGCGGCAAACGGTTGCGCCCATCGCTGCTGCTGCTCTGCTGCGGTGCCCTAGGCTGCTCCAGCGCACAACGATTCAATATGGCAGCGGTGGTGGAGTTCATCCATACCGCAACGCTGTTGCACGACGATGTGGTGGACGACTCCGCACTCAGACGCGGGCGCCCCACCGCCAACGCAACATTTGGCAACCCGGCGAGCGTACTGGTGGGCGACTTCCTGTATTCACGTGCTTTCCAGATGATGGTGGACGCCCAAAGTATGCGCATCATGCAAGTGCTGGCCGATGCCACCAATGTGATCGCCGAAGGTGAAGTCATGCAGTTGATGAACATGCACAACGCCGAACTGGACGAGGCCGGCTACCTGCAGGTGATCCGCTCCAAAACTGCGAAATTGTTTGAAGCAAGCGCCCGAGTGGGCGCCATCCTGGCCCAAGCCACACCAGAAATCGAAGAAGTTTGTGCTGAATACGGTCAGGCCCTGGGCACCGCCTTTCAGGTCATCGACGATGTACTCGACTATGCCGGCGACGCTGCCGTCATGGGCAAGAGCGTGGGCGATGATTTGCGCGAAGGTAAGGCCACCCTGCCCTTGATCGCGGCCATGCAGCGTGGCAATGCAGAGGAAGCGGCCGTCATCAAGCTGGCCATTGAAACCGGCGACCTGAGCATGCTGGAGCAGATCGTGACAATCGTAAAAAGCACCGGCGCACTGGACATAGCCCGCAGTGCTGCGCGCCAGGAAGCCTTGCGTGCCATTGGCGCAACCCAACGTCTGCCGGCGGGGCCGCACACCGAGTGTTTGATACAATTAGCGTCCCAATTATTAGAGCGCAATCACTGATTGCAACCTAAGAGAGCACCGCGGGGTGTGGCCTAGTCCGGTAAGGCGCTTCGTTCGGGACGAAGAGATCGGAGGTTCGAATCCTCTCACCCCGACCAAAAATTTGAGTAAATGCTGCGCATGCCATAAAAACTGCAAGCGCAGGGTCCATGAAAAAGCCCCTTCGCAGGGGCTTTTTCATGGATGGCGTTGATGACCAACTTACTGACGCGTGCAGTAGTAACCGCCCTCTGCGAAGGGCTTGCCGTCTATGTCCCGCGCTTTGGAGTGATACCCCGTAGCAACGTATTTGACTCCCGGGGTATTCAGCGTCGCACAAGTTGCAGCACCCTTGTCCACCAAGGCCACGGGCACCGGCCCGAAACTCCCGGCGTTGTCCCATGTTTTCACGTTGTCTTTGACCAAGAGCCTGGGAGGTACAGCACCCTCCTGCGCGCCGGGACCCGGAACCATAACGCACCCGGCAAGAAGCATACAAAATGCATACACTGAAAAAAGTAATTTTGTCATTTTTAAATTATCCTTTTTTATAAATTTAATGCATAAAAATCATCTTAATTGTATATTAACAAATTAATACTTCATTTATAGACGCCCACCACACGACGGGTACATGCATGGTGGACGGCAGTTTCTTGGCGGCATACACAGTGAGAACACCGGAAAGCACGACAGACGCAGACCCAACCGCCCCGGCTACCTTCAACCACGGGGCTCTACAGCCCCTTTGACACAAGGCCCGGACAGAAACACCAGCGCGCATGGGCGACAATGCGGCTGTAATTTTTTGGGAAGGCGACTATGACGATTCTTGTGACGGGCGGCGCGGGCTTCATCGGCAGCAATTTTGTTTTGGACTGGCTGGCTGGCTCGGATGAGACGATCGTCAACTTGGACAAGCTCACTTACGCCGGCAATCTCCAGAATCTGGCGTCCTTGGCAGGCGACACCCGCCACACCTTTGTGCAGGGTGATATCGGCGACCCGGTATTGCTTGCCTCCTTGCTAGCCCGACACCAACCCCGCGCCGTGCTCAACTTTGCAGCAGAAAGCCATGTGGACCGCAGCATCTCGGGGCCTGGCGAATTCATACAGACCAATATCGTGGGCACCTTCAACCTGCTCGAAGCCGTGCGCGCTTACTGGGGCGGTCTGGATGTGGCGGCCAAAGCCACCTTCCGCTTCCTGCACGTCTCCACCGACGAGGTTTACGGCTCGCTCTCCCGGACCGACCCGGCCTTTAGCGAGACCAACCGCTACGAGCCCAACAGCCCCTACTCGGCCAGCAAAGCCGCCAGCGACCACCTGGTGCGCGCCTACCACCACACCTATGGCTTGCCGGTACTCACCACCAACTGCTCCAACAACTATGGCCCCTTTCACTTTCCGGAAAAGCTGATCCCGCTGATCATCGTCAACGCGCAGGCCGGCAAGCCCTTGCCTGTGTATGGGGACGGCCAGCAGATCCGCGACTGGCTGTACGTCAAAGACCATTGCAGCGCCATACGCCGCGTGCTCGAAGCCGGCGCCTTGGGTGAGACCTACAACGTGGGCGGCTGGAACGAAAAGCCCAACCTGGAAATCGTACACACGGTCTGCGCCTTGCTGGATGAACTCAAGCCCCGCGCCGACGGCAAGCCCTACAAAGACCAGATCACCTACGTCACCGACCGCCCCGGACACGACCGGCGCTACGCCATCGATGCTTCCAAGATCGAAAAGGAATTGGGCTGGAAGCCGGCTGAAACCTTTGACACCGGCATCCGCAAGACCGTGCAGTGGTACCTGGACAACCCCGAATGGGTGGCCAATGTGCAAAGCGGTGGTTATCGCGACTGGGTCAGCAAGCAGTATGGTGAAAGCGCGACCAGCGCCGTTGCCGCATGAAGATTCTGCTGTTTGGACGCGGCGGCCAGGTCGGCTGGGAACTGCAGCGCAGTCTCTCGGTCCTGGGTGAGGTGATTGCGCTGGACTCCGACAGCGCGCACAACCCGCAGGGCCTGTGTGGCAGCTTTAGTGACCTCGCCGGTCTGGCGGCCACGGTGCAGGCGGTCAAGCCCGACGTCATCGTCAACGCCGCAGCCCACACGGCCGTGGACAAGGCCGAGAGCGAGCCCGAATTTGCCCGCAGCCTGAATGCCCTGGCGCCTGCGGTGCTGGCCGCGGAAGCCATCAAGCTCAACGCTTGGCTGGTGCACTATTCCACCGACTATGTGTTTGATGGCAGCGGCAGTGCGCCCTGGCGGGAGACAGACGCAACGGGCCCCTTGAGCCTCTACGGCCAGACCAAGCTGGAAGGTGAGCAGGCCGTGGCGACCAACCCGAAGCACATCACGCTGCGCACCAGCTGGGTCTATGCCGCACGCGGCGGCAACTTCGCCAAGACCATGCTGCGCCTGGCCTCCGAGCGTGAAACCCTCACCGTGATTGACGACCAGTTTGGCGCCCCTACCTCAGCCGAACTGCTGGCCGATGTCACAGCGCACGTGATTCGCGCGGCGATAGTCAAGCCGGAACTGGCCGGCCTGTACCACTGCGTGGCAGGTGGCGAGACCAATTGGCATGGTTATGCCCGGTTTGTGCTGCAAACCGCGCAGGCATTGGGCTGGGAACTGAAGGCCGGACCGGACCAGGTAGCCGCCACCCGCACCGCCAGCTACCCCACACCGGCCCGGCGGCCGCTGAACTCGCGCCTCGATACCACCAAGCTCCAGGAAGCCTTTGGTCTGACGCTGCCGCACTGGCAGCGTGGCGTGGCGCGTATGCTGACAGAAATTACAGGGAAACAATCAACATGACGACGGACTCCAAAGCCGCAGCACCACAACGCAAAGGCATCATCCTGGCCGGGGGCTCCGGCACCCGGCTGTATCCGGCAACGCAAGTGGTCAGCAAACAGCTGCTGCCCATTTACGACAAGCCCATGATTTACTACCCGCTGACCACCTTGCTGTTGGCTGGCATCCGCGAAATTCTGGTCATCTCCACGCCGCAGGACACGCCACGCTTTGAGCAACTGTTGGGCGACGGCAGCCAGTGGGGCATTCGCATCGAATACGCGGTGCAGCCCTCGCCCGATGGCTTGGCGCAGGCCTTTTTGATTGGCGAGCAATTTCTGGACGGCGCCCCCAGCGCCCTGGTGCTGGGCGACAACATTTTTTACGGCCATGACTTTGCCACGCTGCTACAAAGCGCCAGCCAGCAAACCACAGGGGCGACCGTGTTTGCCTATGCGGTGAACGACCCCGAACGCTATGGCGTGGTGGAGTTCAACCCGGAAGGCAAAGCCATCAGCCTGGAAGAAAAGCCCAGCGTTCCCAAGAGCCGCTACGCCGTCACCGGCCTGTACTTTTACGACAGCCAGGTGGTGGAGTTGGCCAAACAGGTCAAGCCCAGCGCGCGCGGCGAGTTGGAGATTACCGACCTGAACCGCATGTACCTGGAGCGTGGGCAAATGGATGTGCAGACCATGGGCCGCGGCTATGCCTGGCTGGACACCGGCACCCACGAATCCATGATGGAAGCCAGCCAGTTCATTTACACCATTGAGCACCGCCAGGGCCTGAAAGTGGCCGCGCCGGAAGAGGTGGTGTGGCGCCACGGCTGGATCGACAACGCGCAGTTGGAGGCCCTGGCCAAGCCACTGGCCAAGTCGGGTTATGGGCAATATCTGCTGCGCCTCTTGAAGGAAGCGGTGTACGGATGAAAGCCACCCCCACCCGCATTGCAGACGTGCTGCTGCTGGAGCCCCAGGTGTTTGGCGACGCGCGCGGTTTCTTTTTCGAGAGCTTTAACCAGGAAGTGTTTGAGCAAGCCACCGGCGTGAAGACGAGCTTTTTGCAGGACAACCACTCCAAGTCCGCCCAAGGCGTGCTGCGCGGCCTGCACTACCAGGTGGAAAAAGCCCAGGGCAAACTGGTGCGGGTGACCCAGGGTGCCGTGTTCGATGTGGCGGTGGACATCCGACCGGATTCCCCCACATTCGGGCAGTGGGTGGGAGAAATGTTGAGCGCAGAAAACAAGCGCCAGTTGTGGATACCGGCCGGGCTGGCACATGGCTTTCTGGTGCTGTCGGAAACCGCAGAGTTCCTGTACAAGACCACCGAATACTACGCACCCGCGCACGAGCGCTGCATCGCCTGGAATGATGCAACGCTGGCCATCCATTGGCCAGATCTGGGACAAGCCCCGACGTTGTCGGCAAAGGACCAGGCAGGCGCCGCTTTTACAGACATCAAAGGCTAATGCCGCACCGCAGGGAACTGCCCAAGCCCAAGACAAAAGCGGCATTCGATTTCACTTGCACGGGGCAATCAGCGATAGGTTGCTCCACCTGCCACGCAACGGATATGCTTTAACCCATGGCCGCCCCACTCGACTCCCTCCTTCAAGACGCAAGTGCAATCGCCCTTCCCGGTTTGGGACGCGCCATGGTTGTGGCTGGCAAGCTGGAGCAAAAGGCCGCTGAAGAAATCTACGGCAGGTCCATTGCCCACAAGACCAGCTTCATCTCCGAACTGGTGGGTTCCGGCATCGTTTCGGCGTCTGATCTGGCGCACACCCTGTCCCAGGCTTTTGCCGCACCCCTGGTCAATCTGGATGCCATAGACCCGCAGCGTTTACCCAAAGGGCTGCTGGACAACAAGACCTGCCAGGATTACCGCCTGGTCGTCCTCAGCAAACGCAACAACCGGCTGATTGTGGCCACAGCCGACCCTTCGGATCAGCGCGCTGCTGAGAAAATCAAGTTCTCGACCCAGATGGGTGTGGACTGGATCATCGCGGAATACGACAAGCTTTCCAAGATGGTGGAGGCCAACGCGGTTTCAGCCACCGAGGCCGTGGAAGACATCATTGGCGGCGACTTTGAGTTCGACGAACATGCGTCGGATACGTCGATGGAAACATCGCAAGCCGCAGCCGAGGTGGAAGACGCACCGGTGGTGCGTTTTTTGCAGAAGATGCTGCTGGACGCCTTCAGCATGCGGGCATCCGACCTGCACTTTGAGCCCTATGAGCACACCTACCGGGTGCGGTTTCGTATTGACGGCCAGTTGCGCGAAATTGCCAGTCCGCCGGTGGCCATCAAGGACAAACTGGCCTCCCGCATCAAGGTCATATCGCGCATGGACATCTCGGAGAAGCGGGTACCGCAGGACGGGCGCATGAAGCTCAAGGTCGGCCCCGAACGGGTGATCGATTTCCGTGTCAGTACCCTGCCCACTTTGTTCGGCGAAAAAATTGTGATCCGGATTCTGGACCCCGCCAGCGCAAAGCTCGGTATCGATGCACTGGGCTACGAAGCCGATGAGAAAGAGCGCCTGCTCAAAGCCATTGGTCGTCCCTACGGCATGATTCTGGTCACCGGGCCTACCGGCTCGGGCAAGACCGTGTCTCTTTACACCTGCCTAAACCTGTTGAACCAGCCAGGCGTCAACATCGCAACGGCAGAAGACCCGTCGGAAATCAATTTACCGGGAGTGAACCAGGTCAATGTGAATGAACGCGCCGGCTTGACCTTTGCATTGGCCATGAAGTCCTTTATGCGCCAGGACCCTGACATCATCATGATCGGTGAAATACGGGATCTGGAAACCGCCGACATCGCTGTCAAGGCAGCACAAACCGGCCACTTGGTGCTGTCCACGCTGCACACCAACGATGCGCCCTCGACCCTTGAACGCATGCGCAATATGGGCATTGCGCCTTTCAACATTGCCTCCAGCGTGATCCTGATCACGGCCCAACGTCTGGCCCGCAGGCTCTGCGTGGGCTGCCGACAGCCCACAGACATTCCGAAACAGGCCCTGCTGGACGCAGGCTTTACCGACGACATGCTAGACGGCAGCTGGAAGCCCTACCGGCCGGTGGGTTGCTCCGCTTGCAATCTGGGCTACAAGGGCCGCGTTGGCATTTACCAGGTGATGCCGGTCACCGAAGCGATTCAGCGCATCATCCTGGCCGAGGGCAGCGCGCTGGATATTGCGGCGCAGTCGCAACGCGAGGGCGTACGTTCCCTGAGACAATCCGGCCTGAGAAAAGTACAAAGGGGACTGACTTCGCTGGAAGAAGTCCTGGCTGTGACTAACGAATAAGGCACAACCCAAGGGAACCTATGGCGAGGACTACGGCTAAAGCGGTTGGCAACAAGGAAGCCGTTTTCGAATGGGATGGCAGGGACAGGAGCGGCAAACAGGTGCGCGGGGAGATGCGCGCCAATGGCGAAAACCAGGTCAAGTCGGCCTTGCGGCGCCAGGGTGTAGCGCCTGGCAAGATCAAAAGACGCCGCATGCGTTCTGGCAAATCAATCAAGCCCAAAGATCTGGCCATCTTTACCCGGCAGTTAGCCACCATGATGAAGGCCGGCGTGCCCTTGCTACAAGCCTTTGATATTGTGGGACGGGGCAACCCCAACCCCAGCGTGACCAAGCTGCTCAATGACATCCGCAACGACGTGGAAACCGGCACATCCCTCAGCACGGCGTTCCGCAAATACCCGATTTACTTCGACAACCTGTATTGCAACCTGATTGAGGCCGGTGAGTCGGCCGGCATCCTGGACCAGTTGCTGGACCGCTTGGCGGTCTACATGGAGAAGACCGAGGCCATCAAGTCCAAGATCAAATCAGCGCTGATGTACCCCATCACCGTGCTGATCGTGGCGTTTGTGGTGGTGGCAGTGATCATGATTTTTGTGGTGCCTGCCTTCAAGCAGGTATTCACCTCGTTTGGCGGCGAGTTGCCTGGACCGACGTTGATGGTGATTGCCATGAGCCAGTTCTTTGTGAACTACTGGTACCTGATCTTTGGTGGCATCGGTGGGGGGGTGTACTTCTTTCTGCAGTCGTGGAAGCGCGATGAAAAGGTGCAAGCGTTCATGGACCGCCTCCTGCGCAAATTGCCGATCTTTGGTTCCCTGGTGGAGAAATCCTGCATCGCGCGCTGGACGCGCACGCTCTCCACTATGTTCGCAGCCGGCGTGCCGCTGGTGGAAGCGCTGGACTCAGTGGGTGGCGCGGCTGGCAATATTGTCTACCTCCAAGCCACGCAGCGGATTCAGCAGGAAGTCTCCACCGGCACCGCACTGACGGCGGCCATGACCAATGCGAACTTGTTTCCCTCCATGGTGCTGCAGATGTGCGCCATCGGGGAAGAGTCCGGCTCGATTGACCACATGCTGGGAAAATGCGCCGACTTTTACGAAGCGGAGGTGGACGACATGGTGGCAGGCATTTCCAGCCTCATGGAGCCCATCATCATCGTGGTGCTGGGTACTGTCATTGGGGGTATCGTGGTGGCCATGTACCTTCCAATCTTTAAATTGGGGCAAGTAGTGTGATGGCTTACGGTGTGCAATGGCTGGACGCCAGCCTGTATGGATTGTTCGGGTTGCTGTTCGGCAGTTTTTTAAATGTCGTGGTGTACCGTCTGCCCAAGATGATGGAGCGCCAGTGGCAGCAGGACGCTGCAGAGATGGCAGGCCAGGAAGCCCCCGAGCAGGAACCTTTTAACCTCATGGTGCCACGCTCGCGTTGCCCGCACTGCACGCACCCGATTGCCTGGTATGAAAACATACCGGTGCTGAGCTATCTCGCGCTGGGTGGCAAATGCGCTGCCTGCAAAGCACCCATCAGTGCCCGTTACCCGCTGGTGGAAGCGGCACTCGCTTCACTGTTTTTTTATTGCATCTGGACGCACGGTGCCAACGCGACCGGCTATGCCTGGTGTGCGTTCTGTGCCCTCCTGCTGACCCTGGCCTTGATTGACTGGGATACCACCTTGTTGCCGGACGATCTCACCCTGCCACTGCTCTGGCTGGGGATGATCGCCGCAGCATTGCACTGGATTCCCGTCACCCTGTACGACGCACTATGGGGTGCGGTGGCCGGCTATATGTCCTTGTGGTTGGTGTACTGGGGATTCAAACTCGCAACCGGCAAAGAGGGCATGGGCTTTGGCGACTTCAAGCTCTTTGCCGCTTTGGGCGCCTGGTTTGGCTGGCAGACGCTCATCCCCCTCATCCTGATCGCCTCCGTGATAGGTGCGGTGATCGGCGCGGCCATGAAGTTCAACGCCAGCCTGCGCGAAGGTGGCTATGTGCCCTTCGGGCCGTTTTTGGCAGGTGCGGGCTTCAGTGCATTGGTGTTGGGCCCCCAGGCACTGCGCCAGGTCATGGGACTTTGAGGTGACCCGCTCGCCGTTGCGACTGGGTTTGACCGGCGGCATTGGCAGCGGCAAAAGCACCGTCGCCGGCATGCTGGCTGATCTGGGCGCGGGCGTCATTGATGCCGATGCCATTTCCCGCGCCACGACAGCCGCCGGGGGCGCGGCCATCCCGCTGATTCAGGCGCAGTTTGGTGCAAGCTTTATTGGCGGCGATGGAGCGCTCAACCGGAACCGTATGCGCCAGGAGGTGTTCAGCGACCCGCAGGCAAAGTCCCGCCTGGAATCCATCATCCACCCCCTGGTGGGACAGCAGATTGCGGCGCAGGCACACGCACTGACCCACGCCGGAAAGACTTGTCTGGTATTTGACATCCCCTTGCTGGTGGAGTCTGCGCACTGGCGCAAGACCCTGCAGCGCGTTCTGGTGGTGGACTGCCTGCCGGCCACCCAGATCAGCCGGGTCGCTGCCCGCAGCGGCTTGCGCGCGGACGAGGTGGAAAAAATCATGGCCGCGCAGGCCAGTCGAGGCCGGCGCCTGGCCGCCGCGGACACCGTGCTGTTCAACGATGTCCTTTCTTTGCAGGACTTGGCGGCCGTGGTGCGGGAAATAGGACAGCAGTTCGGGCTATGATGCGGCCACCCGAAAGCACAGCGTGATTCTCTACGAATATCCCTTTAACGAACGCATTCGCACTTATCTGCGGCTTGAACATCTGTTTTTGCGTCTATCCACCCTGGTGTCGCGCGACACGCCGCTGGACCACCACTTTGCCCTGGCCACCATCTTTGAAATCATGGAAGTTGGGGCACGCGCCGATCTGAAATCCGATGTACTCAAAGACTTGGACAAGCAAAAACAGGTGCTCAACGGCTATCGCGGTAACCCGGCCATCGCCGAAGGCGTTCTGGACAAGGTGATCGCTCAGGTCGAAGGCTGCTTTGAAGGCTTGAACGCAACCACCGGCAAGGCCGGCCAGGCACTCACCGAGAACGACTGGCTGATGGGCATCCGCAGCCGTATCGGCATTCCGGGCGGAACCTGCGGATTTGACCTGCCCGCCTATTTTTCCTGGCAGCACCGCAGCGCCGGTGCCCGGACCACGGACTTGCACCGCTGGTTTTCAACAATGGCACCGCTGGCAGACTCCATCCATTTGCTGCTCAAGATGCTGCGCGACTCTGGCGCCCCACAAAAAGTGGTGGCTACAGCGGGCCAGTTTCAGCAAAACCTGCCGCAGGGCCGCACCTTTCAACTCATGCGCATGGCAATGGACCCGGGTTTGCAATTGATTCCCGAAATCAGTGGCAACCGCCTGATGGTGTCCATCCGACTCATGCGCATGGATGCAGACGACAAAATGCATCCGGCATTGGAAGACGGCGCCTTCGAAATCGCACTGTGCTCTTGAGCGGGAAGTAGCCGACGCATGGAGACCTCCATCCCGACAAAAATCGTTCGCTGCCCGGCGTGTGGCGGAGACAGTGTGTACGCTGCCAGCAACCCGTTCCGGCCTTTTTGCAGCGAGCGCTGCAAGAACATGGACTTTGGTGCCTGGGCCAGCGAAGCCTTTCGGGTACCAACCGAAGCGCCGCCGGAAGATGGCTTGTTCGGCGACCCCAAATTGCAGTGAAGAAGGCGGCGGTAAAGCGGCGTTTCAGCCTGCGCTCTCGGCCTGGTGGGTAGCGGCGACAAAACCACGCTCTTGCGCGAACCAGGCCAGCACCGGCACCGTGCCCGGAAGCACAGGCTGCACCTGGACCGGCAACTGTTCCCAGCAAAATTCTTGCGCCTCCCGCATCTGCAGTTCACCCGTCCAGTCGAACACCTTGCAGAAATGCAGCCTTACCAGCGCGTGCGGGTAATCCACCATTTCGACATGCCAGGGCGTAACAGCACCGATGGTGATGCCGAGTTCTTCGTGCAACTCACGGCGCAAGGCCTGTTCCACCGACTCTCCCGCTTCGAGCTTTCCGCCGGGAAATTCCCAATACCCGGCATACACCTTGCCCACGGGACGTGAGGTTAGCAAAAAGGCACCATCCACACGCACCAGTACGCCCACAGCCACTTCCGTGACGGGGCGGTCCGGACCACCCACGCGCGCGGCATGGGCGTCGGCCATCAGGGTGGGCTTGGGGTGACCGGGCGCGGCACTCATTCCAGAGAGGTCTTGCGCCCGGCGTAGTCCTGGGCGAATTGCCGGGCCACGCGGCCGCTGCGCGAACCGCGCTCCAATGCCCACAGCAGGGCATCCGGACGTGCAGCCTCGATTTCGCTGGTCGACACGCCCAGCACCTGCAGCCACTGGGCTGCGATGTGCAGGTATTCATCCTGCGTAAAGGGATAGAAGCTGACCCACAGGCCAAAACGTTCGGACAGCGATATCTTTTCTTCCACCACTTCGCCCGGATGTACCTCGCCCTCGGGGGTATGGGTGTAGGTCAGATTCTCGGACATGTATTCGGGCAGCAAATGGCGGCGGTTGCTGGTGGCATAGACCAGCACATTGGCCGTGGCTGCAGCGACTGAGCCGTCCAGCACCGACTTCAAGGCCTTGTAGCCGGGCTCGCCCTCATCGAAGCTCAGGTCATCGCAAAACACAATGAACTTTTCCGGGCGCTTGGCCACCAGGTCCACAATGTCCGGCAGGTCCACCAGATCGGCCTTATCCACCTCGATCAGACGCAGACCCTGTGCGGCATAGGTGTGCAGGCAGGCGCGAATCAGGGAAGACTTGCCGGTGCCCCGTGCGCCGGTCAGCAACACATTGTTGGCCGTAGCACCGCGCACGAACTGGGCCGTGTTGCGCTGGATTTTTTCCTTTTGCTGGTCGATGTCGATCAGGTCCGACAGACGCATGGCGCCCACATGGTGCACCGCCGAAATCACACCCTGGCCGGAGGAGCGGCGGCGGTAGCGAAAGGCGATGGATTCGTTCCAGTCCGGCTCGGACAGGCCATGCGGCAGAGAAGCCTCGACCCGTGCCATAAATAGCTCGGCCCGCGCCAGAAATTGTTCTATCTTTTCGTTCATATCAAGCATCCGGAGCGACAGGTTCAAAACTCAGGAACACCGTGGAACCGGCTTTGCCGGGCCACTGGTGTTGCCCCCTGCAAGGGGGGAACAGACTACACGCAGTGAGGCTGGAAGGGGGTGTTCAACTCCGATAATCTGCGTTGATCGTGACGTACTCGTGGCTGAAGTCGCAGGTCCACACGGTCTGTGCTGCATCACCGCGGCCCAGTTCCACGCGCACGGTGATTTCAGCCTGCTTCATGACGCGCTGACCGTCTTCTTCACGGTAGGCCGGGTTGCGTCCACCTTGTGTGGCCACATGCACGTCATCCAGGAAGAGCTCGATGCCGGTCTGGTCCAGATCCTCAATACCGGCATAACCCACGGCGGCCAGAATGCGGCCGAGGTTGGGATCCGACGCATAGAACGCGGTCTTGACCAGGGGCGAATGGGCAATGGCATAGGCTACCTTGCGGCATTCTTCGGCGTCACGCCCGCCCTGCACCACCACGCTGATAAATTTGGTGGCGCCTTCGCCGTCACGCACAATCGCCTGGGCCAGCTTGCGTGCCACCTCCAGCATCAGGCTCTTCAGTGCCTGGCCATCGGCAGAAGCCAATGAGTCCACCACCGCATTGCCCGCCTTGTTACTGGCAATCACCACCAGAGAGTCGTTCGTGGAGGTATCACCGTCCACCGTCACACGGTTGAACGAGCCTTCGGCAAGTTCCAAGGACAACTGCTTCATCACGGACTGATCGACGCAGGCATCGGTGGCGATAAAACCCAGCATGGTGGCCATATTGGGGCGAATCATGCCCGCGCCCTTGCTGATGCCGGACACGCTGACCCACTTGCCACCTACCATGCCCTGCACACCAAAGGCCTTGGGTTGGGTGTCGGTGGTCATGATGCCTTCCGCCGCCTTCAACCAGTGGCCTGCATGGGCGTCGGCAATGGCTGCGTCCAGACCGGCTTCAATCCGTTCAATCGGCAACGTCTCCATGATCACGCCGGTCGAGAAGGGCAACACTTGCGTGGCCTCAATCCCCAGACGTTTGGCAAGGGCTGCGCAGGTGCTGCGCGCGCGGTTCAGACCGTCCACACCGGTGCCCGCATTGGCATTGCCCGTGTTGATCACCATGGCGCGCATCGCCTGACCCGTGGCCAGGTGCTCACGGCACAGCTGCACCGGCGCGGCGCAAAAGCGGTTCGAGGTGAAGACGCCGGACACGCTGGAGCCGGCATCGATCAGCACCACCGTCAAGTCTTTGCGGTTGGCTTTGCGTATGCCGGCTTCGGTCACGCCAATGCGCACTCCGTCAATGGCATAGAGAGTGTCCGCAATCGGCAGGGGCAGGTTAACGGGCATGGTTTACTTTCAGGCGAGTTTGCCGTGGCACAGTTTGTACTTCTTGCCGCTACCGCAAGGGCAAGGGTCGTTACGGCCCACCCGCGCCATGCTGGCGGCGGCTGCAGCCGCTGCGGAGGCTGTTGCGGACTTGGCCAAGCCCACGGTTTCTGCATCCACTATGGTTTCAACCTCACCGGTCTCGGTCGGTGCGGAATAGGTGACGTTGGCAATCGCGTCGGCACGCGCTTCCAGGGCTTGCGCCGCTTCGTCAATCTGCTCGGCCGACTGGATCTTCACCGTCATCAGCACCTTGGTGACATCGTTTTTGACCGAGTCCAGCAACTGCCCGAACAACTCGAAGGCTTCGCGCTTGTATTCCTGCTTGGGCTGCTTTTGCGCATAGCCGCGCAGGTGGATACCCTGGCGCAGGTAGTCCAGCGCGCTGAGGTGGTCGCGCCAGTGCGTGTCGATGCTTTGCAACAGCACCATGCGTTCAAACTGGGTGAAGTTGGCTTCGCCCACCAAGGCCACCTTGGCATTAAAGGCGTCGTCTGCCTTGGTAGCGACGGTATGCAACACTTCTTCATCGGTAATCGCGCTGGCCTGTTCGATTTGCGTTTTCAGGTCCAACTCCATCTGCCACTCGTCGGCCAGCACTTTTTGCAGACTGGCAATGTCCCACTGCTCTTCCACCGACTCCTGCGGCACATACATGCGCACCAGGTCCTGGAAACAACCTTCGCGCAGTGAAGCAATCTGGGCGCTCAGACTTTGGGCGTCCAGAATGGCGTTGCGCTGCTGGTAGATCACCTTTCGCTGGTCGTTGGATACGTCGTCGTATTCCAGCAACTGCTTGCGCATGTCGAAGTTGCGCGCTTCCACCTTGCGTTGGGCACTCTCGATGCTGCGCGTCACGATGCCGGCTTCGATGGCTTCGCCATCGGGCATTTTCAGACGGTCCATGATGGCCTTGACGCGGTCACCGGCAAAGATGCGCATCAGCGCGTCATCCAGGCTCAGGTAAAAGCGCGATGAACCGGGATCACCCTGGCGCCCGGAGCGGCCACGCAACTGGTTGTCAATACGGCGCGACTCATGGCGCTCGGTGGCGATGATGCGCAGGCCACCCAGTGCCTTGACGGCTTCGTGGTCGCGCGTCCAGTCGGCACGGATCTGGGCAATGGCGGCCTGCTTGGCGGCCTCGTCCAGTGACGCGTCCGCTTCCACATCCTCTATGGTTTTCTGGATGCTGCCGCCCAGCACAATGTCGGTACCCCGACCGGCCATATTGGTGGCAATGGTGATCATCTTGGCGCGACCGGCCTGGGCCACGATGTCGGCCTCGCGGGCGTGCTGCTTGGCATTGAGCACCTGGTGCGGCAGTTTGTCCTTTTCCAGCAGCGTGGCAATGATTTCAGAGTTTTCGATTGAGGTGGTACCCACCAGCACCGGCTGACCGCGTTCGTAACATTCGCGGATGTCCTTGATGGCAGCCTCGTACTTTTCGCGCGTGGTCTTGTAGACGCGGTCCAGCTGGTCTTCGCGGCGGCTCTTGCGGTTAGGCGGAATCACCACCGTTTCCAGGCCGTAGATTTCCTGGAACTCGTAGGCTTCGGTGTCGGCCGTGCCGGTCATGCCGGCCAGCTTGCCGTACAGGCGGAAGTAGTTCTGGAAGGTGATGGAGGCCAGGGTCTGGTTTTCGGCCTGGATCTCCACGCCTTCTTTGGCCTCCACGGCCTGGTGCAGGCCGTCGCTCCAGCGCCGGCCCGTCATCAGGCGGCCGGTGAACTCGTCAACGATGACGATCTCGCCCTCTTGCACCACGTAATGCTGGTCGCGGTGGTAGAGGTGGTTGGCACGCAAAGCGGCATACAGGTGGTGCATCAGCGCGATGTTGGCCGGGTCGTAGAGGGAGGCACCCTCGGCAATCAACCCCAGCCCGGACAGAATGCGCTCTGCGTTCTCGTGCCCGGCTTCGGTCAGATAGACCTGATGGGATTTTTCGTCCACGGTGAAGTCACCTGGCTTGGTGATGCCTTCGCCAGTATGCGGGTCGGCCTCACCCTCCTGCTTGCTCATCAAGGGCACCACCTTGTTGATGGCCAGATACAGGTCGGTATGGTCTTCCGCCTGTCCGCTGATGATCAGCGGCGTGCGCGCCTCGTCGATCAGGATGGAGTCCACCTCATCGACGATGGCAAAGTTCAGCCCGCGCTGCACCCGGTCTGCCACTTCATGCACCATGTTGTCGCGCAGATAGTCGAAGCCGTATTCGTTGTTGGTGCCGTAGGTGATGTCGGCGCGGTAAGCGGCCTGTTTTTCCTCCCGTGGTGCCTGCGGCAGGTTGATACCGACCGTAAGACCCAGAAAGTTGTAGAGGCGGCCCATCCAACGCGCATCACGGCTGGCCAGGTAATCATTCACCGTCACCACGTGAACACCCTTGTCGGTCAGGGCATTCAGGTACACCGGCAGGGTACTGGTGAGCGTCTTGCCTTCACCCGTGCCCATTTCAGAAATCTTGCCGTTATGCAGCGACATACCACCCAGCATCTGCACATCAAAGTGGCGCATCTTCATGATGCGCTTGGAGCCCTCGCGTACCACGGCAAAGGCCTCGGGCAATATGGCATCCAGCGTTTCGCCATTGGCCACCCGGGTCTTGAATTCCTGGGTTTTGGCTTTGAGGGCCTCGTCGGTCAGCTTTTCGAACTCAGGCTCCAGCGCATTGATGCGGGTCACCACAGAACGGTATTGTTTGAGCAGACGGTCGTTACGACTTCCGAAGATTTTGGTAAGAATATTGGTGGCCATGCAAACAAGACTGGCCTGTTTCCCAAAGCGGGAGAACAGAACAGCACAGTCCTTTTTCTAATCAAGGTGAAGTGAGGGCAATCCGGCAAAAGGCAAGCGCCAAGGCGCCCGCGGCTTGCACAGCCTGCTAAAGCGCAGATTTTAACGTCGACAGGACTAGGATCCCGAGGCGGACGCTGCCGGAAGTGGCGAAGCCGCAGCTTTGACCGCCACAGTTTGCCGCACACCGCCTAACGCAAGCTTGGGCATTGGCATGTTGCTACCTGCATTCAGGAATTTTTGCGGGTCCTGCGGCACCTGTTGCGCCAGCACTTCAAAGTGCAGATGGGGGCCGGTGGAACGCCCCGTATTCCCGACTTCGGCAATTATCTGGCCGCGCTTGACCAAATCGCCCTTTTTGACGAGCACGCGGGAAGAATGGGCATAGCGGGTAATGAGGTCGTTGCCATGATCCACCTCGATCATGTTGCCGTACTGCGGGTGGAACTCCTGCGACACCACCACACCGCCCGCAGCAGCAAGTATTGGCGTACCCACTTCAGCGGCAAAATCCAGCCCGGTATGCAAGGCCGTGCGGCCGGTGAAGGGGTCGATGCGCCAACCAAAGGTGGAGCCAAGAGTCCCATCCTTGACCGGTTGCGCGGTGGGCACCATCAGTTTCTTGACCTTCTGCTCGAAGAGGCGCGACTCAATCACCGTCATCACATCGGTGTGCTGGCTGGCGATGTGATCCAGATCACCCAGCGCCGCTTGCAGTTCTTCCATAGAGAGGCTGCGTGGAGAAACCAAAATGCCGCCCTGCCCCGCCTTGCCCTTGATATCGGCCGGGTTGATGCCCGCCAGGCCCGACACCCGTTCGCCCAGTGATTCCAATTGCAGCATTTTTGCCTGCATCTCGCCCAGGCGCTTGGCCATGACGTCGATGTTCTCGCGCATGAAGCGGTCACGCTGAGCCACCTCGTCACGAACCACGATACGCACCAACGTGCTGATCACCGGCCAGTCTTCCCGCACACCCTTGAGAAACACCCAGTGATAAAGCGCTGCAGACACCAGCAACAGGCACAGGGACAAACCCAGCCCCCCCACCAGCAGGCGCAGTCCGCTCAACTGGATTGCGTGGGATCTGGAGAACCGCGCATCCGTGATAATCAATTGCATACCCAATCCTTTTAAGGGGCCATGACCCGCCGCTACCACACCATGACACTGTTACAGGCAACCCGGGAGTCCGAAACGTTAGGCCGGTTGTGCGAACTCGCTCAGGAATCTGCGCAACGGCTGAAATCGGTTGAATCCCTGATACCCGGCGCGCTGCGCTCCTGCGTGCAACCGGGCCCCATTGAAGGCTCCGTGTGGTGCCTGCTGATGGCCAACAACGCCGCAGCTGCAAAAATCAAACAGCTCTTGCCAGCGCTCGAGGCACACCTGCGTTCGAAAGGTTGGGAGGTTACCGCAATTCGGTTGAAGGTTCAGCCCGGGCAACCAATTCCATTTCAACGGCTCGGCATTCCGTTTGAATGACAAAAGAAGACCAGGAAGCCCCTAGTCCGATTGGACTATTGTGATGTCTTTTGATTGTCGGCAAAGTAGACCAATACCACAATATTCCAGCCGCCAAGTTTTCAACTGAAATCGCTTTTACAAGAATTCAAATAGTTGAAAGGCTTCAAGTTATGGGTTGTTGCCTTGGCATACTTGTTACCATGGGCAACTAATGGAAAAGTGCTTACGACACCATGACTGCCCGTCCCTCCGACCCATACAAAACTGCAACTCTCACAAGGCATATCCCCTGGTTGCCCATCGTCATCGGTTTGGCAGTGATGTATGTTCCCAGCTTGTACGACTTGTTTCAAGGCATCTGGAGCAGCGAAGAGCAAATGCATGGCCCCATCGTGCTATGTATAAGTCTGTGGCTACTGCACCGCAACTGGGGTGCGATGGAACTTGCAGCGCGCGGCCAAACCACTAGCAATTGGGGCGCGCTCATCTTTGTGTTTGGTCTGCT
Organism: Comamonadaceae bacterium; assembly: GCA_947375135.1. GTDB lineage: Bacteria > Pseudomonadota > Gammaproteobacteria > Burkholderiales > Burkholderiaceae_C > Allorhodoferax. Next base: position 35,944 of record CANCER010000017.1, on the reverse strand, counting down.
ACTTTACGCGGTAGGCCGCTCGCTGGGCATTTTGATGTTCGAGATCGGTTCAGCAATCTGGCTGCTAGCGGGCCTGGCGCTGCTGCAGCGGGGCACAGCAGCACTGAAAGTTCAGTGGTTTGCGCTGTTTTTCATGTTGTTTATGGTGCCCCTTCCCAGCGGGGTTGTGGACACCGTCACGATGCCCATGAAGACATCTGTGTCCTATGTCGCTGAGTACGTGCTTTATGCCGCCGGCTATCCGATCGGTCGCAGCGGCGTTATGCTGCAAATAGGCCAATACATGCTACTCGTGGCTGACGCCTGCGCAGGCCTGAACACCCTGCTCACGCTGGAAGCTCTTGGCCTGCTTTATTTGAATCTGGTCCGGCGCGATTCCGTTTTCAGAAACGTCAGCCTGGCCCTGCTCATTGTGCCGATCTCGTTCTCTGCCAACGTCATACGCGTGATGACGCTGAGCCTGATTACCTACCACTGCGGCGACGCTGCAGGTCAAGGCTTTACACACCGCTTTGCGGGCATGGTGCTATTTTTGAGCGCGCTGCTTCTCATCATAGGGTTTGACACGATGCTTCAAACCTTTGAAGCGTATCGCCGCAGACCATGAGCCGCATCGTCAAAAACCTTTTTTTACTGCTATTGATGGTAGTGGCATCTGTTTGCGCGTACGTGGCAAAACCACCCACGTATATGGCGACGGTCTCGCCACGCGCGAGCCTAACGAGCGAATTACCCGCAGTCATTCAAAATTGGAAAAAACTTCCAATGGATATTGCAACCGTAGTCGATCCGACCCGGCAGGCTGTTCTCAGCTATTTGTACACCGAAACCTTAGCTGAGAACTTTGCAAATGACAGTAACCAACGAATAATGCTTTCCATTGCTTATGGCAAAGACCAAAGTGACGGGCATGACGTGCATAAACCAGATCTTTGTTATCCAGCACAAGGCTTCACTATTTTAGAGCAACGTGGCATGACATTGGAACTTGATACAAACCACCGTATCAACGTGCAATATCTGAAGACCCAAAATGGTGAACGTATTGAACCGCTTATTTATTGGACTACTGCAGGAGACTTTGTCTATCAGAGCAGGTGGCAAAAAAAACTAATTGCATTCGATTATGCAAAGTACAAACTCATTCCAGACGGAATGATCGTGAGAGTGTCTACTATTGAAGCGGACGATGCGGTTGCTATGAAAGAAATATCTGAATTTGTCAGGGACTGGTATGCTGCCATGCCAGCGGCCCAAAGAAAGCGCTATTTCGGGACAACCAATTCATGAAGGTGATCCGGGATGACAAGGCTAGCAACTTTGTCAATATGCTTCTGTACTCTACGGAAAGTATTTCAGCTTTACTTTTTTCCTTGATAAGTATTTCTTTGATTGCACGTCACTTTGGGCCTGAAGCCTTGTCCAGATTCAGTGTAGTGCAATCGGTTTCCACTATATTTATAGTGTTCGCGACACTCGGTCTTGAGCAGTTTGTCATCAGAGACCTTAACCGCAATTCTTGTGACGCAGAGTATATCTCAAGTATTATGATAGGTATGTGCGGTGGATGGATAATCTATGTCACTTTGGTGATTTGCTATTATATTTTTTTCAATGAATTTTCAAGAGACCAGTTACTCATCGCGAGTGTTGTTATTACCACGCTTTTTCTTAAAGTCACGTTCATCAAAAGCTACATGCAGGCAAAGAACGAGCCCAAACCCGTCGCAATGGCGTCACTCGCCTCACGCCTGTTGTCCATCGTCTATTTAATCGCTGGTACACACTTCGATTTTACTTTTGACACCATGATGATTTACTTGCCGATGCAAGCTCTAGTCCTGATTTTATTAATCGCGATCAATCAACCTGGTTTCATAAAACTTATTCAAGTAAAGCATTTTAATGTGCATCGTCTTTCGGCAAGCGTACGCGAGGCCTCTCCTTTATTTTTCTCGACCGTGCTTTATTATTTATACACACAGTCGGACATCCTCATGATGTCCAACTTACTCGATCCGCGCACGGTTGGTATCTATTCGGCGTCTATACGGATCATCCCACAGGCCGCATTCATAGGCTATGTACTCGTAGCCACCTTTTACAAGCAGATGGACAGTAAGTTTCTACAAGATAAGGTAGCTTTCGAAGCGTATGTGAAATCGTTACTCTCCATTCACTTTGCTTGTGGCATGCTAATGTCTATCATAGTATTTTTAACATCCGAACTGATAATAAATATACTATACGGCGTACGTTACAAAGAAAGTGCGGAATTGCTATCCATCGTTTGCTGGTCTTGGGTATTTATTCTGCCAGCTACTTTATATTCCAGGCTGCTTATCACGCTTGGCCTTGCAAGATATGAATTGATTAAAATGCTTATCGTGGCACCTATTGTACTGATTTTCAACTACTTGGCGATATCCAGAATTGGCATGAAAGGCTGTGCATTTGTATTTGTCCTCTCATACCTCATTGTAGATTTTATGATTTACTTCTTATTTAAGGATACCCGCCATATAGGTATCATGGGTCTCAATGCTTTAGCCGATATTTTCACTCAACCAAAACGAACATTTCGCACGGCTATTAGCATGATGAAGGCAAGAATCTAGCGATGGTCAAGAAGCTCTCCATCATTATTCCTGTTTATAACGGCGAAAAATATATTGCATCCTGCCTGCATTCTGTCACCAGCCAACTGACAGAAGAAGTAGAAGTTATTGTTGTTAACGACGGTTCCCTGGATGATAGTGACCATATTATCATAGAGCTTTTTAATAGCCACATTGCGAGTGGCCAGATGATCTATCTGTCCATAGCTAATACAGGTGTCAGTGCTGCCCGGAATGTAGGATTGGACCGGGCGCAGGGTGACTATGTCGCCTTTGTGGACGCCGATGACCTTGTGAGAAACAACTATGTGTCAACTATTATGAATGCAATGGCAGAATCACCTGATTTAATAGAATTTGGATATAGCTCTATTAATCGGGATGGCGAGATTCTTGCCCACCATTGTTACATCCACACAAAGTTTGGCAAGCACTCCACCAATATGATCATGGATACTGTTTTTTCTGCTTGCCTTTGGTATCCATTCTTGCGGGTTATCAAACGAACGTTCTTCAGCGAAATACAGTTTCCTGTGGGCATGCACTTCGGTGAGGATATATTTACACTTTCTGCTGTCTATAAATGCGTTAAAAACGTTCTCAGCTTACCGAGTATTCTATATGACTACCGAACTAATCCTGGTGGTGCAACTCAGAATAAAAGAGTAGACTACGCGATCAACCTCGTTGAATTTTATCGAAAGATAACGCCAGATACGAGTTTTGCAAACAAAGCCCTGAAAATTAATTTAGCATATGCAATTCGTGGTTGCCTACACCAAACGACGGATCCTCTCGGCAGGATGCCGGTAGATATTGAAGTCGATTTACGGCGACTAATTTTTACACCCCGCCTATTTTTTAAAATTCGTACCAGATTTGTTATCTATGCCCTGTTCGGCCCTACATTATTCTACATTAAACGGCATGTGCGATGAATACTATTAACATGAACAGAACCGTTTCAGTCCGAAGTTCCATGTTGGAGCGGATATCGAAAAGTGAAACCGTGGCCCGCTGGTTGCTGACTGCTACTTTTCTGGTTTTCTTGATTGGTAATTTGCCATTTAAAAAGCCTATGTATGCACTCGTTCTGGTGGCCTATCTGGCCTTATCGATTTCAAACCTGAAAGTACTGGCCAAGATCATCGGTGGTTCACTCAGTCTCATGTTACTTTGGGGATTGGTTATCGCAAGCTACTTTTGGTCATTGGTGCCATCCGCTTCTTTGGAAGCAATCCTGTCGCAATCGATATTTTTGATACTTGCACTGTGCATCGTGGCCCATCACCATTCGATTGGATTCAGTCGCTCCCTGCGGTCCGCTGCTATGGCCCTGATTTGTTTTGTTGTCCTTTATTGTCTATTGTTCCCAGGCAGTGCACTTTCCGCTTCTGGTTTGAAGGCATTTTTCGCCCAAAAAAACTTGCTCGGCGCGTTGATGGCGTTGTGCGCATTGGCTTTGTTTCATGCACCATTGCGTACCAAACTTCATATGGCTTTCGGTTTGATTGCCGTTGTCTTGATGGTTGCCTCGCTTTCCAAGACATCCATTTCGCTTTTTCTGCTCTGCCACGTCCTGTTGGTAATGGCTAACTGGTGGAGTGCGCACTTCTACAAAACATCAGAAAAGCTGTTGCTAACGGATGTGATTCGGGGCTCGCTGTGGCTCTCCGGTCTACTGGGACTCGGTCTTTTTGTTTTTTTTAGCAACGAACTATTCGATTTCTTTTGGGCCATATTGCCGAAGACGGCGTTTACCGGGCGAGGCGCGTTGTGGCTCGCGGTGCTGCAGCAGTTGCGTGCGCACACCCTGCTCGGCATTGGGCCAGGAACGGTTTGGCAGGCTGGCGGTGCTTCTGAAATTATTCAAACTACCCTCTTCCAAAAAAGTCCCTATTGGGTGCAACACATGGTTTCTTCAGACGGTAGCTATATTGATATCATGGCGTCGTTTGGATTTATCGGACTCGCCCTGTTTTTTTTAACGGCCGCAGATCTCTATCGTCGATTATTCAAGAACTGGCAACGCGTGGAAAGTCGGATTATTTTTTTAATGGCAACATTTATTATTCTCCACGCTACAACTGAATCAACCATTTTGTATTCAACCAATATTCTGTGGCTAATTTACTTGATCTGCTATTTGACTGTCACGGCATATGCTAATCATGACAAGTTACATGATGTAGTTAACGTTAAATGGAACGTGAAGTGAAGGTCACATTCAGGATATCAAAGATGAGTGATGGTGGTACGGAAAGGGTATTTCTTTCCATTGCCGATTACTTGTCGAAAACCCACGGCTGGTCTATTGATTTTGTAATTGATAAAATTAGCGGTCAAGAGACTGAACAGACAATAATTTCAAAGGACTTTCGCGTTATTGCTTTGGATGTGCAGAGGTCTTGGAAGACTATTCTGCCATTCCTCCGTTATCTCAGAAATGAATGTCCTGATGTTGTGATTTCTGCTTACACTGAAACAAATGCAGCGGCATTGCTGTCGAGCGCATTGAATGGGTTCCGAATACCGGTGATCGTCACGGAACACGCACCCCTCGACGAACATTGGAAAAATAAGCCATGGATACGGCGCATGATGCTGGAACTGATTGTGCGGTATGTCTATAGATTTTCCGATTGCGTCATGGGCGTTTCCCATGGTATGGCCCAACAAATTCGTACCCGACTTAAACACCACCGTGTTTGCTACTCCCATAATCCAGTTCGTTTCACAGAACGTACAAAATCAAAAATGGTGGCACGAAGGTACCTTGGATTCGATGATGGCAGACAGATCATTCTTGCGGTGGGAAGAATATCTCAGCCGAAAAACTATCTGATGTTGCTAGAGGCCTTACTTCATGTTGATGCATCGACACCTTACTGTCTTTATATTGTGGGTGGAATTTTCGAATTAGAAGAAAAATCTAGACTAGATAATTTTGTAAATCATAACGGACTTGACGGTAAAGTTGTTTTTATCGGCTTCACCCATGATATAAAAACCTATTATGAGGCCTCAGACCTCTTGGTAAGCAGTTCTGCATGGGAGGGATTTGGCAATGTCATTGCTGAGGCACTGTCATTTGGCTTACCTGTAGTCAGTTCCAATTGCAACTATGGTCCCTCTGAAATTCTCTTAAATGGCCAGTGCGGAGTTTTGGTGGACGTTAATGACTCCGTTGCAATGGGCAGTGCTATACAGCGCGTACTAAAAAATAATCCGTTTGATCCTGTACGTCAAATCTTGCGGGCTAATGATTTTTCGGAGAAAAACATCGGGGGAAATTATCACAACATAATTTGTGAAGTAAAACTTTCTAGGCAGAATAAAATATCAGCAGTGCTATAGAATTTATGTGGAATTTGACGATTATAAAAAATATTCACCCTGATCACACATACTGTATTTCATATGCTCATTAACTTCAAATTAGTGTGGCTTTATATATTTATTTTTTTCTCTACACAGCATGTAGCTAATGGCCAAGGTTGCAATTTAATTGATAAAAATGCCCTCATCCATTCATTAAAAATTGACCTGTCCCTGCTACCTTTTTTAAATCTGGAAGTTCCAAGTTGCAGCCATATTAAACTACACGATGGATATGCTGAGTTTATCCTCACCACAGATAATATTAAAATCAACAACGGGGTACGTACAGAGATCGCAATTGGTTACCCTTTTACGGAGGGTGACACTGTTGAGTACCGTTGGTCGATTATGTTACCTGAGGCTGATGGCCCCGGCGGCAATACGCGGCAATGGTGGCTAATTGCGCAGTGGCATGACCAGCCTGATCCACGCCGGGGTGAAACATGGACTAATTTTAAATCTCAATCACCTCCGGTTGCCATTTATGTTGAGAAACGCGATGACGTTGTTGGCATCGGACTGCAGGGCTTGCTCGGCAAAAAGCTATCGTGGACGCCCGCGCCAAGCAACACGTGGCTGGACCTCACGGCAACCATCCGTTGGAGCACCACAGGATACGGTTCAGTCAAATTGAGTGTAGCGGGGCATCCAGAATTCAATTTTATTTCCTACGGAAAAAATATGTTGAATAATTATCAGCATTATTTCAAAGCAGGCCAATATCGCAGTCCGGACGTCATAAGAAATTCAGTTATTTACTTAAAAGATATTAATTTTCGAAAACTTTAATATTTAGCCACAAACAATCCGAGGATAACCAGGTGAGTACAAAGCTTCCCCTCATGATTTGCACGCATGCGCGGGGTGGTATGCGTTCCGTTGTTGAGGCGTACGCGCGGGATGGCCTTTTCCAGCGCTGGGGCTTCAAGTCGCTATGGACGCACAGAGAGGGCAGCGCGATCAGCCGAATGACCGTATGCCTCTGCGCCTACCTGGATATGCTTCAGTTATTGCTCAAGAGCCAGGTTTCGTTTTTGCACCTTCATGTTGCGATGCGGGGTAGCTTCTGGCGCAAGTCATTTTTTGCGGCGACAGCACGTCGCTTTGGTGTACCGTCTATCATCCATTTGCACGGATCTGAGATGAAGACGTTTTATGGCTCCTTGTCGCCATTACGACAAGCTGTAGTCAAGCATTCATTGGAACACGCTGGGCGGGTTGTGGTCTTATCGGAGTCTTGGCGGAAGTTCGTTGCGGAGATCGCGCCGCAAGCCCACATTGAGGTCATTCATAATTATGTGACCGTACCTGTCGAGAGACCGCGTGCGCCCCATGCAAGCGATTTCAATGTGTTATTCCTTGGATTATTGGGGCACCGCAAAGGTATCTATGACTTGTTGGACTGTTGGCCAACGGTTCTGCAAACCGTGCCAGGTGCCCGTTTGCTTGTGGGGGGCAATGGCGAGGTAGAACTGGCCATAAGACGGGCATCTGCGCAGGGCGTGAGCACTTCTGTCGATTTTTTGGGATGGGTTGATGGGGCTCAAAAGCTGGACTTATTTGGAATAGCCGACGCCTTTGTCCTGCCTTCTTACAACGAAGGTTTGCCCATGAGCGTGCTGGAAGCGATGTCGTGGGGTAAGCCTGTCGTGGCTACGCGCGTCGGTGCAATCCCTGAACTCATTACCAATGAACTTGATGGGCTTCTAGTCACTGCGGGGGACCAAATGGCCTTGGCGGATGCCTTGATTAGACTGGGTTTGGATTACCGACTCCGGCGCACGTTGGGAGAGGCCGGACGCAAGCGAATTGAGGGAACCTTTTCAAACCATGCAGTGCTGCCGCGCCTTGACGCCCTGTATTCAACAATCACGAATCAGTGTGCGAAAAACTAATTCACCCTATTTATTTCCCATGAAAAAGAAGGTACTTGCTGTTGCCTCAGGCGGTGGACATTGGGTTCAATTACTGCGCTTGCGTCCTGCTTATGCACACCACCATGTTACCTATGTAACTACTGATGCAGCCTATGCAATGGACGTTGACAGTCAACTGCTGACCGTAACCGATGCGAATATGAACGCGAAATTGTTGTTGCTCACCATGTTTTTTCAAATGTTCCGGCACTTGATGGCGGTGAGGCCAGACCTTGTAATCACCACCGGTGCAGCGCCTGGCTTTGCCGCGTTGACGCTTGGGCGCATGCTGGGTGCGAAGGTGATATGGATCGACAGTATCGCCAATTCCGAGGAGATGTCCAGTTCTGGCAAACAGGCTGGCCGCTTTGCACACCTTTGGCTGACCCAATGGCAGCACTTGTCCAGGCCAGAAGGTCCTCATTATTTTGGTGCCGTACTTTGATATTTGTTACCGTTGGAACGCAGTTGTCTTTTGACCGACTTATTGAAGCGGTCGATGCGTGGGCAGGAGAGAATCCAAGGGAGAGTGTTTTCGCTCAACTGGGGCCTGGAAAGTACAAACCGAGGTTCTGCCAATTCGCCGCCTTTGTGCCTCCGGATAAGGCGAACGACTTGTTCCGCCAGGCCGATTTGATCGTTTCGCATGCGGGAATGGGCTCTATCCTTACAGCCTTGCGTTATCTAAAGCCGATCGTGGTGATGCCCAGAAGGGCCTCACTTTGGGAGCACCGTAACGAGCATCAGTTGGCAACAGCGAAATGGTTGGGTAAGAAAGCCGGTATTTTTGTGGCCAACGATGCAACTGCTATTTCACGCCTGCTCAGCGAACGCGGTACTCTGATACCAGGCGACGGCATCAGCGATTTCGCAGAGGAAGCCTTTACGGACCGCTTGCGCGACTTTATCGACCTTTAATAGTCGATTACTGCAGAAAGATTTTGATAACGCGTTCTCGAAACGGGTTATGTTTATCTTTACGCGTCGTTGAGTACAGCACCCACCATGGAAACGCCGCTGTCTTGCAGGCGGCGCGACAAGACACTGGCTTGCGGTACCAGGCTCTGGTTCTTGCGCGCCACCATGATCGCTGCTCCAGCACGTGCGGAAATAATTTCGGCATCGGCATAGTCGTTGCCACTGGGGGTGTCTATCAAAATCACATCAAACAACTCGCTGGCTTTCATCAGCATGCGCCCGAACACAGCGCGGCCCAGCAGCTCTTGCGGGTTGGGCGGCACGGCACCTACGGTAAGCACACACAGTCCTGGCAGGCCGGGCACCAGCTTGACCAGGTCCAGCCCACCGCGTCCGGCCAGGATGGAGGACAGGCCCGGGCCGCGGTCTAGTTGAAAAAGGGCCTGCTGGCTGCATTCAGGTTTGGCGCGCAGGTCGGCGTCTATGAGCAGCGTGCGCTGGCCCTGCTGGGTAAAAACGATGGCCAGGTTGGCTGCCACAAAGCTGCGGCCATCGCCCTTGCCGGGGCTGACCACGGCAAGCACTTTGCGGCTCAATTCGCCGTTAAACCAGTTCAGCATGAGCTGGCTACGAACAGCACGAAGATTTTCACCCACGCGACTAAAAGGTTTGTAGGCGGCGACGAGCTGGGGGCTGAGGCTGCCGTCCTGCGCATCCAGATATGAATAGTCAAACTGCTTGCTGAGGGCAAAGTCGATGTCTTCTCTAGTGAGCAGTTTCAGTGCGATCGCGGCTTCACCGAAAGGGAGCTTCTCTCGCTGCTGCAGCTGCAATATTTGCTCAAGGTTTTGTGGCCGGAGCACGCCCGTGCTAACCAGAATGTCACCAATCGATGGAGCGGCAACGACTGCAGAGGGGATGTCTTCAGAGGTGTTCATACAGTCGGTTTTTTAGTACGTTTTAGCATCCCGCTCGCCGAGCTGATGATGCCGAGCACGGGTATGCCGAGGGCTTCCAGCAGGTCCTCTACCGAGCGCACACGGCGGCTTGCCATCTCCAGTGTCAACGCCAGACCCACGCCCAGCAGCGAGCCCAAGAAGATGGCAACCAGAATATTCAAAAGCACCCTCGGTTTGGAGGGGTCTGCGGGCGGCACGGCGGGGTTCAATACAAGAATATTGGTCTGGTTGGTCTGACTCTCGATGTTGGATTGCGAAGCGCGCTGGCTCACCACGTCAAAAGCGCGTTGTGCCGACTCGATATCACGGCGCAGCACATTGAGCTCGTCGCGCTGCTTGTTCAAGATCAACACACGCGCCTTTTGGTCGGCCAGTGCACCTTGCAGTTGGCTCTCACGCTGCTTGCTCACCTGATAGGTGGTTTCTATAGAACTGGTGATCTTCAGGGTTTCAGACTCGAGCAGCGCTTTCAGGCTGGCCAGTTCGCTTTCAGACCGGATGGTCTGCGGGTGATTTTTTCCCAGGTTGCCACTGCTTTCGCTCAGTTTGGCTTCCATGCGACCGATTTCGGCTTTCAGACCATTGATGAGCGGGCTTTGGATCACTTCGGAAATAGTGTCTGGGCGGCTGTTTTCGCGCTTGCTCTGGCTGTCAGTGGTTTGACCTTGCAGACCGGTCAGTTGGCTGCTGGTCTCGTTAAGTTTGGCGGTTTCAAAGTCCTGTCGCTCATCGGCGCTGGTGATACCGTTTAGCTGCTGGTAGTCCGAGAGCGCCTTTTGTGCCCGCTCCATTTTTTCGCGGGCCAGACGGGTTTGCTCTTCAAAGAAGGTGGCATATTGCCGGGCCGGGGCCAGGCGCAGGTCAAGGTTGACGTCGATATACGCCTGGGCAAATGCGTTGGCCACACTGGCGGCAAAGACGGGGTCATTGCCGGTGAAGTTGATGTTGATGACATTGCTTTCGCGGCTGGGCTTGACGTCCAGTTTTTTTTGCAGCAGTTCGGCCAGCCAGTCTGTGAGATCGCCCTGGCCTTCGGTCTCCTCGCGCCACTTTTGTTGGATGACGGCGCTACTGTCCAAATTCATCAGCTTGACCACGGCCTTGGAAACCCGGTCGCTGTTGATGATGTCGATCTGCGTGGCCATATAGCCAGGCGCCATCATGCCCTGCAGCACCATGCCGGTAACCTGGTCTGGCGATTTCACGTCGATTACCACTGCCGTGCTGGCGGTATATTGCTTGGTCATCAGCAGGCTGACGAGCACCGTTGTGCCAACAGTCAGAACAAAGACGAGCAGGGCCACATGGACACGTGCTCGCAAAATTAGCAAGAATTGTTGAAATGTCATATCGGTGCGTCCCTCGCTTTAGAAAATGCTTTCTTTGACGTAGATAACGTCATCTGGAAGCACGCGGTCGATAAGCTGCGGCTCGATTTGCTGCGGGCTGCCATCGGCACCCTTGCGGAGCAGACGCAGACGCTTTTCGGAGCCCCGCACGGTGGGGCCACCACCAAGGGCCAGGGCTTGCATCACCGTCATGTCCCGTTCTATGCGAAAGGCGCCGGGGCGTTGTGCCTCACCATAGATGTAAAAAACCGGAGCGCGGTGCACGTAGATGGTGTCGCCCCCCTGCAGCACGATGTCGTCAACTGCGCGGTCGGCCAGGAATATCGAGGGGATATTGATCTGCTTGCGAAACGGTTGGCCTGCGCGAAGACCAGTGACGATGGCCACGTCATCACCCGTAGCAGTTGCGCCCCCGGCAATTGCCAGCATGTCGGTCAAGCGGATGTTGGCAGTGTCCAGGGGAAAGCGACCCGGTCGCGCCACCTGCCCAAGCACCGAGACCTGGTTACCACGCACTTGCAACAAGGTGATGTTGACCTGCGGCTTTTGCAGGAAACCACCATCCTGCAGTGCATCGGCAATTTTCTTTTCCGCCGCAGCTATTGACAGGGCGCCAATGTCCACAGCGCCAATCATCGGGTACGTGATGGTGCCGCCTTCGCTCACGCGGGTTTCGATGGTGAGGTCCGGGTTCTGAAATACCTGTATGCGGATGGAGTCTCCCGCTGCCAGCGGGTAATCCAACGGGGCTTGGCTGCTGGGGGACTTGGCAGTGTCTGCTTGCGCGTAGGCTGGTAGTTGCAGTGCAAAGCTCGCAATGCCCAAGCTAAGCAGCATCAGCAGGCGTGTGATGGATGCGGGATTTCCGGAGGCGGTCATGGTGGGTTGCATAGTGTCTGACGCACAGGGCTATTTCAAGCCGGCAATGCCTTTTTCGATGGTGGATTGGAGAGTCGCCGGTTTGGCAACCGCTGGTTCGACAGGCACGGTGGCGGGGGTCACGGTGGATCGCTGAGCAAATTCGCCCATGTATTCAATTTTGGTGTTGGCGCGCAGTTCCTTGAAGGCGGCGGCGAGCGCTTCAGACGCGCGCTGGTTGCTCAAGAACTTTTGGATGCGTGGCAAAGCAGCAGCTTCTGAAATAGGCGCTGGCTGCGAAGACACCACGCGCAAGAAGGTAACACCCTGCGGCGCCTCAAGCACGATAGCCTGGCCATCCTTGAGCGCATAGACGCGAGACAGCAATTCGAGTGGAATTTCCTCCACACTCCGGTTTGAGCTGCCACCGTTGAAGGGAATATTATGGGCCTTCAAGAATGCGCCAATATCCTTGATGGGCTTGGCTTCGCTGGCCATTGCACGTAGCATCCCCGCCACATCAGGAGCGGGCTTTGCAATGACTTCCTCGATGTTGAACACGCGCCGTTCACGGAACAACTGGGGGTGCTCAGCGTAGTACTTTTTAGCCTCGCTTTCAGTAGGCCTGGGCAGGCCGCTGATCAATTGCTGCATATAGGCCCTGGCCAGTATGTCACGCTTGGCGGCTTCAATTTGCGACACAACTTCCGGTGAGCGATGCAGCTTGGCCTCCGTAGCCTTTTCGAGGGCTAGTTGCTGGTCAATCAATTTTTCCAGCACTTCGCGACCCATAGCCTGCATGTCTTCGACAGAGCCACCGGCGTTGTTACTGAGGCTGAGGATTTGGTTGACCTGGTGCACGGTGATTTCTTCCGAGCCGACCTTCGCTGCCACCTGTGTGGCAGCGGCCTTGCCTTCCTCGTTCTTGGCGCAGGCTCCCAAGGAGAGCACTCCGGCTATGAGTGGGACGGCAATCGTTAAACGGGCAATGTTGTGCATGTTCATAAGCTGTGTATGCGGCTTGAATCAGTAGCTGTATTGGGCAGCCAGATTGACCATGGTGCTGTCAAAATCCAGATTGGCCTGAGTCGATGCACGGGAAGAAGTCTGCAGTCCCGCAGTCAGCCTAAGGTGCGGCAAGGGATCCCATCCGACAGATAGGCTACTGTCATTAAAGAGGTCGTGGCGTTGACTGCTGGTCGCACCCGGCGAGCCCAGAAAGTCAAAATTTGTCCAAATTTGATTAAACGTCAACTGTGTTTTTGGACCAATAACCCACACCGTACCAAGCTGCAAGCGATCGATCTGCATGTAATTGCTATCGGCTCTGGCGTAAGGCTCGAGGCCACGCGTGTACAGCGCTTTGATCGTTGTTTTTCCGCTCAGCGCCCAGTTCACCCTGGCTTCGACGTTAAGACCGTTGTAGTCGCGCTGGGCGTAATTTGGATGGCTACGGTTGATTTGGCTGAGGCTACCGTCCAGCGTGGTGCTGCCGCTATAGACCCAATGCAACTGCAAGCGGGTATCCAGCTGTTTATAGCTGTCGTCATACAAATCCGTATTGGGCACAGTCCGATCGATGTAACTGCCATTGGACACTTTGCCGACCACTGCTATGGTGCTACCACTGCCATAGTGATAGCGCAGGCCCATTTCGGCGCCGGTGCTGCGAGATTCGCCGCCCCCCACAAGAACGGCAAGTTCATTGCGCTGGTCTGCCTGCGTCATACCGGCAAGCAGGTGCCAGGGACCGTTTAACTCGTACAGCATATCCAAGTGGCTGTTCGTGTTGGTGCGCCGGTTGCGCTCGGTGTAGCTCTGGTAATCTATAAAGGTGTTGTACGTTTCCTTGCGCGTGCCCGTGAGGTTGCCCGTCAGCTGCGGCGTAAGGGACCAATGCCAAGCAGCGTCAACGTTGGTCGCTGTGAAATTGAGGTAGTCAAAGTGCTGGTAGCGATAGTCCACCAGGCTGGCGTCCAGTTCAAAACGCTGCAGGCTTTGCGTGGTGGCAAATCCCAATCCCACAGTGGTAACGCCAATCTGCTCGGTCGCGACGGACTCACCGGTTTTGGCCTTAAAGCCCGATGGAAGGCGAAAAAGATTGCTGTCGGTTTGGAGGGCATAGCCGGCGGTGAACGTTACAGGACCGTCCTGCTCTGCCAACGCGGTGGCGGCGCTGAATGCCATTAGCGTAAGTAATAGTGAACGCATGCTCAGTAAGCCCTTGTGTCTTTGGCGATGAGTCGCAGTGTTTTCAGAAGGATGTGAATGTCCAGTCGCAAGGACCAGTGGCGCACGTAGTCCAAGTCGTAGTCGATGCGGCCCTGCATCTTTTCCAAGGTGTCGGTCTCACCTCTGAAACCGTTTACCTGGGCCCATCCGGTAATGCCGGGCTTGACCTTGTGCCGCACCATGTAGCCCTTGATAAGTTTGCGGTACAGCTCGTTGTGTGCCACGGCATGCGGACGGGGACCGACGATACTCATGCGGCCTTGCAGAACATTAATGAACTGCGGCAACTCATCCAATGAGGTTTTTCGCAGAAAGGAGCCCAACGGGGTTATACGCGCATCGTTGCGGGTGGCTTGGGTGACAACCCCGCCATCCTCTGTGACCGTCATGGACCGGAACTTATAGATCAGTATCTCCTGTCCGTCCTGTCCATAGCGGCGCTGCTTGAAGATGATGGGCCCGGGCGATGTAAGGCGCACGCAGAATGCAATTCCGATCAGAAGCGGGCTGATAAGCGCCAGAATCAGAAGCGAAAACACCACATCACTTGTTCGCTTTGCCACACCGTCAAAGGCGCGAAAAGGCGACTCGCACACCGAGATCACCTGCGTGCCGCACACCGTGCTGGAATGGCCCTGAATCAGGTCGGTAACAAACATATCGGGCACGAAATAGATGGAAGACGTGGTGTCTTTCAATTCGTCAAGGATGTGCAGGATGCGCGGTTGCGAGGCCATGGGCAGGGACAGGTAGATCACGCGGATGTCATGCGCTTTAACCAAAGTCTGGAGGTCATTTATCTTGCCCAATAGCCTTTGCCCACACGCAGGGTTTAGCCGGCTTAGGTCTCGGCTGTCTACAAAGCCGAAGAATTCAATGCGGTTAAGCGGTGAGGACATCAGCTTTTCCGACAAGGCCAGCCCCTGTGCGTTCATGCCTACAACAATGGCGCGCTTACGGGGGCCTTGCAACTTGATGAGCGCGGGAGCCGCCGCTCGCAGAACCACGGTGGCTCCAATTTCTGTTGCAGGTGCCAGCCACGCCCAAGTCAGCAGTATTTTGCTGGAAAACTCGCGCAAGTAGCCTGTGGATACTGCCGTTAGCACCAGCACACCGGCAATCCACAACCAGTTAACAACGATATCGATCACCAAAGGGGATTTGCCCACCATCAGACGAGGGTTGCCGGGAAAAGTGAGGGCAAAAACAATGACCGAAAGCAACAGGTACTGCGGCAGCAACTCGCCATCGAAGTGATAAGCAAGCAACCAAAGCGGCGCGATGAATGCCACAGCGGTGATCATGCCTTCCAATGCGCTCAGCAGGTCGTTATTGCCAAGTGTCGACGGTGCCGCGTTGTGGTTAAAGGCGGATGCGGAGAGATGGCCGTGGGTTTTAAACATGGCGACTCACCGATTGGAATCGGCCTACCGCCTGAACACGGTTGATGACGTTGAGCTTTACAAAGATGCGCTTCAGGTGGTTTTTGATCGTGAATTCACTAATATCCAGAATGGCGCCGATCTCCGGATTGGTCTTGCCAGCCACAACCCATTGCATGACTTCAAATTCACGCTGTGACAAGCCCGCATCATGTACCCATCGCGCCTTTGCCTGATCGTAGGTTTTTCCGGACTCAGGTAATTGATGCGGTAGGTGGTTGACACGGCGCAGCGCCATATCCAGGTAGGGCATGACGCGGGACATGGCATGCACACCCATGTCCGCAGCGGTTGCGTTTCCACTGAAGGTGACATACAGACAATCCTGCAGGGTACGCTTGTCCACGATACCATGCACCAAGGCCGAGCGCATTTTGCGTAGCGCCACGCCTACCCCCGTTTGGATTTCGGAGAGGTGAGCCAGTATGCCGCTGTCCATGCAATTCAGGCTTAATGGCTGCCTGCCATCGGACCCCCACCTGTCGAACAGACTGGACATAAAGGCATTTATTTTCTTGGAGTTGGCGTCCGTCGAACGCACACCAGGCATGACAGAAATGACGTCGTGACGCAAATCACCCTTGCCAAAATTACCCCATGCGACGATGAGCACGTCATGCGGCAAAAAGCGTTGCATGTCACCCTGCAACCATTGAAGCAAATCAAAATGGCTGCGAACCTCCAGCGAGCTGGAAATCGCCCGATGGAACTGCTGCAAATCTTCCGCAGAGGAGTTGCTGGAGATGTGTACTTGTGTCGGCACTGTTTGAAGCCGTCGATCAGCTAGTGCCTAAAGTGCATTTGCTAAAACGCATGTGCACCGCTGCTGCAAGATGTGTCTCATAGCGTTCCTGCCTGTTATTTGTCTTGATTTTATTTTACATGGAAGGGGCAGTTCGTTAAAAGGGTATTGCCGTAACGCAAATGCCTCGTTGAAACAACATTGTGGGCACACAAGTCGCAAAGTATTCGCTGAGAAGGGGCTTTGCGCGGAAAGTGCCAATAAATTCACACTTTTCAAGTGGCGTTAGTCCGAATGGACTATCTGCTACCCCGCTCCAGTGGCGGAAAATCACATCATGCCAAGCGTTTTAGCTTCTTGGCGATTAGGATCCGAACATGAAACTCACTGCTTTGAAAGTTGGACTCACTTTTGGAATGCTTTTGCCTGTGATGGCAGCGGCCGCCTCTGCGTCCTCCGTTAGCTACTCCTTTTCAGACATGGCTGACACAGACGTAAAGATCGGAAAGAATGCGATTGGCTACTTGAGTTTTTCCGTATCATGGAATGACATGGTTGCCGGCTTCAGTCGCAACTCCCAAAACCCTTTCCAAGCAAATTCGCTCAACTGGACTCTTACGAAAGCCGGAACAACCTACAGCTCTGGGATTTTCACCGACACAATCAACGGCCCTGACACGGGAACCATTGTGATTTCCCAAACCGGGTTGGCAAAAGGAGAGTACAAGCTCAAGCTCAATGGTGTCTGGTCTGGAACGGTCGTTGGCTCCAATGAAAATTGGCATGTCAAGAATGAGGGAAGCGTTAATCTCGGTAGGGTGGGAACTTATTCCGCCACCTCACCTGTGCCAGAACCCGAAAGCTACGCTATGTTCTTGGCCGGCCTGGGGCTAATGGGGACCATCGCGCTGCGACGAAAAAAATCTGGTTCGTCTTGATTTTGAGTTACTCTTAAAAAAAGGCTTGTACTTCGGCAAGCCTTTTTTTTGGATAGTGTGATCTCAAGGCTTTTCGCCTGCTGATAAAGCGCACACTTTTTGTTCAATATCTTTCCGGAAGAGCCTCTGGGCGTCCTCATGCGTAAGCCATTCATTCGGCTAGCTGAAATCAGTGTCCTTAAATGTTCGAGACTCAACAAAAAAGAGCTTCTGGGTAGCGATACCCAGAAGCTCTTTTTATAAAGAATGGTGCCGCTTGTCGGAATCGAACTGACGACCTACCGCTTACAAGGCGGTTGCTCTACCAACTGAGCTAAAGCGGCACGGGCTGAATTCTAACCCAAGGCGCAACGACATTTCGCCGCTTTGCCTGCATTCACTTGATTCTTGTTAAAGACGGGCGTCCATTGCCATTGGGACGCGGCGGTCCTTCCGGACTTCCTGCGTCCTGCTTGTCAGACGTAACGCTGGTAAGTGTGACTGGTTGCGTCTCTGTTCCAAGGTCGCGCGAGGTGGGACCAGAACTGGCCAACAGGGGAAAGGCCATGCCCTGGCCGTTCTCCCGCGCATAGATAGCCAGTACCCGATCCACAGGCACCAATATATCGCGCGCAATGCCGCCAAAGCGGCCCTTGAACTCAATGTAGTCGTTACCTAGCTTCAAGGCGCTGGTTGCATCGAAACTGATGTTCAGAACGATTTCTCCGTCCTTCACAAACTCATTGGGCACGCGCACCGTCTCATCAACCAGCACAGCAACAAACGGTGTAAAACCGTTGTCGGTACACCATTCATACAGCCCACGAATCAAGTAGGGGCGTGTGGAGGGGGAGTCTTTGGCGTCAATCATAGGCCGGAGGGGATTACTTGCGCATAACCTTCTCAGACGGTGTCAGTGCCTCGATATAAGCGGGGCGTGAGAACACGCGTTCTGCATACTTTAACAGCGGTGCTGCATTCTTGCTGAGGTCGATGCCGTAGTAATCCAGGCGCCAGAGCAGTGGGGCAATCGCCACGTCGAGCATGGAGAAGTTGTCACCGAGCATGTACTTATTCTTCATAAATACGGGGGCCAGTTGCGTCAAACGATCACGGATATGGGCACGGGCCTTCTCCAAGGCTTTTTCGTTGCCTTTGGACGCACGGGCTTCCAAGGTCACGACATGCACAAACAATTCCTTCTCAAAGTTCAAGAGGAAGAGACGCACACGGGCGCGATCAACGGGGTCACCGGGCATCAGTTGCGGATGTGGAAAACGCTCATCAATGTATTCATTGATGATGTTTGACTCGTACAGAATCAGATCGCGCTCCACCAGAATCGGCACCTGCCCATAAGGGTTCATGACGCTGATGTCTTCGGGCTTGTTGTACAGGTCTACATCGCGGATTTCAAAGTCCATGCCTTTCTCGAACAACACGAAGCGGCAGCGGTGGGAAAAGGGGCAGGTTGTTCCTGAATACAGCACCATCATGGCAAGAGACTCCTAAAAAATGAAAAAGAGTGGGCTGCCAATTGCAAGCCCACTCTCCAATGCCTTGGCGCTTTTGTGAAGCGCCATGACCTGACTGCAACGGTTACTTGACGT
This sequence comes from Comamonadaceae bacterium, assembly GCA_947375135.1. Classification (GTDB taxonomy): domain Bacteria; phylum Pseudomonadota; class Gammaproteobacteria; order Burkholderiales; family Burkholderiaceae_C; genus Allorhodoferax. The sequence goes on along the minus strand of CANCER010000017.1, from coordinate 17,002 downwards.
CTTTCCAGAACGCAGCATTCATGCGCCAAGTGAAGAATGTCAATACGCACAGGAACAGCAACACCCAGACGCCCAGACGCACGCGCGTGTTCTGGGCCGGCTCTGCCATCCACTGCAAATAATTCACCAAGTCACCGACGGTCTGGTCGTACTGCACTGAGGTCATGGTTCCAGGAGTAAGCTGCTCCCAACCTTTGAACACATGCACTTCCTTACCATGCTCTTCAACGGTTTCGTAAATCGGGGTGCGCTTGCCTTGCAGTTCCCACAGTGCATGGGGCATCGCAATGTTGGGGAATGCCAGATTGTTCCAGCCGGTGGGTTTGGTGTCGTCCGCATAGAACGTACGCATGTACGTGTAAATGTAGTCTGCACCGGTACCCATACCCTGTGCGGAGCGCGAACGCGCAATCACGGTCAAATCGGGAGGATTGGCACCAAACCAGCCCTTGGCCTGCTTGGGATCAATCGCTGAAACCATGGTGTCACCCACTTTTTCGGTAGTGAAAAGCAGGTTGTCCTTGATCTGTTGCTCAGTCAATCCGATGTCTTTCAGGCGGTTGTAGCGCATGTAAGCTGCGGAGTGGCAGTTCAAGCAGTAGTTCACAAAAACCTTGGCGCCATTTTGCAGGGCGGCGAGGTCATTGGTTTTCGCAGGTGCTTTATCCCAGGCGATTCCGCCTGTATTGGCCTGGGCAGTCAGAGACAGGCCCAATGCCATCAAAAGGGAAACGAGTACTTTTTTCATAGTGTTTGTTTCCATTTCAGTGGGCAACAAAAGTAACGCGACTTGGCACCGGCTTGGGTTCGCCAATGCGGCTCCACCAAGGCATCAAAATGAAGAAACCGAAGTAAAACAGAGTACCGATTTGCGACACACGACCACCCACGTCAGACGGAGGCTGTGTGCCCAACCATCCCAGAATCAGGAAGTTAAACACGAACAAAGCGTACATGTACTTGTGCCAACCGGCGCGGTAGCGGATCGACTTAACCGGGCTGTAATCCAACCAGGGCAGGAAGAACAACACGACCACTCCGCCACCCATCATCACGACGCCCCAGAACTTGGCATCAATGGACAGCATCATGGCAATCACCGCGACCGCAGCTACCGCGATAACAGGCTTGAAGATTTTGGGCAGTTTGGCCTTGAAGATGCCAAACGCCGCACCGGCCAGCACGCAAGCAATCAGCGCATACATCATTTCACCTGTGACGGCCCGCAGCATGGAATAAAAGGGCGTGAAGTACCAGACGGGGGCGATGTGCAGCGGAGTCTTGAACGGATCGGCCGGAATGAAGTTGTTGTACTCCAGGAAGTAGCCGCCGAACTCAGGCGCGAAGAAAATGATGGCAGAGAACACCAGCAGGAACAGGCTCACGGCATAAATATCATGCACCGTGTAGTAAGGGTGGAAAGGGATACCGTCCAAAGGATGACCGGTAGCATCACGCGGTGCATCGGGGCCCTTGATTTCAACGCCATCGGGGTTGTTGGAGCCCACATCGTGCAGCGCCAGCAAATGCGCAACCACCAGTCCCAGCAACACCAGCGGCACGGCAATCACGTGAAAGCTGAAGAAACGGTTCAGGGTTGCGTCACCGACCACAAAGTCGCCGCGAATCAGCAGAGCCAGATCGGGACCGACAAAGGGCACAGCGGCAAACAAATTCACAATCACCTGGGCGCCCCAGTAGGACATTTGGCCCCAAGGCAGCAGATACCCCATGAAGGCCTCAGCCATCAGGCACAGGAAAATAGCACAGCCGAAAATCCAAACCAACTCGCGCGGCTTGCGATAGCTTCCGTACATCAACCCACGGAACATATGCAGGTAGACCACGACGAAGAAGGCCGATGCGCCGGTGGAGTGCATGTAGCGGATCAGCCATCCCCATGGCACGTCGCGCATGATGTATTCGACCGAGCCGAAGGCCAGGGCTGCATCCGGCTTGTAGTGCATTACCAGGAAGATACCGGTAACGATTTGGATGACCAGCACCAGCAACGACAGAGAGCCGAAGATGTACCAGAAGTTGAAGTTCTTCGGAGCGTAGTACTCCGACATGTGAACCTTGTAGGCATCAAACGCAGTCGGGAAGCGGTTTTCAAACCAGTTCGTAACCTTGGCACCAGCCGACGCGTTGGGGGAGATTTCCTTGAATGTAGCCATGTTGTGTGTCCTCAGGCTTTCTTGTCTTCGCCGATCAGCAACTTGCTGTCAGACAGGTACATGTGCGGCGGCACTTCGAGGTTATCGGGTGCGGGCTTGTTTTTGAATACCCGGCCAGCCAAATCAAAGGTGGAACCGTGGCAGGGGCAAAGGAAGCCGCCTTCCCAGTCATCCGGAAGCGAGGCCTGTGGGCCGGGCTTGAATTTATCGGAAGGCGAGCAACCCAAATGGGTACAAATACCAACAGCAACAAAAAACTCTGGCTTGATGGAGCGACCTTCGTTCAGTGCGTAGCTTGGAGTCATTTCGCCGGGCTTGCGCTTGGACTCCGGGTCAGCCAACTGGCTTGTCACCTTACTCAAGGTAGCGAGCTGCTCCGGCGTGCGGCGCACGATCCAGACCGGTTTGCCACGCCACTCAACGGTGATTTTTTCACCGGGTTTAATGGCTGCAATGTCCACTTCCACCGCTGCTCCAGCGGCCTTGGCGCGCTCAGATGGCTGGAAAGTACTGACAAAAGGAATAGCGGCGGCAATACCGCCCACGGCTCCGGCACAACCAGATGCGATCATCCAGGTCCGCTTACTGGCGTCGATCGATTTGGTGTCGACTAGGGTTTCACTCATGAGAATCCTCAATGAACATCACAACTAAGGGCAAACCGGTATTGTAACTTAGCACCACAAGTGAATTGGTCAGGTACACGTCAAGCTTGGAAGAGACTCTGCGACACTACACTACTGTTTTTTTCAAAAGAGGAGATTTACATGGGAATGATGCAGGAATTTAAAGAATTCGCCGTCAAAGGTAACGCTGTTGACCTGGCAGTCGGTGTAATCATCGGCGGGGCCTTTGGCAAGATTGTCGACTCCGTGGTGGCCGACCTCTTCATGCCAATCATTGGTGCTTTGATCGGCAAGGTGGATTTCTCCAATCTGTTTGTCGTGCTGGGAAGCATTCCTGCAGGCACCGATGCATCGCTGGCAGGTTTGAAGAAGGCCGGGGTACCCGTATTCGCCTACGGCAACTTCATCACGATCGCCGTGAACTTCGCGATTCTGGCCTTTATCGTGTTCCTGATGGTCAAGCAACTCAACCGCATGAAGAAAGAGGAGCCGGCAATCGAAGCCGCACCGGCAGCAACCCCGGAAGACGTGGTGCTTTTGCGCGAGATTCGCGATAGCCTGAGGAAGTAACCCTCAGAAAGCGACCCATGCACGCGCCATCCGGAAAGCCTCGATGAGGCTGGCCGGATCGGCGACGCCAGTTCCGGCAATATCAAAAGCTGTGCCGTGATCCGGGCTGGTGCGCACCAGTGGCAAGCCGAGCGTGACATTGACGCCCTTCTCTACCCCCAGGTATTTGACAGGGATCAAACCCTGGTCGTGGTACATCGCCACCACCCCATCGAATTCCGCCTCCTGCCCGGGTCGCTTACGCGCGCGCATGAACACCGTGTCCGGCGCCCAAGGCCCATGCACATCGCAACCCAGCGCGGCCGCCGCCTGTATGGCGGGAGCGATGACGTCCAGCTCTTCGCGACCGAACAAACCGCCCTCCCCAGCATGCGGATTCAGTCCGGCGACCGCAATGCGTGGCACCCTACCCAGCACCTTAGACAACGAGGCATGGGTAATCATCAGCGTCTGCAACACATTGTCGAATGTCACCGCCTCGATCGCGTCCCGCAGAGACATATGGATGCTGACAAGCACTGTGCGCAGTTCATCATTCGCCAACATCATGCGCACCGGAACTTCGTGCACGGGCTTGCCCAAGTACTCAGCTGCAACCCATTGCAGCATTTCGGTATGCCCAGGAAACTGATTGAAGGGCTCACCGGCTGCAGACAAGGCTTCTTTGTGCAAAGGCGCCGTCACCAGCGCGGCTATTTCGCCACGCATGGCTGCACGCGCCGCACTTAATACGCATTTGCCGGCGAAGGCGCCGGCCTGGGCACTCACTATCCCACAGGCAATCTCTGCCAGCGCATTGCCTTCCTGCAGCACGGGGATGCAATGCGGTGGAACATCCCACGCTTGCGTTGGATGCGTGAGTCGCGCCACGGGTTGTGGCACAGGCACACCGCCAACAGCCGTCAACCGAGCAGCCCGGCGCAGAGTGTCGACATCCCCCCAGACAAAGCTTCCGCGCAGCAATTCAGGTTGTTGACGATAGGCTTTGGCGATAATTTCGGGGCCAATGCCCGCCGGGTCGCCCATGGTAATTGCAATGGGCTGCCTCAATGGAATAGTGCTCATGCTGGGTTGGTGATTTCAATATATTGATGCGCGATCCCCAATTGCGCGGCGACATGGGCTGCTACGGCGGGCGCACCGTAGCGCTCGCTGGCATGGTGACCGCATGCAATAAAGCTGACGCCACATTCGCGGGCGTAATGGGCTTGCGGCTCAGAAATCTCGCCCGTGATAAACACATCGGCACCTGCTGCGATCGCGTCTTCAAAATAGCCCTGTGCGCCGCCCGAGCACCAGGCTATACGTCGCAAGGGCCCCGGCGAGGCTGCAACCAGCGTGACAGTGCGCCCCAGGACGGCTTCAATATGTTCGCCAAGCGCTTGCGGACTGATCATGGTGGACGCAGGCGCTTCACCCATCCAACCCAACTGCTGTTCACCAAAACGCTCCTGCGCGATGAAGCCCAGACGCGCGCCCAGTTGCGCGTTGTTACCCAACTCCGCATGCGCATCCAGCGGCAGGTGGTATGCAAACAGGTTGATATCGTGCTGCATCAACAAGCCCAGCCGCTGGCGCAACCAGCCCGTCACGCGTCCGTCATGGCCACGCCAAAAAAGACCATGGTGCACAAAGATGGCATCGGCCTGCGCAGCAACGGCGGCCTCTATTAGCGCCAGGCTGGCTGTGACGCCGGAAACAATTTTGCCAATGCCCTTGCGCCCTTCCACTTGCAACCCGTTGGGTCCGTAATCTTTGAATCTCTCTGGCTGCAACAAGGTATCAAAGGCCGCTAATAGTTGTTTACGTTCAATCATGGATACATTGCAATCCGGCGAGGTGGGAGCCTCTATTGTGAAGCCCGCAGCGTCCAGCGTTGGCTTGACCGGTCGCCTGGGTTGAACGGGCTCTCGATGGCGAGGCACAACCCCTCTTCATTTGTTTGGTGAAATGCAACGCCAAGCCTTCAGCGGCCTACAATTTAAACCTATGAAAAGACTCTGGCTGATTTTTTCGCAGACCGTTACAGTGTTCCTGGCGGCCTACTTCGTTGTGCTGACGCTAAAGCCACATTGGCTGAACCAATCTCCTGGTAACGCTGGCGGCGCCGTGGCGCTGTTTGAAGTACCGGCAGCGGCCACCGGTGAAGTTCCTCCCGGAAGTTTGCGCACTGCGGCACAAAAAGCCTCGGCCGCCGTGGTCAGTATCAATACCAGCCAAGCGAAAACGAAAAACGCTCACGCCAACGACCCCTGGTTCAAATTCTTTTATGGAGACCAGGGCGATGAGTCGCAAGGCGGTCTGGGCAGTGGTGTCCTCGTCAGCCAGAGCGGCTATATCCTCACGAACAACCATGTGGTAGAGGGAGCCGACGAAATCGAAGTCATCCTCAACGATGGGCGCCATACCCAGGCAAAAGTGATCGGCACCGATCCGGATAGCGATCTGGCGGTACTGAAAATCAGTTTGGACAAGCTGCCGGCTATCGTACTGGGCAATTCAGACGCGATCCAAGTAGGTGACCAGGTGCTGGCCATCGGGAACCCGTTCGGCGTCGGACAAACCGTGACAGGTGGCATCGTCAGCGCACTGGGTAGAAACCAATTGGGCATTAACACCTTCGAGAACTTCATCCAGACCGACGCAGCCATCAACCCTGGGAACTCGGGCGGTGCACTCGTCGACACCAATGGCAATCTGCTGGGCATCAACACCGCGATCTATTCCCGCTCCGGCGGCAGCATGGGAATCGGTTTTGCCATTCCCGTTTCCACCGCCAAACTGGTGCTGGAAGGCTTGGTGAAGGACGGACAGGTAACGCGCGGCTGGATCGGCGTGGAGCCCAACGATTTGTCGCCCGAATTGGCACAGACCTTTGGCGCAAGATCCACAGAAGGCGTCATCATCACCGGCGTGCTGCAAAACGGTCCGGCGGCAAAAGCAGGGGTCAAGCCGGGCGATGTCATTGAAAGCATTAACGAACGCAAGATCAAAGAGGTGACGCAACTGCTGTCCGTGGTCGCCTCTCTCAAGCCAGGAACTGCTGCGCTCTTCACCATCGAACGCAAGAGTCAGAAGCTGGAACTCCATGTGACACCCGGCGTGCGGCCCAAGCCAAAGGCCGCGCCGCGTTGATCAGGGTGACTGGCTGGTCTTGACGCCCGACTCGTCGGGCGCCTGGGTGTGGCGGATAAAGATCTGCGCTGCCCAAATGCCGATTTCGTAGAGCAGGCACATCGGTATCGCCAGCGCCAATTGTGAGACCACATCAGGCGGCGTCACAATGGCCGCAGCCACAAACGCCACCACGATGAAATAGCTGCGAAATGCCTTGAGCTTGTCGATGCCGACAATGCCCATACGTGCCAGCACCACGACAACCACAGGGACTTCAAAGGCCAATCCAAAGGCCAGGAACATGGACAAAACAAAGTCCAGATAGGCTTCGATGTCAGGTGCAGCGGTGATGCTCTTGGGCGCAAAGCCCTGGATGAACTTGAACACCTGACCAAACACGAAAAAGTAGCAAAAGGCCACGCCCACAAAAAACAGCAGGGTGCTGGAGATCACCAAGGGCAGCACCAGCTTCTTTTCGTGCGAATACAGTCCCGGCGCGACAAAGGCCCAGACCTGCCAGAGTACAAAGGGCAATGCCATCAAAAATGCCGCCACCATCATGATCTTCAGCGGGACCATGAATGGCGAAATCACCGAGGTAGCAATCATGGTCGCTCCCTTGGGTAGCGACGCGACCAGCGGCTGGGCCAGCAGGTCGTAAAGAGCCGCCGGGCCGGGATAAAGAGCCAGAATAGCGACCGCGATACCGACCGCAATGGCCGCCTTGATCAGGCGATCGCGCAACTCCACCAGGTGCGCCACAAAGGGCTGCTCGGTACCGGAGAGTTCATCTGTGGTGGAATTGTCAGAAGCCATGAAACGCGATCAAAAAAGCCTCAACTGGTGCGGCGGGGACGAAAACGCGCAACACGGGCCGCGCCGGACAGGGCCTTGGTACGCACGCCATTGCGCGCTTTGTACCAGTTCGGTGTGGCGCCCTGCTTGAGACGCCAATTCTTTCCAGGATGCTTGTACGCGGGACCATCGGGCACATAAGACTCGCTTGTCTGTGCATTTGCAGTCCCGGTATCCGCCCAGGAATTTTCGAAATCGCTGGCCTGGGTCTGGATCGTGCTTTCCACATCGCGCGCGGCGCTTTCAACTGTCTCGCGCATTTTCTTCAACTCGTCCAACTCCATGGCCCGGTTGACCTCGGCCTTGACGTCCGAGACATAACGCTGCGCCTTGCCCAACAAGGTGCCCACCGTGCGTGCCACCGCCGGCAGCTTTTCAGGACCGATCACGATCAAGGCGACGGCGCCAATCAGCGCCATCTTGGAAATTCCGAGATCGATCACGCCGGACTAACGCCAGCAAAAAGGTGCAATGCGGTGATCAAGATTTGTGCCGTGCTTCCACGTCGATTGTGTTTTTTTCCGCAGCAGCCGTGTTGGCTACCTGGCTGGGTGCAGCGGGCTTTTCCTCGGGAGCCGTTCCATCCTTCATGCCCTCCTTGAAGCCCTTTACGGCGCCACCCAGATCCTGGCCGATATTTTTAAGTTTTTTGGTACCGAAAATCATCACGACGATGAGAAGAACGATTAACCAATGCCAAATTGAAAACGAACCCATGTATTTCTCCTAACGATTGAAGTGAATTCTAGTCTGCGTTAACCACGCAGCCAGGGCCGTGGGCCACCCATGACATGAAAATGCAAATGCTGCACTTCCTGACCACCTTCGCGGCCCGTATTACTGACCAGACGATAGCCGCCTTCCGGATACGGATTGCAACCCTGCTCCAAAGCCAGTTTGGGAACCAAGGCCATCATGCGCCCCAGCAGCGCGCCGTGCTCTGTGCCCACCTGGGCCATGGAAGACAGGTGCATCTTGGGGATAAGCAAGAAATGTACCGGCGCCCAAGGGTTGATGTCATGGAACGCAAAGATCTCTTCATCTTCGTAGACAACCCGGGACGGGATCTTCTTGGCAATGATCTTGCAGAAGATGCAGTCCGGGTCGTGGTACAGGTTCAACGCGCTCATGCTGGCATTCCTATTTCCTGGCCCTTGTTCATGGCCATAAAGCCGGTCACGATGCGGTAGAGGAACCAGATCGAGATCGCGGTCCAGGCCATCCAGCCCGGCACCAGAAAGATTACCCAGAGCGGCGCGGTCACGAGATACAGGCCGGCGGCGATCAGCACCGTACGTATGCGCCAGCGAAAGTGGGATGCGTGCCAAGTTCCCGATGCTCTGTCGCGGTTGACCCAGTCCAACACCAATGCAACTACCAGAAACAGCGGCCCCATTTGCCCGCCCGGAATCATCGCGCCCACGGCCACCAGTAAATGCAGCACATAGCTGATGGTGCCCACGGTGTTGAGCGACTGCATTTTTTCCAGATGGGCCCGGTCAGCTGTCACCGGGGTGGTGAAGTCCTGCGTCATGGTTACTCCTGTTCACGCGCAACGGCTTTGCGCAAAGCCTTTTCTTCGATGCCGCTGGTACCTTCCCGGCGCTGTAATTCATCAATCACGTCGGCAGGGGTCAGGTCATAGTGGGCCAGCGCAATCATGCAGTGAAACCACAGATCGGCCACTTCGTAAACAATTTTGGTCTTGTCGCCGCCGTGGTCGGCATCCTTGGCAGCCATAACGACCTCGGTTGCCTCTTCGCCAATCTTCTTGAGAAAACTGTCAGGCCCTTTGTGCAGCAGGCGTGCAACATAGCTGGCGTTGGCGTCGCCACCGTTGGCTACTTTGCGGCTCTCGATAACGGCGGCCAAACGTGCCAGTGCGTCCTGGGAGGTAGTGGTGAATGACATGGGCTTACTTGTAGATGGATGCGGGGTCTTTCAAGACCGGCTCGGCGCTTTGCCAAACCCCGTCCTTCAAAACACTGAAGAAACAGCTGTGTCGCCCTGTGTGGCAGGCAATGCCCGGCTCATGCCCTAACTGGGTGACCTTGAGCAGCACCACGTCGTTGTCGCAATCCATGCGGATTTCATGCACAGTCTGTACATGGCCGGACTCCTCGCCCTTGAACCACAGCTTGGCGCGGGAGCGGCTGAAATACACGGCGCGGCCCAATTCGGCCGTCTTGTGCAGCGCTTCGCGGTTCATCCACGCAAACATCAGGACATCGTTCGTGCCCTGCTCTTGCGCAATCACAGGCACCAGGCCTAGCGCATCCCATTTGACTTCGTCTAACCAATTCATACAAGGATTGTCCGTGATTTAAAAAGTGATGCCGCTGACACAAACCAACAACGCAGGCCAACGAGCCTTCAGGGGATACCGCGGGACCGGCTTCTCCGGACCGCTGGTATCGTCTCCCTCTGGGGGAAACAGCGTTGCGACTCGCAGTGCGCAAGGCTGATAGGGGGCGGCTGCTTACAACCTCACGGGTATGCCACGTTCGGCCATGCGCGCCTTGGCCTGGGCCACGGTGAATTCACCGTAGTGGAAGATGCTGGCTGCAAGCACCGCATCGGCGCCGCCCTGCTGCACGCCATCGGCCAGGTGGTCCAAGGTGCCCACGCCGCCGGAGGCGATCACCGGTACCGAAACCGCATCGGCCACCGCACGCGTCAATTGCAAATCAAAACCCGACTTGGTGCCATCGCGGTCCATGCTGGTCAGCAGAATTTCACCAGCGCCGCGCCTTGCCATCTGGGTCGCCCAAAGCACCGCGTCCAGACCGGTATTCTTGCGCCCGCCATGGCTGTAGACATCCCAACCCGCACCAACTGCCACACCATTGACCAAGCGCATGGCATCTTCAGCCGAGCGGCGCTTGGCGTCGATGGCCACCACAATGCACTGCGCACCGTATTTGAGCGAGGCATCTTCAATGACTTGCGGGTTGCTGATAGCCGCAGAATTGAAGCTGATCTTGTCCGCACCGGCATTGAGCAGACGGCGCACATCTTCCACAGCGCGCACCCCGCCACCGACCGTCAGGGGAATAAACACCTGCGAGGCGACCGCCTCGATGATGTGCAAAATCAGATCGCGGCCATCGCTGGTGGCTGTGATGTCGAGAAAAGTGAGTTCGTCGGCACCCTGATCGTTGTAGCGTGCCGCGATCTCCACCGGATCACCGGCATCGCGCAGTTCCACGAAATTAACGCCTTTGACAACTCTGCCGCCGGTAACGTCCAGGCAGGGGATGATGCGTTTGGCAAGCACCCTGATCAGCCGTTCAACTCGTCTGCACGCTCTTGGGCTTTTTCAAAGTCCAAATCTCCGCTGTAGATGGAGCGGCCGCAAATCACGCCTTCCACACCGTCGTCTTCCACCTCGCACAGCGCTTCAATATCGGCCATGTTCGACAGTCCGCCCGATGCGATCACCGGAATGCTTAAGGCCTGCGCAAGCTTGACGGTGGCTTCAATGTTGATGCCGCTGAGCATGCCGTCGCGGCCGATGTCGGTGTAGATGATGGATTCAACACCATAGTCTTCAAACTTTTTGCCCAGATCCACCACGTCGTGGCGGGTCAGTTTGCTCCAACCATCAGTGGCGACCTTGCCGTCGCGGGCGTCGAGGCCCACGATGATGTGCCCGCCGAACGCGGTGCAGGCGTCCTGCAGAAAGCCGGGGTTCTTGACCGCTGCCGTGCCGATGATGACGTAGCGCAGACCGGCGTCCAGGTAGCGCTCGATGGTATCCAGGTCGCGGATACCGCCGCCCAGTTGCACGTCGATCTCGCTACCGACTTCCTTGAGGATCTTACGGATCGCAGCCTCGTTTTTCGGATGTCCGGCAAAGGCACCATTCAGGTCCACCAAGTGCAAACGCCTGGCCCCCTTGGTAACCCAACTTCGGGCCATGACCGCAGGGTCTTCTCCGAAGGTCGTGGATTGGTCCATATCGCCTTGTTTAAGGCGAACACAGTGACCGTCTTTCAGGTCAATCGCAGGGATGAGCAGCATGATGGCGGTTTTGGCCGAGAGAAAGAATCAGGGATTCCAGTGAAGGAAGTTGCGGTAAAGGGAGAGACCGTGCTCAGAACTTTTTTCGGGATGAAATTGGGTTGCGAAAATATTATCGCGCGCAATCGCTGAAGAGAAGCGGTGGCCGTAGTCGGTTTCACCCACGCTGTGGCTTATATCTGACGGTTTTGCATAGTAACTGTGCACAAAGTAGAAGTAGCTGCCATCCGGTACGTCACCCCAGACCGGATGGCGGGGTAGGCCATGGGCGGTTTGCCACACCTGGTTCCAGCCCATCTGCGGCACTTTATAGCGGCTGCCATCGGGCTGCAGCTGTCCGGCCAGCTCGAACTTGACCACATCGCCAGGTATGAGTCCCAGGCAGGGGGTGTCGAGTTCCTGGCTGTGGTCCAGCAGCATTTGCATGCCGACACACACACCCATCAAAGGCTTATTCGCGGCAGCGTGCATGACAGCATCGAACATGCCGCAGGCGTGCAGGTCCTGCATACAGTCGCGCATACCGCCCTGCCCGGGCAGCACCACGCGGTCAGCGTCCATCACCTCCTGCGCAGTGCGCGCCCACACCACTTCCACACCGGCATCCGCTGCCACATGCATCACCGCCTGGGTGACCGAGCGCAGATTGCCCATGCCGTAATCCACCACCGCGACCTTCTTCATATCAGAGCGAGCCCTTGGTCGAAGGAATCGTGCCCACGGTGCGGGGGTCGATCTCCAGCGCCGACCGCAGTGCGCGGGCAAAGGCCTTGAACACCGTCTCGGCCTGGTGGTGCGCGTTCTCACCCTTGAGGTTGTCGATGTGCAGCGTGACAAAAGCGTGGTTCACAAATCCCTGGAAAAACTCGTGTGTCAACTGGGTGTCAAAGGCGCCGATCATGCCGCTCTTGAAGGGCACGTCCATCACGAGGCCGGGGCGGCCGGAAAAGTCGATCACCACGCGGGACAGGGCTTCGTCCAGCGGCACATAGGCGTGGCCGTAGCGGCGAATGCCCTTCTTGTCGCCAATAGCCTGGTGCACAGCCTGACCCAGGGTGATGCCGACGTCTTCCACCGTGTGGTGGCCGTCGATGTGCAGATCACCATCGGCCTCAATATCCAGATCAATCAAGCCATGGCGTGCGATCTGGTCCAGCATGTGGTCAAAAAAGCCGATGCCGGTGGAGAGCCTGCTTTTCCCCGTACCGTCCAGACTGACCTTGACGCGGATGCGCGTCTCGGCCGTGTTGCGCGACACCTCTGCAACGCGAGGGGGCGTGGGGACAGCCGGGACTTCAGTCAATGGGTAGTTGCTCATAGGATTTCCTGGTGGTGCTTGGGCATTATTTTAAAAACGTTCTTTCACTTATCGCAGCCATCAGCAGGGATAGACCGTGCTCAGGGCATTGCCCATCACCAAAGGAGCCGGCATGTCAGCTTCGTAAAGGTCGCGATTGCGCTTGAGTTCAGTCTGGTACAGGCCCTCAGCCATCGCGGGCTCCAGCCGGCGGCCGTTCAGGCAGATGGAGGCTGCGGCGCCGGCGCGCACGCCCTGATCATGGGCCGCCAGCGCGGCCTCCATGGCACCCACCAGGTAGTAGCGCTTGTAGTTGGCGCCCTGCTTCGCATCCGACTTTTCCAGGGCGCGCAATTCGCGGATCGACATGGCCGTGGCGCTCTGCGCCCACAAGGCCAGCGCGCAACAGCACACCAAAGAACGCACCGCAAGGGTGGATCGCAGCAAAAACAAGGACCGTACAGGCATGGCGTGGTGCGGGCTCAGTGGATTGGTTACAGGAACACCGGGTAGGACGCCAATGCCTTACTTCAGCCGCATCTGCGCGGCACGGGCATGGGCCTGCAGGCCCTCGCCATAGGCCAGTTCAGCGGCAATCGGCCCCAGCACCTGGGCTCCGGCCTCGCTCACCTCGATCAGGCTGCTGCGCTTTTGAAAGTCGTACACGCCCAGCGGGCTGGAGAAGCGCGCCGTGCCGCTGGTGGGCAGGACGTGGTTGGGGCCGGCGCAGTAGTCGCCCAGCGATTCGCTGGTGAAGGCACCCAGAAAAATGGCGCCAGCGTGTTTGAGCAAAGGCTCCCAGCGGTGCGGCTCGCTGCTGGAGACTTCCAGGTGCTCCGGCGCGATGCGGTTGCTGATAGCACAGGCTTCTTCCATGCTACGCGTCAGGATCAGGGCACCGCGGTCGTTCAGGCTCTTGGCAATGATGGCGGCGCGCGGCATCTCGGGCAGCAGGCGGTTGATCTCGCGCTGCACCGCGTCCAGGTACGCGGCATCCGGGCACAGCAAAATGCTTTGCGCCAGCTCGTCGTGCTCGGCCTGTGAAAAAAGGTCCATTGCCACCCACTCCGGCGGGGTGCTGCCATCGGCCAGCACCAGAATCTCGCTGGGGCCGGCAATCATGTCAATGCCCACCGTGCCAAATACGCGGCGCTTGGCGGCGGCCACATAGGCGTTACCGGGACCGGTGATCTTGTCGACGGCGGGAATGGTGGCCGTGCCATAGGCCAGGGCCGCCACAGCCTGCGCGCCGCCGATAGTGAAGGCACGCGTCACGCCAGCCACATAGGCGGCGGCTAACACCAGTTCATTGCGCTCGCCCCTTGACGAACCCGAGTTGCCCGTGCCACCGGTGGCTACGCTGCCGCGCACCGGGGTGGGCACCACCATGATGATTTCCTGCACACCGGCCACATGGGCCGGCACCGCATTCATGATCAGGCTGGAGGGATAGGAGGCCTTGCCGCCGGGCACGTAGATACCGACACGGTCCAGCGGCGTGACCTTCTGGCCGAGCAGGCTCCCGTCTTCGTCGCGGTAGCTCCAGCTTTCGCCGCAGGCTTTTTTCTGCGCTTCGTGGTAGCTGCGCACACGGCGCTCTGCGTCATGCAGGGCTTTGCGCTGGGCTTCGGGGATGCTGTCAAAGGCGGCCTTGAAGTCGGCCTGCGAGAGTTCCAGTTCGGCCACGCTGCTGGCGTTCAGGCCGTCAAAGCGCGCTGTGTACTCCAGCACCGCCGCATCACCGCGCTGCTGCACATCGCCCAGGATGTCGGCCACCCGCTGCTCGATGGCGGCGTCGGTGTCGGCCGACCAATGCTGCAGCGCCTTGAAGCGGGCTTCAAACTCCGGGTCGGCGGTAGACAGGCGGGCGGGGGTAGCTTGCAGGGTCAAGGTGGACATGGTGGCGTGCGAGGGCTGTCTTGGTTTGCGTTGCTGGGCGGAAGTATGCAGACGGGCGTGGCGGCAATGCTGGAACTGCTTATTTGCCGACGGCGCCGGCAAAGGCGTTGATGATGGCGCGGATGGGTTCCTGCTTGAGCTTGAGCGCGGCCTGGTTCACCACCAGGCGCGAGCTGATGTCCATGATGCGCTCCACCTCGACCAGGTAGTTGGCCTTGAGCGTGTTGCCGGTGGACACCAGATCGACGATGGCATCGGCCAGGCCCACCAGGGGTGCCAGCTCCATGCTGCCGTAGAGCTTGATCAGGTCCACGTGCACGCCTTTGGAGGCGAAGAACTCGCGGGCAATCGCCACGTATTTGGTGGCAACCTTGAGGCGCGAGCCCTGTTTGACGGCAGAAGCGTAGTCAAAGTCCGCGCGCACGGCCACGCTGATGCGGCACTTGGCGATTTGCAGGTCCAGCGGCTGGTACAGGCCCTGGCTGCCATGCTCGAGCAGGGTGTCCTTACCGGTAATGCCCATGTCGGCGCCGCCGAATTGCACATAGGTGGGCACGTCGGTGGCGCGCACCACCAGCACGCGTACGTTGGGCTGGTTGGTGTCCAGAATCAGCTTGCGCGATTTTTCCGGATCGTCCAGCACCTCAATGCCTGCGGCCTTGAGCAGGGGCACGGTTTCTTCGAAGATGCGGCCTTTGGAGAGAGCGAGGGTAATCATTTCGTGCGCTCTATATCTGCACCAATGGCACGCAGTTTGGCTTCCATCTGGTCGTAGCCACGGTCCAGGTGGTAAATGCGGTCGACCAGGGTCTCACCCTCGGCTACCAAACCGGCAATCACCAGGCTGGCGGAGGCGCGCAGGTCGGTCGCCATGACGGTGGCGCCGGACAACTTTGCCACGCCCTCAATCACTGCCACCTTGCCGTCGATCTGGATATGCGCGCCCAGGCGGACCATCTCGTTGACGTGCATGAAGCGGTTCTCAAAAATTGTCTCGGTCACCTTGCTTGGCCCCTGCGACACCGCATTCAACGCCATGAATTGCGCCTGCATATCGGTGGGAAAGCCGGGGTATTCGGTTGTGCGAAAGCTCTGCGCCTTCAGACGGCCCTGCGACTGCACGCGAATGCCGTCTTCCTGTGCGGTCACCGTAGCGCCCGCATCGCGCAGCTTGTCCACAACGGCGTCCAAATGCTCGGCGCGGCCGTGCCTCAGGAACACATCACCACCGGTGGCAGCTACGGCGCACAGAAAGGTGCCGGTCTCTATGCGGTCTGCCACCACCTGGTGGCTGCAGCCGTGCAGCGACTCCACACCCTGGATGCGGATGCGGCTGGTGCCGTGGCCTTCAATCCTGGCGCCCATCTTGATCAGCAGTTCTGCCAAATCCGGAATTTCAGGCTCCTGGGCGGCGTTTTCCAGCAGGGTCTCGCCCTCGGCCAGAGCGGCGGCCATCAAAAAGTTTTCGGTGCCGGTGACGGTGACCATGTCGGTGGCAATGCGTGCACCCTTCAGGCGCGTGCGGCCCTTGGCCAGTCGGGCCACCATATAGCCATGCTCCACGTCAATCTCGGCACCCATGGCGGCCAGACCTTTGAGGTGCTGGTCTACCGGACGCGAGCCAATGGCACAACCACCGGGCAGCGACACCTTGGCATGGCCAAAGCGGGCCAGCAGCGGGCCCAGGGCCAGCACGGAGGCGCGCATGGTTTTCACCAGCTCGTAGGGGGCTTCCGGGTTATTCAGGGCACCGGCGTTCAGCACCACCGAGCCATCGCCCTGCACATCCGCGGTGACGCCCATGTTGCGAATCAGCTTGAGCATGGTGGACACGTCCTGCAGGCGCGGCACGTTGTGCAGCGTCAGGGTGTCGGCAGTCAGCAGGGCTGCGCACAGCTCGGGCAATGCGGCATTCTTGGCGCCGGAAATCAGCACCTCGCCCTTGAGTTGGCGACCACCACGAATCAGTAATTTGTCCATCAGGCTTGGGCGGCCCACTCGGCCGGGGTAAAGGTTTTCATGGAAAGCGCATGCACCTCATCGGTCTTCATACGGTTGCCCAGCGTGGCGTAGACCTGCTGGTGGCGCTGGATGGCGCGCTTGCCTTCGAATGCAGTGGACACGATGGTGGCATACCAATGGCGGCCATCGCCCTCCATCAAGCATTGCTCGCACGGCAGTCCGGCGGTAATCAGGGTTTTGAGTTCTTCTGCGGTCATGAGAGGTGCGGGCAAGCCCAAGAATTGATCGTGAAAATTTAGCTACGAATCTTGTAACCGGTGCGTAGAAGTTGCAAGGCAATCAGACTGACCAGCAGCAGGGTCGAACCCACAACCGCAAAGCTAAGCCACGGAGAAACATCACTAACACCGAAAAAGCCGTATCGGAAACCGTCAATCATGTAGAAAAACGCATTGAAGCTACTGACACCCTGCCAA
>CANCER010000016.1 GCA_947375135.1 Comamonadaceae bacterium | reverse complement strand
GGTACCACTCCTTCCCATCCCGAACAGGACAGTGAAACGCGTCTGCGCCAATGATAGTGCGGGTTCCCGTGTGAAAGTAGGTCATCGTCAGGCTATTAATAGCAAAAAAGCCCCAGTGAAAACTGGGGCTTTTTTTTGCCCGGAATTTGTCGGCAAGAACGAAACAAATCATTCCATTGAAATCAAATGCGCTTGGTATGAACGTCCGGAGAACACACATTGAAGGCTTGCTGACATACAGAGATGGTGTGTACGATGAACATCATGCACACCATGGCGAGCGACGCTCGCACAACTCTGATCACCAAGCGCAGGGGCAACTGCTGTCGTAGTTCGGCTGAAGTAGTCTTTGGCTCACAGCTTTCTGCCCAGAGCGGTAAAGAATAATTCAGACTGGATGCGCTCACGCAGGGTCTGCTCCATCACCTTCTGGGCAATAGCGGAGGAGGTTGGCGAAAGGCCTTGACCTGTCGATTGGGCCAGCACCTCCACACAGCAGGCACGCTCCAAGTAGTAGAGGTCGTCATAGGCGTAGTCCATACGTTGGGCGCAGACCACCACACCGTGATTGCCCAGAAAAACCACATCCGCACCCTTCATGGCGTGTGCGATGCGCTCGCCCTCGGCGCTGTCCAGCGCCAGGCCGTTGTAATGCGGGTCGGCGGCCGTGCGGCCATGGAAGCGCATCGCGTTTTGCGACAGGGTGGTGTCCAGCATGCGCTGCGGGGTGAGCGACAGCGCCGTGGCATAGGGCATGTGGGTATGCAGCACGCACGCTTTGCCTGCGATGCGGTGGATGGCTGCATGGATGTACATGGCAGTGGGTTCCACCGCGTGGCGCCCCGCCAGGATGTTGCCCGCTTCATCAATCAGCACAATATCATCTGCCTGAACCTCTTCCCAGAGCAGGCCACGCGGATTGAGCAGAAAGCGCCCGGACTGGTCCGGCAGCTCTACGCTGAAATGGTTGCACACCCCTTCGGCCAGGCCGTGGAAGGCGGCAGCGCGCAAGGCCAGTGCCAGATCGACACGCAGTTTGCGTACGGGGTCGGATGCGAAGTCTTCGTCGTGCTGGTTGCGCATGGCTGGAGGATGGTGAATTGAGGAGGTGACAGGTTATCAGTTACGCACCCGTTTTGCCCGGCGCTTGTGCCCTGGATCAGCCCCATGCCCCCGATCTGCGGGCTGGTTGACCTACATCATGGGCCCCCGGGCCCTGCACTGTTAGCTTCGCGCTACCACTTTTTTGCCTGATGCGCCAACGCCTTTCCCGGCGCTGCCGTCGGCCCTGTACCCATGGTATTTACAACCCAAGCCCCTGACGCCCCTGCCTCTGCAGCGGGCGAATCCCCCACAAGGAAGATGGAGCTGGTATGCCCTGCGGGCAGCCTGCCCGCACTCAAAGTTGCAGTGGATGAGGGCGCAGACTGCGTCTACCTCGGCTTCCGGGACGCCACCAACGCACGCAACTTCGCGGGCTTGAACTTTGACGAGGCGGCCATCCACACCGGCATCGCCTATGCCCACGCGCGGAATGCGAAGGTACTGGTGGCACTCAACACCTATCCCCAGGCGGCCAACGTCAAGACATGGCACAGCGCGATTGACCGCGCCGCCGCCGCCGGCGTGGACGCCGTCATCCTGGCAGACCCCGGGCTGATGGGATACGCGTTAAAGCACCATCCCCGATTGCGCCTTCACCTCTCGGTGCAGGGCTCGGCCACCAATTACGAGGCCATCAATTTCTATTACGAACACTTCGGCATTGCACGCGCCGTGCTGCCGCGCGTGCTGAGCCTGGTGCAGGTAGCGCAGTTGCTGGAGAAGACGCCGGTGGAGATTGAGGTGTTCGGCTTTGGCAGCCTGTGCGTCATGGTGGAAGGGCGCTGCGCGTTGTCCTCGTATGTGACGGGCGAGGCGCCCAACACCCACGGTGTGTGTTCGCCACCCAAGGCTGTGCGCTGGCAGGAGACACCGCTGGGCCGCGAGTCGCGCCTGAACGGTGTGCTCATTGACCGCTACGCGCCGGGCGAGAACGCCGGCTACCCCACGCTGTGCAAGGGCCGCTTTGATGTGGGTGACGACCACAACTACTACGCCGTGGAAGAGCCCACCAGCCTCAATACGCTGGAACTGCTGCCGCAGTTGCTGGCCATGGGGGTCCGCGCCATCAAGATCGAAGGGCGCCAGCGCAGCCCGGCGTATGTGGCGCAGGTCACCAAGGTTTGGCGCGAAGCCATCGACAACTGCGTTGCCAACCCGCACCGCTACTCCGCCAAGCCGATTTGGATGACCTCGTTGGACAAGGTGGCCGAAGGCCAGCAGCACACCTTGGGTGCCTACCACAGGCCATGGAAATAATGAAAAGGATTGCAACGTGAAGCTCGCCCTTGGCCCTCTTCTGTATTACTGGCCGCGCGAAGCCACGCTGGCCTTCTACACCATGGTGGAAACCGCGCCGGTGGACATCGTCTACCTCGGCGAAACCGTGTGCTCGCGCCGCCACGAACTGCGCCTGGCCGACTGGCTGAACATTGCCACGCGCCTGCGTGCGGCCGGCAAGGAGGTGGTGCTTTCCACCCAGGTGCTGATCGAGTCCGGCGCCGACGTCACCGTACTGCACAAGATCACGCGCAACCCCGACTTCAAGGTCGAAGCCAATGACATGGGCGCAGTGCACTGCCTGGAAGCCCGGGCGCCATTTGTCGCCGGGCCGCATCTCAACGTCTACAACCTGCCTACCCTGCAATGGCTGGCCACGCTGGGTGCCGAGCGCTGGGTCATCCCGCTGGAGATGGGCCGCGACGATCTGGCACTTATCCTGCAGGAGCGACCGGTGAACTTGCAGACCGAGGTGTTTGCTTTTGGGCGCATGCCGCTGGCCTTCTCGGCGCGCTGCTTTACCGCACGCCACCGCAATCTACCCAAGGATGATTGCCAGTTCAGCTGCATGGCCTATTCCGACGGCCTCTTGATGCGCACGCGCGAAGACCAGAGTTTTCTGGTGCTCAACGGCACACAGACGCAGTCGTCCCGCGTCTATTCCCTGCTCGCTGAAATCGACGACATGCGCACCCTGGGCGTGGATGTGGTGCGCGTCAGCCCGCAGTCCACCAACACGCTGGAAATTCTGCAGGCCTTTGGTGCCGTGCTGAAGGGCACGCGCAGCGCGGCCCAGGCGCAAGAATCCATCGCTGCCTATCTGCCTGGTGAAGCCTGCAATGGCTACTGGTATGGCAAGCCCGGGCTGGAACAGCTCGCCCATGCACCGCAAGCCACTGACTTCGCACCGGCCTGATTCAAAAGGACTCCTCCATGACCTCACCCACCTATCGGGTCCCCCAGCATGTCGGCGATCTGCTGGCCCGCCTGCCCGCCTACCCCGGATCGCTGCTGTTTGTGGGCGGCCTGAACCTGGCCCTCACCCGGCACTTGGCTGGCGATGTCACCCCGCTGCTGGTGGGAAAAAAGCTGCGCCTGCGTGTGACCGATGCGCAATGGGCCTTTGATTTTGAATGGCGCAAGGACCGCTTTGTCGCCAGCCAGAACAGCGGTGAAGCCGACCTCACCATTGCCGCCAGTGCCTACGACTTCCTGTTGCTGGCCCGCCGCCAGGAAGACCCGGACACGCTGTTCTTCAGCCGCCGCCTCTCCATGGAGGGCGACACCGAACTGGGCCTGCTGGTCAAAAACACCCTGGACGCCATTGAAGCCCCGCTCATTACGCTGGAGCCATTCAAACCCTCCCGGGTAGTTGCCCGTCTAAAGGCCCGGTTCATGCCGGTTTGATATGAAAAAAATTATTGTTGCCATTACCGGCGCCAGTGGCGCCATCTACGGCGTGCGCCTGTTGCAAGCGCTCAAAGCCCTGCCCTGCGTGCAAACCCACCTGACCGTGTCCGGCGCCGGTCTGCTCACGCTGCACCATGAGATGCACATGGACCGCGCGCATCTGGAGGAACTGGCCGATGTCGTGCACCCGGCCCATGACGTGGGCGCCGCCATTGCCAGCGGCTCGTTCCAGTGCGACGGCATGGTGATTGCGCCTTGCTCCATGCGCACCCTGGCTGCGGTGGCCCTGGGGCTCTCCGACAACCTGGTAACGCGCGCGGCCGATGTCACGCTCAAGGAGCGGCGCCGTCTGGTGCTGATGGTGCGCGAGACGCCGCTCAATCTGGCGCACTTGCGCAATATGACCTCGGTGACGGAGATGGGCGGCATCATATTTCCGCCAGTGCCCGGCTTCTACTACCCGCCCGTGTCGATTGACGACATGGTGGGCCAGACCGTCGGCCGCGTGCTCGACATGCTGGGCCTGCCGCAGGAAGACCTGCAACGCTGGAGCGGTCTGCCGCCGCAACAGGCGCCCCTTGCCTCGCTGCGCTAAGCCGCATGGCCTACCGGGATCTGCGGGAATTCATCGCCCAGCTGGAGCAACTGGGAGAGTTGGTGCGGGTAACGCAAGCCGTATCGCCGCATTTGGAAATGACGGCCCTGTGCGACCGGTCTTTGCGTGCTGGTGGCCCCGCCCTGCTGTTTGAAAACCCCACCGGCCACAGCATTCCGGTGCTGGGCAATCTGTTTGGCAGTACGCACCGCGTGGCCTTAGGGATGGGCGTGTCCGACCTCAGCGAGATGCGCAAGTTCGGCCAGGTGCTGGCTTCGCTCAAAGAGCCTGAAGCCCCGCGCGGCTTCAAGGAATTCGTGGGCCTGGGCTCCATGCTCAAGACCCTGTGGAACATGGCGCCGAAGGAACTGCGCTGGGCAGCCTGCCAGGACCTGGTGCTCGAAGGCAATGACGTGGACCTGGGCCAACTGCCGATTCAGCACTGCTGGCCGGGCGATGTGGCGCCGCTCATCACCTGGGGCCTGGTGATTACCAAGGGCCCTAACAAGGCGCGGCAGAACCTGGGCATTTACCGCCAGCAGGTGCTGGCACACAACAAGGTCATCATGCGCTGGTTGCCGCAGCGCGGTGGTGCGCTGGACTTCCGTGAACACGGCATTGCGCATCCCGGTGAGCCCTATCCGGTATGTGTGGCGCTCGGTGCAGATCCGGCCACCATCCTCGGCGCTGTAACGCCCGTGCCCGACTCGCTAAGCGAGTACCAGTTTGTCGGCCTGCTGCGCGGCAGCCGCACCGAACTGGTGAAGGCCATTGGCAGCGAGTTGCGTGTACCGGCATCTAGCGAGATCGTGCTCGAAGGCCATATCTACCCCGACACTACCCACCCCAGCGGCTACGAGCACGCACTCGAGGGGCCGTATGGCGACCACACCGGTTATTACAACGAGCAGGCCGCCTTCCCCGTCTTCACCATAGACCGCATCACGCGCAAGCGCGCACCCATCTACCACTCCACCTACACCGGCAAGCCGCCGGATGAACCGGCTATGCTGGGCCTGGCTATGAACGAACTGTTCGTGCCCCTGCTGCAGCGCCAGTACCCCGAGATTACTGACTTCTATCTGCCACCAGAAGGATGCAGTTATCGGCTCGCCGTGGTGCAGATCAAGAAGTCCTACCCCGGCCATGCGCGCCGGGTCATGTTCGGCATCTGGAGTTTTTTGCGCCAGTTCATGTACACCAAGTTCATCGTGGTGGTGGATGAAGACATCAACATCCGCAACTGGGCCGAAGTCATCTGGGCCATCACCACCCGCGTGGACCCACTGCGCGACACGCTCCTGGCCGACAACACCCCCATCGACTACCTCGACTTCGCCTCGCCGGTGAGCGGCCTGGGCAGCAAGATGGGCATAGACGCCACCAACAAATGGCCGGGCGAGACCCTCCGCGAATGGGGCCGCCCTATGGCCATGGAGGTAGCTGTGACGCAAAAAATGGAAGCGCTCTGGCAGTCACTGGGGCTTTAGCAGCGCACTGGCGCTGGGTGCGGCAGGTACACTGGGCCAACAGTTTTGTTGATGGATGAATGAAGTAAAGGGAACACACCATGGCGCTGGTCGTATTCAACCAAAAGGGGGGCGTTGGCAAATCGACGATCACCTGCAACCTGGCGGCCATCAGTGCGTCCCAAGGACTGCGCACCCTGGTGATAGACCTGGACCCGCAGGGCAACTCCAGCAGCTACCTGATGGGCGACAGCAACGCGCCAGAAGGTGCCGATGTGGGCGGATTTTTTGCCTACTGCCTGAGCTACACCTTCAAGCCCATCCAGCCCGCGGACTACATCGTGGAAACCCCGTTCGAAAACCTGCACCTGATGGGCTCGGACCCAGAGCTCAATGAGCTGCAGACCAAGCTGGAGTCGCGCCAGAAAATCTACAAGCTGCGCGAAGCACTGCAGCAACTCGATACAGACTACGACCGCATTTACATCGATACCCCGCCGGCGCTGAATTTCTACACCCGCGCGGCGCTGATCGGCGCCAGCGGTTGCCTGATCCCGTTTGACTGCGACGACTTTTCCCGCAAAGCCCTGTACACGCTGCTGGAGAACGTGCAGGAGATCAAGAGCGACCACAACCCCGGCCTGGAAGTGAAGGGCATTGTGGTCAACCAGTTCCAGCCCCGTGCCAACCTGCCGCAGCGCCTTGTGAATGAGCTGATCGACGAAGGACTGCCGGTGCTGCAGCCCTATCTGCCGGCCTCCATCCGGATCCGCGAATCCCACGAGCAGTGCATGCCCATGATTCACCTGGAGCCCAAGCACAAACTTACGCTGGCACTGTGCGCCTTGCACGAGGTGTTGTCCCGGCAACGCCAGACGGCCTGAGCCGCTGCAGGCCTGCGGCCGCCGCGCGGCCAAGCAGCTGTGCCTGCGCGCTACCCTGCGGATAGCAGATTGTCCAGCGCCTGCGCTTGGGCTGCGGCAGGCGCGTCGAACATGGCTTGCAGCCAGGCCGACTCCCGTTGCGCAATGGTCTGCAAAAACGCCTGGGCTTTGTGCTTGTCGCGGGCCAGGGTTCTGAAAATACCGAAGCCGGTTTCCAGAAATTGCTGCAAGGACGCAAGGCCAGCCGCAGCAGCAGGGCGGCGCATCACCTTGAGAACAAGGGCTAAACCGGGTTTGCTGGTGACCCCTGCCAATTGCGTGCCGATTTGCACCACGCCTTCCAGTTGCCGTTGGCGGTCCGCCCGCCCTCCCACAGCGTTCCAGGCTTGCACATACGCTTCTGATTCCGGAGCTGCTGCTGTATTGCGCTCTTGCAGCCACTGCGCGGCCATTGCGTGGTCCAGCTCTTCGGTCAGGGCGTGCAACTGCGCCAGCGCCACTGCCGTACCCATAACCGGGCCCGGCAACACCGCTGCCAGCCCGCCAGCGATACGCGCAAACTGGGAATCGCGCTCCGAGTAGTCCCGCTCACCATACAACTCGTCCAGGAAGAAACGCGCGGCTTCACCATAGTCGGGTGACTGCAGCAAGTCGGCATAGCTGCCGCGAAAGCGCTGTGCCTGCAAGCGCTTGATGGCGCTGACCGCCCGCCCCAACTCCGGTTCAGCTGCGGCCTTGGCGCGCAGTGCAAAGACCTGCTCAATGGCGTCTCGGATGGTGTGGGCAGGGTCCATGTCGAAGCAAGTCTAGCGAAGAATAAACGGCAAACCTTGTCGCAGCGCACGCCCCGGGCAACACGGTGCAGCCGATAGTTGTGTGCAATCCAGGGAAAACCCTTATATTCAGGCCATGTCGCGCGCCAAAGCCCTTGTAGATGCTTCCATTCTGGCGGTGTGGACAGCGCTGCGCCCGTCATCTCCCTGGCGCATCGTGCCGATCCGCTCACTGGGGCCCCACCACCGCGGCCGCATTGCCAGGCACCTGTTGTCGCTGGGTCCGCAAGACCGTTATCTGCGTTTTGGCTATGCCGCGCAAGACGCGCAGATTCAGTTGTATGTCGACGGTCTGAACTTTGAACGGGACGAGGTATTCGGCATTTACGACCGCAAACTCACGCTCCTGGCCGTGGCACATCTGGCCTATGACGACCAGGAACCCGAATGCGCCGAACTCGGTGTTTCGGTGCTCGAAAAGGTGCGGGGACGCGGCTACGGCGCGCTGTTGTTTGGGCGCTGCGCCATGCAGGCCCGCAACCAGAATGTGCCGACCCTGCTGATCCATGCGCTGAGCGAGAACGTCGCCATGCTCACCATTGCCAGAAACGCCGGCGCACGCGTTCAGCGCGATGGCGCGGAGTCCGAGGCTTACCTGCAACTACCGCAAGCCTCCTTGAACAGCCGCCTCACTGAAATCGTGCAAGAGCAGTGGGCCCGGGCCGACTACCGCTTCAAACTGCAAGCCCGGCAAATCCGCTATCCTAGGCCAATCGCAACAACCGGCACTATGCCGCCCCCTCTGTGTCAGACCCCCATCCCGCGCGCCCCGGCGAAAAAGAAGACAAACGGACTTTTCTACAAAAACTGGCCGAATTCATCCACCCCGGGCCGGACTCCACCGACGAGTTAATCGAGACGCTGGCAGAGGCGCAGGACAACAACATCATTGGCGCCGAGTCACGCCTGATGCTCGAAGGGGTGATCCGCATGGCCGACATGAGCGCGGGCGATGTGATGGTGCCTGCCACCCGCATGGATTTTCTGGACATCGGCTCCACCATGGACGAGTTGCTGCACCAGGTAATCGACACGGCGCACTCCCGCTTTCCGGTGTTCGAGAACGAGCGCGAAAATATCCTCGGCATTTTGATGGCCAAGGACCTGCTCAAACTGCAACGCGCCCCCGAACTCAACATCCGAGCCCTGATACGCCCGGCCGTCTTTGTGCCCGAATCCAAGGGCCTGAACGACCTCTTGCGCGACTTCCGCGGTAACCGCAACCACCTGGCCATCGTGATTGATGAGTTCGGCCGCGTGGCCGGGTTGATCACGATTGAAGACGTGCTGGAGCAAATTGTGGGCGAGATCGAAGACGAGTTCGACATGCCCGAAGACGAGGGCGATATTTTTGCGCTGCCCGACCGCACCTACCGGGTCAGCGGCGACACGCCCATAGAGCGCGTGAACGCTGCCTTCGAGGTGATTCTGCACAGCGGTGACCCCGACGACCACTTCGAAACCATAGGCGGCCTGATCGCCCACACCATGGGCCACGTGCCCAAGCGCGGTGAACGCCATAGCCTCGGTGGGCTGGACTTCGCCGTGCTGCACACCAAGGGCGGTGCGGTGAAATGGTTCAAGGTCTCGCCGACCCAAGTGCCGGCAGCCTGAGCCGCATGTTCCGCGCATCCGCACGGAGTGATGGCGCTGTGGGCTGGGCCCGGGCATGGGTGCTGCTCCTGGCGGGTGGCAGCGCAGCCGCCGCAGTGTGTTGGCCCTTTGGCTTCTGGTTTGCCCAAGGGCGGGCGCTGTGGTGGCTGCAAATCCTCGCGCTGATTCCCCTCTTCCTCCATTTGCAGCGCAGCCACAGCGTCAAGCAGGCCTTTGTCTGCGGTGCCCTGTATGCCGCTGCCTGGCTGTGCGCCACCTTCTGGTGGCTGTATGTCGCCATGCACACCTATGGCGGCTTGCCTTCGGTGTTGGCCTGTATGGCCGTGCTGGCGCTTGCGCTTGGGCTGGCGCTTCCGTATGCGGCTGCCTGTGCGCTGTACCGCAGGCTGGCCTGCAGCCGGCCTGCCGGGGCGGCCCTGGTGTTTGCGGCCCTCTGGACCATGGCCGAAATGGCGCGTGGCACCTGGCTCACCGGTTTTGGCTGGGGTGCCATGGCCTATGCCCACACGGACGGCCCGCTCGCGCTGTGGATTCCGGTGCTGGGAGTCTATGGCGTGGGCACTCTGGCGGCCTGGTGCGCGGCCACCCTGGCGCAGGTGCATCAGGCGGGCCGCTTGCAGCAGTTGCTGCTGGCTGCGCTGCTGATGGCCGGGTGGCTGCCTTGGGGTCTGCCCTTCACCACATCCACCGGCACCCTGTCAGTGGCCCTGCTGCAAGGCAATATCCCGCAGGACGAGAAGTTTGACAGCAGCACCGGCGTACCCGTTGCGCTGGCCTGGTATGCAGAACACATGCACCACAACCGGGCCGATCTGGTGCTGGCACCCGAAACCGCCATTCCCTTGCTGCCGCAGGAGTTGCCAGTTGGCTACTGGGCTGCGCTGAAACAGCAGGTGGCACAGGGGCCGGGCGCGCTGCTGACCGGCATTCCCCTGGGCGACTACCAGCAGGGCTATACCAATTCGGTCATCGCCTTGAGCCCCGGAGCCACCGAAGTCTGGCGCTACGACAAACACCATCTGGTGCCCTTCGGGGAGTTCATTCCGCCCCTGTTCAAATGGTTCACCCGCATGATGAACATTCCGCTGGGCGACTTCAACCGGGGTGCTATCGGCCAGCCGTCGTTTGCATGGAAGGGCCAGCGCATCGCACCGAACATCTGCTACGAAGACCTGTTTGGCGAAGAGCTGGGCGCGCGCTTTGTGGACCCGGCGCTGGCGCCCACGGTGTTTGCCAACGTCAGCAACCTGGGCTGGTTTGGGGACAGCACCGCCATAGGCCAGCACTTGCAAATTTCGCGCATGCGGGCGCTGGAGTTCCAGCGCCCCTTCCTGCGTGCCACCAACACGGGTGCGACGGTCATCCTGAACTACCAGGGCCAGGTCCTGTCGGCACTGCCGCGTTTGACGCAGGGCGTGCTTGAAGGTGTGGTCGAAGGACGCAGCGGGACCACGCCCTATGCGTGGTGGGTGTCACGCCTGGGGCTCTGGCCTTTGTGGCTCATGTGCCTGCTCGTGGTGTCAGCGGCGTGGAGCGTGGGCGCCCGGCGTGGCGGCACCCGCAGCCATAGGCGGCCTTACTAGCGTTCGGGCGCGGTTCAGCACAGGCCCGCCCCGTAGAATGGGAGGTTTACACGACAGTCGCGGGCCACGCGCCCCCACACCATGCTCACCTTTCAGCAAATCATTCTCCGACTGCAGGACTACTGGGACCGCCAGGGCTGCGCACTGCTGCAACCCTACGACATGGAAGTCGGCGCCGGTACCTCCCACACCGCCACCTTTTTGCGCGCCATCGGCCCCGAGCCCTGGAAGGCCGCCTATGTGCAGCCCAGTCGCCGCCCCAAGGACGGACGCTATGGCGAGAACCCCAACCGCCTGCAGCATTACTACCAGTACCAGGTGGTGCTCAAGCCGGCCCCGGCCAATATTCTGGAGTTGTACCTGGGCTCGCTCGAAGCCCTGGGCTTCGACCTGAAGAAGAACGACATCCGCTTCGTCGAAGACGATTGGGAAAACCCGACCCTGGGCGCCTGGGGCCTGGGCTGGGAAGTCTGGCTCAACGGCATGGAAGTCACGCAGTTCACCTACTTCCAGCAGGTCGGCGGCATCGACTGCAAGCCCGCCACCGGCGAAATCACCTACGGCCTGGAGCGCCTGGCCATGTACCTGCAGGGCGTGGACAACGTCTACAACCTGGTCTGGACCGAAGGCATGTCCTATGGCGATGTGTACAAGCAAAACGAGGTGGAGCAATCCACCTACAACTTCGAGCACAGCGACGCCGACTTCCTGTTCACCGCCTTCACCGCGCATGAGAAGCAGGCTAAACATTTGATCGAGGTGCAACTGGCGCTGCCGGCCTACGAGCAGGTGCTCAAGTGCGCGCACAGCTTCAACCTGCTGGACGCCCGTGGCGCCATCAGCGTGACCGAGCGTGCCGCCTACATCGGACGCATCCGCAACCTGGCGCGCGCCGTGGCGCAAAGCTATTACGAAAGCCGCGAGCGCCTGGGCTTCCCCATGGCACCGCGCGAATGGATAGAACAAATTGCCAAGAAGGCAGCCTGAACATGACGACGAAAAACCTGCTGCTTGAATTGTTTGTGGAAGAGCTGCCGCCCAAGGCGCTCAAGAAACTGGGTGAGGCCTTTGCCGCCGTGCTGGCTGATTCCCTGAAGACCCAGGGCCTGGCTGCAGCCGACGCTGCCGTCACCCATTTCGCCTCGCCGCGCCGTCTGGCCGTGCATGTGACCTCTGTTGCCGCGCAAGCCGCCGACAAGTCGGTCTCCGCCAAGCTCATGCCCGTGGCGGTGGGCCTGAACGCCGAAGGCCAGGCCACCCCCGCGCTGCTGAAAAAGCTGGCCGCCCTGGGTGCCGACGCCTCCGTGGTCCCCGGCCTCAAGCGCGCCATGGATGGCAAGGCCGAGGCCCTGTTCTTCGAGAGCATGGTCACCGGCGTGACGCTCAAAGACGGTTTGCAAAAAGCGCTGGAAGAGTCGCTGGCCAAACTACCCATTCCCAAGGTCATGAGCTACCAGCTGGGTGCCGAGAGCGGCTGTGAACTGCCCGGTTGGACCAGCGTCAGCTTTGTGCGCCCGGCGCACAGCCTGCTGGCCCTGCACGGCAGCGAGGTTGTGCCGGTCAGCGTGCTGGGTTTGAAGGCCGGCAACACCACCCAGGGCCACCGCTTTGAAGCCAAAGTGTCGCCGGTTGTGATTGCCGATGCCGACCATTACGCTGACACCCTGCGCACCGACGGTGCCGTGATCGCCAGCTTTGCCGAGCGCCGCGCCGAGATCGTGCGCCAACTCGCCGCGGCTGCCGCAAAAATTGGCAACGGTGCCCGCGCGATTGAAGACGAAGCCCTGCTGGACGAAGTCACCGGTCTGGTGGAGCGCCCCAATGTGCTGGTCTGCAGTTTTGAAGAGCAGTTCCTGGCCGTGCCGCAGGAATGCCTGATCCTGACCATGAAGGCCAATCAGAAGTACTTCCCGCTGCTCGACGTGCAGGGTCGCCTGAGCAACCAGTTCCTGGTGGTCAGCAACATCAGCCCGCAGGACGCCAGCGCCGTCATCGGCGGCAACGAGCGCGTGGTGCGCCCGCGCTTGGCAGACGCCAAATTCTTTTTTGACCAGGACCGCAAGAAGTCGCTGGAGTCGCGCGTGGAAGGCCTGTCCAAGGTGGTGTACCACAACAAGCTGGGCACCCAGGGTGACCGCCTGGAGCGGGTGCGCGACATTGCCAAAGTGATTGTGGATTTGCTGGCCCTGTCGGGTGAAGCCCAGACCGATGCACTGGCCGCGCAAGCCGATGCAGCCGCGCGTCTGGCCAAGACCGATCTGGTGACCGACATGGTCGGCGAATTCCCCGAACTGCAGGGCATCATGGGTGGCTACTACGCGCGCCATGACGGCCTGGGCGAGCACATCGCCTGTGCCATTGAAGACCATTACAAACCGCGCTTTGCGGGTGACGACCTGCCGCGCAACGGCGCCGGCGTGGTGGTGGCGCTGGCCGACAAGCTCGAAACCCTGGTCGGCATGTTCGGCATCGGCAATCTGCCCACCGGCGACAAGGATCCGTTTGCCCTGCGCCGCCATGCCCTGGGCGTGATCCGCATGCTGGTCGAAAAAGACCTGCCGCTGGATCTGAGCCTGTTGCTGCCCGCTGCCGTGCCGGCCTTTGGTGCGCTCATTACGGACGCCACCCCGGCCCTGGCCGACTTCTTCTACGACCGCCTGGCCGGTTCCCTGCGCGAGCAGGGCTACAGCGCGCAGGAAGTGGATGCCGTGCTAGCCCTGCGCCCCAAACGCCTGGGTGATTGCCCTAAGCGCCTGCTGGCCGTGCGCGCCTTTGCGGCCCTGCCCGAAAGTGCTGCCCTGGCCGCCGCCAACAAGCGCATCGGCAACATCCTGAAAAAGGCCGATGGCGATGTCGACGCCCACGTCAGCCCCGTGCTGCTGGTGGAAGCCGCCGAGAAGAACCTGGACGCAGCCATGCAAACCGTGCTGCCGGTAGCGCAGGCGCAGTGGGAGGCGGGTGACTACACCGCGTCCCTGCAGTCGCTGGCCGAACTGCGCACCCCGGTAGATGCCTTCTTTGAAGACGTGATGGTCAATGCCGAAGCCCTGGACCTGCGCCTGAACCGACTGGGACTACTGAAGTGCCTGCACATTGCCATGAACCGCGTGGCCGACCTCTCCAAACTGGCCAGCTAAACCGGGCTGCGCACCGCCATGAAACTCTGCATCCTCGACCGCGACGGCACCATCAACGAAGACAGTGCCGACTTTGTCAAAAGCCCGTCAGAGTGGCAGCCGCTACCCGGCGCGCTGGAGGCTATCGCCCGCATCAACCACGCCGGTTGGCATGTGGTGGTGGTGACCAACCAGAGCGGTCTCGGCCGCGGTTTGTTTGACGTGAGCGCGCTCAACGCCATGCACGCCAAGATGCACGAGATGCTGGCCGCCGTGGGTGGCCGCATCGATGCCATCTTTTATTGCCCGCACACGGCCGAAGAGCACTGCAACTGCCGCAAGCCCGCCCCGGGCCTGTACGAGCAGATTGCCGAACGTTACGGCGTAGACCTCACCGGCACGCCCACCGTGGGCGACTCGATGCGGGACTTGGTGGCCGGTACCGCTGTCGGTTGCGCTGCGCACCTGGTGCTGACGGGCAAGTCGGCCGCCTTGCGCGGGCATGCGCTGCCCGAAGGCTTTCCGCCCGGCACCCTGGTGCATGACGACTTGGCTGCTTTTGCGCAGCATCTGGTCAACCAGTAGGGCGCATCCTGCCGATGTTGCCGCTGCTGCGTTTTACGCTGGACTTGTTTTCCACCGATCCCACGCTTGAGCCTGCGGTGCCCGCGCCCAAGGCACGGCGCAGACCAGCCCAACCCGTCACGCCCGCCAGCAGTCCGGTCAGGCCGATCAGCCCGCAGCTTCCTGCCAGTGAACGTCCGGTCTATGTACCCGGCGTGCCCCTGCCGGGCGCCATCGCACCCGCAGCCTTCACCCATCCGCAGGCCAACCGCGAAGTGCGCCTGGCTGACGCCGTAGTGGCCTATGCCTTTACCCGCGCCAAGCGCAAGTCCATCGGTTTTGTCATAGGCCCGGACGGCCTGGTGGTGCGTGCGCCGCGCTGGACGCCGCTGCATGAAGTCGATGCGGCCCTGCGGGAAAAAGGCAGCTGGATTCTGCGCAAGCTGCAGGAATCGCGCGAGCGCCAGAGCCGCGCCCATACTGCGCGCGTGGCGTGGCGCGATGGCGTGGTCATTCCCTTTTTCGGGCAAAACATCACTGTGTTGCTGGACCCGACGCATGGATTCAGTGGCCGGGGCGCGCAACTCAAGACGGTCGATGCAGTGGGTCAATCGGGCGGTGATGGCGAGCCTGCCGAGAAAATCCTGCACGTGGGATTGCCCAAAGCCGCCACGGCCGACCAGATTCGCGATGCCGTGCAGGCCTGGCTGATGCGCCAGGCCGCAAGCCACTTCAAGCTGCGCATGGAGCACTTTGCACCGCTGCTGGGTGTGCAGTGGAAGAAGCTGCGCCTGAGCAGTGCCGGCACACGCTGGGGCAGCGCCAGTGCCGATGGCTCGATTCGCCTGAACTGGCGACTGATCCATTTCCGCGAACCGGTCATCGACTATGTCGTGGCGCATGAACTCAGCCACCTGCGGGAGATGAACCACAGTGCAAGCTTCTGGAACACTGTGGGCACCGTGGTGCCGGATTACCAGGAACTGCGGGCCCAACTGAAAGAAGACGCTATCCCGAAGTGGTGAGGGGGTGACGCCGGCCGGCAGGGTTTGCAGCCACGCGCGTCGAGCCAGGAATTTCAATCCACTTCTCCGAACCAGCCCGTACCGAGGCCCGCCAGGCTCCTCTGCAGAGTCGTGGCGAACTTTCATTTTTGCGCCTTGTGATTGTTTGGAACGACGGGGATGTGCGTGAGTTCCATCTCTACGCTGGAGGCGGGGTTGCTCCAGTGCCAAAACAAGCACCCGTCCGGCCACTCGCATCGTTTGCCACTGAACAAAGCGCCGCGACGCCTTTCCCTCGGTAGGGGATATTCCACCCCACTGGGCTAGACCATGCGATTCGATGGTCTAGCTCGCAAATCGCACCGGGTACCTATCCGATTTCCATCAACATCGCATTTCAGGACCAGAACAGTATGTGGCTTGAATTCCAGGCGCTGCTGCAGGCGCTACCCCATTCCCTTTTCGGTTACAGCGTGATGTTGGCCGTGATGGCGGTGGTATTTGCCGTCGCGGAGCGCTTGTATCCGCTGCACCCCGTCAAGACGCCGCGCAAAACATGGATGCTGGACCTGGCCTACTTTTACGTGGCCATGGTGCTCGCTTCCGTGGTGCTGCTGCTGGTCGTCAATACCACCGGGTTGGTGCTGAACGCGCTGGGCCCCATGCCCTGGCATGCCTGGGTGTCGCAACTCTCAGCGCCGCAGACCTTTGTGGCTTCTATCTTGCTGTCCGAAATTGCCTACTACTGGGCACACCGGATCGCCCACCAGGTGCCTTTCTTCTGGCGCTTTCACGCCGTGCACCACAGTTCACCGCATTTGTATTGGCTGTGCGCCGGCCGCACCCATCCGCTGGATATGTCCTTCTTGCGAGCCTTCGTCTTTGTCAGCCTGTATGTAGTGGGCTTTGGCCATGGAGGTGCCCATTCACAGGGCGTTTCATTTTCTACGTATTCGTTTGGCGTGACGCTCTGGTCCTATTTCATGCACGCCAATATTCGTCTGCGCCTGGGTTGGCTGGAGTACCTGGTGACCTCACCGGCGTTTCACCACTGGCACCACGTCAAGGGCGCCCCGGCCTTGGTAGACAAGAATTACTGTGCCAATTTTCCTTTTATGGATTTGTTGTTTGGCACCTTTTATTTGCCAAAAAAGGAATGGCCCAAGCAATACGGTATTGACGATGCCTTGGCGCCCGGCCTGTGGGCTCAGTTGCTTGACCCGCTGCGCGGTCGCAAGGTACGGCCAATCGGGCGCACCGCCTTCAATCGCGAGCCCATGAAACAACAGCTACAACGCTAATCACGCCAATCACGCCAATCACGCCAATCACGCCAATTTTGCAATCAATTATTAGAAAAGCAATAACCCAGGAGAATAGGCCATGTTAAAACGATTGTTTGGAATCATCGCTGTGATGATATTCAGTTTCTTTATGCAGGGAACGGTATGGGCTAACGCCAATAATCTTGTCGTTAACGGTACCTTTGTTAACGGAGTTGGAGGAATGTCGCCCTGGACGTTTACTGAATTTTCGCAGAATGGAATCAGGGCCGGTTATGCATTTGGTTCTAGGTTCGATCCACCGTATTCACCCCCTACCGGAACCACCAGTACGCTGGCATATCTTTGTAATGATTATTGCTTTCACGACCGTTCTGTATCGGCATCACAGATAATCAATGGCCTCAGCTATGGTAAATCGTACGAAGTTACCTTTTGGGGTTTTGCTGGAAAATACACGAGATGGAGTAACGAGGGTCTTAAATATCCAACTTCAGATCCCATGCATGTTAGTTTGGGTAGTCAAACTTCCGAAGCCATTATTCTTCCTAATCACTACGTGGAGTGGCCCTACCCTTGGACGAAAAAATCGGTCATCTTTAAATATCTGGATCGGGCTTCCTCCGCTGTTTTGAGTTTTATTCAGAATTACGACAACCTCCTTCCCGTGGCATGCACGACCTGCTTCTACGGCGCTGACCTGCACATCTCCGATGTGGTGATGACGGAGGTGGTCTCTTCTCCGGTACTCACCGTCACCGAAGCCCTGAACGGCAACCGCATCGCCGACACCGACCAGTTCACCGTGCAGATCACGCAGAACAGCACGACCATCGTGAACGCCACCACCAACAGCACCACTACCGGCAGCGGTGCCACCGTAACACCCGGAACCGGCACCACGGGGGCGACCTCCCTGCTGGCCAACACCACCTACAGCATCAAGGAAGTTGCCAGCGGAACGGCCAATCTGGCGCGCTATGACAGCACGCTCACCTGTCTGGACGCGGTGGGTCTGAGCAAGACCTTGCCGTTGAACACGGGTTTCACGCTCAGCGATGGGGATGCGATCACCTGCACCCTGACCAACACACCCAAGGTACCGACGCTGCGACTCACCAAGGCACTGGGTACAGCCGGGCGCATCAACAACACAGACCAGTTCACCGTGCTGATCCAGCAGCGCTTGGGCGATGTGGCAAGTGGCACCACTGCCGGCACCGGCAGCAGCATCAGCGCAGGCACCACAGGCTGGACCCCTCTGGTGTCGGGCACCGGCTACACCCTCAACGAGGTGATGACAGCCGGTAGCGCCTCCAAGCTGGGCCGCTACACCGGCGTGGTGGGTTGCAGCAACACCTTTGCAGGTAGTCCGACGTCGGTACCCTTGGTGCCGGGAACCGCGTTTACGCCCACCTACGGCGATGTGCTGGACTGCACCTTGACCAATAAGCCCACGCTGGCCACCTTGACGGTGACCCAAAAAACCATTGTGACGGCGCCTGCCACCTTCAACCCGCCCGTGAAATTCAGCTACACCGGCACCAACGGCTGGACGCTGCAGCAAAACAGCAGCACGGTCCTCAATACGGTGACAACAGGCGCCCGCCAAACCCTGACGGCGCTGAACGTGGATACCGCGCTATCGGTGGCAGTGCCAACGACGGAGACAGGCTGGAGGATTGTCAGCATCCGTTGCACGGATACGAACGCCACCCTCTCCACCAACCCCCTGCCGCCGACTGTTCTGGTCAGCTCCACAACCAATTCAATCACCATCCCCGCAGCCTATGTGGTGGCCGGTGCGGCACTGCAATGCGCGGTGATTGGATCGCGACTGCAGTAGCAACGCGGCTTGCAGGGCCTGGCGGGTGACTGGACGGGAGAACCTCAACTCCGGAAGCGGTAGACCCCATCCGCGTCCGACTGGCGTTTGAGCTTGCCGCCATGCCACAGCGCATGCAAGTGCGCCACCGCCTCGCCCAGCGCGAAGGTGATCTGGTGGAAGTCCAGCGGCCTTTTGAACAGCACCGGCAACACGTCGGAGGCGCTGCAGGGCTTCTCTGCGCAGGCCGCCATCACATCTGCCAGGCGCTCGCGGTGGTGGTCGTGCAGCTGCTGGATGCGGGTGTGCAAACCCGTAAACGGCTTGCCGTGCGAGGGCAGCACCAGTGTTTCAGCCGGCAACGCCAGAAAGCGGTCTATGGATGCCAGGAACTGGGTCAGCGAGTCGGCCTCGGGCTCCTGCTCGTAGACGCTGACATTGGTGGAAATGCGCGGCAGCATCATGTCGCCGCCAATCAGCACACCCAGCGCGGCGCAGTAAAGCGCCATGTGCTCGGGCGCGTGGCCATAACCGCTGATGCACTTCCAGGCGTGATCGCCAATCTGCAGCGAGCCACCGTCCAGCAAGCGGTGGTACTGCAGAGGTACCGAGGGCACCAGCGTGGTGAAGTAGGGCTTGCGTTCAAGCAGTTTGCGTGCCGTTTCGGCATCGTTCAAGCCATGCTGCGCATAGAACTGCACGGTACGCTCGCCGCTGAAGGTGTCTATGCCGGAGCAGGCAATGGTGGCCACCATGAAGTCGGTGGCGCTGATATAAAAGGGCACGTTCCAGCGTTCACACAACCAGTGCGCCAGGCCGATATGGTCGGGGTGCATGTGGGTGGCAATCACGCGCAGCACCGGCAGGCCATCGAGTTCGTTGGCGAAGATGGCTTCCCAATCCGCCTTGGCCTCGTCACGGTGGATACAGGTGTCCACAATGCTCCAGCCCTGCACACCATGCAGTTCATCGCGCAGCAGCCAGAGGTTGATGTGGTTCAGTGCAAAGGGCAGCGCCATACGCACCCACTTCACGCCGGGCGCCACCGTGATGCATTCGCCAGAGGGGGGAAGGGCGTCGCCCAGGGGGTAGTGCAGCTGTTTTTCGAGTTCGTTCATGGCGGTCTTTATGCTTCATAATTGACGTTTACGTAAACGTCAACTCTGCGCCATTGTAGGCAGGGGATGCGAAGCGTGCTGTCTCCCCTGTAATGCATTGATTGCGTATGACCACTACCTACACCATCAGCGACCTGGCGCGTGAGTTTGACCTCACCACCCGTGCCATCCGCTTTTACGAAGACTTAGGCCTGTTGCAGCCCGAACGCAGCGGCCCCGGCGGGCGCAACCGCATTTACAGCGTGCGCGACCGCACGCGCCTCAAACTCACCCTGCGCGCCAAGCGCCTGGGCCTGAGCCTGACCGAGGCCAAGGACATCATCGAGATGTACGACAGCCCACGCGACACCGGCGCCCAGCTCACCAAGTTTCTGGACGTGCTGGCCCTGCACCGCTTGCAGATCGAAGAACAAATGGCCGACCTGCAGGCCAATCTGGAAGAGATCAAAGTGCACCAGCGCGAGGCCCGAGCCCTGCTGGCCAAGGCGGAGGCCAAGGCCGCCGCCAAAACAACAACCAAGGGAAAGACGAATGCAAGCTGATGTTTTATGGAAACGGGTGCAGGACAGCCTGGACCGCCAGGGCATGATGCGCCACCTGGAAGCGCGCCTGCTGCGCGTGGAGCCGGGTCTGGTGGAGATTGCCCTGCCGTATTCCGACAAGGTCTCGCAGCAGCAGGACGGCTTCCATGGCGGCGCCATGGGCGCGCTGGCCGATATTGCCGGTGGCTACGCCGGCCTGACCGTGGCGGCCGAGGGCATGGAAGTCACCACCGCCGAATACAAAATCAACTTTCTGGCCGGCTTCACCGGAGGTGAGTTGCGCGCCGTGGGCCGCGTCATCAAGGGTGGGAAGCGCCTGATCGTGACCACCGCCGAGGTCATGCACCTGGATGCCGCCGGCAAGCAAAGCCCGGTGGCCCTCATGCAGCAGACCCTGGTGCCCGTGCCCAAGACCTACTGATTCCAAGCCTTTTCAACATCCCCAAAAATACAAGGAGACACCCATGAGCAATCTACCCGGCCTGAATTTCCAACTCGGTGAAGACATTGACGCCCTGCGCGACGCTGTCCGCGACTTTGCACAGGAAGAGATCGCCCCCCGCGCCGCCGAGATCGACCGCACCGACCAGTTCCCCATGGACCTGTGGCAAAAGATGGGCGCTTTAGGCGTGCTCGGCATCACCGTGGGCGAGGAATACGGCGGCGCCAACATGGGTTACCTGGCACACATGATTGCCATGGAAGAAATCTCCCGGGCCTCCGCCTCGGTCGGCCTGAGCTATGGCGCGCACAGCAACCTGTGCGTCAACCAGATCAAGCGCAACGGAACAATCGAGCAGCGCGCCAAATACCTGCCCAAACTCATCACTGGCGAACATGTGGGCGCGCTGGCCATGAGCGAGCCGGGCGCCGGCAGCGATGTGCTGAGCATGAAGCTGCGCGCCGAGGACAAGGGCGGCTACTACCTGCTCAACGGCAACAAGATGTGGATCACCAACGGGCCTGACGCCGACACCCTCGTCGTGTATGCCAAGAGCGAGCCCGAGCTGGGCGCGCGCGGCGTCACCGCCTTCCTGATCGAAAAGGGCATGCCGGGCTTCAGCATCGCGCAAAAGCTCGACAAGCTGGGCATGCGCGGCAGCCACACCGGCGAGCTGGTTTTCAACAATGTGGAAGTTCCGCTGGCCAATGTGCTGGGTGGCCTGAACCAGGGCGCCAAGGTGCTGATGAGCGGCCTAGACTACGAGCGTGCCGTGCTCACCGGCGGCCCGCTGGGCATCATGCAGTCCGTGATGGACAACGTCGTGCCCTACATCCACGACCGCAAGCAGTTCGGCCAGAGCATCGGCGAGTTCCAGCTCATCCAGGGCAAGGTGGCCGACATGTACACCGTGCTGCAGGCCGGGCGCTCCTTTGCCTACACCGTGGCCAAAAACCTGGACATGCTGGGCACCGAGCATGTGCGCCAGGTGCGAAAGGACTGCGCCTCCGTCATCCTGTGGACGGCCGAAAAAGCCACCTGGATGGCGGGCGAGGGCGTGCAGATTTTCGGTGGTAACGGCTACATCAACGAGTACCCGCTCGGAAGACTCTGGCGCGATGCCAAGCTTTACGAGATCGGTGCTGGCACCAGCGAAATTCGCCGTATGCTTATCGGGCGCGAATTGTTCGCTGAAACCATGTAGTTAATGCTCACCCAAACCCGCCTGCTCCTCACACGCTTTTTCAACGGCATCCAATTCGGCCTGGTGCGCGCCTGGCTGCTGGTGCTGCCACTGGTGCTGGTGCTGTCCCTGATCCGTTGGGGCCAGCTCATTCACTTCTGGCCCTCGGGCTACACCACGCCGGTGTCCGATGTGGTGGCGGTGGCCTGGCAGGGGTTCCGGTTCGATTTGAAGGTCAGCGCCATTGCAGGGTTTGTGCTGCTGCTGGTGCTGCCCTGGGTGTCCGAGCAGGTTTACAAACGCATTGCCGCCGTGCTGGCCTTTGTGTTTGTGTTGCTGTCCATGGTCAATCTGCACTACTTCGGCTTTTACAAGACGCCGATTGACTCGCTGGTGTTCGGCCTGGTGGAAGACGACACCGGTGCCGTGCTCAAAACCATCTGGCACGACTTCCCGGTCATTGGCTCGCTGTTTCTGATCGCGGTGCTGAGCTGGGGTGCGCTGCATGTGCACCAGCGCGTGGTGGCGCGTGCCGCACCGGCGGGGGTCTTTTATGGACGCAGCCTTTGGTTGCGCGGCCTGTTTGTCTTGGTGGCCTTCTGGGCCCTGGTGTTTGCGGGCAAGGGCACGCTGCGCGAAATGGCGCTGCAACGCCAGCACCTCACGGTGACCACTTCGCAATTTCTCAACGACATGGTGCCCAACGGCGTCATTGCGCTCAAATACGCCTGGGACAGCCGTGGCCAGTCGCAAAATTTGCAGGACCCGCTGGTGGGCCTGAAAGCCATGGGTTTTGATTCGGCGCGCGCTGCGGCTGAGGTGCTGGGCCTGCCGCATGGCAGCGATGCCGAAGTCAAGGCGGCCCTCACCGCGCACACGGCCTTGCCACCG
The DNA here is from genome assembly GCA_947375135.1 of Comamonadaceae bacterium. Classification (GTDB taxonomy): domain Bacteria; phylum Pseudomonadota; class Gammaproteobacteria; order Burkholderiales; family Burkholderiaceae_C; genus Allorhodoferax. Next base: position 64,610 of record CANCER010000016.1, on the reverse strand, counting down.
GGCACACCGAAGAAGAACCTGCTGTTCTTCCTGATGGAGTCCTGGAGTGCCGAGCCCATGCTCTACCAGAGCCCGCAGTTCGATGTGCTGGGCCGCATGGCGCCCACCTTGGCCAATGCCTGCCATTTCAGCAACTTCGACTCGGCCCATGCCGGCACACACCCCAGCCTGGAGGCCATCCTGTTCTCCACCCCCATCACGCCCTTGACGCTGGGCGATGTGGGCCGCAAGCCGATTCCCTGGGCCACGGCAAAGATTGCACGCGATGCCGGCTACCGCACGCTGTTTGTGTCCTCGGTACGCGCCGGCTGGCGCGGCTTGGACCGGGTGCTGCAAGCCCAGGGTTTTGACGAAATCATCGACGCCAATACGCTCAAAGTTGCCTATCCCGAGGCCACCCTGGGCCTGTGGGGCGTGTGGGACGACTATGTTTTCCGCTACCTCAAGACGCGCATGGCCCAGCCCAGCGACAAGCCGCTGTTTGTCTTCGTGCTCACCTCCACCAACCACCCGCCCTACGACCTGCCCCCGGAGTACAAGCGTGTGCCGCGCGACATGGCACTTTGGAAGGGCGAGACCAGCTCCGACACCCTGCTGCCCAATCTGGACACCTACCACTACGCTGCCGACCTGCTCGGTGGCTTTGTGCAGGAGATGCAACAAGGCCCGCACAAAGTCGACACCCTGATAGCAGCCACCGGCGACCACAATGTGCGCTCCTTTGGCGTCTACGCAGATGCCAAGCGCCATTACCTGATTCGCCAGGTGCCGTTCGTGATCTGGGGTCAGGGCCTGAACTGCGGTCAGCAGCAGGCGCTGCCTGCCAGTCACCGCGACATGTTCAACACCCTTTTTCCGCTTGCGGGCATTGAGGGTCCCTACATCAACGCCGGGCGCAATCTGTTGCAAACTGTGACCGATCCCGCCGACCCCCTTAACGCAGCCCGTGCCATGTTTTTCACCGGCGAAGCGCGCAACGCCCAGGGCATGTGGCAACTCGGAAACCAAAGCAGCTTTGTCTGCACCGCCGCCAAGCCCACGGAACATTGCGAATTCAACGCCAAAGACGACCAACAGGAGCGCGCGCGCTATGGCCTGCTGGATTGGAATGTGCGCATCTCGCTACGCAAAGAAACGAAACCATGACTGAACTGAATAACCTCTTCGCCAATAACCGCGCCTGGGCTGCGGACATTGTCCGCAAGCGCCCCGGCTTTTTTACTGGTCTGGCCAACCAGCAGCGCCCCAAATACATGTGGATCGGCTGCTCCGACAGCCGTGTGCCGGCCAATGAGATCACCGGCCTGGACCCGGGCGAGGTGTTCGTACACCGCAACATCGCCAACGTCGTGGTGCACTCCGACCTCAACGCGCTGTCCACCATCCAGTTCGCTGTCGAGCGCATCAAGGTCGAGCATGTGATGGTGGTCGGCCACTACGGCTGCTCCGGCGTGCAGGCCGCGCTCGAAGGCGCGCGCATTGGGCTGGCCGACAACTGGCTGCGCCACATCCAGGACGTGCGCGACCGCCACCGTGATGTGATGGACGTGCTGCCCGAGCATGGCCGCGCCGCCGCCCTGTGTGAACTCAACGTCATCGAGCAGGTGGTGAACGTGGCGCAAAGCACGGTGCTGCAGGACGCCTGGGCGCGTGGCCAGAACGTCACGCTGCACGGCTGGGTCTACGGCCTCTCCGACGGCCTGCTGCACGACCTGCACATGACCATCACCGGCGAATCCGACCTGGATGCGCTGTACCGCGAAGCGGTGTCCGGCGTGCGGCTGATGCCGCGCATCAACAGCTAGCAAAACCCAAGGCGGTCCAAGAGTCTGCGATTCAGCATGGATTGCGGGCTGACCCAAACCGCCTCTTCTGTCACAATTGACGTTTACGTAAACGTCAACTGCAGAGGAGCAAAAAAACATGTCCGAATCGATTGTGATCGTCAGCGCCGCCCGCACCCCCATGGGCGCCTTCCAGGGCGACTTCTCTTCACTGGCTGCCCACGACCTGGGCGGTGCTGCGATCAAGGCTGCTGTGGAGCGCGCAGGCATCAGCCCTGAACTGGTGACGGAAGTGATCTTCGGCAACTGCCTGATGGCCGGCCAGGGCCAAGCTCCGGCAAGGCAAGCGGCTTTCAAGGGCGGGCTGCCCCAAAGTGCGGGCGCGGTCACCCTGTCCAAGATGTGCGGCTCCGGCATGCGTGCGGCCATGTTCTGCCACGACATGCTGCTGGCCGGTAGCCACGACGTGCTGATTGCCGGCGGCATGGAGAGCATGACCAACGCTCCCTACCTGCTGCCCAAGGCCCGCGCCGGCATGCGCATCGGCCACGACCGCGTGATGGACCACATGATGCTCGACGGTCTGGAAGACGCCTACGAGCCCGGCCGCTCCATGGGCACCTTTGGTGAAGACTGCGCCGCCAAATACAGCTTTACGCGCGCGCAGCAGGACGCCTTTGCCACCGCCAGTGTGCAGCGGGCCCAGGCGGCAATAGCCAATGGCGGCTTCGCTGCCGAGATCACGCCGGTGACGGTGAAGACGCGTGCCGGTGAGGTGCAGATTTCCATGGACGAAGGCCCGGGCAAGATCAAGCTCGACAAGATTCCCACGCTGAAATCCGCGTTCAAGAAAGACGGCACCATCACCGCTGCCAGCAGCAGTTCGATCAATGACGGTGCCGCCGCCATGGTGATGATGCGTGCCGGCACCGCTGCTGATCTGGGCTGCAAACCGTTGGCGCGTTTGGTGGCCCACGCCAACCACGCCCAGGAGCCGAACTGGTTTGCCACCGCCCCCGTGGGTGCCGTGCAAAAGGTGCTGGCCAAGGCGGGCTGGAAGGCCGAGGACGTGGACCTGTGGGAAGTGAACGAGGCCTTTGCCGTGGTGCCCATGGCGCTGATGGCGGACCTGAAGATTCCGCATGAGAAGGTGAATGTGAATGGCGGTGCCTGTGCGCTGGGTCACCCCATCGGTGCTTCCGGTGCGCGCATCATGGTGACGCTGATTCACGCTTTGAAGGCACGCGGGTTGAAGAAGGGTATTGCCACCCTGTGCATTGGTGGTGGTGAGGCGACTGCGGTGGCTTTGGAACTGCTGTAAGCCCTGTCTCATACTTATGCGTGCCTTGTTCATGTTGCGTTGCGCTGCTTCATTCGCTCGCGCCGTGGCCGGGTATGCCGGGTTCCTCATAGTGGGGTACCACAAATCGTCACCCGGCATACCCGACCCCGTCGCTGGGTATGGGTTGCGTGGCGCAAGTAGACCAAGACATGGTTTGCTCGAGTCGTCAACCTGCATGCCCGCTCCTATTCCTGCACATGATCTGCGTGGCTTGTACGCGCGAGAGCAGGCGGTGGGTGAATGGGTATCGGGTATTCTTGTGGGCACTAGACCCAGTCACTTCACGCGCGCAGGGGCAGGGCGACCGGCCGATTTGTGCGCGTTTGGCACTATGAGGCCGGTTGCCCTGCCCCTGCGCGCGCACCCAGCACGGCACACGCGCAAGGCAACACGAGAGAAAGCACCACTGAGATGAACGTTTTGCTCATAGGCGCATCCCGCGGCATCGGCCTGGAGTTTGCGCGCCAGTACCTCGAAGCGGGTGACCGCGTCATTGCAACCGCGCGAAACGAGGACGGCTTAGCGCGCTTGAGCGAGCTGGGCGCAGAGACCCTCAAGCTCGATGTCACCAACCCGGCCAGCATCAGCGGCCTGAGCTGGAAACTGGACGGCGAGAAACTGGATGTGGCAATCTATGTCGCCGGCCTCTTCGGCACCGAACCTGCCACTTCCCCCCCGACGCAACAAGCCTTTGACCGCATGCTGCATACCAACGTGCTGGGCGCCATGCAGGCCCTGCCGCAGGTGGCACCGTGGGTGGAGGAGGCCGATGGCCAATTTGCCTTCATCACCAGTGACATGGGCTGCATCGGCGAGGCGCAGAGCAGCCGCAGCTGGCTGTACCGCGTCAGCAAGGCTGCCCTCAATATGGCTGTGGTGGCCGCCCAACCGGACTATCCACGTGCCCGCTTTGTGCTGTTTCACCCCGGCTGGGTCGCCACCGATATGGGCACCGCTGCTGCCCCCTTGAGCCCGCACGACAGCGTCGCTGGCATGCGCCACACGCTGCTGGCATTGAAGAACAAACCCCGCCCGCCCCAGGTGCCCTTTCTGCAATGGGACGGCAGGGCTTTCGAGACTTGGTAACCCTAGGAACAACATGCTGCTGACACAAGACCAGGAAATGATCCGCGACGCGGTGCGCGACTTTGCGCAGGCCGAACTCTGGCCCAACGCCGCGAAGTGGGACAAGGAACACAGCTTCCCCAAAGAGGTCCACCAGGGCCTGGCCGCGCTGGGAGCCTATGGCATTTGCGTGCCGGAAGACCTGGGCGGCGCCGGGCTGGACTATGTGACGCTGGCCCTCGTGCTGGAAGAGATCGCAGCCGGTGACGGCGGCACCAGCACGGTGATCAGCGTGACGAATTGCCCGGTGAATGCCATCCTCATGCGCTACGGCAACGACCAGCAGAAGAAGCAATGGCTCATGCCCCTGGCACAGGGCCAGATGCTGGGCGCCTTCTGCCTGACCGAGCCGCATGTGGGCTCCGACGCGTCGTCCCTGCGCACCACGGCCGTCAAAGACGGAGACAGCTATGTGATCAATGGTGTGAAGCAGTTCATCACCAGCGGCAAAAACGGCGATGTGGCCATCGTGCTGGCGGTTACCGACAAGGGCGCCGGCAAGAAGGGCATGAGCGCCTTTCTGGTGCCGACCAACGCGCCGGGCTACACCGTGGCGCGTCTGGAGGACAAGCTGGGGCAACATTCCAGCGACACCGCGCAGATCAACTTTGACAACTGCCGCATCCCCGTCGAGAACCTGATCGGCAAAGAAGGCGAGGGCTATGGCATTGCCCTCGGCGGCCTGGAAGGCGGGCGCATCGGCATTGCCGCGCAAAGCGTGGGCATGGCGCGCAGTGCCTTTGAGGTGGCCGTGGCCTATGCCAAGGACCGCCAGAGCTTTGGCACCGCGATCTTCAACCACCAGGCAGTGGGTTTCCGGCTGGCCGAATGCGCCACGCAGATCGAGGCGGCACGCCAGTTGATCTGGCACGCTGCCAGCCTGCGCGATGCCGGTCGCCCCTGCCTGAAAGAGGCCGCCATGGCCAAGCTGTTTGCCAGCGAGATGGCCGAGAAGGTCTGCAGCGTGGCGATTCAAACGTTGGGCGGCTACGGCTATGTGACCGACTTTCCGGTGGAGCGCATCTACCGCGATGTGCGCGTTTGCCAGATTTATGAGGGCACTTCCGACGTGCAGAAGATCATCATCCAGCGCGCCCTGGCCTAAGGCATGGCGAGCCTTCAACTGCCCAAGGGCGTCAGCGTGCTGGAGCGCGGCTGGCTGTCCAGCAACAGCATCGTCCTCGCCGGTGTCGACCACTGTGCCCTGATCGACAGCGGCTACTGCACCCACAGCGAACAGACCCTGCTGCTGGTGGATGCCGCTCTGCAGGGCCGGGCGCTGGACCTGCTGCTCAATACCCATTTGCACAGCGACCACGTCGGCGGCAATGCGGCGCTGCAGGCGCGCTACCCTGCGATGCAAACGCTGATCCCGCCCGGCCATGCTGCGTATGTGGGGGCGTGGGATACGGAAAAACTGACCTACAAGCCCACCGGCCAGAACTGCCCGCAGTTCCGCTTCGATGCCACGCTGCAACCGGGCACCGAAATGCGCTTGGGCGACATGGCTTGGCAGGTGCACGCCGCCCCGGGCCACGACAGCCATTCGGTCATCCTGTTTGAGCCGCAGAGCCGCACCCTGGTCTCGGCCGATGCGCTGTGGGAGCGCGGCTTTGGCGTGGTGTTCCCCGAGCTGGATGGCGACGACGCGTTCCACGAAGTGGCACAAACGCTGGATGTGATCGAGGCGCTGCAACCGCTGCTGGTCATCCCCGGCCACGGCTCGCCCTTTACCGATGTGTCTGCTGCACTGGCCCGTGCGCGCCAGCGCCTGGACGGTTTTGTGGCCGACCCGGCGCGCCATCTGCAACACGCAGCCAAGGTGCTGCTGAAGTTCAAGCTGCTGGAGCTGCAAAGCGTCAGCATGGCAGACCTGCTGGCCTGGGCGGGCGCTACGCCCTATGTCGCTACGCTGGTGGCGCAGAACTACGCGGACCACACACTGACCCAGGCGCTGGACGTCCTGGTGCAAGACCTGGTGCGCGCCGGGGCTGCTAGGCTGGATGGCACGCAGCTCCACAACGCGTAAGACAATCCAGACACATCACAGGAGACAAGACAATGCCCATCACCAAAGGATTCCGCGCCCTCGTCGACGAGGCCATGGCCCAGGTCACCACCTACAGCGTGGAGCAGGTGCAAGCCCGCCTGACTGACCCTGCGGTGCAAATCGTCGACATCCGCGACATCCGCGAACTCACCGAGGGCACCGTGGTCGGCTCCTTCCATGCACCGCGCGGCATGCTGGAGTTCTGGGTGGACCCGGAGTCGCCCTACCACAAGAAGATTTTTGCCAACGAGGCCAAGGAATTCATCCTGTTCTGCGGCGCCGGCTGGCGCAGTGCCCTGGCCACCAAGGCCCTGCAGGACATGGGCATGACCAATGTGGCTCACATCGACGGCGGCTGGGCCGAGTGGCAGAAGCAGGGCGCCCCGACCGAGACGCTGGAAGCGCAAAAAGCCAAGCGTGCCGCCAAGGCATGAAGCCGCTGGCCGCACAGCAAGCCTGCCCCTGCGGCCGTCCGGCTGGCCCGGGCGGCAAAGGCGTGGCAGCGGCGCCAGGCGCCAAGCCGGGCCCGGCGGGCCAGCCGCTGGCCTACGGCGACTGCTGCGGCCGTTGGCTGGAGCTTGCGCCCTACACCGCGCAAGTGCCCGACGCCGAGAGCCTGATGCGCTCGCGCTACAGCGCCTTTGTGCTGGAGCGCGAAGCCTATTTGCTGACCAGCTGGGCCGCCAGCCACCGGCCCGAGACCCTTGCATTTGAACCCGGCGTGAAATGGCTGGGACTGGATGTGCGCGCCTGCCGCAGCACCGGTGACACCACCGCCGAGATCGAATTTGTGGCACGCCAGAAGCCGGCCAAGGGCCCTGCGGTGCGCCTGCACGAGCGCAGCCGCTTTGTGCGTGAGGCCGGCGGCTGGCTGTATGTGGATGGAGACGCGTTGTGAAATTCGATGCCGTGTTATTCGACTGCGACGGCGTGCTGGTGGACTCCGAGGCGATCACCTGCGGCGTGCTGCGTGACATGCTGGAAGAACGCGGCTGGACGCTGACGCTGCCGCAGTGCATGGACATCTTTATCGGCTGCACCGTGACCGACAAACGGAGCGAGATCGAAGCGCAAACCGGCCAGCCCTTGACGCAGGACTGGCTGCTGGCCTTTCGTGCGCGCCGCAACACCGCACTGGTGGCTGACATCCAGGCCATCCCCAACGTCCACCAGGCGGTACAGGCCCTGCACCAGTCCCTGAGCGGACGCATTGCCTGCGCCTCGGGGGCCGACCGCTTCAAGGTGGAGATGATGCTCACGCAGGTGGGCCTGGCCGATTACTTTGCCGGCGCTATCTTCAGCGGCCATGAAATGCCGCGCTCCAAACCGCACCCCGACGTGTACCTGGCGGCGGCCGCCCACCTGGGTGTGAACCCGGCGCGCTGTGCCGTGGTGGAAGACACCGCCATCGGCGTGCGCGCCGGTGTGGCGGCTGGTGCCACGGTGTTCGGCTATGCGCCAACCGGGGCCGGTCAGGCTTTGCTGGACGCGGGTGCTTACGCGCTGTTTGGCGACATGGCGGCCTTGCATGGCCTGTTGCGATGACGGGCAAGATCCACCGCGCCCCTGCGCGTGAGGCGAATGCCAGGAAACGCCGAACTTACTGGAGCGGCGCCAGAAGCGCGTGGGGCAGTATGTCCAGGGCGGAAGCCAATGCAACCAGCACCGACAGGGAAGGGTTGCATTTGCCCGTTTCAATCTTGCTCAAGTAGGTGCGGTAGATGCCGCATTCCTGCGCCAGGGACTCCTGCGAGACTTTTTTCAAACCCCGGAAATGCTTGACGTTACTGGCCAGCAGATGGTTCCACATGAGTTCGTGGTCAAAGTGGTGTGTTTGCGGGTGCAAGGCAGTGCTACCTTCTTCGATGCCGAGCGTGGTTATTCCAGCTCCCTTCATTTTTGAAATATCCATAACGCGTCCTTTGTATTAGTTGTCAGGAACAGGCTTTCTGTGAATCCTGATCCGTACGATTTTGCATCAATGTAGTCGAGCTGAACCGGGAGTTCAATCCTGCACATCAGGTAAATGCTACCTGCTACGCGGTACTTCATGCAGGAAATTTGCGCAAAAGTTAAGCGGTGATCAGCTTGTGCGCCAGTGCGTAGCGGGTTAGTTCGGCGGTGCTGTGCAGGTCAAGCTTGCGCATCAGATTGCGCCTGTGGGTGGCTGCGGTGGAGGTGGAAATGCCCAGATGTGCGCCAATTTCTGCGGACGTGCAACCCGCCGCAATCAACTGGATTACCTGCTGCTCACGGGCCCCGAGAACCGAGGATCGGGCCGCAGGTGCAGACGGCGTCTGCGGTACTTGGCCAATACCCTGGATCAGGGACTCGATGCGTTGCAGCAGGTCGGCACTTTCCAGTTGGAGCTGTTTCTCCTGGCTGATGTCTTGCAGCGTGCCGACCGCCCGCAAGGGCTTGGACTCCTCATCTCTTGCAACGATCCGGCCGCGCGAACGCACCCAGACCCAATGGCCCTCCCGGTGGCGCAGGCGGAACTCCACGCGGTGATACGGCACATCCCCATTGCGGGTCGCGTTTATGGCTGCGCGTCGCATGGGCACATCGTCGGGATGCACCAATTTTTCAAAATCGCAGAGTTGCGTGCCCATGCCGCCTTCGGGGTAGCCCAGCATGGCGAAGACCCGGGCGCTGAGATGCAAATCCCCGCCGGGTATCTGCAGGTCCCACAGCCCGAGGTCGGCCCCCATGAGCGCCATTTCCAGGCGTTGCGCATTGCTTTTGCGCTCGGAAATGTCCACCATCGTGCAATGGAATACCGGCGGCTCGCCCGGCGCGGCCACAGCCTCCACAGCGTCGATCAAAAACGGGCGGATGGAGCCGTCTTTGCAGAAAAACTCCAGGTCGAGATTCCTTACGCTGCCGGTTTGGCGCAAACGGGGCAAGGCATCGCCGAAAATTTGCGCGCTTGCGGGCGTCATGAACTCCACGAGCCGGTGGCCCACATACGCTTCCTGCGTGTAACCCAGCAGCGCCAACTCGGTCCGGTTGACCCGCAGAATCATCCCCTCCTGGGACAGGGAGTGGTATCCGCAGGGGGCTTGGTCGTACAGATCCAAAAACTGCTGGGTGCGGCGCTGGACCTGCGCTTCCAGTTCCTCGCGGTAATGCTCGCGTTGCGCCTCATGGGCTTTGCTTTCGCTGATGTCGCTCACCACCAGGCGCAGTTGCTGCGTGCCATCCGCCTCTAGTGAGGCGTTCGCCACCACTTTCGCCCAGAACTGCGAGCCGTCTGGCTTCAACAGGCGAAACTCGACGGTCTGTGCCTGTGCACTTTTGCGCAGCGCCCGTCCCATCAGGTAGTAGCGGTCCATGTCCTCACGGCAGATGAAGCGGTAGAAGGACTGCTTGACCAGTGCGCTGCGCTTCAAGCCGAGCAGGGTACCGGCGGTGAGGTTGGCTTCCAGCACCCGGTCGGATTCGCCCAGGGTGATGTAGCCCACCGGGGCCAGATCGTACAAATCGAAATAGCGCCGGTTGGCAGCATAGAGTTCCGCCTGCCGGCGTTGCAACTCCTCGTTTTGCATGACCAGTTCGATCTGGTGCACGCGCAGTTCATGCAGGGCGCGCTCAGCGGCTTGCGGCGATGCTGCGTCCAGGCCGGGCACCGGGGCGTTGGCGCTCGCGCCCAATGCCGCTTCGGCATGCCTGCGCAACGCAGGCCCGACGAACTGGTCCGCCTCCGCTTCACGCCCGGCGTTTGTTGGGTTGGGCTGAGTGATGGTTGTCACCTTAAAGAACACGCTCCGTGGTCGCTATCGCATAGATTTCGCCGGCCTCGTTGCGCAAGGCGGTGGCCGTGATCGAGACCTCCCGCACCGCGCCGTCGCGGGCCAGGCGCTGGCAGCGCACTGGCTGTATCGCCTGTGCGCGCGCCAGCCGGTCCAACTGGTCCAGCGCCAGCGCGCGTTGTGCCGGGGGTACGCGGTCCAATACATTCATCTGCAGCGCCTCGGCTTCGGTCCAGCCGTAGAGACGTTGCGCCGCAGGGTTCCAGGCCAGCATGCGGCCATCCAGGGCATGCAGGGACATGGCATCCTGCGCGTCACGCAGCACCCCCGCCAGACGCCTGTCTTGGTGGGTTTGGTCCAGCAGGCCTTGCATGCGCTTGCGCTCGCTGATGTCGCTGAACGACACCATCACCGTCGCAGGCACGGCCTCGCCAGGGCCCAAGATTGGCACCGCGTTCACCGAAAGCCAGGCCAGCGCGCCATCGGGCCTGTAAATCCCCATGACCACGTCTTGCTGCATCAAACCGGTGCGAAACGCGATGGGGCCAGGGCAGCTTTCCAGCGGGAAAGGGCTGCCGTCCTCATGAATCGCCTGCCAGCCCGCGTCCAGCGCCATGCGCCCCCCGATCTCCCGGCCACTCATGCCCAGGATGCGTTCGGCCGACTGGTTCCAGGCCGTGATGGTTCCATCCTGCGCGAGCAAGAGCACCCCTTCGGACAAGATCGATACGACAGAGCGAAAGCGCTGCTCGCTCTTCTTCAGCGCCGCCAGCGCCTGGTGCAACTGCTCCATGTCCACCTGCGCCTTCACCACCTCGGAGATGTCCATAAACGTGACGGCTGCGCCCTCAATCACGTTTTCCAGGGTACGGTAGGGCAGGATGCGCAGCATGTACCAACGCCCGTCTTTGTCCTGTACCCGGATCTCCCGGCTCGCCAGGGTGTCCAGCACTGCCGCGATGTCTTCGGTCATGCGGTCGTAGCCGCGCAGGCGGGCCATGAAATGGCCCAGCGGCCGGCCCACATCGCTGGCCACCAGGTTGATGATGGCGGTGGCGGAAGGCGTGAAGCTCAGGATGCGCTGCTGCAGATCCACAAAGATGGTGGCGATGCCGCTGCCGGCCAGCAGGTTGCGGTTGTCATTGAGCGCACGCGCCAAATCCGCCACCTTGTTTTGCTGCTCGACGTTGACCGTGGCCAGTTCCTCGTTCAGGGACTGCAACTCTTCCTTGGAGGTGGCGAGTTCCTCGTTGCTCGCTTGCAGCTCTTCGTTGACCGACTGCATTTCCTCAATCGCGGAGCGCAACTCCTCGGTCGAGGTTTCCGTGTCCTCGCGCGCGCTGCGCAACAGTTTGTCCTTGTCGCGCAGCTCCCGCTGGAGCTCGGCAATACGCACATCGACCGGCACCCCAGCGCCCATGGCCGGTAGCGGGGCTGGTTCCAATTCGATCAGGGGCGCCTCTTCCAGCACCACCAGGTAGCGCAGCGATTGGTAGACGTCGCCCGTGCGCGGTGCAACCGGGCACACGGTCAGGTTGACCGTCGTGAAGTGGCCGTTGGTGCGCACGCGCAGGCCGGCGCGGCGCACCACCCGCTTGTCTTCCACGGCCTGGTACAGCGCGAGCTTCAAGGGCTGGGTCAGACCTTCGCGCGCCATTTTGAGGATGTTGTTGATGCCCGCATCGCCCGGGGTGGGTTCCAGGTACATACCGGTGCGCCCGCGCAGATGCAGCAGGTCGCCGTTCTTCTCGACCAGCGCACAGACGGGTTCGAGCAACTGCAACAGGGCCCGCTCGGTTTGCTCGCCCAGGGAATGTCGCGCTGGAGTGGCAGGGTGGACCGGGTTCAGCACCAGGGGTACGTCCCGCCCTGTCATGGGGGGTAAAAAATGGCCCAGGGCCTTGCGCGGCGTGTTGCCCCGGCGCAGGAACAGCCTGGACTTGCCGTCGACTGCGGCAAACAGGCTTTCATGCTCGCCCACGCCTTCGGCGCTCCCCAGGAACAAAATGCCGCCCGGGTTCAGCGCGTAGTGGAACAACTGCATGAGCTTGTGCTGCAGTTCGCTGCGCAGGTAGATCAACAGGTTGCGGCAACTGATGAGGTCGAGCTGGGAGAACGACGGGTCCCGGATCACATCCTGCTCCGAGAAGGTAACCATGTCCCTGATCACCCTGCGCACCCGGTAGCCACCCCCCGGCTCCAGGGTAAAAAATTTGGACAGGTGCTCCTTGCTCAGGTCGTTGGCGATGCTGGCCGGATACAGGCCCGCGCGGGCCGTGGCGATGGCGCGGCTGTCGATGTCGGTGGCAAATATTTGCACCACGCAGTCTTTCTTCAGGGCCTGCATGCGCTCCTGCAAGAGCATGGCGATGGAGTAGGCCTCTTCGCCGGTGGAGCATCCCGGGGTCCAGACGCGCACCTTCTCGCCCGGCAGCTTGCCCGACAGCAGCATGGTGTCTATTTGCTCCGCCAATTTGTCAAAGGCTTGCGGATCGCGCATGAAGTTCGTGACGCCGATCAGGACGTCGCGAAACAGCGCCTCCACCTCCAGCGGCGTGCGCTGCAGGAAGCTGACGTAGTCCTCCAGTTTGTCAATCTGGTGCAAGGCCTTGCGCCGCTCGATGCGGCGGATCAGGGTGTTGGGCTTGTAGAGGGAAAAGTCGTGCCCGGTCTGGGCGCGCAGCAGGACGAATACTTTGTTCAACTGGTTTTCAAGCCGTGGCGCGACGGCGCCCGGGTCTTGCGCACGCACGGCATTCATGGTCAGCGCTGCATAGGCCATCAGCTGTGCAGGCATCTCGGCGGGAGGGAGCTCATAGTCCACTGCCTCGGTGGCGATGGCGCTTCGGGGCATGCCGTCGAACTCGGTGGAATCCGGCGTTTGCACCACGACCAGGCCGCCCTCGGACTTGATCGCACGCACGCCCAGGCTGCCGTCAGAGCCCGTGCCCGAGAGCACGATCGCCATCGCGTTCTCGCGCTGGTCCTGCGCCAGAGAGCGGAAAAAGTAGTCGATCGGCAGGCGTTGACCGTGCGGCAGGGAGGGGTTGAGCAACTGGATGACGCCGTTCAGCAGCGCCATGTCATGGTTGGGCGGGATGATGTAGACGCAGTTGACTTTCAGCACCATTCCATCCACCGCCTCGGCCACCGGCATGCGGGTGTAGCGCCGGATGATGTCGGCCAGGATGCTTTCGTGGTTGGGCGCCAGGTGTTGCACCAGCACGAAGGCTATGCCGGGGGCCGCATCTGCGGGCATGCCGGAAAAGAAGGCCTGGAAGGCGGCCAGACCACCGGCGGAGGCGCCAATGCCGACGACAGGGAAGGTCGCAGCGGCCCCGCCCCGGGCTTCATCGGCCGGGACTTGCGCTGGCGCTGTAGCGGCAACCGACGGGGTCTCCTGCGGGCGGCCACTGTGTTTGGGTTGCTTGCTTGCCATACGGTTGATTGATGAAGGTGACGCCGGTGCGGTGCGCGACTGCCTCCGCTCGGATGATGATAGTCGGATTAGATCCCTCCGCGTGCGTACACTCCACGGCTTTGTCACCTCTGCCGCCCATGCCTTCTTTTCCCCTGCCTGAACTTCTGGAGATGCTGAGCCTGGGCGCCGCGATGGGGTTTTTGGGCGGTCTGTTTGGCATCGGGGGCGGCATCATCGTCATTCCGCTGCTGGTCCTGGGTTTCGGGCTGGACCAGGCGGTGGCCCAAGGCACGGCGCTGGTGATGATGGTGCCCAACCTGCTAATTGCCTGGTGGCGCTACAGCCAACGGCATCCGGTGGCCCTGAAGACAGCGCTGCAGATCGGTGTGCTGGCCTGCACCACCACATGGCTGGTGGCGCACCTGGCAACCCGCCTGGCCCCGGACCTGATGCGAAGCGTCTTCAGCCTTTTCCTGCTGGGCCTGTCGCTGCGCATGCTGGTGCACAACCCGGCAGACCGTGCCGCGCAGCAGCGCCCGGCCCGCGACCTGCGGTTTATGCCGCTGGTTGGTATCGTGGGCGGGAGCAGCATGGGCTTGTTGGGCGTGGGCGGCGGGCTGGTGGCCACCCCGCTGTTCACTGGCTGGTTTGGCCAGCGGCAGACGGTGGCGCAAAGCCTTTCCCTGGCATTGGTGGCACCCAGCTCCATCATCGCGCTGATGACATACAGCAGCGCGCACCGGGTCGACTGGGCCATGGGACTGCCCCTGGCCGCAGGCGGCCTGTTCACCGTATCCGCCGGCGTGGCTGTCGCCCACCGTCTGCCGGAAAGGCGCATGCGTGCCGCGTTTGCCTGGATGGTTTTTTGCACAGCGGTCTGGATGCTCGTGAAGCCGCTGCTATTGAGGTAGAAAAACACCGCGCCGCCCAAAGCGTGGGCGCCGCCCGCGCGACCCTTTCCAGACCCTTGCCGACATACCGGTTTAACGCGTCAGTGTGGCAGGTCCAATACAACTTCCGGGTCTACTCCAAGCGGTCCGACCTGACGGATTCGTCAGGGTGCAGGCGGATGGCCTGGTGGTGCATCCTGAAGGTCTGCACCGACACCGACTGCGGCCATACAGCGGCACACCAGGGGGCTGCAATGCGGTGCGCTAAACCACTTTGAGGCGGATGGGGGGCAGGCCGTCGATATGGCCCTCCATGACATCCCCGGGAACGACCGGGCCGACGTTCTCCGGCGTGCCCGCATAAATGATGTCGCCGGGCATGAGCTCAAAGGCGGCAGACAGTTGGCTGATCTGTTCCGCCACCGACCAAATCATCATGGCCAGATTCGCTTCTTGCTTGACCACCCCATTCACCTTCAGCCAGATGGCGCCTTGGCTGAATTGCCCAAAGCTGCTGACCGGGTGGATCGGGCCTATGGGTGCCGACTGGTCAAAGCTTTTGCCAATCTCCCAGGGCTTCTTTTGGTCGCCCATGGCACGTTGCAAATCGCGTCGGGTCATATCGAGTCCGACTGCGTAGCCAAAGACGTGATCCAGTGCGCGCTCTATCGGGATGTTGCGGCCGCCCTTGGACAACGCAGCAACCAGTTCAATTTCGTGGTGGTAGTTCTTGGTCAAAGGAGGGTAGGGGTGCTCCATGGTTTGGCCGGGGGGCACAAACTGAATGGCATCGGTCGGCTTTTGAAAAAAGAAGGGCGGCTCTCGCGTGGGGTCCGATCCCATTTCACGTGCGTGCGCCGCGTAATTTCGCCCGATGCAATAAATCCGCCGCACCGGAAACACTTCCATGGAGCCGACGATGGGAATCGTCGTCACGGGCACTTCAAATGGCGTTTTGATGCGGGTCTGCGCAACCGTGGGGAGTGCGCAACCTGCGATGGCTCCCAGTCCTGCCACGCCAGTCGTTCTGAGCAGGTTTCGTTTGGTGGTGTTCATCGGGGGGGCCTTTCAAGTTCACAGTACAACCCGATGGAGCTTACGTACTTGTTCAGGCCATGGCTAGAGGGGGCATTGAAATGGGCAGTCACGCTCAGGGTAAACCCGTGCGCGGGGAGTCCCTGTCGGGAATGGCCGGTGCGATGATCACTTGCAACGCTGCTACGTGTCGACCAGCGGGAGCCAGGGGATTTTTCCAGGCGGTTGATGTGTTGGCTGACCCCTGCGGCGGAGGTCGGCATGCAGGAGACCACCTGCCAGCCCGCAGTCTGCGGCAACAGGCAGACTTCAGAGAAGCGCGACTGCCCAACGCGGCAATCCCCGCATCCGCCCACAACACCTTGCGGGGTGTTCGCCCATTTTTTTCCGCTTTTTCATGTGGGCTTCTTGAAGTATTTTGGGAGTTGGAGGTGCTCCCAGGGGCTGTTGAAATGCTATTTCTTGGCAGGGGGCTGCGCCTTTGTGCCAGCCTTGTATGCGGCGGCAGCATCCACGTCAGGGTTTTGGGAAACCCGGGCACGCACGCTGACCTCGACCGACTTGCCCGGGGCGAGCTTGCCCAGATCCCAGCGCACGTACCGGTAGGCCGCATACGGAAGGGGCTGCGACAGGACGGCACCGCTAGGCGTTGTTATCTTCTGCACCAAGGGCTCTTTTGCACATTGAGCGTCTTTCAGTGCGACGGTGTGAGGGGCTTTGGTGCGCGAGGTGGCGCGCTCCTGGATGTACTCTGTGCTTTCAGGTATCGGCAGTGTGGCAAGCACTGCCACAGCACTTGCGCTGCGGTTGGAACAGCTGGCCCTGTACTCCAGTACGTCACCCGGAAGTACCAGCGCGGCATCCAGGAACTAGGTCTCGCCCTTGGCGCCCGGCTGAGGCCGGTCGGCATCCGCTGCAGAGACGCTGAAGCAGGCGAGCCCCGCCGCCGCAAGGCATGCTACCGCGGCCAGCGTGCGAAGGAGCTGCAAGGTCCAGGCCCCCCTGAAGGTCTCGATAGCCTGGTGGCGGCGCAGGCACCGAAGGTATTTGTGCAGCATCAGCGCTGGCGCGGTATTTGCCGTGGCGGTGAACCGTTGTCGCCATGTGGCTTTGTGTCTGGGATTCGCTCGAATGGACTATTTCCAGGGCGAGAGTTTGTCGTTGAAAATTGACTTCATCGAAGGTGTGTTGAAAGAACAAATATTGTGAAATGTGGAAAGACTTGAATAATAAATTTCACGCTTGTGTGGCTGCGATTGGCCTGAACAGTCACAGGCATTGATCGCGCCTACTTTCACTAAGGGCTTAAAGCGGACAAGACACCCAAGTCGCAATAACCCCAGTGAAATTTGGAAGCTGACATTCGCTATGGCCAAAAGCTGTCACTCACTAGGGGCCCCGAATCTTCTGACCTGACATTCATCAGCAATCTGGCCGTCGGTGCCTCGTTTCCTGCCCTTGAGAATTTCAGAGTGCCAGCACTTGACCCGTCGTTGCTTGCAGCAGCCTAACGGCGGCGGTGAGGGCGCGAAAACAATCCAAGGGACAAAGTGTCTGGACCAACATCAGCCGCAATTGGCGACCTAGAGGTAATGGTGTGGAGGTGGTCAGCGCGGTGATGCCGGCCAGCGACGCGCAAGCCGCGTGCATAGCAGGCCTGCGCCTGGTCCCTGTAAAGTCAGGCGTCCAGTACCCACTGCGTAAAACGCAATAGCCCTTGTTCGCCTGCGTAGGTTGGAGCCTTGCCAGTCGGGCCAGGTTCAGGCGTTATCGCGGCGACTGGCGCTGTCGGACTGCAGACCAAAAATCTGCGTGAAATCGACCTCATCGGCCACCGCCGCAGCGGGGTGTATTCCACTTTGAACATGCGCAAGATGTTCCAGCATCAAGTGCTCTGCCTTGGCGGTTTCGCCGGCCTCGATTGCCTGAACAATGTGCGAATGCTCGTCCTCCGGACAGGCGCTGTTGGAGTCATCCGAGTATTGCGCGATGATGAGCCCGGTCAGTGCCACCAGGCGCCTCAGGTTTTCCGTGTAGAGGCGGTTGCCCGTGGTCTCTGCCAGCAGCACATGGAATTCGCCGGTCAGGCGCGCCAGCATCACATGGTCGTTGGCGGAGCGCGCTGCGGCCTCCAGTTCCAGATGCTTGCGCAGGGCTGCTATGGCGGAGCCGGGCCTGGACTCCGAAAGCTCTGCCGCAATGGCCCGTTCCAGGGCACGCCGCACCGCAAACACCTGGCTCACGTCCTCCTGCTTGGGGGTTGCCACAAAAGCCCCCCGGTTGGGGTGGATCTCCACGATCAGCTCCTGGCTCAAGCGCAGCAGCACCTCCCGCATGCGGGTGCGGCTGGCATGGAAGGCCATTGCCAGCTTTTCCTCGCTGAGCTTGGTGCCAGGCAGAAGTCGACGTTCGCTGATCGCAGCGTAAATGCGATCGTAAATGTCCTGGTTCGTGAGTTTGGTGTTCATGTTGGGCTTCGCAGTCAATTATCCCCCAAGGTACAGGCGCTTGATATGGTCGTTGTGCACCAGTTCCTTGGACGGGCCCTCCAGCGCGATATGCCCTGTCTCCAGAACGTAGGCGTAGCTTGAAAGCGCCAGGGCCATGCGGCTGTTCTGCTCCACCAGCACGATGGTGATGCCCTCCTTCTTGTTGATCTCCACCAGGCTGCGGGCAATCAGGCGGATGATTTGCGGCGCAATGCCCAGAGAGGGTTCGTCCAGCAGCAGCAGCTTGGGCTTGGCCATGAGCGCCCGGCCAATGGCCACCATCTGCTGCTCGCCGCCGGACAGGCTGGAGCCCTGCTGGTGAAAACGCTCCTTGAGGCGGGGAAAGCGCTCGCACACCGACTCCAGGTCGGTGGCGATTTCAGCCTTGTTGCTGCGGGTGTAGGCGCCCATCAGGAGGTTGTCCTTGATGCTCATGTAGGGGAACACATGGCGCCCCTCAGGCACCATGGCCACGCCCTGACTCACCAGTTTGTGTGCGGCTTCCTGGCTGGCCACCGAATTGATGATGCTGCCATTGAGCCGCACCTCCCCTTCCACGACCTTGCGCAGGCCGGTGATGGCGCGCAGGCAGGAGGATTTGCCGGCGCCATTGGCGCCTATGAGCGCCACGATGTCACCGGTGGGCACCTTCATGTTGACCTTGTCCAGCGCGCGCACTTCGTCATAGCGCAGCGACACGCCGCTGAGTTCCAGGTGGGGTACGTTGCTCACAGGCCTAACTCCTCGTCTTCGGTGCCAAGGTAGGCCTCAATCACCTTCGGGTTTTCACGAATTTCTGCCGGTGTGCCCTCGGCAATCTTCTTGCCGAAATACAGCACATGGATGCGGTCCGATATGGCCATCACGGCCTTCATGTCGTGCTCGACCAGCAGGATGGAGACACCCGAGGCTGCCACCTTGCGGGTGATGGCCACGGCACGGTTGGTCTCTTCCGGGTTGAGCCCGGCATAGGGCTCATCCAGCAGCAGCACCTGCGGCCTGGACGCCAGTCCCATGGCCATGCCCAGCAGCCGCAACAGGCCCTGCGGCAGATGGCGGGCTTCGGTGTCGCCCACGGCGTGGAGCTCCATCAGCTCCAGGATTTCGCGGGCACTTTCGCCCAGGCGGATTTCGTCGCCCCGGGCGCGCGGCATGCCAAATATCACTTCGAGGTCGCTCGCCTCGCGGTGCAGTTGGTGCGCCAGGGACACATGTTCCATGGCGGTCAGGTCCGGGAAAATCGTGGTTTCCTGGAAGGTGCGCACCAGGCCCAGCCGTGCAATGCGGTGTGGCGACATGCCGGTGATGTCCTGCCCGTGCAGCAGGATCTGACCGCTGCTGGGCTTGATGAAGCCCGACAGCATTTTGAAAAAGGTGCTTTTGCCCGCCCCGTTGGGACCTATGACGGACACCACATGGCCGACCGGCGCATGCAGGGCCAGGCTGATGTCTTCATTGGCCGTCAAACCACCAAATCGTTTGGTGATGTTGCGCGCCTCAAGAATGGGAGCACTCATGCGCGGGCCTCCTTACGCTTCAAGGTAATGGACATCAGTCCGTTGGGTAGCACCAGAATGACCATGATCATCAGGACGCCGTAAATCAGTGTCTGGTACTGCTGGAACTGGCTCAGCAGCTCAAACAGAATCGTCAGCGCGAAGGCACCCACCATGGCGCCGCTGACAAACTCCAGGCCGCCCAGAAAGCAGAACAACATGTAGTAAATGCTGTGCTCCACCGAGTAGCTTTGCGGATAAATGCTTTGCGTGAATACCGCGAAATAGCTGCCACCCAGACCACCGAGCGCGCAGGCCACCGAGAAGGCCAGCACCCGGTAGCGCCAGACGTTGGTGCCAAAGCTTTCGGCCAGGTCTTCGTTGAGCCGCATGGCGCGGAAAATGCGCCCCACCCGCGAGTAATGGATCTGCCATGTCAGCCACAAACCGAAGACCAGCAGCCCCATGGCCAGGTAGTACATCCAGACCGCCGAGTCGCCGAAAGGCTGCGGCAGACCGGTGATGCCCTTGGAGCCCTGCGTGAAGCTGCCGCCATTCAAAAAGGCGAGGCGTATGGCTTCGGTGAGCGAGATGGTCAGCATGGAGAAGTAGATGCCGCGCAGCTTCAGGATGAAGCTGCCGATCACGGCCCCCAACGCGCCGGCCACCAGTGCCGACAGCGGCAAGGCCAGCCAGAAGCTCAGGCCGAATCGGGTCAGGAAGATGGCTGTTGCATAACCGCCTATCAGGGCAAAGCCGGCCTGGCAGATGTTGATGCGCCCGATGGTGAACGTCAGCCACACGCCGAAGGCGATGAGCGACAGACCCATGCAGTTCATCAGAACCGACAGCATGTAGCGCGAGTCGCTCACCAGCAGCGGAAGCGCCAGCAGCAGCGCCAGAAAGATCCCTGCGATTTGCAGGTCACGAGATTGTTGTGATTTCACTTGTGGTACTCCGTGCTTCAGCCCCAGGGCTTGCCGTACAGCCCGTTGGGCTTGAATATCAGGAAGACGATCATGGCGACAAAGATCAGCAGATAGGTCAGGCTTCCGGGCAGCAGGTCGTAGCCGATGGCCTCGGCAAAACCCAGCAGAATGCCGCCCACAATGGCCCCGGAGGTCACGCCGGCGCCACCAATCATGATCATGATGAAGGCCTTGGTGGAGATGTTGGTTCCCACCCCCGAGTTGACGCCGTAGACCGTTACCAGCAGGCCGCCGGCCAGTCCGGCCAGGGCCGCGCCTATGGCAAAGCCCAGGGTGGTGGTGGCCTTGACATCCACGCCCTGCAGGCGTGCAGCTTCCTTGTCCTGCGCCACCGCACGCAGGGCGCGACCGGGTCGGGTGTACTGCACAAACAGCAGCAGGGACACGATGAAGAAGGCGGCCAGCACGGCCACCATGGCGTTCGGGTAGGTGAGGATGGCGCCCCCTTCGGCGATGTCGCCAAAGATGAAGGAACCATCCAGAACTTGTGGCACACCGCGCTGCTTTTCACCAAACACCGTGAGCGCCAGATTCTCCAGCAGCAGTGCGGTGCCAACGGCCATGAGCATGGAGTTCTCCTCACGCTTGGCATTGGCCAGCACCGGCTGGAAGAAGAAGCGGTTAAAGGCTACGCCCACCAGACCCAGCACGATGGCAGAGGCCAGCAGGGCCAACCAGAAGGGAAGTTCGAATTGACCGTACAGGTAATAGACGACAAACGCGCCCAACATATACATCTGGCCGTGCGCAAAGTTCACGACGCGCATGATGCTGAAAACCATGGTCAACCCCAGCGCAATGAGGGCGTACACGGAACCCAGCACCATGCCGTTTATAAGCACCTGTAGCATGGAAGCCTTTCCATAAAGAAACCAAAAACAAAAGTCCCCGCCACCGTGGCGGGGACGCCACCGCCAAGAAGATTAGTTCTTGATGGTTCCAACAAACAGGGCCTTGAATTCCTTCCCGTCAAACTCGTTGACGACCAGTGGCACGCCCACCTGGCTGCGGCGACCAAAGTCCGCATTGCCGGTGAATTCCAGCTTGGTGGTTGCGCCCTTGACGAAGGGGTTGGTCATGGAGAATGTGGCCATTTCCTTTTTGAAGACTTCCACATCGTTGATGGCAGCGGGGTTCTTCTTCAGCACGGCCAGAATCAGTTCCAGTGCGTACACCTTGGTGCCGGCCTCGTCGTTCCATTCGCCCACGCGCTTCTTGTAGGCCGCAATGAATTCTTTCATGTAGTCAGACTGGATCTCTGGGGTGGAGGCTCCGCCCACGCTCATGAAGCCCTTGGCCTTGTCACCGGCCACCTGGGCCAGGATCTTGGAGTCCTGGCCGGTCTCGGTGGAAATCGTTCCCTTGAAGCCCAGGTCGCGTGCCGCACGGTTGAGCAGTGGCGCATCGGCCGGTGCCACACCGGATAGAACAATATGGTCCGGCTTGGCACGGATGACCTTGGTCATGACCGGCATGAAGTCCTTGGTGCCGGGCTCATAGCTGTCGGAGGCGGCCACCACATTCAGGCCCAGCTTCTTGGCAGCTTCCACGCCCTCGTCCTGCTGGTTCTTGGCGTCGGACTCATTGCGGGCCAGGAAGGCAATCGACTTCACGCCCTTCTTGGTCTTGAGGTAGTCATAAATGATGGGGCCGACCTGGTAGCTGGCCACCATGCCCAGCACCGAAGCGTTGGCGGGTGCCTTGTACAACTCCTTGGCAAAGGCATAGGGGAAATGCAGGGCCTTGGCACGCTCCATCACGGGCTTGACGGCCAGGGCGGTGGTGTCGATGTTGGGTCCGATGATGTACTTGATGCCCTGGCTGGTGAGCTTTTCGGCATTCGTCACGGACACCTTGGGGTCGTTCTTGTCGTCCAGGCCCACGATCTCCAGCTTGTACTTCTTGCCGCCAATATCCACGCCGCCCTTGGCGTTGTACATGTCGGCCGTGGTCTCGGCGCAGTACTTGTTGACCAGGCCCCAGGAGGCGGCCTCGCCGGACATGACGCCGTTGACGCCGATCTTCAGCACTTCTTCGGCATGGGCAGCACCCAGCAACACCCAGGGGGACACAGCGGCCAGTACGGCTGCGCGAATCAGGTTTCTCTTGTTCATTGAACTTTCCTTTCGGTTTTTCAGGTTGGGCGCCAGCGCGCTTTATTTTGGGTCTCTACGGACATCGTCTGCAGAAACATTTCAGGCACTGCGTTCTACGATTTGAACTTAAATTGTCTTCAATTGCTTGTGCAGTATGCATACAATAAGTGAAGCAATTGCCTTCAATGCATAGGGAAATCCCCTACAAGTGCAAATTTTCCAATCTGAAAGTCAAACTGGAAGGAGTCGAGATGAAGATTAAAGTGATCAATCCCAATACGACCTGGTCGATGACCCGAACCATTGGCGAGGCCGCACGGGCAGTGGCTTCAGCAGATGTCGAGATCCTTGCCGTGAGCCCCGAACACGGCCCGGCGTCCATCGAGGGACACTATGACGAGGCCATGGCCTGCATCGGACTGCTGGACGAAATACGCAAGGGGGAGCAGGAGGGTTGCGACGCCTATGTGATCGCCTGTTTCGGTGATCCCGGCCTGGACGCCGCCCGGGAACTGGCCCGCGGCCCGGTGATTGGCGTGGCCGAGGCCGCGATGCGCAACGCCTGCTACCTGGCGACCGGCTTCTCCGTGGTGACGACCTTGCAGCGCACGGTCATCATTGCCGAACACCTGGTCCACAAATACGGCGTCAGCAGCCATTGCCGCAAGGTGCGCGCCAGCGAGCTGGCGGTGCTGGAACTGGAAGACCCGCAGAGCAACGCCTACAAGACGATATGGGATGAATGCCGCCGGGCGCTGGATGAAGACGGCAGCGGTGCCATCGTGCTGGGTTGTGCCGGCATGGCCGATTTGTGCAACCGGTTGCAACAGGCGCTGGGTGTGCCGGTCATCGACGGTGTAGCGGCAGCCACGATCATGGCCGAAGGCCTGGTGCGTGCAAGTTTGCAAACCAGCAAGCGTGGTGACTACGCCTTTCCACTGCCCAAGACCTATGCAGGCATGCTGTCTGCCATGCAACCGTGAACCGGGCATCGGCGATGTGGGCATCTCTCCCGTTCACCAGCGGCGCACCATGACAGAAATCGACTTTGGGCAGATCACCGCATACCAACGGTACAAGCTGATGGCCAGCCTGATCGTGCCCCGGCCGATTGCATTGGTGACCACGCTGGGCGTAAATGGGGTGGTCAATGCAGCGCCATTTTCCATGTTCAACATGGTGGGTGAAGAT
Source organism: Comamonadaceae bacterium (assembly GCA_947375135.1). Lineage (GTDB taxonomy): Bacteria > Pseudomonadota > Gammaproteobacteria > Burkholderiales > Burkholderiaceae_C > Allorhodoferax. The sequence goes on along the minus strand of CANCER010000016.1, from coordinate 40,950 downwards.
CCGCCTATCGTGATGCTGAGCATCAACCGGCTCAACGATGGCCGGCTCAAGGACACCGCAGCCAACATCCTTGCGAGCGAAGAATTTGTGGTGCATATGACGGACGAGGCCATGGTCGAAAAAATGCATGCCTGCGGAGGCAATTTTCCATCGGACGTCAGCGAGATTGAACAGGTTGGATTGCACACCGCGCCGTCTTTGTGCGTCGCTCCACCACGGATCGTGGAAGCACCGGTGGCGTTTGAATGCGTGCTGCATGAAAAGCTGGAGACACCCAGCCGCTATGTTTTTATCGGACGGGTCAAATGGCTTTGCGCCAGGCCCGGGCTGGTGGACACCCAGTCCTGGCGTGTGGACCTGCGGCAATACCACCCGGTGGGGCGTTTTGGTGCGAGTTTTTATGTGGCATCGCGTGAGCGCTTTGTGGTGGGTGAGCACAGTCACACCGCAAGATCCACAGAGATTGACGAAATATAAATAGGTCTTCCATGGGGCAGACTGCCAAGCATGCGCTCCATAGTCCAAAGCCCTGCCATTTTGTATACACGTTGACGGACTCTCAATAGCCAAAAGCGCGCGATAGATCATTGCGTTCAAGGCAAACACCACCCACTACCAAGGAAACCTATGGGACATCTCAGTACACATGTGCTTGACACCATGAACGGATGCGCCGCTGCCGGCATGCACGTCATTCTGCAGCGCATGGAGGAGCAAACACCTGTCACGCTCAAGGAGTTCACACTGAACGCAGACGGCAGGAACGACGGCGGTGCGTTGCTGGATGCCGAGTCCATGGCTACAGGAAGCTACAGGCTCGTGTTCTCTGTTGCAGCTTACTTTCAAGCCCTGGGCGTTTCATTGCCAGACCCTCCGTTTCTTGACCAGGTTCCGCTGGACTTTGGCATTGCGGATGCGACGGGTCACTACCATGTCCCGCTGCTGGTTTCGCCCTGGGCGTACTCCACGTATCGGGGTTCCTGAGCGGCCAAAACGAGAGGGCGATCACCTCGCCTGCGGCGTCCCGGCATAGGAACTGCTCATGCTATGCATTGGCAGATTTCTCCTGGAAATTGTATACAACCTAGGGTTTGTCCCAGCCAAGATATACGGTGAACTGTATACACTTTATACATGTCGCCGCGGCGCTTCGCCCTCCATGTCTGGTAGCTGAGGGACGAAAACGCGACATCTGCTTCTCACAGTGCCCGCTGTGGTGAGAGGATGGTGCCTCGGTCAACCGAGGCGCCGTTCGCACATTTGGAGGCACTATGCTTGGCTACGTTCTTGAGTGGACGAATCTGTTATTGCGATGGGCACATGTCATCACCGCAATCGCCTGGATTGGTTCATCTTTTTACTTCGTTTTTCTCGATAACAGTCTCACCAAGCCTGAGGATCCCGACCTCAAGGCCAAGGGTGTGGACGGTGAGCTGTGGGCCGTGCATGGCGGTGGCTTTTATCACCCGCAAAAATACCTGGTCGCTCCGGCGAAGATGCCGCAGAACCTGCACTGGTTCTATTGGGAGAGCTACTCCACCTGGCTTACCGGTTTCTCGCTGTTCACGGTTTTGTACCTGTACAACGCCGGCAGCTTTCTGGTCGACAAGAGCGTATACGACTGGTCCGCAACCAGCGCCATCGCTGCGGCCCTGGGCTTTCTGGTGGTGTTCTGGCTGGCCTATGACGCCCTTTGCAGAAGCTTCGGTCGCAAGAAGCATGGCGACCTGATCGTAGGCCTTGCGGTGCTGCTGTGCGTGGTGCTGGCTTCCTGGGTGGCATGCCATTTGTTCTCGGGGCGAGCCGCCTTTTTGCTGGTCGGCGCCATGATCGCCACCACCATGAGCGCCAACGTGTTCTTCTGGATCATCCCGGGCCAGCGCACCGTGGTGTCCCTGCTCAAGGCCGGCAAGCCGGTGGACCCGGTGTACGGCTGGCGTGCCAAGCAGCGCAGCGTGCACAACACCTACTTCACGCTGCCGGTGCTGATTGCCATGCTCTCCAACCACTACGGTTGGTTGTACACGGCCAAGAACAACTGGCTGGTTCTGGTGCTGCTGATGCTCGCCGGCGCACTGATACGCCACAGCTTTGTGGCACGCCACAAGGCACTGGTGCAAGGCCGGCGCCCGCCCTGGGAACACGCAGTGGCCGGTGTGCTCCTGCTGGTGGGACTTGCGGCATGGATTGCGCCGCCGCCTCCGTCGGCAGAAGAACTGGCCCAGGCCGCCACACCCGTCCACTTTGCCGATGTAAAGGCGGTTATCGACCAACGCTGCGTGCTGTGCCACAACGCGCAGCTTCAGAACAAGGGGATTGCCCTGCACACCCCGGAGTTGATCAAGAAAAACGCCCAGGCCCTGTACCAGCAGGCGGTGGTCTTGAAACTCATGCCCTTTAACAACGTGACACAGATCACGGACAGTGAGCGCGCCACCATCCGGCGCTGGTTTGAGGCCGGTGCCCCGGCGAACTGATAGCGCCAACCAGGATCAACCGACGATCTTGGGACGCAACACAACCCATAAACAGGAGACAAGCATGACAACAACAGTAGTCCACCCGGTGGACGAGAAACTACCCACAGGACGCCTTGCTGCGCTTGGCCTGCAGCATGTGCTGGTGATGTATGCGGGTGCCATCGCTGTGCCCCTGATCGTGGGCCGCGCGCTCAAGCTCAGTCCGGAGCAGGTGGCGATGCTGATTTCAGCGGACCTCTTTGCCTGCGGCCTGGTGACGCTGATTCAAAGCATGGGCATGACCCAATGGTTTGGCGTGAAGCTGCCCGTGATGATGGGGGTGACTTTTGCAGCGGTCGGCCCCATGGTGGCCTTTGCCAATGCCGTGCCCGGCGTGGACGGCGCGCGCGCCATCTTCGGGGCGATCATAGGCGCGGGCGTGGTCTCCATGCTCATCGCACCGGTGATCAGCAAACTGCTGCGCTTCTTCCCGCCCGTGGTCACCGGCACCATCATCGCCATCATCGGTATCAGCCTGATGCGCGTGGGCGTGGGCTGGGCCATGGGCGGGCCCGCCAACCTGGCGCAGAGTGTGGACGTGCCCAAGCTGGTGGCCATGGTCGACGGCGCCCGGGCAACGGCTGCCGCGGCCGCCGCTTCGGCTCCCGCCGCCATGGCCAGTGCCCCGGCCATGAAGCTGCCAGGCCCCATCCCCATGGTCGACAACCTGAACTATGGCGCGCTGGACAACATGGCCATTGCAGGCGCCGTGCTGCTGTTCATCCTGCTGCTGGTGAAGTACGCCAAAGGCTTTGTCGCAAACATCTCGGTCCTGCTGGGCATTGTGGCGGGTTGCGCCGTGGCCATCGCCATGGGCAAGATGAACTTTGACAAGGTGGGCAAGGCGCACTGGTTTGATGTGGTCACGCCCTTTGCCTTTGGCATGCCCACCTTCGACATCGTCATGATCCTGACCATGTCGCTGGTGATGATTGTGGTGATGATCGAATCCACCGGCATGTTCCTGGCGCTCTCCGACATCACCGGAAAAAAGATCAGCCAGCCCGAGTTGGCCGCCGGCCTGCGCACCGACGGACTGGGCACGCTCATTGGCGGTATCTTCAACACCTTCCCCTACACCAGCTTCTCGCAGAACGTGGGGCTGGTGAGCGTAACCGGGGTCAAGAGCCGCTGGGTCTGCGTGGCCGGTGGCGTGATCATGGTCATTCTGGGCATGCTGCCCAAAATGGCGGCCTTTGTGGAGGCCATTCCGCAGTTCGTTCTCGGCGGCGCAGGGCTGGTCATGTTCGGCATGGTGGCAGCCACCGGCATCCGCATCCTGTCCACGGTGGACTACAAGGGCAACCGCAACAACCTGTACATCGTCGCACTGTCGGTGGGCTTCGGCCTCATCCCCCTGGTCGCGCCGCGCTGGACGCAGCAGATGGCCCATGCCCTGCACCCCCTGCTGGAGTCCGGCATTCTGCTGACTGCCCTGGCCGCGGTAATGCTGAACATCTTCTTCAATGGCGCACAGGGTGATACCGCTGCCTCCATCGAAGCGGCCAAGTCTGCAGAGGCCCACTGAGCTGCAGCCTCCCTCGGCGTGATCGCCAAGACGCCCATGTTTCGCGCCGAATACCACTTCTAAGAGAAGCCGACTTTCCAACCGCCCTCCACACCATGCAGCACTACGACAGCACCCAACCCTACCCGCGCGACCTGGTCGGCTACGGCCCCAAGCCACCCCATGCCCAATGGCCGGGCCAGGCCCGCGTGGCGGTGCAGTTTGTACTCAACTACGAGGAGGGCGGCGAGAACAGCGTGCTGCATGGCGACGCCGGCTCCGAGCAGTTTTTGTCCGAGATGTTCAACCCCGCGAGCTATCCCGAGCGCCACATCAGCATGGAGGGTATTTACGAATACGGCTCGCGCGCCGGGGTCTGGCGCATCCTGCGCGAGTTTGAGCAACGCGGCCTGCCGCTCACCGTGTTTGGTGTGGGCATGGCGCTGGAGCGCCACCCCGAGCTCTGCGTCGCGCTGGTGGAGTTGGGCCATGAGATCGCCTGCCACGGCTGGCGCTGGATCCACTACCAAAGCCTGCCCGAATCGGTGGAGCGCGAGCATATGCAGCGTGGCATGGACGCGCTCACCCGCCTGACCGGCAACCGCCCGCTGGGCTGGTACACCGGACGCGACAGCCCCAACACGCGCCGCCTGGTGGCCGACTATGGCGGCTTTGAATACGATGCCGACTATTACGGAGAAGACCTGCCGTTCTGGATGCAGGTGAAGAAGACCAATGGAGAGGTGGTGCCGCAGCTCATCGTGCCCTACACCCTGGACTGCAACGACATGCGCTTTGCCCTGCCCCAGGGCTATTCCCATGCCGACCCGTTCTTCCAGTACCTGAAGGACACCTTTGACACGCTGTACGCCGAGGGCGATCCGGCCGGGCTGAACCAGCCGTCCATGATGAGCATAGGCATGCACTGCCGCCTGCTGGGCCGGCCCGGGCGCATCACGGCGCTGCAGCGTTTTCTGGACCATATCCAGCAGCATGACAAGGTCTGGGTCGCCAAGCGTGTGGACATTGCGCGGCACTGGAAGGCCACGCACCCCTTTGACACCAAGGCGGCCGCATGAACGCATCCACCATCACCCTGGAGCAGATCAACAGCGCTTCACCCGATGAGGCCTGCGCCATGCTGGACGGCCTGTACGAGCACTCGCCCTGGATCGCCCGTGCCGCCCTGCAGCTGCGCCCCTTCACGTCGCTGGCACAACTCAAGCACGCCATGGCGCAAATCGTGAGCATGTCTTCCAAGGACGCGCAGCTGGCGCTCCTGCGTGCCCACCCCGAGCTGGCCGGCAAGGCCATGGTGGACAACAGCCTGACGGCCGAGTCCACCAACGAGCAGAGCAAAGCGGGCCTGACGCAATGCACGCAGGCCGAGTTTGAAACCATCCAGCGGCTCAACGCCGCCTACAACACCAAGTTCGGCTTTCCGTTCATCGTGGCGGTGCGCGGCCCGCGCGGCACCGGCATGCAAAAGGCCGAGATCATCGCCACGCTGGAGCGCCGCCTGCAGGGCCACCCGGATTACGAACTGCAGGAGTGTTTGCGCAATGTGCACCGCATTGCCGAGATCCGCCTCAACGATAAGTTCGGCGCCTCGATCGCGCGCGGCAACCGGGTCTGGGACTGGCAGGAAACGCTGGCGCAGTACAGCGACCCGGGCTTTGCCGAGCAGGGCCAGCTCACCGTCACCTACCTGACCGAGGCGCACCGTGCCTGCGCACAGCGCATCCGGCAGGACATGCTGGATGCCGGTTGCGACAGCGTGCACATCGACGCGGTCGGCAATGTGGTCGGCATCTACAGGGGCGACGGCACACAGGCCAAGGCGCTGATGACGGGCAGCCATTACGACACCGTGCGCAACGGCGGCAAGTACGACGGCCGGCTTGGCATCTACGTGCCACTGGCCTCGGTGCAACAACTCCAACAACAGAACAAGCGCCTGCCCTTCGATCTGGAAATCGTCGCCTTCGCCGAGGAAGAAGGGCAACGTTTCAAGGCCACGTTTCTGGGCTCTGGCGCACTGACAGGCGACTTCAAAACTGAGTGGCTGGAGCAGCGCGATGCAGATGGCATCAGCATGCGCGAGGCCATGCAAAACGCCGGTCTGCGCATCGAGGACATCCCTGCACTCAAGCGCGATGCATCCAACTACCTGGGCTTTGTCGAGGTGCATATCGAGCAGGGCCCGGTGCTCAATGCCTTGAACCTGCCACTGGGAATCGTCACCTCCATCAACGCCAGCGTGCGCTACACGGGCGAGATGGTGGGCGTGTCCTGCCATGCCGGCACCACACCCATGTCCATGCGCCAGGACGCCGCAGCGGGTGTGGCCGAGCTGATGCTGTACGTGGAGCAGCGCGCCAGAGTCGATGGGGATTCGGTAGGCACCGTGGGCATTCTGAACGTGCCCAATGGCTCCATCAATGTGGTGCCGGGGCGCTGCGATTTTTCTCTGGATATGCGTGCGCCTTCGGACGCGCAGCGCGATGCCCTGGCAAGCAACGTGCTGAACAAGGCCGCCGCGATTGCCGAGGCGCGCAGCCTGCAGCTCACCCTGACGCAGGCCATGCGCGCCAGCGCTGCGCCCAGCGCGCCGGCCTGGCAGCAGCGCTGGGAGGCCGCCGTGGCAGCCCTGGGTGTGCCGCTGTACCGCATGCCCAGCGGCGCAGGGCACGATGCCATGAAGCTGCACGACATCCTGCCCCAGGCCATGCTGTTTGTGCGCGGCCAGAACGCCGGTATCAGCCACAACCCGCTGGAGGCTACGACCAGCGATGACATGCAACTGGCCGTCGAGGCCTTTGACCATGTGCTTGCACAGTTGGCTGCTGAACTTGGCTGATTTCAACTCCCCCATCCCCCCCGCCCCTTGCCCCCCGTCGGGACAAGGGGAGCCTAAATCGGACAGCCCATTTTGCTTTTTCGCTTCGGCTACGCCCTCACTGGCGTGGAGCACAAGTTCATTAGTTTTAGCTTCCCCGGATTCCCAAACGTCTCCGGCGCTCGGAACTACTGGCGTGAGACCTGCGCCAGCAATAGTGGCGGCAACCTCACTTAGTTATTTCCGTATTCGGCGAGCAGCAACCAAATCGGCTGTCCGCTCCCGGCACCCCTTACCCCGACGGGGGGTAAGGGGCGGGGGGGATTGGGGAGTCAAAACCCTTTACCCCAAGTAAAAATTTTTCACCACCGCAAAACACCATGAACCAATACGAACAACTAGACGCCTGGATCGACACCCACTTCGACGAACAAGTGAAGTTCCTGCAGCAACTCATCCAGGTCCCCAGTGACACGCCACCGGGCAACAACACGCCGCATGCCGAGCGCGCCGCGGATCTGCTGGATGCCATGGGCCTGCAAACCGAGCGCCATGCGGTGCCCGCAGAGCTCGTCAAGGCCGCGGGCCTGCAAACCATCACCAACCTGATCGTGCACCGCAAATACGGCGAGGGTCGCACCATCGCGCTCAATGCCCATGGCGATGTGGTGCCACCGGGCGAAGGCTGGGTGCATGCACCCTACGGCGGAGAAATCGACAAGGGCAGGATTTACGGTCGTGCCGCAGCCGTGAGCAAGTGCGACTTCTCCACCTTTGCCTTTGCGGTGCGCGCGCTGGAGTCGCTCGGTGCCACGCTGCACGGCAACGTGGATCTGCTGTTTACCTACGACGAGGAGTTTGGTGGTGAGGTCGGCCCGGCCTGGCTCCTGCAAAACAAGCTCACCAAGCCCGACCTGATGATTGCTGCGGGCTTCAGCTACCAGGTGGTCACCGCGCACAACGGCTGCCTGCAAATGGAAGTCACCGTGCACGGCAAGATGGCCCATGCCGCCATCCCCGCCTCTGGCGTTGACGCGCTGCAGGGTGCCACCAAGATTCTTGCCGCGCTGTATGCCCAGAACACGCTGTACCAAAACATCACATCCAACGTTGAAGGCATTAGCCACCCCTACCTGAACGTCGGCCAGATCGAGGGCGGAACCAATACCAATGTGGTGCCAGGCCGCGTTACGCTCAAGCTGGACCGTCGCATGATCCCGGAAGAGAATCCGGCGGAAGTGGAGGTCAACATCCGCAAGGTGATCACCGATGCGGCTGCCGAGACTGCAGGTATCACGGTGGACATCAAGCGCATCCTGCTGGCCAATGCTTTGAAGCCCCTGCCCGGCAACAAGCCGCTGGTGGAGGCGCTGCAAAAGCACGCCAGCGATGTGTTTGGCGAGCCCATCCCCGCGCTGGGCACGCCGCTGTACACCGATGTGCGCATCTTCTGCGAGGCCGGCATTCCCGGTGTGATTTACGGTGCCGGTCCACGCACCGTGCTGGAGTCGAACGCCAAGCGCGCGGATGAGAATCTGGACCTGAACGATCTGCGCCGTGCCACCAAGGTCATTGCCCGCAGCCTGTTGGATTTGCTGAGCTGAGTTGGAGAGTCGCTATGGACCAAGACAACACCCTATCCCCCGCCGAATTCGCCCTGCGCGAAGCCGCCCGCGAATACCACCGCAGCCCCACGCGCGGCAAGATTTCGGTCAATGCCACCAAACCCCTGTCCAACCAGCGCGACCTGTCCCTGGCCTACAGCCCCGGCGTGGCCTATCCCTGCCTGGACATACAGGCCGACCCGTCCCTGGCCTATGAGTACACCAGCCGCGGCAATCTGGTGGGCGTGATCACCAACGGCACGGCCGTACTGGGCCTGGGCGACATAGGCCCCCTGGCCGGCAAGCCGGTGATGGAGGGCAAGGGCTGCCTGTTCAAGAAGTTTGCCGGCATCGACGTGTTTGACATCGAGCTGGCCGAGCGCGACCCCGACAAGCTGGTGGAAATCATCGCCGCCATGGAGCCCACGCTGGGCGGCATCAACCTGGAAGACATCAAGGCCCCCGAGTGCTTTTACATCGAGCAAAAGCTGCGCGAGCGCCTGAACATTCCGGTGTTCCATGACGACCAGCATGGCACCGCCATCATCTCCAGCGCAGCGCTCCTGAACGGCCTGGAACTGGTGGGCAAGGACATCGCCGAGGTCAAGGTGGCGGTGTCCGGTGCCGGTGCCGCGGCCCTGGCCTGTCTGGATGTGATGGTGGGCTTAGGCATACAGCGCAAGAACGTCTATGTCTGCGACTCCAAGGGCGTGATCTACCACGGCCGTCCCGGCGGTTACGACGAATCGAAAGAGCGCGTGGCGCAAAACACGCCGCTGCGCACCCTGGCCGATGTGGTCAACGGTGCCGATGTGTTCCTGGGCTGCTCCACCGCCGGTGTGCTGACCCAGGCAATGGTCAAGACCATGGCCGACAAGCCCATCATCCTGGCCCTGGCCAACCCCGAACCCGAAATCCGCCCCGAGCTGGCCAAGGCCGTGCGCCCGGACTGCATCATCGCCACCGGCCGCTCGGACTACCCCAACCAGGTCAACAACGTCCTGTGCTTCCCCTACATCTTCCGTGGCGCACTCGACTGCGGCGCCACCAAGATCACCGAGGCCATGAAGCTGGCCTGCGTGCGCCAGATTGCCGACCTGGCCAAGGCCGACATCAGCGAGGAAGTGGCCACCGCCTATGCCGGCAAGGAGCTGGTGTTCGGCTCCGACTACCTGATCCCCACGCCCTTTGACTCGCGCCTGATTCTGCGCATTGCCCCGGCGGTGGCGGCAGCGGCCGCCGAGTCCGGTGTCGCCACCCGTCCGATCGAGGACATGGAGGCCTATCGCCAGCAGCTCTCGCGCTTTGTCTACCAGACCGGCATGTTCATGCGCCCGGTGTTTGCCGCCGCCAAGAGCGTGCCCATGGCCGCCAAGCGTGTGGCCTATGCCGAGGGTGAAGACGAGCGCGTGCTGCGCGCCGTGCAGGTGGTGGTGGACGAGGGCCTGGCCCAGCCGATTCTGGTGGGCCGCCCCTCCATCATCGAGGCCCGCGTCAAAAAGGCCGGCCTGCGCCTGCGCCCGGACCTGGACTACACCGTGGTTGACCCCGAGGACGATCCGCGCTTCAAGCAATACTGGGAAACCTACCACCGCATCATGGGGCGCGACGGCGTTTCCATAGGTGCTGCCAAGGCGGCCGTGCGCCGCTCCAGCACCACCATCGCCTCGCTGATGGTCAAGCTCGGTGACGCCGACGCCATGCTGTGCGGCCTGGTCGGGCGCTTTGATGTGCACCTGGACCATGTGCGCGATGTGATCGGCATGCGCGCCGACGCCACCTGCCTGGCCACACTCAACGCGCTGATGATGGAGCACCGCACCCTGTTCATTGCCGACACCTTTGTCAACGAAGACCCGGACGCCCAGCAGCTCGCCGAGATCGCCCTGATGGCCGCCGAAGAGGTGCAGCGCTTTGGCCTGCCGCCCAAGGTGGCCTTCCTGTCGCACTCCATGTATGGCAGCTCCAAGCGCAAGTCGGCGGTGAAGATGCGCCAGGCCTACGAGCTGTTTCGCAAGATGGCGCCGCATATCGAATGCGATGGCGAACTGCATGGCGACGCGGCTTTGTCAGAAGAGATGCGCGACTCCATCCTGCTCGGTGGCCAGCTCAAGGGCGAGGCTAACATCCTGATCTGCCCCAACCTGGACGCTGCCAACATCCTCTTCAATGTGCTCAAGATGGTCAGCGGGCATGGCGTAACGGTCGGCCCGATTCTGCTGGGCTCGGCCGCACCGGCCCATGTGCTCACCCCCTCGGCCACGGTGCGCCGCGTGGTCAATATGACGGCGCTGGCTGCGGCGAACGCCAGCTTGAAGGTGGAAATGGGCGGAATGTGTTGAAGCGCCCTGCGGTCTCCCTCAAAGGGAGCTGGACCACCAGGTCTCGCCCAGCTGGCTCTGCAGCCACTGGATAAAACTGCTGACCTTGGCCGGCACCTGGCGTGGTGAAGGATAGACGGCGTGGATCTCCTGCGAGGGCAGGGACCATTCGGTCAGCACGGGTTGCACCGCACCCGACTGCACCGATTCATACGCCACATACCAGGGCAGGGCCGCCAGCCCCATGTCACCGCGCGCCGCAGACAGCAGGGCCGACAGGTTGTTGGAGCGTAGCGCGCCGCGCACGCTGGTGGGGTGCAGCCGCCCGTCCGCCCCGGTAAAGAGCCAGCGTGCATCGCCCTGCACCGTGCTGTAGACCAATGCATCGTGCTCTGCCAGATCCTCCGGGCAGTGCGGCACACCGCGTGCTGCGAGGTAGGCGGGTGAGCCCACCACCACCCAGGGATTGATGCCCAGAAAGCGCGCGCCATGCGATGAGTCGGCCAGGCGGCCCATGCGGATGGCCACGTCAATGCCCTGTTCCACCAGATCGACATAGCTGTCCTCAAAGCTGAGCTCGATTTGCAGCTTGGGGTGGTCTTTCATGAAGCGCATCACCAGCGGCACCAGCACGCGCCGCCCGAACGCCACCGAGCTGTTGATCCGCAAGGCGCCCTGCACCTGCGATTGCAGCAGCGCTGCCACGGACTGCGCCTCCTCGAAATGGTGGTCTATCAGCTTGCATTTTTCGTAGTACAGCAAACCAATTTCGGTGGGTGTGACGCCATGGGTGGAGCGGTGCAGCAGGCGCGAGCCGAGCTGCGCTTCTAATTGCGCCACCACCTTTGTGGCCGAGGGCTGGCCTATGCCCAGCTCGGCAGCGGCCTTGCTGAAAGAGCCCAGGTCCACGACCCGGATGAAGAGCCTGACGGCATACAAATTGTCCATGCCTGAAGTAGACCATGCGGGCTGCGCCTTGCCCCATTCCAAATTGGAATAACCGTAATGCTGCGGCAGGCTCTTCCGTCTTGCACGCCCGGCGCCGACACTTGCCTCAACTTATTAGCAACCCCACAGGAGAAATGAATATGGCAAAGATGAAGGCCGCCATGGCCGCCGTTCTGGTGATGGAAAAAGAAGGCATAACCCAGGCCTTCGGTGTCCCGGGTGCGGCCATCAATCCGCTCTATGCCGCACTGCGCGAGCGTGCATCGATTGCGCATATTCTGGCCCGCCACGTGGAAGGCGCCTCGCACATGGCCGAGGGTTACACCCGTGCCAAGGCGGGCAATATCGGCGTGTGCATAGGCACCAGCGGCCCGGCAGGTACCGACATGATCACCGGCCTGTATTCGGCGATTGCCGACAGCATCCCGATTCTGTGCATCACCGGCCAGGCACCGCGTGCCAGGCTGTACAAGGAAGATTTTCAGGCAGTGGACATCGAGTCCATCAGCAAGCCGGTGACCAAGTGGAGTGTCACCGTGCGCGAGCCGGCCCTGGTGCCGCGCAGCTTTCAGCAGGCCTTCCACTTGATGCGCAGCGGCCGGCCCGGCCCGGTGCTGATCGACCTGCCCTTTGACGTGCAGATGGCCGAGATCGAATTCGACATCGACACCTACGAGCCGCTGCCGGTCTACAAGCCAGCCGCCAGCCGCAAGCAGGTGGAAAAGGCCATGGACATGCTGATGGCTGCAGAGAAGCCGCTGATCGTGGCCGGTGGCGGCATCATCAATGCCGATGCCGCCGACCTGCTGGTGGAGTTTGCCGAGCTCACCGGCGTGCCGGTGATTCCCACGCTGATGGGCTGGGGCACGATTCCCGACGACCATCCGCTGATGGCCGGCATGGTGGGCCTGCAGACCAGCCACCGCTATGGCAACGCCACCATGCTGGCCAGTGATTTTGTACTGGGCATTGGCAACCGCTGGGCCAATCGCCACACCGGTTCGCCCGAGGTCTATTGCAAGGGCCGCACCTTTGTGCATGTGGACATAGAGCCCACGCAAATCGGCCGTGTCTTCAACCCCGACCTGGGCATCGTCAGCGATGCCAAGGCGGCGCTGGAGCTGTTTGTGCAGGTGGCGCGCGAGCGCATGGCAGCCAAGACGCTGAAGAACTTCAGCGTGTGGGCCAAACGCTGTGCCGAGCGCAAGCAGCTGATGCACCGCAAGACGCATTACACCGAGACGCCGATCAAGCCCATGCGCGTGTACGAAGAGATGAACAAGGTGATGCCGCGCGACACGATTTATGTCACCACCATTGGTCTCTCCCAAATTGCCGGTGCGCAGTTCCTGAATGTGTTTGGCCCGCGCCAGTGGATCAACTGCGGCCAGGCCGGCCCGCTGGGCTGGACCATGCCGGCCGCACTCGGTGTGGTGGCGGCAGACCCGACGCGCAATGTGGTGGCCCTGTCGGGCGACTACGACTTCCAGTTCATGGTGGAGGAGCTGGCCGTGGGCGCGCAGTTCCGCCTGCCTTATGTGCATGTGCTGGTGAACAACAGCTACCTGGGCCTGATCCGCCAGAGCCAGCGCGGCTTCGAGATGGACTTTTGCGTGCAGCTGGCCTTTGACAACCAGAACGTGGAAGACAGCACCCTGCAAAGCTATGGCGTGGACCACCAGGCCGTAGTCCAGGGCCTGGGCTGCAAGAGCCTGCGTGTGACCGACCCGGACAAGATCCAGGACGCTCTGGTGCAGGCGCGCGCCATGGCCAACGAATACCGCGTGCCGGTGGTGGTGGAGGTGATTCTGGAGAAGGTGACCAATATCGCCATGGGCACGGAGATCGACAAGATCAACGAGTTTGAAGACATCGACTGCCGCCACCCCGAGGGCCGCCAAGGGCTGGAGCTGGCCGGCTTGCTGGAATAGCGCAGGCAGTTTTCATTCAAAAAATCAGGACTAACTCCATGCCCAAATTTTCTGCCAACCTGAGCATGCTCTTCACCGAGCTGCCCTTTCTGGACCGTTTTGCAGCGGCCGCGCGTGCCGACTTCCAGGCCGTCGAGTTTCTGTTTCCCTACGCCTTCCCCGCGCAGGAAATCCGTCAGCGCCTGGATGACAACGGCCTGCAGCTGGTGCTGCACAACCTGCCCGCGGGCAACTGGGAGGCCGGAGAACGCGGCATCGCCTGCGACCCCGCCCGCACCGAAGAGTTCCGCGCTGGCATTGCCCAGGCGATTGACTATGCCCAGGCACTGGGCGTGGGCCAGCTCAACTGCCTGGCCGGCAAGGCACCTGCCGGTGTGGCTGCACAGGCGTTGCACGACACCTTGGTAGCCAATCTGTCGCGCGCCGCCACGGCCTTCAAGGCCGCGGGCCTGCGCCTGCTGATCGAGCCCATCAACACCTTTGACATCCCCGGCTTCTACCTGAGCCGCACCGACCAGGCTCTGGCCATTCTGGATGCCGTGGGTGCCGACAACGCCTACGTGCAATACGACATTTACCATGCGCAGCGCATGGAGGGCGAACTGGCCGCCACCCTGCAAAAGCAGCTACAGCGCATAGGCCATATCCAACTGGCAGACAACCCCGGACGCAACGAACCGGGCACGGGCGAGATCAATTACCCGTTCCTGTTTGCGCACCTGGATCGCATCGGCTATGCCGGCTGGATCGGTTGCGAATACAAGCCAGCAACGACGACCGAAGCCGGCCTGGGCTGGCGTCAGCGTTTGGCAGCCGCCTGAACCTTCTTTCAATTTCTCCGTTCTATCCCACTTGAAAAACACCATGACTTCTTCTCTCAAGATCGGCTTTATTGGCCTTGGCATCATGGGCGCACCCATGGCCGGCCACCTGGTTACAGCTGGCCACGATGTCTTCGTCTACACCCGCGGCAAGATGCCCGACGCGATTGCCCAAAGCCGCGCCACCAAGTGCCTGAGCGCACGCGGTGTGGCCGAGCGTGCCGACATCATCATCCTGATGGTGCCCGATACCCCCAATGTGAACGAGGCCCTGTTTTCCGCCGACGGCATTGCCGCGGGCCTGAGTGCCGGCAAGGTGGTGGTGGACATGAGCTCGATCTCGCCGATAGAGACCAAGCTGTTTGCCAAGAAGATCAATGCGCTGGGTTGCGACTACCTGGACGCGCCGGTCTCCGGCGGTGAGGTAGGTGCAAAAAACGCGACGCTGTCCATCATGGTCGGCGGGTCGGACGCCACTTTCGAGCGCGTCAAGCCGGTGTTCGAGCTGATGGGCAAGAACATCACCCTGGTGGGCGGCAACGGCGACGGCCAGACCGCCAAGGTGGCCAACCAGATCATCGTGGCCCTCAACATTGAGGCCGTGGCCGAGGCCCTGCTGTTCGCGGCCAAGGCCGGTGCCGACCCGGCCCGCGTGCGCCAGGCCCTGATGGGTGGCTTTGCATCTTCCAAAATTCTGGAGGTGCATGGCGAGCGCATGGTCAAGCGCACGTTTGACCCGGGCTTTCGCATCGCCCTGCACCAGAAGGATTTGAACCTGGCCCTCAGCAGCGCACGCGCACTGGGTGTGTCCCTGCCCAATACCGCCAACGCGCAGGAGTTGTTCAACAGCTGCGCGGCCCATGGCGGCGCCGCCTGGGACCACTCGGCCATGGTGCGCGCCTTGGAAAAGCTGGCCAACTTCGAGATCGGGCAGCAGGCGGCCTGAGGTGGCATGGCAACTTCCATGAACCAAGCCGCCCCCACCCAGCCAGCGCAGGCGCTGCTGCGCCGCATGTTCGATGCGGCCATTGCCAGTGCGCAACCCGCGCTGCGCATACCGCCCCACCTGCCCGCAGCGCCCAAGGGGCGGCTGATCGTCATCGGCGCGGGCAAGGCCTCGGCTGCCATGGCGCAGGCCGTGGAGGCCCACTGGCCTGGCGACAAGAATCAGCTTGAAGGACTGGTCGTCACCCGCTATGGCTATGCCGTGCCCTGTGCGCATATCGAGATCGTGGAGGCGGCGCATCCGGTGCCCGACGCGGCCGGGCAGGCGGCAGCAGAGCGCATGCTGCAATTGGTGTCCGGCCTGCAGGAGGACGATCTAGTGCTGTGTCTGATTTCCGGCGGCGGCTCGGCCCTGCTGCCGCTGCCCGGCGCGGGCCTGGGCCTGCACGACAAGATGGAACTCAACCGCGCCTTGCTGGCATCGGGCGCAACTATCAGCGAAATGAACTGTGTGCGCCGCCACCTGTCGGCCATCAAGGGCGGGCGCCTGGCTGCTGCCTGTTACCCGGCGCGCCTGCACACGCTGCTGATCTCCGATGTGCCGGGTGACGACCCCATCAATATTGCCTCCGGCCCCACGGTGGGCGACCCGACTACCTGTGCCGATGCGCTGGCCATCGTGCAGCGCTACGGCATTGCCTTGCCCACAGCGGCTTGGGAGCTGCTGCACAGCGGCCAGGGCGAATCCATCAAGCCGGACGATCCGCGCCTGGCGCGCAACGAAGTGCGCATGATTGCCACGCCGCAAATGGCCCTGGAAGCGGCGGCGCAGGTGGCACGCGATGCGGGTTGTGCCGCACACATCCTGGGCGATTCCTTGGAAGGCGAGGCGCGCGATGTGGGCAAGGTACTGGCCGGCATGGCCTTGCAGGTGGCCAACCGGGGCCAACCCTTCACGACGCCCTGTGTGCTGCTGTCCGGCGGCGAGACCACCGTCACCCTGCGCGGCCAGGGCCGCGGGGGACGCAATGTGGAATGCCTGCTGTCCATGGGCCTGACCCTGGACGGCCACCCGCGCATCCATGCCCTGGCCGGTGACACCGACGGTGTGGACGGCCAGGAGGAAATTGCCGGCGCGCTCCTGGCGCCCGACTCCCTGGCGCGCGCCTGGGCGCTGGGCTTGAAACCGCAGGACGAGCTTTCCAACAACAACGGCCACGGCTTTTTTTCAGCTCTTGGTGACTCGGTAATCACCGGGCCGACCCTTACCAACGTGAACGACTTTCGCGCCCTCCTGATCGAGGCCGCGCTAACACCATCCCAATGACCTTACGCAGAAACCGCAACGCCAAAATCGTGGCCACCCTGGGCCCCGCCAGTTCTTCCAGAGAGATGGTGCGCAGCCTCTTTATCGCCGGGGTGGATGTGTTCCGCCTCAACTTCAGCCATGGCAGTGCGGCCGACCACCGGGCGCGCTTTGCCATGCTGCGCGAACTCGAAACCGAGACCGGTCGCTCCATTGGCATCCTGGCCGACCTGCAGGGTCCCAAGCTGCGCGTGGGCACCTTTGCCGACGGCCCGGTGCAGCTGGTGGAGGGTGCAAGCTTCCGCCTGGATCTGGACCCCGCACCGGGCAATGTGCAGCGCGCCGGCATGCCGCACCCGGAAATCTTTGCCGCGTTGGTGCCTGGCACCCAGTTGCTGCTGGATGACGGAAAGCTGCGCCTGGTGGTAGAGCAGTGCGGGCCCGACTTTGCCCAGACGCGGGTGCTGGTGGGCGGCAAGCTCTCGGAACGCAAGGGCGTGAATGTGCCGGATGTGGTGCTGCCGATCACGGCGCTCACACCCAAGGACCGGCGCGACCTGGCTTTGGCTTTGGAACTCGGCGCCGACTGGATTGCGCTGTCCTTTGTGCAGCGCCCCGAGGACGTAGCCGAGGCGCGCGCCTTGATCGGTGACCGCGCCCTGATCGTCTCCAAACTGGAGAAGCCCTCCGCCATCGATCGTCTGGATGAGATTGTTGCGCTGTCCGATGGCGTGATGGTGGCGCGAGGCGATCTTGGCGTGGAGATGCCGGCCGAGAGGGTGCCGGCGATTCAAAAACACATAGTGGGCGCCTGCCGTCGTTTGGGCAAGCCCGTCATCGTGGCCACGCAGATGCTCGAGTCCATGATCGATAGCCCGGTTCCCACGCGTGCCGAAGCGTCCGATGTCGCCACGGCCATTTACGATGGTGCGGACGCCGTCATGCTGTCCGCCGAATCGGCATCGGGAAAGCACCCCCTTGCGGCGGTCACGATGATGAACCGGATCATTGAAGAGGTTGAGGGCGATCCCCTGTACCGGCAATTGATCAATGCATCCCACACCATGGCCCGCCCAGGAGGCGATGTCACAGAGGCCGTTTGTTGCGCGATGCGCCGGGCCGTGGCGCTGCTGCAAGCGGCTGCCATTGTGTGCTACACAAGCTCTGGCCACACCAGTCTGCGCGCTGCGCGGGAGCGGCCCGAATCACCCGTCCTGAGTCTGACACCCAGGATCGAAACGGCACGCCGCTTAGCCTTGGTCTGGGGGGTGCACTCGGTCCATGTCCCGGACGTATTCAGTGCAGAAGAGATGGCGGAGGTGGCCAGCGCTGTCGCGAAACAGCAGCGATTTGCGCAGTCAGGTCAGTTCATCGTCGCCATTGCCGGAATGCCCTTCGGCACGCCTGGCGCCACCAATTTGATCCGCATCGCGACCGTCTGATGCCTCGGGTCGCAATCACATAACGTAATACAAGCATGAATCAATACAACGCCGTATCAGCAAGCAACGCAGAGAATGCTCCCAAAAATATCGGCCCCTATTCTCAATCAGTAGCCTTTTCCCACTACAACAATCTTTCGGCGCAACTGCCTCTGGATCCCACAACGGGTGAAATGATTGCCGGCGGCATTGTGGCGCAAGCCCGGCAGTGCCTGGCAAACATCAAGACCATTGTGGAACACACCAAGCACACGATGGACGATGTGGTTCGGCTTACCCTATTCGTCACGGACCTATCGGATATGGATGCAGTGGATGAAGTTTTCACAAGCTTCTTCTCCAGCTATTTTCCTGCACGAACGACAGTTGCTGTTGCCGCATTACCCATGGGTGCCTTGGTGCAGATTGAGGCGCTGGTATCGCACGGCGAAGGCACTATTCCCGGGGCACCACAGGCAGGGGATCTCATCAAAGTAGCCAGAAATACGGTCCATGCGCCAGCCAGCTCCGTGTCTTCCCAGTCGGTGGCTTTCTCGCACTACAACAATATTTCAGCCCAGTTGCCTATTGATCCCAAAACGGGTGAACTGGTGGCGGGTGGTGCGGCAGAGCAGGCAAAACAGTGCTTTGAAAATATCAAGGCCATTTTGCAAAGCATCGACCATGTGATGGAAGATATCGTCCGGATTACTATTTTTGCCACAGATGCCTTGGGTGTTGAAGCTGCAAAAGAAGTATTTGCAAACCTCTTCCCACGCTATGTTCCCGCGCTGACCGCTATTGCAGTATCCGCTTTGCCACAGGGTGCTTCGGTGCAGGTTGAAGCCGTGGTTTCGCATGGTGATGGCACGCCCCCACAAGCACCCGAAGATGCACGCCATATCGTCATCAAAGCAAACAATACCGACAATGCGCCCAAAGGAGCTGGCACCCACAGCGTGGCTTTTTCTCATTACAACCATATTTCAGCCCAGTTGCCCCTGGATCCGGCAACGAACGAAATAGTGGCCGGAGGTATAAGAGAGCAGGCCAGCCAGTGCCTCCAGAATATCAAAGACATTGTGGAGAGTGTCCATCATGCAATGACTGATGTTGTCAAAGTAAACATCGCATTGAAGAACATCCACGATATGGCAGCGGTAGACGACATGTATCTGCGCTTCTTTCCGGGCGGCATACCGGCACGGAGAACCATCGGGGTATCTGCAATGACTGCAGGTGCGTTGATTCAAATCGATGCGGTGGTATCAAACCCTGCTGGAACGCCTCCAAACGCTTGATGCCTGCTGAACGCTGGTCCGCGGTGGTGCGACATCGGGTCAGCCAAGTTGCAGTGCCATTCAACAGCGCATCACCATCACGTGGTGCACCAACTCCTTCAATCCATTCAATATGCCATTTATTCGTACGGCCGTACCCAAAGGTTCAACATCCGACTTTAAAAAAGCCATCGTGGATGGCATCCATCAGGCGCTGGTGCATGCCATAGGCATGCCGAGCGACGAACTGTTCAACCTCATCACGGAATATGAGCCGGACAATTTCCACTATGACCGTCGGTTCAACGGGATCGCGCGTTCAGACCAGTTGGTGCTCATCGAGATAACCATGCGGCGTGGGCGCAGTGACGCGATGAAGAAGGCACTTTACGCTGCCATTGCAGCCAATCTGCAAGCCGGGGCCCATGTCAACACAGGCGACATCTTCATCTTCATGCACGAAAACGACTACTCGGACTGGTCGGTGGGGCATGGCCAATTTGCGATGGCCATCGTGCAGCAGAGAGGGCAGGACCAAACGTCTTAGCAAAACATGGGCCTTCCATGTACCCCTTCACAGGTGGGCAGCGGATCGAGTGAGTGGGGGGTGAAATCGCCTGTAGCGCAGGCCACCTCGACCACCCCGTTGGAACTTTTGGAACCCAGCCGTTCGCGAACGACGACTGCGCTGTCGCACCGACCTCCAATCAGATAAGTGGAATGGAGCCAACTTACGACTGCTTTCTCGATTGGGCGATCGAAACCGATGAAATGGGGCCCTCGTCGGCAAAGTCAGCTATGGAGAAAACAGGTCGGCTTTCGACTTGTCCGCCAACGGCTGCAATCGCAGCTGAACCGCGATTGGCGGCGCTCAGTTCCTACCGTTCATTTTTGAAATTTTTTTGGACGTAGTGATGGTCGCCGCCGCTGAGGGGCTGTAACGGCCAACTCGGCATAGTTCCGAGCCGCATCCATGTCGAATGGCAGCACCCGATTCCTGAACAAGTCCATCAGACCATCAAAGGTCTGCGCCACCATATCCTTACGCTGGCCGGTTGGGAGTGCCCCAATGCCAAACAGCCACTCTGCCACCGTCAGACTGGACAGGTACAGCGTTTGGGCGGCTTGTTCGTTCAGCCAAAGCCCCACGGCCGGGTGCAGTGCGGGCTTCACCGCTCCCCCGCCTGCCGCACCGCATCCGGCGTCTGTCCGGTCCAGCCCTTGAAGGCGCGCAAAAAGCTCTTCTCGTTGGTAAACCCCACCCGCTCGGCAATCTGTTTGAGCGGGCGTTGGCTTTTGAGCAGCAGCTCAAGTGCCAGTTCGCGCCGCACCGTGTCCTTGATGGCTTGCAGGCTGCTGCCTTCGTCTTTGAGTTGGCGGTGCAGGCTGCGCACCGACAGGTTCAGGCGCTCCGCCAGCGTATCGGCGCTGCGCAAGGTGGAGGCGTCCTGTCGCAGCAACTGGCGGGTCTTTTCCACCAGCAGGCGGTCGCGCCGGTAGGGGCGCACGGTCAGCAGCAGGGCGCGCTCCAGCATGCGCTGCAAGGCGGCCTCGTCGCGCCGCACCGGTAGCGTGAGGTACAGCGCGTCAAATTGCAGGCTGTTGGTTTCTGCATCAAAGCGGACCGGGCCGTCGAACAGTACGCCGTAGCTGCTGCGGTGGGCGGGCGGCGCATAGCGCAGGGTGGTCTGGCGCAGGGCTATGCGCGAGTCGCTCAGCCAGCAGGCCACGCCCAGCGCATTGCGCAGCACGGAGACGATGCAGAATTCGCGCAACTCGCGCAACGCGTGCATCGCGTGCGAAGCTTGCATCTCGCTCGGGAGGCTGGGCAGCGGGGCGTTCTGCTCCGTGTCCCCCGCCCGCTGCGCGGGCTCCTCCTTTACCTGCGCAGAACGCTGCGCCGCCCAGGCTCCTGGCTGGGTCTGTTCGCGTAAGGTCAGGGTCGCCACGCCGTCCTGCTCGGTTAATTCCAGCTGAATGCTTTGGGTGAGCAGGTTGTGGTGGCGGCACCAGCGCTTGAGCGCCACGCCCAGTGTGGGTGAAGTCAGCGAGGCGCGGACCAGCATGCCGTAGCTGCCCCAGGGCAGCGGTCGCTCAAACCACCCCAGGGCCTCGTCGTCCAGTTCGCGCATGGCCAGGCCGGAGGCCATCTCAAACTGCAGGGCGGTGATGCGGCCACCGGCTTTCTTCAGAATGACTGGCGCAATTTGTGCCTGTTCCAGCATGGTGGCCGGGTTCATGCCGCGCCGGGCATAGGCGGCCAGAATCGCTTGTACAAAGGCCACCGGTGTCTCGGCACGCCCGGTCACCGAGCCGGGTAGGGCGCTCAGGGCGGTGAGGGGGGTGGCAGTGACTGCATTCATGGGGTCATTCATTGTGGCAGGATTTGCAACCGTAGTGGCGCCCTTTCTGGCGGGCTTGCGCCTATGCTCAGCCACCGCCGCCCGACTTTGAAAGACCGCCCATGCCCGCTCTGGAATCCAAGCTCAACCCCCGCTCGGCCGACTTCGTCGCCAACGCTACCGCCATGCGCACCATCGTGGCCGATCTGAATGTGCAGATCGACAAGGTGGTGTTAGGCGGTGGCGAGGCTGCCCGCGCCAAGCACGTTGCGCGCGGCAAGCTGCTGCCGCGCGACCGCGTGGCCATGCTGCTGGACCCTGGCACACCCTTTCTGGAGCTCGCCCCCCTGGCCGCGTTAGGCCTGTACCCGGACCGCGATGGCAGCGACAGTGCGCCCGGCGCGGGGCTGATCGTCGGCATTGGCCGCATCAGCGGCGTGGACTGCATGATTGTCTGCAACGACGCAACCGTGAAGGGCGGCACCTACTACCCCATGACGGTGAAGAAGCACCTGCGCGCCCAGGAAGTGGCGGCGCAAAACAACCTGACGTGCGTCTATCTGGTGGACTCGGGCGGCGCCAATCTGCCCAACCAGGACGAGGTGTTTCCGGACCGCGACCATTTCGGCCGCATCTTCTTCAACCAGGCGAACATGAGCGCGCAGGGCATCTCGCAAATCGCGGTCGTGATGGGTAGCTGCACGGCGGGCGGCGCCTATGTGCCCGCCATGAGCGACGAGACCATCATCGTCAAAAACCAGGGCACCATCTTCCTGGGTGGCCCGCCGCTGGTGAAGGCCGCCACCGGAGAGGTGGTGACGGCGGAAGACTTAGGCGGTGGCGATGTGCACACCCGCCTCTCCGGTGTGGCCGACCATCTCGCGCAGAACGACTTGCATGCGCTCTCGCTGGCGCGCGAGGCCATTGCCAACCTCAACAAGAACAAGGCTCCGGCGCTCAGCACCCAGGCACCCGTGCCGCCAAAGTTTGCTGCCGAGGAGTTGTACGGCGTCATCCCCACCGACACCCGCAAGCCCTTTGATGTGCGCGAGATCATTGCCCGCATCGTCGACGGGTCAGAGCTGCACGAGTTCAAGCCGCGCTATGGCGCCACGCTGGTCTGCGGCTTTGCCCATGTGGAGGGCATGCCGGTGGGCATCCTTGCCAACAACGGCATTCTGTTCAGCGAGTCGGCGCTCAAGGGCGCGCACTTTATTGAACTCTGCTGCCAGCGCAAGATTCCGCTGGTGTTTTTGCAGAACATCACCGGCTTCATGGTTGGGCGTAAATACGAGAACGAGGGCATTGCCCGCAACGGCGCCAAGATGGTCACGGCTGTGGCCACGGCAGCGGTGCCGAAGTTCACCATCATCATCGGCGGCAGCTTTGGCGCCGGCAACTACGGCATGTGTGGCCGCGCCTACAGCCCGCGCTTCTTGTGGATGTGGCCGAACGCGCGCATCAGCGTCATGGGTGGCGAGCAGGCGGCCAGCGTGCTGGCCACCGTCAAGCGCGACGGGCTGGAGGCCAAGGGCGGCGCCTGGAGCAAGGAAGAGGAAGAAGCCTTCAAGGCCCCCATTCGCAACCAGTACGAAGTGCAGGGCCACCCTTATTACGCGACAGCCCGTCTGTGGGACGACGGCATCATCGATCCGGCCGACACGCGCCGGGTGCTGGCGCTGGGCTTGTCTGCCTCGCTGAATGCCCCCATTCCTGATACCAAGTTTGGTGTGTTTCGCATGTAATGTGTATGATTTTCACTTTTCATACACATTGATGGAGTGGGCATGCGAACCAATATTGAAATCGACGACAAGCTCATGGCCGACGCCATGGAGGCCGGCGGCTACAAGACCAAGCGCGAGGCGGTGGAGGCGGGCTTGCGTCTGGTGGCGCGGCGCAAGGTCTATGACGGTTTGCTGGCTTTGCGCGGCAAGTTGCATTGGGACGATTCCGACGAAGGCTGGGCCAAGGTACGCGAGCAGCAGGCCCTGGTAGCCAATGAAGCGGCGCCCGCACCTTATCCCGCGAAGGCCGTTGTGCCGACCGCCAAGGTGGCGCTGGCTAAACGAGGCCGTGCGAAGTGATTCTGGTGGACTCCAGCGTCTGGATTGACTTCTTCAACGGCGCAACCAATACCGCTGTGGATCGCTTGCATGCGCTCCTGAGGGATAGCAGTTCCACGCTGGCCACGGCCGACCTGGTGGTCTATGAAGTGCTCCGCGGCTTTCGCTCGAGCAGGGCTTTGGTGGATGCGCAAGCGCTGATGGCAGAGCTGACGCAGGTGGAGTTGGGCGGCCTGGCCAACGCGCTGCAAGCCGCCGACCACTACCGCGCCTTGCGTTCCATGGGTTACTCCATTCGCAGCCCGATCGACGTGCTGCTGGCCAGTTACTGCATCACGCACGGCCATTTGCTGCTGCACCGCGATGCCGATTTTGATGTTCTGCAGGCCCTGCGTGGGCTGCAGGTTTTGCCGCACTAATTTTTTCCAGCAGGGAGCTCACTATGTTCAAAAAAATCCTGATCGCCAACCGCGGCGAAATCGCCTGCAGAGTCGCGGCGACAGCCCAGCGCATGGCCATCCGTACCGTCGCCGTGTATTCGGATGCCGATGCCGGCGCCAAGCATGTGCAGGCCTGTGACGAGGCCGTGCATATCGGCGGCAGCGCCCCCAAGGACAGCTACCTGCGCTGGGAAAAAATCATCGAAGTGGCCTTGGCCACCGGCGCGCAGGCGATCCACCCCGGCTACGGTTTCCTGAGCGAGAACGAGGCCTTTGCCAAGGCCTGCGCTGAGGCCGGACTGGTCTTCATCGGCCCGCCACCCTCGGCCATTCTGGCCATGGGCCTGAAGGCCGAGTCCAAGCAACTGATGGAAAAAGCCGGCGTGCCCCTGGTGCCCGGCTACCATGGCAGCGGCCAGGGTGCGGCCCTGTTGCAGAGCGAGGCCGACCGCATTGGCTACCCCGTGCTGATCAAGGCCAGTGCCGGTGGCGGCGGCAAGGGCATGCGCGCGGTGGACAAGAGCGAAGACTTTGCCGACGCGCTGGCCAGTTGCAAGCGCGAGGCCATCAACAGCTTTGGCGACGACGCGGTGCTGATCGAAAAATACGTTCAACGTCCGCGCCATATCGAGATCCAGGTGTTTGGCGACACGCAGGGCAACTACGTCTACCTGTTTGAGCGCGACTGCTCGGTGCAGCGCCGCCACCAGAAGGTGCTGGAAGAGGCCCCCGCACCCGGCATGACGCAGGCCATGCGCGAGCAGATGGGCGCAGCAGCCGTGGCAGCAGCCCGCGCGGTGAACTATGTGGGCGCCGGCACCGTCGAATTCATCGTCGAGCAAAAGCCCGATGGCAGCATGTCCTTCTTCTTCATGGAGATGAACACCCGCCTGCAGGTGGAGCATCCCGTGACGGAAGCCATCACCGGGCTGGACCTGGTGGAGTGGCAATTGCGCGTGGCATCGGGTGAACCGCTGCCGCTGCAACAAAGCGAACTCCAAATCAATGGCCATGCGATCGAGGCGCGCATCTGCGCCGAGACCCCGGACAACAACTTCCTGCCTGCCACCGGCACCCTGCATGTCTACGGCCTGCCGCCTTGCACCAGTTTCGCGTTGGCGAACCAGGGCGTGCGCGTGGACTCCGGCGTGCGCCAGGGCGACACCATCAGCCCGTTTTACGACTCCATGGTGGCCAAGCTCATTGTCCATGGCAGCACGCGCGAGGAAGCGCTGGCGCGCCTGGACGCGGCACTGATGCAAACCCATATCGTGGGTCTCGCCACCAATGTGCAGTTCCTGCGCCATGTGGTGGGCAGTGCCTCGTTTGCCAATGCCGAACTGGACACGGCGCTGATCCCGCGGGAGGCCGCAGTGCTGTTCAACCAGGACAAGGTCGGCCTGCCATTGGCCGCAGCAGCCCTGGTGGCGCACACGCTGGACCAGGAAGCGCAGAAAGTGCTGACCTCGCAAAAGGCTGACGCGCAGGGCTGGATAGACCCCTGGGCGCAGCGCGACAGCTGGCGCTCGCACGGTGCCACGCTGCGCAGCTTCTCCGCCGTGTACCAGGAGCAGCCTGAGTTGCTGCAATTGACACGCGCCCACACCAAGGGGCTTCAAGTGCAGGTGCATGGCAAGACCGAGCCGCTGCAGTTTGAACGCTCAAAAAAGGAGGGTGCCAACGGCGCGCTGGACATCACCTTCGGCACGCAGCGCATCCAGGCGCAGGTCTATGACCACGGCGAGGTGCTGCATGTGTTCACGCCCCTGGGCGCCACCACTATCACCCGGGTCGACGCGCTGGCCCATGCCGGTGATACGCAGGGCGAGGCTGGGCGCCTGACCGCGCCCATGCCGGGCAAGGTCGTGTCCTTCGCGGTGAAAGCCGGCGATGTGGTCAAAAAGGGCCAGCCCCTGGCCATCATGGATGCCATGAAGATGGAGCACACCATTGCCGCCCCCGCCGATGGCGTGGTGGCCGAGCTGCTGTTTGCGCCGGGGGATCAGGTGACGGAAGGCGCGGAGTTGCTGCGGCTGGAGTTGCCGCAGCCTGTGGCTGCCTGAAGCGCCGCCTGCAATGTCCGGCCACAATGCAGGCCGTACATTGCAAGGATCCGTCATGCACATCACTTTTTGCTGCGCCGCCACCGACGCCGAACCCTGGCTGAACGACCTGCGTGCGGCCTTACCCGGCGCCAGCGTCAGCCTGTGGCAGAGCGGCGCCCCGGCGGCAGACTTCGCCATTGTCTGGGCACCGCCTCAGGCCTTTTTTGACGAGCAACCGCAGCTCAAAGCAGCCTTCAACATAGGCGCTGGAGTTGACGCGCTCCTGCGCTTGCATATCGCCCCCGCCACCCAACTCATCCGCCTGGACGATGCCGGTATGGGCGCGCAGATGGCCGAATATGTCTGCCACGCGCTGATCCGCCACTACCGATCGTTCGCCGGTTACGACGCCGATCAGCAAGCGGGCGTCTGGAAGCAGCGTGAGGTGCTGCCGCGCTCAGACATGCCGGTGGGCATCATGGGCCTGGGCGTGCTGGGCCAGCGGGTGGCACAGGCCGTGGCGCAGTTTGACTTTCCGGTGAATGGCTGGAGCCGCACGGCGAAGGACGTACCCGGTGTGCGCTGCTTTCACGGCGCGGACGGCTTCCACGAATTCCTTGCTGCCAGCCGCGTGCTGGTCTCGGTGCTACCGGCCACACCCGAAACCCGCGACCTGCTCAACCGCAACACGCTGTCACGCCTGCAGCGCGGCGGCTACCTGATCAATGTGGCGCGCGGCGTGCAGCTGGTGGAAGAAGACCTGCTGGCACTGATTGCCGAAGGCCAGATGGCCGGTGCCGCGCTGGACGTGTTCCGCACCGAGCCCCTGCCGGCCGGTCACCCGTTCTGGGCGCACCCCAAAATCCAGATCACCCCGCACAGCGCGGCGCTCACCATCCGCAGCGAGTCCATCGCGCAGATCGCAGCCAAGCTGGCCGCGCTGCAAAGTGGCAAGCCTGTGGCGGGACTGGTGGATAGGACACGGGGGTACTGACTTTGCCTACGGTCCTTCGCATCGGCCCCTACCGGTTTTTCTTTTATGCCAACGAGAATGGGGAGCCACACCACATCCATGTGCAGCAAGACCACATGCTGGCAAAATTCTGGCTCAAGCCTGTGGCACTAGCCCGCAGCACGGGTTTTTCATCGCAGGACTTGAGCAAACTATTGGGTCTGGTAGAAGCCAATCAATCACTTTTCGTGGAGGCCTGGAATGCGTTCTTTCAACTCTAATGTTGCGCCCAAGGCGATGACTGTCGTTTGTTCGGATGACGAATTGCGCGTCTCACTGACCGACGGGCGAACGCTGACCGTCCCCTTGGCGTGGTTCCCCAGGCTGTCCCATGCTTCAAGCGATGCGCGTGCCGACTGCGAATTGATGGGCGATGGTGAGGGCATTTACTGGCCCCAAGTCGATGAGGATATTTCGGTTGCGGGCTTGTTGGCCGGCCAACCCTCCTTTGAAGCGAAAAAGGCATTCGTTTGATCCATACAAGCTCTATTCGCTATTGCGATTGGGGCGGTGAAGGTGTTTCTGTGAAATATGGATCCAATCATGATTTACCCCGCTAATCTCCCCCCCCGCGTTCAACTCATCGATGTGGGCCCGCGCGACGGCCTGCAAAACGAGAAGCAACCCGTCGATGCTGCCACCAAGATCGAACTCGTACACCGCCTGCAGGACGCCGGCCTGACCGAGATCGAGGTCACCAGCTTTGTCTCGCCCAAATGGGTGCCGCAGATGGCGGACAACGCCGAGGTCATGGCGGGCATTCATCGCAAGCCCGGTGTGCGCTACGCGGTGCTCACGCCCAATCTGCAGGGCTATGAGGCCGCCGCAAAAACCCGGCCCGACGAGATCGTGGTGTTCGGCGCGGCCAGCGAGGCTTTCAGCCAGAAGAACATCAACTGCTCGGTGGCCGAGAGCATAGCCCGCTTCCGCCCGGTGGTGCAGGCGGCTCTTGCTGCTGGCATTGCGGTGCGCGGCGCCATCTCCTGCACCGTGGGCTGTCCGTACGAGGGCGAGATCGCGCCCGAACGGGTGGAGTTGGTGGCGCGCCTGATGCGCGAGATTGGCGTGCAGCGCGTGGACATTGCCGACACCATCGGCGTGGGTACGCCGCGTAAGGTACAGCGCGCATTGGAGGCGGCCCTCAAGCACTACGCGCTCAAGGACGTCTCCGGGCATTTCCATGACACCTACGGCATGGCCCTGGCCAACACGCTGGCCGCGCTGGAAGTGGGGGTGTGGAACTTCCAGTCCTCGGTGGCGGGCCTGGGCGGCTGCCCTTACGCCAAGGGTGCCACCGGCAACGTGGCCACGGAAGACGTGGTCTACCTGCTGCAGGGCATGGGCATAGAGACCGGCATTGACCTGGATAAACTCATTGACGCCGGCAAGTTCATCAGCGACGCCCTGGGGCGCAAGCCCCATTCGCGTGTGGCCAATGCGCTGCTGACCAAGCGCCTGGGCTGATTCCCGGGCCTGCGCCCGCCTTTCCTGTTTTTTTGAGATGGACCCAATACCCATGTGTGGAGCTGAATTGACAAGCCTTCCCGAGGGCGTGCAACGCGTTGCCGCCGTTCTGCAGTCCCACGGGCACCCGCATGCCCCCGTCATGCTGGAGGACGCTGCGCGCACCGCGCAGCAGGCTGCCGACGCTCTGGGCGTGGCCCTGGGCCAGATTGCCAAGAGCATCATCTTTCGCCGCCTGTCGGATGACGCCGCTGTGCTGGTGATCACCTCCGGTGACCGGCGCGTGGACCCGCGCAAGGTGGAAATCCTGGTCGGTCCGCTGGGCCGGGCCGATGCCGCCTTTGTGAAGGCCGCCACGGGCTTCAGCATTGGCGGTGTGGCCCCGCTTGCCCATGCCAAACCGGTCGTCACGCTGATGGACGAAGACCTGTTCCGCTTTGATGACATCTGGGCCGCTGCCGGTCACCCCCATGCGGTGTTCCAGCTCACCCCCAACCAGCTCTGCTTCATGACCGGCGTGAACGAGTCCGACGTGGTGGAGTGGCCCCTGGCCGACATGCCGGCCGGTGCGCGCAAGGTGCTGGGTGACCGCTCGGCCTCGGTGCAAGCTGCGGGCAAGAGTTCTATGTCACCCTGCGTATCGGTGTGCCGCATGGATGACAAGGTGGATGCCTGTCTGGGCTGCCTGCGCACCCGCGACGAACTCACTGCCTGGTCCACCTTGGACGAGGAGGGCAAGTTCGCTGTGTGGAACTTGATTAACCAACGTTTACAGGCGCGCATGGCATGAAGCAAATCACCTTTTATCTGGACTTTATTTCTCCTTACGCCTACCTGGCCTTTGAGGAATTACCGCAGGCCCTGATGGGCCTGAGCTACGCGGTCACCTACAAGCCGGTGGCGCTGGGCGTGCTGCTGCGCCACCACGGCAGCCTGGGCCCGGCCGAAATTCCCGCCAAGCGCGACTGGACCTACCGCCATGTGCTGTGGCTGGCGCACAGCCAAGGCGTCCCGCTGGATATGCCGGCCGCCCACCCTTTCAACCCCATGCCCCTGCTGCGCCTGGCGGTAGGCACCGACCCGCAAGGCCTGCCCAACCGCTATGTCTGCGAAACCCTGTTCCGCCACGTCTGGCAGGGTGGTGCCGACGCCGTGGACGCGGCCCGCCTGCAAGCGATTACTGCCGAACTGGCCCCGGAGCGCGCCGCTACCGATGACGCCGTCAAGGCCCAGCTCAAGGCGCATACCGATGACGCCATCGCGTTGGATGTTTTTGGCGTGCCGGCCTTCGAAGTCGACGGCAAGGTGTTCTGGGGGCTGGACGCGCTGCCCATGCTGCGCGCCTATCTGGACGGTGATGCCTGGTTTACCGACGCCCACTGGAACGCACCACAGGACTTGCCCTCGGGCCTGCCGCCGAAAAAGCCCTGAACCCGGCTCCAACCCGCAGTCCGCTGGCAGCAACAAGCAGAAGTACAACAACAACCGAGTCTCACCATGCCCAATGCGTTCAATTTCAATGCCTCCCCCTTCGACTGCCTGACCCAGGCCGAACAGCGGCTGGTGCGCGACAGTGTGGACGTGGCCTACTTCCCCGAAGGCGCGGCCATTCTGGAAGTGGGCATTGCCCCCACCCACCTGTTCGTCATCATCAAGGGCTATGTGAGCCAGATGGAGGGCTCCGAGGTCATCACCTCCTACGGCCCGGACGATTGTTTTGACGGGCGCGGTCTGGTGGCCGGCAAGGTCAGCAGCCGCTTTGTGGCGGCCGAAGAAGTGGTGGCGTATCAGTTGGCCAAGCAGGCGGTGAGCGATTTGATTGCCGCCAACGCCACCTTTGGCGCACTGCTGTTCTCCGACCTGAGCAACAAGCTCAGCGCACTGTCCGCGCGGCAAAGTCAGCATGAGTTGCAGTCCCTCACCATGTCGCGCGTGGACGAAGCCTTCTTGCGCCCCGTGCACTTTGTCGATGCCAAGACCGACATCCTGGCCGTGGTCAAGCTGTTCCAGGAGCAACGCACCTCCAACGTGCTGGTGCGCGACAGCAGCCAGAGCCCGGAGCGCCTGGGCATCTTCACCGCCACCGCCATCCAGCGCGCCATTCTGGATGGCCGCCCGCTGGACCAGTTGCCGGTGGGCGACCTGTCCAACTTCACGCTCATCGAGGTCAAGCCCTCCGACCAGTTGGGCGACGCAATGGCCATCATGCTGCGCAACCGCGTGCACCGCGTGGTGGTGGTGGATGAGGAGCGCAAAATCCACGGCATTCTGGAAGCGCTGGACCTGTTCTCCTTCCTGTCCAACCAGTCGCACCTGATCACCGAAAAAATCGAAGACGCCAAGGACCTGGAGGGCTTGAGCCAGGCTGCCGCCCAAATCACCCGCATGATTGCGCTGCTGCACCGCAGCGGTTCGCGCGTGAACCTGATCGCCAAGCTGGTGCAGCAACTCAACTCGCGCCTGTTCGAGCGCGCCTGGAACCTGATTGCGCCGGCCGATCTGGTGCAAAACAGCTGCCTGTTTGTGATGGGCAGCGAGGGCCGCGGCGAGCAACTGCTCAAGACCGACCAGGACAACGGCCTGGTGCTGCGCGATGGATACACACCGCCGGCCGATCTGGCCGACATCTGCAACCGCTTTTCGGCGGCACTGGCCAGCTTTGGCTATCCCGAGTGCGCCGGCCACATCATGGTCAACAACCCGGACTGGCGCAACACGGCAGCGGGCTTTGCCCAGATGGCGCGCCAGTGGCTCATCATGCCGGACGGTGACAGCCTGATGAAGCTGGCCATCTTCATGGACGCGCACGCCGTCTGTGGCGATGCCCACCTGCTGGAGGCTGTGGAACACGGCTTGAGCCGCCTGGCCACCGACAACGACGCCATGCTCAGCCGCTTTGCTTCGGCCATAGACGCCTTTGGCAGCGGCACCGGCTGGTGGAACCGCCTGCTGGGCCTGGGCGACAAGGACAACCAGCTGAACATCAAGAAGGAAGGCATCTTCCCGCTGGTGCATGGCGTGCGCAGCCTGGCCCTGGCCAAGCGCGTGGAAGCCACCGGCACCACCGAGCGCATTGCGGCGCTGGTCACCATGGATGTGCTGTCGCCGGAGATGGGCGCCGATCTGACCGACAGCCTGTACTTCTTCATGGGCCTCAAGCTCAAGGCGGGTCTTGCCGAACTCGACACCGACCGGCCGGTGACCGGTGCCATTGATGTGGACAAGCTCAGCAGCCTGGACCGCGATTTGCTCAAAGACACGCTGGGCGTGGTCAAGCGTTTCAAGATCCTGCTGCGTCTGCGCTTTCATCTGGAGGCCGCGTGACCGATATCGAGTTCCTTCCCCTGCACTGGTGGGCCGCGCTCAAACGGGAGTGGATGCTATACCACCTGGGCCTGCCCGAATTCCGCTTCATGTTCGACCCGGCCCCGCCCAACGAATGGGTGTCGCTGGACTGCGAGACCACGGGCCTGAACGTGAGCAAAGACGAAATCATTTCCATCGGCGCGGTGCGCATTGTGGGCAACCGCATCATGACCAGCGAGCGCTTTGAGGTGCTGGTGCGGCCCGAGCACGGCGTGTCGGCCGAGAGCGTCAAGATCCACCGCCTGCGCGAGCAGGATGTGGCGCAAGGCCTGTCGATTGACGAGGCCATGAAGCAGCTCATGCGCTTCATCGGCAGCCGCCCGCTGGTGGGTTACTTTCTGGAATTTGATGTGGCCATGATCAACAAGGCCTTGTTCCCCATGCTGGGCATGGGCCTGCCACAGCCCAAGATCGAAGTCTCCGGCCTGTACTATGACTACAAATACCGCCAGCAACCGGCCCATACGCGCCAGGACACGCCGCAGATCGACCTGCGCTTTGACACCCTGATGGCCGATCTGGGCCTGCCGGTGCGCGAAGCCCATGACGCGCTCAACGATGCGGTGATGGCCGCGCTGGCTTTCATCAAACTCAATCAGCGCAAGGCCTGACTGTGGGGCCGGCTGGCCGCTTTCAAGCGCTCGAAGGGACATCCACAGGGACGGGCTCGACGGCATGGAGACCACGCGTCAACTGGTGGGACGGCAGTTGCAGCGCGCGCTGTTTATAGGGGGGGAGCGTTCGTCGGGTCGGAAGCGTCAGCGCCGCCGCCTTTCCTGCTGGGCAGGAACACCAATTTGGCGGACTGCTCCGCATTGCGCCGTTGTTTGCGCGCCTCGCTTGCGGCATCCATCATGGCCTGCTGAAGGGTCAAAAATTCGAGCAGTATCTTTTTTGCAATCTGCAGGGCGTCCATTCTCAGCTCTGCTGCCTCGGCCTGTCTAAGGTTCGCAGCCTTTGGCTGTGCGCGCGCTGCCGATATTTCGCCCATCAGCCAGTCGCCGAATTCATTGGATTCAATCAGATCTTGCATTGCTATATCCCAAGATTATTAGAAGTTCCCTGCATCGCAGCAGGGTTCGCTGCACGGCCTTGCCGGAGAGGGCGCATGCCAGAATTTCCCGCACGCAGGGCGTGCGCTTGTGCAAGCGGTCCGAAAAAACGCGGCGCTGGCAAAGCATTCCGAGTGGATATTCGCCATGACCAGCACGGTAAAGACGCAGGGTAAATTTGCAGGCATAGCGGACCGGGTGCATTACTGGACAAAGTGGGCGGATTGTGGCGAACGCGCCGCACGGGCGCCAATCCGCATGAAAGCTCAGAATTCGGGGGGCGACTCAGATGGCCAGCGCATGGTCCAAAAAGGCGTAGCCCTGTCCGTAAACGGAGTGAACGGGTAGCTCCAGCGCGATGTCCTCCAGGACTTTGCCACGCAAGCGGCTGACCATGGCCTCTACCCGCCGCCCGTTGCTGGGTACCCCTGCTGCAGCGAAGGATGCCAGCAGAGCCGTGCGGGATGTTTGCTGCCCCTCTGCCTGTACCAGGGTCAGCAGCAACAAAGCCTCTCCTTTGCTTAACTTGCACACCCGGCCGTTGGGTCCGCAGAGCGTCAGCCGCACGCGGTCCACGCGCCACTGCACCGGCAAGGGCGCCGCCTGCACCAGGGAGAAGCCGCGCTCACGGACCCGCCGCAAGATGCTTTGCAAAGTCGCGTCGAGCTCCTCGGGGTCTACCGGCTTGACCAGATAGGCATCGGCCCCGCCCTTGAGTCCCTGGATGCGCAAGTCGCGCTCGCTGCGCCCGGTCACCATGACGATGCCCGCACGCAGATAGGGGCGCACCCGCGCACAAAAATCCATGCCGCTGCCATCCGGCAAATTGATGTCCAGTACCAGCAAGGCAAAGCCCTGGTGCAGCAGCAGCTCCGCAGCGGCCAGCGTGCCCACGCCCTGCACCCCATAGCCCAGGGTGGACAGGTAGTCTGCCAATTCCAGACGCAGGTCTGCGTCGTCTTCCACGATCAGGACGGTGTTCATGCGGCGCTCCCCGGTGTGCCGGCAGCCAGCGACAGGGTGAGCGTAAAGACGGCTCCGCCGCCCGTGCGGTCCGCGTAATCCAGGGTGCCGCCGTGCGCCTGCGCGACGCGCTGGGCAATCGCCAGACCAATGCCGAAACCACCCGAGAAGCCAGGCTGCTGCATGCGGTTAAACAGGGAAAACAAGCGCCCGACTTGCTCAGGGGGAATGCCGGGGCCGCGGTCGCTGACACGGAAATGCAGCGCCGTGTCCGCAAACACGTCCAGCGCAATAGCCTCGCCGGCGGGGCTGTATTTGGCGGCATTGGCCAATAAATTTTCCAGGCCCATGGAGAGCAAATCCGGGTCCAGGGATGCTGAAGCGGGCAAGCCCGGGGCAGAGTCCAGCACAAAGATGCGATCGGCAAAAAGTGCACGCACACGCTGCATGCTGTCTTGCGCGATGTGTCGGGGGTTTGCCACAGAAAACCGGGGCAGGAAATCGGGGTTGGCCAGGCGCTGCAGGGTCAGATGCCGGTCGATCAAGCTCCCCATTTTTTCTGCGTAGGCTCTGATCCTTGCGGTGCGGCCCAGCAGCCTTTGCGGCACAGCGGCCACGTCGAGTTCCACATTTTTGATGCCAATCAAAATGGCCGCCAAAGGCGAGCGCAGTTCGTGGGCCACGAAAGTGAAAAATACCGTCTGCTCTTCGCGCAGCTTGCGTTCACTCGCCAGCACCTCGTTCGCCGTTTTGATTTCACTGAAAGCGGCATCCCGCTCACGCTTCACCGCCTGCGTATCGACAAAGACACCGGCGTGTACCAGAAAGAGAAAGGTCAACAGCCCGGGAACCCAGCTCAAATAGTCGAGGGTATTGGTGTGTACCCATCCCATCAATATCAGCCGTCCCGTCACCAAGGAGCCGATCACGAACAGATGCGCGGAAAAATAGTAGCCGGCACCTCGCACATGGGAACGCCAGCGAACCCAGGAAACATAGCCGGTGCAACATTCGACAACCAGGGAGACGAGCTGTAACAGGGGCCCACCCCAGACGTTGTACATGTGGAACCCGCGCGTCAAGGGGGCCGCAAGGGCCAGGCCATACGCCAGCTTGAAGAATTGGTCCATGCGGGGAAAGTCCGCCCGGATGTGGAGCGCGTTGCCAAACACCACCCCAACTGAAACCGTGGTGAAGGCCAGCGACCAGGGCACCAGCAGGTCCGCAACCAGGGGCTGTGTGGGCGTCAGGAACTGGGCCACCAGTCCCAGGCCTGAGGCGACCATAAGGAACGCATTGATGGTCAGAATGGCAAATTGAAGAATTTTCAGTTCACGGCTGAGTAGCCAGTGAATGATGGAGACCAGGAGCGACATGCAAACCATGCCCAGCACTGCGCCGAAATAAAACAGCTCCTGTTGTGCCTTGTCCCGCAGTGCGTCCGGCTGCCATACCAGCAAGGCGCCCGCCAATGTGGAGTCGGATTCCATGCGCAGATAAAAGGTCTGCGGGCTGGCGTCCGGAAAGTCGAGGGCGAAGGTCGGAAAGCGAAACTTCAGCGCGCGCCGGGCAAACGCAAATTGGTCTCCGGCCTGCGCAACCGTGAAGCCTTTTGCCGATCGCGTGTAAAGGCGAAAGTCGTTGATATACGGATTGCTGTACTCCATAAACCAGGTCTGCGGTGCGTCCTCCAGGCGCTGCAAGCGCAGGCGCAGCCAGACGACTTCTTGTTCGTAGCCTAACTGGGGTGACCCGTTCAGCGGCACAAATCGGGCGGCTAGGTCGGGGCGCTCCAAGGCTTCCACCGGGAGCGTTCCGCTGGCGTCCCTGAACAGGGCGATATCGGCGCCGCCGGGTTGGTATTTCGTTTGTGCGCCGGACAATTCGCCCGCTGCGCACCCCAGGCTGCAAAGTGCGGCTAGAGCCAATATCCAGTGCATGAAGTAGCGTGGCATGGGCTTGCGGGTGGTGCCTGGCTAGCTTGCGGACTGCGGGAGTTGGCGCACCAGAACGCCGGCACGTTCTGTCTCGCTGGCCGGACCTTGTGGGGTTTGCGCCAGCCGTGTGGCATGGTCACCGGTGGCAGCCCGGTTGCCCCGTGCGCCGGCCGAGGCCTGCAGCGCACGCACAGTGCCGGTAACGCGCCGCATGGGGGCCGAGTGCCCTGTTTCCACTTTATTTTTCATGAAATCATTCTACGGGGCCTCCCGTGGCGCGAGGTGCAAGGCGGGGCCTCTGCTTTATCCGTGGCGCGAATGTTGCGTCACACGGGGTGATGTCTGATGCGATCCGTATTGTTGTTATTTCCCCCGACCTGGACCTGGCCGATCCGCAGGATGGGCACGCCATGGATCAGGCCTAGCGCTCGCGCAGCCTGCGCATAGGTCTGCTGGAGAGTGGTTTCAATCGGGTGGCCTCGCTGCCAGCCGATGTGTTCCTGACCGAGCGCCTGGCCCAGTTGCGCTCCGACCTGATCATTGTCGATGCCGAGAGCGATGCGCGCGATGCGCTGGAGCATGTGGTGATGGCCACGCGCGATGCGCGCCGCCCCATTGTCATGTTTACCAACGACCACGACAGCGGCAACGCGCGTGCCGCCGTGGCGGCTGGCGTGTCGGCCTATATCGTGGCCGGGCTGCAGTCCGACCGTATCCGTCCGATTCTGGATGTGGCCATAGCCCGCTTTCAGCAGGAGCAGGCGCTGCGCCAGGAACTGGCCGATACGCGCCAGGACACGCCACAGATCGATCTGCGCGTTGACACCCTGATGGCCGATCTGGGCCTGCCGGTGCGCGAAGCCCATGACGCGCTCAACGATGCGGTGATGGCCGCGCTGGCGTTTATCAAGTTACGGCAGTTGAATGACTGAGTTTTGGGGGGAGGCTGCGCTTCGTGCGCAGCAGCGTGCGGAGGCCAGCATTTAGTTGCCGCTGTACCGCAGGGCTGCGGCCCCCCGTGCCAGAATGACTTGCTACACCTACCCCTGTTAGTTTAGAGAGCACCGAGGTAGGTATGAAGATCAACAAACAACCCAAGGCACAGATGCATGTAGCCGGAGATTCAGTCGACACAGGCGCATCGCAAGGAGTCCGAAGGGCGACTGAAGATGCGCCTGTGTCGGCGCAGCCATTGTCACCCAGCATCGATTCCGAAGTCGTGCCCGTTGCGAAACGTCGCAACATTACCAATGCCGACAAGCGCCGCATTGCGCTTGCCGCCTCCGCCTGCACCAAGCCCGGTGAAATCGGCGCACTGATGCGTCGCGAAGGCGTTTATTCCTCTGCACTGGTTGCATGGCGGCGCCAATATGCTGCGGGTGAGCTCAGCGGGGTTGAATCAAAAAAACGCGGCCCCAAACCTGCGCCGGCGCGTGATGAACTCAAGCAACTGGCACTGATGACACGTGAGCGCGACAAACTGCGGGTGCAGCTCAGCAATGCGCAGTTGGTCATCGAGGTCCAAAAAAAGTTGCCGCGTTGTTGGAGCAACTCGAACCACTCACGAAGTTCGCAAATCCTTGATGGCGGGCACCCATGAACTCACCCCAGCACTTGGCAGTGCTGCGGCTTGCCGAGCCATGGGCCTGTGGCGCGGCGCCCCCGGCCGACACAAGGCACGCGCACACCGTACCGCCTTCGTGGGGCCACCATCGGCGCCAAGGCCAGTGCGCCCACGCTCGCCGCTGGCCTTGAGTGAGGCGGAGCAATCCTTGGTGCTGCAAGCCCTGTGCAGTGAACGCTTTGCCGACACCGCTCCTGCGGCAGTGCATGCTACCCTGCTGGATGAAGGCACTTACCCAGGGTCAGTGCGCACCATGTACCGCTTGCTGGCTGCCAACGCCAGCAGCGCCGAGCGCCGCCGCCAACGCAGCCACCCGGCCTATACCAAACCGGAGCTACTGGCGCTCGCGCCCAATCAGGTCTGGTCGTGGGACATCACCAAGCTCAAGGGTCCGGCCAAGTGGACTTGCTTCCATCTCTACGTCATCCTGGACATCTTCAGCCGCTACGTCGTAGGCTGGCTGATTGCGCCTCGCGAAAGCGCAGAGTTGGCCGAGCAACTGATTGCCGATACCGTGTCCCGTCACGATGTGCTGCCGGGTGCGCTCACGCTGCATGCAGATCGCGGCACCTCCATGCGCTCCAAGCCGGTGGCCAGTCTGTTG
Source organism: Comamonadaceae bacterium (assembly GCA_947375135.1). Taxonomy (GTDB): domain Bacteria; phylum Pseudomonadota; class Gammaproteobacteria; order Burkholderiales; family Burkholderiaceae_C; genus Allorhodoferax. The sequence goes on along the minus strand of CANCER010000016.1, from coordinate 2,593 downwards.
GTGGACTTGGACGTGGCCAAGAGCCACAGCCGTCCCTACACCTCAGATGACAACCCCTATTTAGAATCGCAGTTCAAGACCATGAAATACCGCCCCGACTTCCCGGAGCGCTTTGGCAGCATCGAAGACGCAAGAAGCCATTGCCAGACATTCTTTGCCTGGTACAACGGGCAGCACTGCCACTCAGGCATGGGCCACATGACGCCCCATAGCGTGCACTACGGGCAAGCACAGGCCATGCGCGAAGTTCGACAAGCGACGCTGAATGCGGCATTTACCGCTACGCCCAACCGATTCAAGGGAATCCGCCCTTGCCTAAAGCCCATGCCAATTGCGGCCTGGATCAACCCACCGCCAGACCAAAGGAAGCCGACTGAAACACCACAACCCTGCACCGTAAATTTATAAAGCCAGGTGTAGCAAAGTCATTGACACGTTCCGCGGAGGCGTGCCACGCCGATCCTCTGGCGCAGGGCCTGCGGCCTATTTTGCGCCAGCCGCCCAGCGCGCCGCGAGCAATTGTCAATGCGCGTTTGCGGCATCATCTGACCTGTCAATTAGTACAATATATCGTCACCCATCGATAAACCCTCACATGCGCATTCCCCCAGTTCTCTTCCTGGCAGCTGTTCTCACATTCGGTTCTGCATTTGCTAATCCGCAGGAAGAGTTGGCGGCGGCATTCAAGCGGGAGGATTACGCAACAGTTGCGCGGCTAATTGAGCCGCTCGCAGCCGCCGGCGACGTCACCGCACAGTACATGCTTGGCGGCTTCTATTTCGCGGGAACGGGCGTGCCCGCCAACCGAGACACGGCGAACCACTGGCTCGGGAAGGCAGCGCAGCAGGGGCATGCAGGGGCACAACTGGCCTACGCAGTCAGCCTTGCTCGAAGCGGCAACCCAAACGACGTACAGGAGGGTGCCGTGTGGGCAATCAGGGCGGCGGACCAGGGCCATGCGCCCGCGCAATTCATGGTCGCCGAAGGTTACGCCGCTGGCACGGGTGTCCCCAAGGATTTCCAGCGCGCCGCGTCCTACTACCGCAAGGCGGCAGAACAAGGTAATGTCGGAGCCCAAGCGAAACTAGGAAATCTATACCTCATAGGCCAGGGCGTCCCAAAGGACTACGAGCAGGGTATTCTCTGGGGCCGCAAGGCGGCAAATGCCGGTAACGTGCTTGGTCAAATTGCGCTTAGCGGCGTGTACTTTGGAGGCCGGGGCGTCGCAAAGAGCGTGCAGCAGGCGTACTTTTGGTTGCTTCTGGCTAGCGTAAGCGGCGGCGATGACATTCGCCAGATGCGCGACGACATGGAGAAGACATTGAGTCCGAAGGAGCGTGAGGCCGCGCAAGTCGATGCCCGAAAGTGGAAGCCGAGCACGCGCTAAACGGTCGAGCAGTCACCGGTGCGGCCTAACCCCTCGCTCAAGCGGAGCGCCAACGGCAGGCCACCAGGCCCGGGTCGGTGGTACGCGGTACATTTTCACCGGCCCGGGCCTGGCGTCCTGCCGTCGTCGCCCGCTTAGCTCGAACGTTAGAAGTCAATGAATTCAACGTTTTCGCCGTTTGAGAATGCACTGATTGGACTACCTGTATCCCATGTACGGCGGAGCCACGGATCAGCGATCTTCGTTGAGTTGGGGCGCCTCACTCCCTCGACTAGAGTATGCCGAGACGGCTCCATTGGAAATTGTTCTGGTCAAGTTTTTTCGCACACGCCGATAGGTTGTTTGGTTGCCGATTTCTGCTCGAAAGCATTGGGTGACAAGTTGCCCATTTTGGAGTGCAGCCGCTGGCTGTTGTAGAAGCTCACGATGTAGTCGGCAATGTCGTTCATGGCCTCAGCATGGTTGGCGTAATTGTTCTGCCAGACACGCTCCATCTTCAAGTTCAGGAAGAATCGCTCCATCACCGCGTTGTCCCAGCAATTTCCCTTGCGGCTCATGCTGCCGACCAAGTAATGCTTGCTCAGCAGATTCTGGTGAGCCGCGCTGGCGTACTGGCTGCCGCGATCCGAATGCACGATCAAACCTGGCGCCGGTTGGCGTTGCACGATGGCCAGTTGCAGTGCCCTGCATACCAGCGTGGCCTACATGTCCGGCGCCACCGCCAGATACAGCCAACCGCTGCGCGTACGGATATAGGTGATGTCAGCCACCCAAGCCTGGTTAGGTCGCGTCGGGTTGAACTGCCGGTTCAGCACATTGGGCGAGATCGGCAGCGCATGCTTGCGCATCAGTCCACGCAGGCGGTAGAGGCCCATCACGATCCCCCGCGACGCCACGGCCGTGCGCAAGCGGCGGCCATAGGCCCCACCACTGGCCGCAAATGCCGCCTTCAAGTGCACGCTGGCCTCGCACACCGCAGGCGGCACTTGCGCACGCCTGCGGGCCGTGTAGTAGCCCGAACGACTGACGTCCAACACACGGCATACCTGATTGACTCGCACGGCCTTCTGCTGCAGTTGCTCGACAAGCTGGAAGCTCATCGCAGTTCCCGGGCAAAGAAGGCCGATGCTTTTTTTAGGATATCCACATCGCCTCGCAGTTGCCGGTTCTCGGCTTCAAGCTGGCGGATGCGCTGCTGCTCAGCGG
>CANCER010000015.1 GCA_947375135.1 Comamonadaceae bacterium | reverse complement strand
CCATCGACGTGCTGGTGGTCAACCTCTACCCCTTTGAATCCACCGTGGCCAAACAAGGTTGCACGCTGGAAGACGCGATCGAAAACATCGACATCGGCGGCCCGGCCATGGTGCGCAGCGCGGCCAAGAACTGGAAAGACGTTGCCGTGCTGACCGACGCCTCGCAATATGCCAACGTCATTGCCGAACTGAAAGCCGGCGGTGTCACGCAAAAGACCAAGTTCGCCCTGAGCGTGGCGGCCTTCAACCGCATCAGCCAGTACGACGGCGCCATCAGCGACTACCTCTCCAGCGTGCAGTTTGGTGAAGGCGTGGCCGATGACCAAGCCCCCACCCTGAGCCAGTTTCCCGGCCAAAGCAACGGCCGCTTCATCAAGCTGCAGGACCTGCGCTACGGCGAAAATTCGCACCAGCAGGCCGCCCTCTACCGCGACCTGTATCCCGCCCCCGGCTCGCTGGTGACGGCTAAGCAGCTGCAGGGCAAGGAACTCAGCTACAACAACATCGCCGATGCCGATGCCGCCTGGGAATGCGTCAAGAGTTTTGATACACCGGCCTGCGTCATCGTCAAACATGCCAACCCCTGCGGCGTGGCCATTGGCGCCAACGCGCTCGAAGCCTATAGCAAGGCCTTCAAGACCGACCCGACCTCGGCTTTCGGCGGCATCATCGCGCTGAACACGCCGCTGGACGAAGCCGGTGCCCGCGAAATATCCAAGCAGTTTGTCGAGGTGCTGATGGCCCCCGCCTACAGCCCCGAAGCCCTGGCTGTGTTCGCCGCCAAGGCCAATGTGCGCGTATTGCAGATCGAGCTGCCCAAGGGCGGTGCGTCCGATTGGGACAACGGCCGCAACGCCGTGGACATGAAGCGCGTCGGTTCCGGCATCTTGCTGCAGACCGCTGACAACCACGAACTTGCTCTCGCTGACCTGAAGGTGGTCACGGTCAAGCAGCCCACGCAAGAGCAACTGCAGGACCTGTTGTTCGCCTGGAAAGTCGCCAAGTTTGTGAAATCCAACGCCATCGTCTTCTGCGCCGGTGGCATGACCATGGGCGTGGGTGCCGGCCAGATGAGCCGTCTTGACTCGGCCCGCATTGCCAGCATCAAGGCTTCTCATGCCGGTCTTTCACTGGCTGGCACGGTGGTGGCCAGTGATGCCTTCTTTCCCTTCCGCGATGGTCTGGACGTGGTGGTGGATGCAGGTGCTACCTGCGTGATCCAGCCCGGCGGTTCGATGCGGGATGACGAGGTGATTGCTGCGGCCAATGAGCGGGGTGTGGCGATGGTGTATTCCGGCGTGCGGCACTTCCGGCATTAATTTGTTCGTTCGGTTTTTCGCCTGCTCTTGTAGGGGGCAGGCGAACCGGGTATCCCTTCTCCAGCCCTGCTCGCGGGCGTCTGCTTCTCGTGCGCCTGCGCATCTTCGTGAACTCCGTTGTTGACGCGCTGTCTCTGTGGCAACCGCGAATGGGGGCTTGCGAAGGGACACCCGATCCACCTGCCCGGAGCGGTTTTGGTATTCAGCTGAACTCCACAACGCTACTTGGCGGCGGGTGGTGGGACTCGCGGGCGCAGGCCCCCATTCGCGGTTGCCACAGACTCAGCACGCCAACCATCTTGTTGACACAGCAGTGCAGGCGCACCTGGAGCAGACGCCCGCGAGCAGGGCCGGAGAACGCGAGTCACGCCGACCGCCGCACGCGAGGTCGAAGAGAGCAACGCACCACGCGAGCCAAGCAGCACGCGTTACGCACGGTCTCATCCATCAAGGGCAGTTTCTCACTCCCACCGAAACCAAACCCAGCCACTCAGCGCCACACCAACACCCCACAGCATCCAGGTCTCGGATACCGCATAGGGATAGAGCATCAACGCCAAACCCGACCAGCGCAATAGAGGGTTGGCGGCAGCCTTGCCGCGCCGGTAGGCTACCCAGCCAAAGAGGCCGAAGAGCAGCGCACCCAGCAGATAGGCGGGAGTCGGCAGGCTCAGGCCCAGAGCGCCCAGCGCGCCAGCCGCTTCCTGGGCATCCATGGATTACAGCGCGTTGAAAATGTCTGCTGCAGCAGCCACCGTCTCCGCAATGTCTGCATCCGTGTGTGCGGCACTCATGAATCCCGCTTCGTACAAGGCCGGTGCGATGTAGACACCGCGGTCCAACAGGCCGTGGAACAGGGTGTTGAAGGTCTTGTTGTCGGTGGTCATCACCTTGGCATAGTTCTGTGGCAGTTCGGGGAACAGGAAGAAGCCGAACATGCCGCCTTCGCTGTCGCCGCAAAACGGAATGCCGGCCTTGGTGGCTGCGGCGGTCAGGCCGCTGACCAGCAGTTGCGTCTTGCGGCCCAGGTCCTCGTAGAAGCCGGGCTTGCCAATCTCGGCCAGGGTGGCCAGGCCGCAGGCTGTGGCCACCGGGTTGCCCGACAGGGTGCCGGCCTGGTAGACCGGGCCGAGTGGCGCGAGTTGCTCCATCAGATGGCGCTTGCCGCCGAAGGCCGCCAGCGGCATGCCGCCGCCAATCACCTTGCCCAGCACCGTCATGTCGGGCTCAAAGCCGGGAATGTCGCGGGCATACACGCTTTGGGCGCTGCCAAAGGCCACGCGCAAACCGGTCATGACTTCGTCAAACACTAGGAGCGCACCGTATTCGGTGCAGAGTTCGCGGCAGCGTTTCATGAAGGGCACGCTGGCGCGCACGAAGTTCATGTTGCCGGCAATCGGCTCGATGATGATGCAAGCCAACTCCTTGCCATGCGTGACAAAGGCCTCTTCGAGTTGCTGCAGGTTGTTGTACTCCAGCACGATGGTGTGCTGCACCACTTCGGGCGGCACGCCGGCGCTGGTGGGGTTGCCAAAGGTGGCTAACCCGGAGCCGGCCTTCACCAGCAGGGCGTCGGCGTGTCCGTGGTAGCAACCCTCGAACTTGATGAACTTGCTGCGTCCCGTGGCACCGCGCGCCACGCGGATGGCGCTCATGCCGGCTTCGGTGCCGGAGCTCACCAGGCGCACCATGTCCATGCTGGGCACGCGCGCCAGAATGGCTTCGGCCAGTTCCACTTCGCGCTCGGTGGGCGCGCCAAACGAAAAGCCTTCGAGCAAAGCTTTTTGCACCGCTTCCACCACGGCGGGGTGGCCGTGGCCCAGGATCATGGGACCCCAGGAGCCAATAAAGTCGATGTACTTCTTGTCGTTGGCATCCCAGAAGTAGGCACCTTGGGCGCGCTGCACAAAGCGGGGTGTTCCGCCCACAGCCTTGAAGGCGCGCACGGGGGAATTGACGCCACCGGGAATGACTTGGCGGGCACGGTCGAACAGGATTTGGTTGCGGTCTACGGTCATAGCGGTCTTGTCAATCAGTGGCGGGTGTCGTTGGGGGAAATTTCAAAACTCGATTCCTGGGCTTCCTCTTCCTCCTCATCATCGGGCTGGGCCCAGAAGAGACGGTCGGGGATCACATTGCCCATGCCGGGCCGAAAGCCGCCGTCCAGGCAGCGGTCCAGGTAGCTCAGGGCTTCGGCAACGGCTTCGGTGAGTTCGGTCTCGCTGGCAATCAGGGCGGTGATGGCGGCAGACAGGGTCTCACCCGCACCGGTGAACACAGCCTCGAAGCGTTCGAACTTGTGCGAGCACAGCACGGCGGTGGGTGAACACAGCGCGTTGTCAATGAACTGGTCGGGCAGGGGGATGCCGGTCACCAGGGTGAAGGCCACACCGAACGCGTTGGCGGCACGGGCTATGTCACGCGCGGTGGGGCTCTTTTCGGCGTTCCACTCCGGCAGCAGCCAGCGCGAGAGCGTGCTGTGGTTGCCCACCAGCACCGTGGTTTGCGGCAACAGCAATTCGCTGCAGGCATCCTGGTACATGTCGATCTGGTCTTCGCGCCACCAGGACAGATCGGGCATATAGGTCAGCAAGGGCACATCCGCGTAGTCGGAGGCCAGTTCGGCAATCGCGCTCAGGTTTTCCGGGCTGCCGACAAAGCCGACCTTGATGGCCTGTATGGGGACGTCTTCCAGAATCGCACGGGCCTGGTCGGTAACGGCCTCGTCGTCCATGGAAAAGTGGTCCATCACCTCGGAGGTATCGCGGACGTAGGCGCCGGTCATGATAGGCAGGGCGTGTGCGCCGACCGAGGCAATGGTCATCAGGTCAGCCGTCAGTCCGGCGGCGCCGCTCGGGTCGTTGGCGTTGAACACCATCACACAGGCAGCGGGACCGTCATCGTGGGCGCCGGCTTGCGTGTCGGGGATGGGAGTTGCAATCATTGTGTAGCCTGTCCTTCTTGTTGCCATCAGGCAAAATGGCGTTGTTTCGGTGGGCGCCTCAATGTGAGCGTTTCGCCTCTATACAATCATTGCATTCTATTCGAAGGCCCCTTAGCTGTGACTGATACCAAAACCTGGATGTGCCTGATTTGCGGCTGGATTTATGACGAGGCGCTCGGTGCCCCGGACGATGGAATTGCACCGGGCACACGCTGGGCAGACGTTCCCATGAACTGGGTTTGCCCCGAGTGCGCCGCACGCAAGGAAGATTTCGAAATGGTGCAAATCTAGCGCCATGCGCCTGTCCGGTGAACTGCGCCAGTCAGTGGACGGTGTCACCGGGGCCTTGCACTTCTTGGTACCCCATCCCGAAATGGCGTGCGCCGCTGAACCGGCCGACCCTGGGCTGCCGCAGTGGCGCTGGTTGCCGGTGGCGCTGAACGCCAGCGTTCCGCCTCTGTCCTGTGTGCCCGCATTGCGCGCGCACCTGGACCATGCGGTGTTGCGGGTCGTGCAGTCCGCCGATGTGCAGGCTGCGGCCAAGCTGTCCCGTATTTGCGCCGGGCTGGCAGCCGCACAGAACATGCCGGAGCCCCGCATTGTCTGGGCCCTGGCCGCCGGTTTTTTCGAGGCCATGGCGCTATCGCTGCTGCCACTCGACAGGGACTCCAAGCGCATGGCGTCCCGCGTCCTCCAGCAGTACATGTCCCTGGCCAAGGGGCTGTCCGGTTCCGACGAACGGATGGCGCGGGACTTGGTGTTTTTCTGCGCCCAGGTCCGCCCTGCAAGCGATGTCGCTGCCCCGGCGCTGCGCGCCGTGCGGGTGGCCTATGGCCTGTTGGACAGCGTGCCGGTGCGCGGCCCGTCGCCAGCCAGGGCACAGGAGTCTGACCAACAGACCAAAGTGATTGGCGATTTGCGCCTGGACCTTGCGTCCTACAACGTCTTTCTCACCGAAGCCGACGAATGGTCGCGTCGCCTGATCACCGGGCTCGGTGCCCGGGCTCTGGCCTTGGACCGTCCGATGGACGGCGCCAGCGTGGCGCTGGCGCTTGCGCTGGGTGACTCCTCGGCTGCGGTTGGCTTTGTTTCCTTGTCGCAATTGGCACGCGCGCTAGCGCATGCCCTGGAACATGTGAAGCATCACGGCCGGGGCGATGCCCGGCACGCGCAGGTGTTCAATGCCGCAGCCGACGATATCCGCCGCCTGCTGCACCAGTTTGCGGCTGGCTTTCTCAAGGCCGGTGACGCCCAGGTGCTGCAGGATTTGCAGGCTATTCTGACCACCGAACAGACCGCACCGGTGCGCCCGCACCCCCGCCTGCTGCAACTGCGCAGCGGCTTGGGTGAGTTGGGTGACACGGTGGATCGCTTGCGCCAGCAGTTGCACGATCTGGAGGTGCAGACCGAATTGCCAATGCAGTCGCGCCTGGTACGCACCCGCCTGATGGCCGCAACAGTGAGTGACCTGGCCAAGGTGCAGCGCAATCTGCAGGGTTTGGTCGAGGGTGCGCAAGCCGATCTAATCGCTGCGGACACGGAGCTGAAAGCCGAAGCAACACCCGCCCAAGGAGCCCTGCCCGTGGTCCGGGCTGTTGCGGTCAGTGCCCTGGCCCCGCTGGTGCTGGTGGTGGACGACTCCATCACCGTGCGCCGCGTGATGCAGCGCCTGCTCAAGCGCGAGGGATTGCGCGTGGCCCTGGCCAACGACGGCCTGCATGCGCTCGAAGTGCTGGCGCAGGAAAAGCCGGCCGTGCTGCTTTCCGATAGTGAGATGCCGCGCATGGATGGCTTTGAACTGGTGCGCCACATCCGCGGCAACGCGCACCTGCGCGACTTGCCGGTGATCATGATCACCTCGCGCACCGACGTGAAATACCGTGAACAGGCCATGGACCTGGGCGTGGACCATTACCTGGGCAAGCCGTACTCGGAAGAGGCGCTGCTGGCGTTGATCCGCGCGTATTGCGCCGTGGCCGGCGGGTAGTGCCCGAGCGTTACGCTTGCGCTCTCAGGCCAGCACCAGCAGATTCTCAAACGCAAAACTCAGCGCCACCGTGTCACCGCGGGCGGGCAGTTTTTGGTTCGGGTCGTTGAACACATCCATGGACAAGACCTCGGACCCCAGGTGCGTGCGGATGCGCACGATGGAGCCCAGAAAGCTCACGTCGTCCACCACCGTGTGCACCGTGTTCTTGCCCGCACCCGCGCCGTCCAGCGTGATAGCTTCGGGGCGGATGGCCAGCGTGCATTTCTGCCCGTTGCGCAAATCGTCCAGCGGGTTGCTGGTGATCAGCAACTGCTTGCCCACGCGGATTTCACCCAGCGCCGTGTCCACCACTTCGCCAGCCAACTGGTTCAGCGTACCGATGAAGGAGGCCACAAAGCGCGTGCGCGGAAAGTTGTAAATGGAGGCGGGCGTGCCGGTCTGCTCCACACGGCCTTCGTTGAGCACCACGATGCGGTCGGAAATGGATAGTGCCTCCTCCTGGTCGTGTGTGACAAACACGGTGGTGATGTGGAGTTCACGCTGCAGCTCGCGGATTTCCTCGCGCAGCGAAATGCGGATCTTGGCGTCCAGTGCCGACAGCGGCTCGTCCAGCAGCAGCACCTTGGGTTTGTTGGCCAGGGCCCGTGCCAGCGCCACGCGCTGTTGCTGCCCGCCGGACATCTGCCAGGGGTAGCGGTCGGCCAGGGCGTCTAGCTTGATCAGTTTGAGCATCTCCTTCACGCGCGCATCCACCTCGGCCTTGCTGGCGTTGGCCACCTTCAGGCCAAAGCCGATGTTATCGGCCACCGTCATGTTGGGGAACAGCGCGTAGGACTGGAACACCATGCCCACGTTGCGCTTGTTGGTAGGCACATGGGTCACGTCCTTGCCGTCAAACACGATGCTGCCGACCGAGGGCGCCTCAAAGCCGGCCAGCATGCGCAGGATGGTGGTCTTGCCGCAGCCCGAGGGGCCGAGGAAGGTGATGAACTCGCCCTTCTCGATGGAGATGGAGAAGTCGTGCACAGCGGTGTGCTCGCCAAACCGCTTTTGGATGTTGGAAATTTCCAGGAATGCCATGGGGTGAATCTCTTGCGTTATTTTTGGATTAGCGGGTGGGCTTGCGGTGGGCGCTGCGGCCGAACACATTGATCAGGCCCATGGAGGCCCAGGTCACGATGAAGGCGATGACGGCCAAGGCCGAGGGCTCATAGGCCCGGTTGGCACCGATCAGCTGCAGATAGGGGCCGAAGGCCGGGCGGTCCAGCAGGCTGGCCATGGTGAACTCACCGATCACCACCGCAAAGGTCAGGAAGGCGCCTGACAAAATCGCCGAGGTGATGTTGGGAAAAATCACCTTGAGCAGGATGGTGGCGCGGTTGGCGCCCAGCACCTCGGCGGCCTCGGTCAGGGTGCGTACATCAATGGTTCGCAGGCCGGTGTCGACGGAGCGGTACATATAGGGCAATGACAGCGTCACATAGCTGCAGACCAGCAGAAAGTCGGTGGCGTGTTCGCTGCCGGTGAGCGGGATGATGGAGCTGCTGTTGTACATGCGCAGGTAGCCAAACACGATGACGATGGCCGGAATGACGAGCGGCAGCAGGGTGATAAATTCCACCAGCGGGCGCAGCTTGGGCATGCGCAAATGCACCCAGTAGGCCGTGGGCACCACCAGCAGAATGCCGACCAAAATCGTGGCAATCGCCATCACGATGGAGTAGCCGAACGTGGCCTGAAACTGCGGGTCGCCAAACACCACCTCATAGGCTTCGAAGCTGTACTCCCCGCGCTTCATGCGCAGGCTGAATTCAAAGGTGGCGATCAGCGGCAGCAGGAAGTAGGTGGCGCCAACTGCCATGGCGATCCAGGCGCCTAGGCGCGATTCTTTGCGGGCGGTCATTGAAATACCTCCGTGCTGCGCACTGCGGTGCGAGCTTGCCTGGGGTGGCCTTGTCTCTTGCTCATGCACTTCTCCGGTCGGTCTTGCTGCGCAACACCATATAACCGGCATTGGCCAAGCCGGTAATCACGATCATGCCCAGCGCCATGGCGTAGCCCAGGTTCGGGTTGTGCAGCACGTCGCCGCGGATCTGCGCGTAGAGCAGGATGGGCACGATGTTGAGCGAGCTGCCGGTCAGCGCATAGGCCGTGGCCACCGCCCCAAAGGCATTGGCAAACAGCAGCAGCATGGCGCCCAGAATGCTGGGCCACAGCACCGGCATGGCGATATAGCGCCAGTACTGCAGCGTGCTGCCGCCCAGACAGTCGCAGGCCTCGCGCCATTCTTTCTTCAGGCCTTCCAGCGCGGGGGTGACGATCAGCACCATCAGCGGAATCTGGAAATACAAATAGGTCAGCGTCAGGCCGACAAAGCTCAGGATGCTGAAGCCCGTGGAGTAGATGTTCACATCCAGGTATTTGCGCAGCAGGATGGTCACCAGGCCCATGCGGCCCAGCGTGGCCAGAAAGGCAAAGGCCAGGGGCACACCGGCAAAGTTGGAGGCTACGCCCGAGAAGGTCATCAGCGTCGGGCGTATCCAGCCCGGCAACTTACCGAGCACGGCGGCCCAGGCCAGCAGAAAGCCCAGCAGGCCGCCGGCCACGGAGGAGGCGATGCTGATCTTGAAGCTGATCCAGTAAGCGTCCAGCACATTGGGTTCCAGCAGTTCCGCCAGGTTGTGCAGGGTGAAGTGACCCTCGGCATCCTGGAACGCACCCACCATCAGGTAGGCCGTGGGCAGCAGCATGAACATCAGCGCGAAGACAAAGAAGGGCACAACGCCCAGCCAGTTCAGGTTGAGCGGCTTGTGGCCGGGAGCGGCGCCGGGGGCACGCGGCAGAGAAGTGGATTCAGCAGACACGGAGGGCTCTCACAGGGTTCGGGTGTGCAGTGCCATTGCGACGCTCTGCATACAAACAAAAACGGGCATGACACGCAAGTGCCATGCCCGATGGAGGCGTTTAGCCGGGCAATTTACTTGACCGCTGCACCCACTACGGAATCCCACTGCTTGGTGATGACTTCCTTGGCCACACCCTGCTGCTCCAGCGTGGGGAAGTGCGACTTGGCGTAACCGGCAGCCGGCGGCAGCTTGTCCAAAGATGCCTTGGTGAACTTGTTCTTGGCTACCAGATCGTTAAAGCGGATCGGGTGGCAGTAGCCGTTCAGCAATCCCTGCTGGCCTTCGTCGGAATACAGGTATTCCAGCCACAGCTTGGCAGCATTGGGGTGGGGCGCGTAGGCGCTGATGGCCTGCACATAGACACCGGCCACCACACCGCTCTTCGGCACGATCACGTCCACTTTGGGGTTGCCCTTGAGCTTGTCGCGGTCGGCCAGTGCGTTGTAGTCCCAGCTGATGATGATGGGCGTGGTGCCCTGTGCCAGAGACGCGGCCTTGCCGATCACCGGCACAAAGTTGCCGGCCTTGTTCAGGTCGGCAAAGAATTTCAATCCGGCGGCGCCGGCCTTGGCAGCATCACCACCGGTAGCGCTCAGGCCGGCCGCGTACACGCCCAGAATGGCTTGGTTGGAGGCGCGCGGGTCACCAGCCAGTGCGACGGAATTTTTGTATTCGGGCTTGAGCAGATCGGCCCAGTCTTGCGGCGGCTTGACCATGTCGGCATTGACCTGGAAGGACAGCACGCCGTAGTAGTCGCCGATCCAGTAACCCTCGGGGTCTTTGGCGTTGTCGGGAATGCTGGCCCAGGTGGACACCTTGTAGGGCTGCAGCAGACCGGCGGCCTTGGCGCTGGGGCCGAAGGACAGGCCCACGTCGATGGTGTCAGGCGCTTGCGGGCCCTTGTTGTCCTTGTTGGCCTTGATGGCTTCGATTTCGTCGCCGGAACCTGCATCGGGATTGAGCTCATTGACCTTGATGCCGTACTTGGCCTTGAAGGCGTCGATGATGGGGCCGTAGCCGCACCAGCTGCGCGCCAGAGCAATCACGGTCAGCTGGCCTTCGGCCTTGGCTGCAGCGATCAACTGGTCTGATTGAGCCAGCGCACCTTGTGTGCAGCAGGCAGCCAAAGCGGCGATAGCCAGGGGAGTCAATTTATTCAAATGCATAACGTTTCCTATGAAGTTGCCAGCAAAGTGTGGCGTCACAAAATGTCAGTGCTGTGACAAACAGTTTACAGTCCCATGAACCTGTTTGGAAATAAAAAATGGATCAAGATTGGCTAAAGATGACCATGCACCTGGTCGGTGCGATGGGGGTGGGCGGAGTCATCGGTCTGGAGCGCAGCTACCACGGCCGGCCGGCTGGTTTTCGCACGCACACGCTGGTATGTCTGGCCGCCAGCTTGCTGATGCTGGTGACGCTGTACCAGAGCAAGTGGCTGCCGCCCGGTACTTCCATGGACTCCTTCCGGACCGACCCCACGCGCATGGCGCAAGGCATCATGACCGGCATCGGTTTTCTGGGCGCCGGGGTCATTTTTAAAGAGGGCCTGAGCGTTCGCGGCCTGACCACCGCCGCCTCGATCTGGATTACCTCGGCCATAGGTGTGCTGATCGGCATCGGCTTTTACTTTCCGGCCATCGTGGCCACCATCCTGACGGTGGGCACCCTGTCACTGTTTCGTCTGATCGAAGCGCGCATCCCCTCGCATCACTACGCGCAGCACTTCATCAGCTTTGATCGCAACGACGCCATGGAGGTCGAAGAGATCCGCACCATGCTGGAGGGGCATGGCTTCACCATCGCCAACATCAGCTACCGCGTGTCCGAAAACGGTGCGGAATTTGAATACCGCATGGTCATACGCACCTCCAGCCCCGACAAGTTCAGCCTGCTGGCGCGCTACCTGCGTGCCCACAGCCGCATCAAGACTTTCCGCATCTCGCCCACCGGGGATTGAGCCTGCGCGGTTACGCGCGCTTACATACGCAACAGGATTCAAACCTCTTTTTGCGCCCTGCGGCCGTCAAGCCCGACATACTCAAGCGGGTGTACTTGACGGAGTTTTTTCATGCAGCTGGCGCGGTTTTCAAATCGTATTCATCCCCTGGTTGCCGTTGCCGCGGCAGCCGTCACGCTGTTCAGTGTGCTGGGCATTGCGGCCATCACGGGCTTGTTGCCGTCTTCGCACGGAACCGGCATCAATGCGCCCGAAGCCGTGGTGCAGCCTACCCATGCGTCGGCCAGCGCCCATCCGGTGGCCCACGACGGGACAGTGCAGCACAGCACGCCCAACAGCGCCCCCGGTTCAGACCGCACACAAACCGGCGCCCCAAAACAGCCCGGTCGGCATCGGCGTGGGTGCCGTCATCGGTGGTGTGTTGGGTAACCAGGTCGGCAGTGGTGACGGCAAAACCCTGGCGACCATCCTGGGTGCCGTGGGTGGCGGCTACATCGGCAACGAAGTGGCCAAGAAAAACCAGTAACGCAGATTGGCGCTGCGTTCGCCGCCTGCCTGGGTGCGACCGCGGCTGACATGGCGTCGACGTCGCTGTTCAAGGCGCGCTACGGTCAGCCGAGTTGCACCGGATACTAGGGCTCTCTGACCAAGGAGCGCCATGCAAGACGAAGACAAAACCCCGGCCCCGTTTCCCGCGCGCATCGCCCGCATGCTCAGCCGTTGGTCCGGCCAGCGCCTGACCTTCTCGCGCAGGAACACCGGTGAGGGCGAAGTTTTGCAGCACCAGCCGCCCGCCGCAGGCGAGCTGGATGCCGCGCAGGGGGTCTACATCGAGCCGCCCAAGGCCCTGCCCATCCTGGCCACTTGCGAGGTGCTGGTCGTGGGCGCCGGGCCCGCCGGTCTGTCCGCCGCGCTGGCTGCACGCCGTGCCGGTGCCGATGTGATCCTGCTGGAGCGCTTTGGCTGCTTTGGCGGCGCCATCACCACCGTGGGCATGGAGACCCTGGCCTGGTACCGCTACGAGGGCACCATTGAGTCCGAAGGCATCGGCGTGGAGATGGAACGCCGGGCTGCCGCCATGGGCGGCACCGTCAAGTGGCCGTACAACGACAGCGAATGCCTGGACGCCGACTTCTTCAAGGTGGTGGCCGACCACCTGGTGCGCGAGTCCGGCATACGCCCCATCCTGCACTGCATGGCAGTGGATGTGATTTTTGAAGAGGGCACGAACCGCCTCAAGGGCCTCATCACCGAGAGCAAGTCCGGCCGCCAGGTGGTGCTGGCGCAGCGCATCATCGACTGCACGGGCGATGCCGACATCGCCCACCTGGCCGGTGCCAGCTACCGCAAGACACCCAAGGACAAGATGCTGGGCATGACCACGGTGTTCAATGCCTCGGGCGTGGACAAGCAACGCTTTCTGGACTACACCGAGGCCCGGCCCGCCACCTACGCCGACTGGAGCCGCACCTGGCAGCAGCAGACCACCGGCAAGGAAGAAGCGCTGCGCAGCCCCTACCTGGACAAGGAATTTGACGAGGCCCGCGCCCTGGGCGTGATCCCGCAGGACAGCACCAACCTGGGCGGCTCCTGGTCCTCGCTGACGGAGGCCGGTGAGGCCAACAACCTGAACCTGGTGCATATGTACGGCTTTGATCCCACCGATGTGATGGACCTCACCCGGGCCGAAATGCAGGGCCGCTCTGAGGCGCTGCAGGCCCTCATGGCACTCAAGGCCGTGGTGCCGGGTTTTGAGAAAGCCAAGCTGCGCAACTTCTCCATGACGATTGGCGTGCGCGATTCGCGCAAGATCATCGGCCGCCACAACCTCACGGGCGACGAGGTACGCAACCAGGCGAAGTTCGCAGATTCCATCGGCATCTTCCCCGAGTTCATTGACGGCTACGCGGTGTTGATCCTGCCCAGCACCGGGCGCTATTTCGAGGTGCCCTACGGCTGCATGGTGCCGCTGGAGGTGGACAACCTGCTGGTCGCTGGCCGCTGCGTGGCCGGCGACATGGTGTCGCACGCGGCCATGCGCAACATGATGGCCTGCACCGTGACGGGTCAGGGGGCGGGGGTGGCGGCAGCGGTGTCGATTCGCCAGAACCAATCCACTGCTGATGTGGATCTGGTCGATGTGCAGGCAGAGCTTGAGAAGCAGGGCGTGCGCCTGCATTAGTGGTATGGCGTGTGGGCGCCAGAGCGTTCTGCTCCGTGTCCCCCGCCCGCTGCGCGGGCTCCTCCTTCACCTGCGCAGAACGCTCTGCCGCCCCCACGCTGCCTGCCGCCCGTCACACGCCGCAGTTCACACGCCGCACATCCGGCGGCGGCCCAAGGGCTTGGCGGCCGCTTCATGCCGCGTTCACTTTGATGCGCTAAGGTAGCGCCATGAAGCAAACCTTTTGGAGCCTGGGCTGGCGCAGCCTGTGGCGTGATCTGCGCAGCGGCGATTTGCGTCTCTTGATCGTGGCCGTGACGCTAGCCGTGGCCGCCCTGTCGGCCGTAGGCTTTTTTGCCGACCGGCTCAAGGGCGGTCTGCAGCGCGATGCGCGCCAACTGCTGGGCGGCGACGCCGTCATTGCCAGCGACAACCCCACCCCCGAGATTTTTGTGGCCAAGGCGCGCGCGCTGGGCCTCACGATGGTGACTACGCTGGGCTTTCCCACCATGGCGCGGGCCGATGATGCACAAGGCGGCGCCTCCAAACTGGTGGCGCTCAAGGTGGTGGAGCCCGGTTACCCCTTGCGCGGCAACCTGGTCTTGGCTACGGACACGGGCGTGGAGCAGCCCACCCGTGAGATCCCCCAGCCCGGCGAGGTCTGGGTGGATGCCGCGCTGCTCGAGTCGCTGGCCCTGGCCAAGGGCGACAAGCTGTTGCTGGGCGACAGCCGCTTCACGATCCGCGGTGTGATTGCGCTGGAGCCGGACCGGGGTGCTGGCTTTATGAACTTTGCGCCGCGCGTGATGATGCATAAGCAGGACGTGGCCGCCACCGGTCTGATCCAGCCTGCCAGCCGGCTGAATTACCGCATGGCATTGGCAGGGGAGGAGCCGCAGGTCAGAGCCTTCGTCGCCTGGGCCGACCAAGAAGTAAAGGACGGTGCCAACCGGGCCGAGCGCGGGGTGCGTGGCGTGCGTGTGGAGTCGCTGCAGACCGGCAGGCCGGAGATGAGCCAGACCCTGGACCGTGCCGAAAAGTTCCTCAGCCTGGTGGCCTTGCTGGCGGCGCTGCTCAGCGCCGTGGCGGTGGCGCTGGCCGCACGCGCCTTTGCCGCCAAGCATCTGGACGACTGCGCCATGCTGCGCGTGCTGGGACTGAGCCAGCGTGCCATTGCATCCAGCTACACCTTTGAATTTGCGCTGGTCGGCCTGTTCTCCAGCGGCCTGGGCGTGCTGCTGGGCTTTGCCGTGCACTACCTGTTCGTGGCCCTGATGGCCGGCCTGCTGGAAACCTCCTTGCCCGCGGCCAGCCTGTGGCCGGTCGCATTCGGTATGGGCATGGGCCTCACATTGCTGCTGGCCTTTGGCCTGCCGCCGGTGCTGCAACTGGCGCAGGTGCCGCCGCTGCGCGTGATGCGCCGCGATGTCGGCAATCTGCGCCCTGCTTCCATCGGCGTGTTGGCCGTGGGCGTGGCCGGCTTCGCCACTCTGCTGCTGGTGGCCAGCAGCGACCTCAAGCTCGGGCTGATCGCCGTGGGCGGCTTCGCCGGTGCGGTGCTGCTGTTTGCGCTCTTAAGTTGGTTGGTCGTCAAGCTGTTGCGCCGCAATGTCAACGAGCAAACCGCACCGCGCTGGCTGGTGCTGGCCACGCGCCAGATTGCCGCGCGCCCGGCCTTTGCCGTGGTGCAGGTGAGTGCCCTGTCGGTGGGCATGCTCGCGCTGCTGCTGCTGGTGCTGCTGCGCACCGACCTGATTGGCAGCTGGCGCCAGGCAACGCCACCAGACGCGCCCAACCGCTTTGTCATCAACGTGATGCCGGAGCAGGGCGCAGCCTTTCGCACCGCACTCTCGCAGGCCGGCGTTGCCAAGTTCGACTGGTACCCCATGATCCGCGGCCGCCTGATTGCCATCAACGAAAAGACCGTGTCCCCCGAGGACTATGTGGACGAGCGCGCCAAACGCCTGGTGGACCGCGAGTTCAACCTCTCCAACAGCGCCACCCAGCCCGCGCACAACGTGATCACCGCCGGCGCCTGGCAGCCCGAAGAGCCGGGCGCCATCAGCGTGGAAGAGGGCATTGCCAAGACGCTGAGCCTGAAGCTGGGCGACCAGCTGAGGTTTGATATCGGCGGCGTGCAGACCCAGGCGCGCATCACCTCGCTGCGCAAGGTGGACTGGAGCTCCATGCGTGCCAACTTTTTTGTCATGTTCCCGGTGACGGTGCTGGCCGATGTGCCCAGCACCTTCATGACCGCCTTCAAGGCGCCAACGGCCAAAGGCTTTGACAACGCGCTGGTGCGCCAGTTCCCCAACGTCACCGCAGTGGACATGACCAGCACGCTCAACCAGGTGCAGCGCGTGCTGGACCAGGTGATACGCGCCGTGGAGTTCCTGTTCGGCTTCACACTCGCCGCCGGGCTGGTGGTGCTGTTTGCAGCCGTGAGCGCCACGCGCGAAGAACGCGCGCAGGAGTTTGCCGTGATGCGTGCGGTCGGTGCCCAGGCCAGCCTGCTGCGCCAGGTGCAGCGCGCCGAGTTGGCCGGGGTCGGTCTGCTGGCCGGCTTTTTGGCGTCACTCGTTGCCAATGCCGTGGGCTGGGCGTTGGCGCATTACGTGTTTCAGTTTGAATGGACGGTCAGCCTGTGGCTGCCCATCTGGGGCGCGCTCAGTGGTGCCGCTCTGGCCTTGGCCGCAGGCTGGTGGGGCCTGCGCGATGTGCTGCGCCGCCCGGTGGTGGAAACTTTGCGCAGGGCGGCAGCTTAAGAAGTGCGATGCAGGGCTGCTTGTGCCGCTTCGTCTGGAGGGCCTTGGCGCTGGCGCATGGTGTTTACCGGTATTGGTTGCATGCTTTGCCAGACCGGTTAGAATTTGGTTATATCGGCGTAACTACATTTGACTCCCTAACCATTGTGCGAATAGTTCTGGATACTTCTGTTTTGGTGGCCGCTGTCCGTTCGCGTAACGGGGCCAGTTACCAGCTTGTGTCGATGCTGCCAACACAACACTTTGACTTTGCGCTGACCATTGCCCTCTACACCGAGTGGCAGGCTGTCTTGACCAGGCCGGAACACATGCCACCTGGGGTCTCTGTTGACGCTGCGCTGGCCTACTTACGTTACCTGGCATCACTGGCGCACTTGCAAGACGTGCATTTTTTGTGGCGTCCGTTTTTGCGTGACCCGGATGATGACATGGTGCTGGAATGTGCCGTCGCATCGGGCAGTCAGTACATCGTGACTCACAATGTCAAAGACTTTCGGCATGTGCAAGAGCTGAAGGTACAGGCCATCAAACCTGCCGATTTCTTGAATCTGTTGAGGAGCTGACCATGTCCGCAATAACCATTCGCCTGCCAAACTCTGTCCACCAGAAGATCAAAGAGCTTGCTGCACGGGATGACGTTTCCGTGAACCAATTCATCGCCAGTGCTGCGTCTGAAAAAATGGCATCGGTGATGACCTTGGACTTCCTCAAGGCAGAAGCAATCAAGGGCAAGCGCAGTGACTTCGAGCACTATCTAAGCCTGGTGCCGGATGTGCCCGCACAGCAGGGAGACGAGCGGGTGTAAGCCCCGGCTCGCTGACGAGGACGCATTCATAATTCCGGCCAATGTAGGCCAGCACTGGAACTGTCGCCTTGGACTGGCAGGTGGCGATTTTTCTGCACCGTCTTGCGCGGCCGTCAAGCCGGGTTTGCGTGTGAAAATGCCTGCATGATTTCTCACGCCCCCCTGACCGACGCCGACGTTGCACTGCTGGACAACTATCTGTTGAGCGCCGCCGCGCCCGCGCACACCATGGACAGCGCCATGCTGGACGGTTTTCTTACGGCCGTCGTTTCCGCCCCCAACCTGATCATGCCCGGCGAATGGATGCGCTGGGTCTGTGACACCGAAAACGGCGCAACGGCTCCCGCATTTACGTCCCAGGAGCAGGCGCAGCAAATCACCGGTTTGCTGATGCAGCACTACCAGTACCTGAACCACACCCTGACGCACAGCCCCGAGCAGTACAAGCCCCGCCTCAACGAGCGCGAGGCCGAAGGCCGCAGCATATTCAGCCTTGACGAGTGGTGCACAGGCTACTACGCCGGTATGGCCCTGGATGTGCCAGGCTGGGCGCCCTTGCTCATGGCGGAGCCAGACTGGTTCTCCACCATCCTGATTCACGGCACAGCGGACGGTGAGGCCTTGCACAAGCATGTGCCGGTCGATCTGGACGCCCACCAGGCCCAGGCCAACGGCCTGGCGGCCACGGTGTGCCAAATCCACGCCTTCTGGCTGCAACAGCGCCAGGCGCAGGAAACCAGTGGCCTCTTGCAACGGCCCATTGCCAAGCCGCAGCCGGTGCGCAACGCGGCCAAGGTCGGTCGCAACGCGCCCTGCCCCTGCGGCAGCGGTAAAAAGTTCAAACATTGCCACGCCAACAACTGAGAACGCCATGCCCGAAATCGTCTTCAAAGGCAAAGAGTACGTCTACAACCACCACCTCACGGTGCCCTACCGGCCCCTACTGGCCGATGCGGCCAAGGGCGTGGGGCCAGCGGACCTGAACAGCAACCTGGTGATCCACGGCGACAACCTGCATGCGCTCAAGGCGCTGCTGCCGCGCTATGCGGGCAAGGTGGACCTGGTGTTTATCGACCCGCCCTACAACACCGGCAACGAGGGCTGGTGCTACAGCGACAACGTCAACAGCCCCATCATGAAAGAGTGGCTGAGCACCAACCCGGTGGACGGTGAAGACATGCTGCGCCACGACAAATGGCTGTGCATGATGTGGCCGCGCCTGGTGCTGCTGCGCGAGTTGATGAGCGAAACGGGTTCCATCTGGATCACGCTGGACGACAACGAGGTGCACCGTGCGCGTGCCATTCTGGACGAGATTTTTGGCGCTGATAGTTTTGTGGCGACCTGTGTGTGGCAGAAGCGGACCTCGCCGGAGTCGCGCAAACGGCTGGGCGCAGCGCATGACTATGTGCTGGTGTATGCCAAGTCCCTATCGCAGCTGACGCTTTCCAAACTGGCGCGCTCGGATCAGCAGAGCAACGAGTTTGACAATCCGGATGATGACCCCAACGGCCCTTGGACATCAACCGACATGACGGCCCAAAATCCGGACGCAACCAAGCGAAAAGACCAGCAATACAAAGTAGCGTTACCAAGCGGAGAACTGGTGGCCGCGCCACCTGGACGGTGCTGGTCCATGCTGGAGCCTGAGTTTTTGCGGCTCAGGCGTGAGGGCAAGATATGGTTTGGCGTTTCAGGAAATGCGAAGCCGCGAATTAAAACCTATCTGGACGAAAGTCAGGGAGTGAGTGGCTGGACCTGGTGGAGCAACGAGGAGGTCGGTCACAACCAAGAGGCAAAAAAGGAAATCAACGAAATTCTTGGTGCAGCCAACCCGTTCGACTATCCAAAACCTACGCGTCTTCTTGGTCGAATTCTTGATCTGGCCACGCATGGTGATTCCCTCATCCTGGACAGCTTCGCTGGCTCCGGCACCACCGCCCATGCCGTGCTCAAGGCCAATGCCAAGGACGGGGGGCGGCGCAAGTTCATTCTGGTTGAAGGCGAAGACTATGCCGACAAGCTGACCGCCGAGCGCGTACGTCGTGCCATCATGGGTTACGCCTGGCAGGGCACGCAGCGCGAGACCTTGCTCGAAGAAAAAATCACCTTCACCCAGTTCAAAAAAGCCGACCAATGGCTAGCCAAGGTGGAAGCCATCAAGGTGCAGGAAGGCTTTGTGGAAGCAGCGGCACAAATGGAGCTGGACGGATGGGCGGCAGACGGTTCTGCGCAGGTTAAGGAGGAGCCCGCGCAGCGGGCGGGGGACACGGAGCAGAACCGCCTGCCGCCCACCCAGCCAGCGGGCCCTGCCAACACCGCCAACACCGCCAACACCGCCAACACCGCCAACACCGCCAACACCGCCAACACCGCCAACACCGCCAACACCGCCAGTGCCCCCCCAAAAAGCAAGCGCTTCCACAAAATCAACGTCGAACTCAAAGACGGCGTGCTACGGGTGGAAGGCGAAAAGCGCTTGTCCGAAATGGCCGATGGCCTGGGCGGCGAGTTCACCTATTGCACGCTGGGCGAACCGCTGGACGTGGAAAAACTGCTCAGTGGCGAAGTGCTTCCCGCCTTCGACGCGCTGGGTGCCTGGCTGTTTTACACCGCCACCGGCGGCACCTTGTTGCCAAGCCCCAAGGGCGCGCCCCCGTGGTACCTGGGCGAGGCCAGCGACGCGCATGTCTGGCTGGTGTATGCGCCCGAGCTGTCATTTTTGAAATCGCCCGACGCAGCCCTGACCCTGAGCCGCGCCAAGGAGTTTGCCGCCTGGGGCCAGGCCAAGCAGGGCGGCAAGGGCGACGGCAAGCGCCACCTGGTGTTTGCCCCGGCCAAATACATGAGCAACAAGCAGTTGCTCGAACACGGCGTGGACTATGCGCCGCTGCCCTTTGCTTTGTATCGGGAGGCTTGAGATGGACACTTTCAGAGAACGTTTTGAATTGACGCGCAAGCAATACTTCCGGGCACTGGACCGCTTGCATGAAGTGGTGGCCCTGGACCAGACCGACATCATTCGCGACAGCCTGATTCAGCGCTTTGAGTTCACCTACGAATTGGCCTGGAAGTGCATGTTCAACTGGCTGCGTAACCAGGGCGAAAACACGCCCGAAATGCAGCGCGCCATTTTGCAGGCGGCCTTCCGCTGTGGCCTGATTGCCGACCCACAGATATGGGAGCAAATCAAAGAGCAGCGCAACCAAACCAGCCACACCTATAACGAAGCCACGGCGGTGACCGTGGATGCCTATGTGCGCACGCACGCGCTGGCTGTGTTTGACGCCTTGCGCGACAAGCTGCAAACGCTATGACGGTGCCTGACGCCGAAAAGGATTGGCCCTTTGGGATTGCACCCCTTAGCTTCGCGCGGCTGCAGGCCTTGTTTGACAAGACGCCGGGCTTGCTGAAGGTGTGGCTGTATGGCTCCAGGGCGCGTGGCGATCACCGCAGCACCTCGGATATTGACTTGGCCTTTGCGCACGAGGCCGGTTCGGATGCGGTGGGCATTGCGTCCGATGTGGAAGACCTGGAGCTGATCTACCGCACCGATGTGCTGAATCTGGCAGACCCAATCAGTGCGGAATTCAGAGCCCGCATAGAGCAGGACCGCAAGGTCTTCTGGGAGCCCCGCCGCCATGCGGTGGAGCGCCACCACCTGGGCAGCGTGCAGCCCAAGGAATTTCAGACCAAGGTGCTGGAGCAACTGGGCACCTATCTGGCCGAACTTAAAAAGCACCAGGCCCACACGGTGGCGGCCCAGTCCGCCTTGCGGGCGATGGAGGGCATGGAAGACGTGCTGCGTGACGCAGGTGACTTCCCCAAGAAAACATGGGCCGCGCTGAGGGCCAGCGGCAAGCTGCCCAAGGCCTTTGCCGAGCAGCCCTATTCCAGTCGCTTTGACGGCACTGGCAGCGCCGTGCCCAATGTCTGCCTGAAGGTGCCCACGGGTGGCGGCAAGACCCTGCTGGCAGCGGCCAGCGTGGGCCAGGTGTTTGGCAGCTACCTGCAGCGCCACGCCGGGCTGGTGCTGTGGATTGTTCCCAACGAGGCGATCTACCGCCAGACCTTGAAGACGCTGGCCAACCGTGACCACCCGTATCGGCAGATGCTGAATGTGGCAGGCGCCGGGCGCGTGAAGATTTTGGAAAAAGACTCGCCCCTGACGCGGCTGGACCTGGACTCCAACCTGTGCGTGATGCTGTTGATGCTGCAGTCGGCCGCGCGCAAGGACGAGGCGCAGCGCAAGCTCAAGGCCTTCAGGGATCGAGGTAACGTGCTGGGCTTTCTGCCACGCGAGGATGACATTGAGGCGCACTGGAAGCTGCTGAACGCGGTGCCCAATTTGGATGCTTACACCGCCTGGGGAACCAGCCAGGCCGAGGCGCGCGCCACCAAGGGCAGCATTGTGAAAAGCTCGCTGGGCAATGTGCTGCGGCTGGTACGCCCCATGGTGGTGATTGACGAAGGGCACCACGCCTACACCGAGAATGCCTTGCGCACGCTGGATGGCTTCAACCCCTGCTTCATGCTGGAGCTGTCGGCCACGCCCCGGGTGGTGAGTGCCAAAGACGCGAGCAAGGCTGCGGCCAAGGGTGATGCAGCGTCGGGCTCCAACATTCTGGTGGACGTGCGCGGCACCGACCTGGATGGTGCGGAGATGATCAAGCTGCCCATCAACGTGGACATGCGCGGCTGGGCCGACTGGCAAAGCTGTCTGGCTGCCAGCGTGCAGCAGCTCGACCTGTTGCAGGCCGAGGCGGCCGGCTTGCGCGCCGAGACCAACCGCTACATACGCCCCATGCTGCTGGTGCAGGTGGAGCGCACGGGCAAGGACTTGCGCGACAGCGGCTTCATCCACGCCGAAGACGCCAAGGCCTACCTGATGCAGCTGGGCTTTACGCCCGCGCAGATTGCCATCAAGACATCGGACAAGGACGAACTCAAGTCGCCCGAAAACCTGGACCTGCTGAGTCCCCAATGCGAGGTGCGCGCCATCATCACCAAGCAGGCGTTGCAAGAGGGCTGGGATTGCCCCTTCGCCTATGTGCTGTGCGCGCTGGCTGCGGGCAAAGACGTGCGCGCCATGACGCAGCTGACCGGGCGCATCTTGCGCCTGCCGCATGTGGCCAAGACGGGCCGCCCGGCGCTGGATGCCTGCTACGTACTTTGCTACAACGCCAAGACGGGTGAGGTGGTAAAGGCCATCAAACAATCCCTGGAAACCGAAGGGATGGGCGACTTGGCCCTGGCGGTGCATGGCGATGCGGCCGACCCGGCTGCCCCCAAGCCGGTGCACTTCAAGCGCCGTGCGCAGTTCGCGCAATTGCGGGTCTTTTTGCCGCGCGTGACGTGGGTGGAGACCGAGGCCTCGGGCGCCAAGCAGCGGCGCGAACTGGCTTATGAAAGTGATGTGTTGTCGCGCATTGACTGGACGCAGCTGGATGTTGCTGGCCTGGGCGCCGCGCGGGGCGATCTGCCTGGCTGGGCCCCGTCTGCACAAGCCGCCTTGGGCCGGCGCTTTGCCCTGGGTCTGGACCTGCTGGAAGACGCCGCATTGCCAGATGCCGGTGTGCCGGAGTGGCGCGAGGCGGTGCTGGACCGCGCCGCGCTGGTGCGTGGGCTGCTGGACATCGCGCCCAACGCCTGGTGCGTGTGGGAATGGGTAGAGGCGGTGGTGCAGCGCCTGTTGGCGCAGGGTTTGGCGCAAGAGGCCATTGCACTAAGCAGTGCCTCTTTGCTGGAGCGCCTGCGCATGGATGTGGAGTGCGAGCGCGACCGGTTGGCCCAGGCGGTGTTTGAGCAGTGTGTGGCCGGCGGCCAGATTGAGTTCAGCCTGCGCGCGGATGCGACGGACTATGAAATCCCTGCCGAATTTGCGCAGGAACTGTCGGGCAAGCTGCAGCCCCTGGTGCGCGACGACGACGGTACCGTAGTCGCCAAGAGCCTGTTTGAGCCCGCCTTGACGGCGCTGACCGACTCCGGCCTGGAGCGCGACGTGGCCTGTTACCTGGATGGCAAAGCAGCCCTGCAGTGGTGGCACCGCAATGTGGCCAAGGCCCAATATGGCCTGCAGGGCTGGAAGCGCAACAAGGTCTACCCGGACTTTGTGTTTGCGCGCATTGCCGAGGGCAGCGCCAGCAAACTGGTGGTGCTGGAAACCAAGGGCCTGCAGTTGAAGGGCTCTGATGACACGCTGTACAAGCACGCCCTGTTGCAACGCCTGACCCGCGCCTATGCCGACCAGCGCTTTGCGCGCGCAGGGGAGCTGGAGCTGGTGGCCCAAGGCCAGACCCTGGTTTGCGACATGGTGTTTGAGGGCGATTGGCGGGGCACCCTCAACGCCCGGCATTTTTCAAGCGAGAACCTATGAGTGATGAAGAGCAGCAGCAGGGCGAAACCGCCTTCACCTTGATGGGCGGCGAGTCCGCCATCCACGCGCTGGTGGAGCGCTTTTATGACCTGATGGACCTGGAGCCCGGCTATGCCGAACTGCGCGCAGCCCACGGGCCGGACCTGGCTTCTGCACGCGAGAAGTTGAACTGGTTTCTGTGCGGCTGGATGGGCGGCCCGCAGCACTATGTGGAGCGCTTCGGCCACCCGCGCCTGCGCGCGCGCCACATGCCCTTCAAGATCGGGATTCTGGAGCGCGACCAGTGGCTGGCCTGCATGAACCAGGCCATGGGCGAGGTGGCGGTGCACGAGGGGCTGCGCGCGCGTCTGCAGGAGTCATTTTTTCAGACGGCCGACTGGATGCGCAACGTGTGATGCGGCACTGGCCGCTCGCTGCGGGGTGGCTTATCGAACGATCGGCGGCAAGTCCGGAGCCGCGTTGTCCGCGCCAAAACGTGTAGACAGCCTTTCCTGGATCTCAGCCAAGGACGCCAGTTCCACCACGGGCTTGACGCCATGAAAGCCGGGCAAACCGGATGCGCCGGCCTGGTGGGCCAATACGACCGCCTGTTGAATGGCCGCAGCAAGGTGTTCCTTGCAGAGGAGCCGGGCAGGGACCTTGTCGCGCAGGTAGTCCGCCCATAGGAACTCTGTAAATGGCACATCGACTTTGTCATACGCTCCCGCCTTGCGGGCCAGCCCCGCCAGGCTGCGGTAGGGGTCGTCCACCAGATCCGATAAGTACTTGGGCAGGGTATTGACCCGCTGGCCCCGACCGTCAAAGGGATGGCTCAGGTGGTGCTCCTCCAACTTGGCGAAAAACTGCTTCATGCTCAGGTTCTGATGGTCGGATAAGTCCTTGATGATCTGAAAGCCGCAGGCGCGAAAGGGGTTGCCGGCGGCCGGGCTGTCGCTGGCGTCCCACGCATCGGCCAGTTGGACCAAGGCCAGCCCCATGTGGTGGTGGTCCGTCAGGTACATCCGGCAATCCGGCCCCCGCACCGCAGGAATCGGATGCCCCTTCAGGTACTTCTCCAGATTGCCGGGCTTGCGCGCCCGCGCGCGCAACTCCTGCATCTTCAAGTCGACTTCCAAAAAGCCCACCGCGCATTGCGTAGGGCGCATCGCATCGGTGCTGGTCCAGTGCACGCTGGTATTCATGGGTGTGCCCGCAATCCCTGCGGGCCCTTAAGCGCGCACCACCAGCACCGGCAGCTGGGTGTGCTGCAGCACGCGCTGCGTGACACTGCCCATGACCAATTTGTCCAGGCCGCTGCGCCCGTGCGAACCCATGACGATCAGGTCGGCCTTGTCGGACTGGGCGATGTCGAGCACGGCCTGCCATACCTTCTGCAATTCGACCACGTGGGGCACCACCTGCAAGCCCGCAGCGCGCGCGCGGGTGCAGGCCGCATTCACGGTTTGCTCGGCCTCCAGGCGCAGGTCTTCGGCCAGCTGCACCTGGTAACTCCCGTATTCAGCTGCGGCCGCAATGTAGGGAAAGGGGTCGAACACCATCATCACAGACAGGGCGGCGCCGCAGGTCTGTGCCAGTGCAATGGCGTGGGTCAGGGCGGCCTCCGAGGTGGGCGACCCGTCCAGGGGAACCAATAGCTGCTTGTACATGCAAATACTCCTTTGTTGCGTATGAAAAATGCACCAAGTCCCGCCGGACTCCATGCGTAAAACCCCAGGGCACGTCAAGAACCCGGGCCGGGTAGCCCATCATGCGCGCTGTCCGGATGGGGCTGCACTTCACGCCAGCCGGCATCGGGATTGAAGGCCTTCAGACCCTGCACGGCGGTGGCCGTGGCCCGGCCCAGATTGCTTTCATAGACGATGCGATTCTGGTCCACCATGAAGCTCATCACACCGGATGCGCCATAGCGCGCGGGGTATGCCATGACGGCAATGCCGCCTACCAACCTGCCCTGAACCGCATAGTCATAGGCCCCGCCCGGCGCGCTGGCGCCCTGGGCGGTCAGGATTTTGTAGTAATAGCCCTGGTAAGGCACGTGCTTGCCCGGGCTGCTGCGAATGCGTGCGGTGTATTCACCCAAGCCGTCCGGGGAACTATGGCGCTGCGCATACGCGTACTCGGCATCGATGATGGCCAGACACACCTGCATGGCCGACAGTTCGTTTCGTCCGATGCGCCGCGCCAGAATTTCCGCTGCACCGCGGGCCGTGTTGAAGTGCCAGCGGCCATTTTTCGCCTGGACCAGGGGAATCGGCAAAGGCCAAGCCGCAGGGCCAATGAGCAACTCGGCCGTACCGGCGGCGTTCTCCGGATACACGATGCTATGCGCCGTGTCGTATGCCACGACAAACCGGTGTTGGCTGATGGCGTCTTCCGTCGGGTCACCCGAGCGCAGTAGCTTGCCGCTGCCCGGGCCCAGAATCGAACGCAGCTGCATGGTGCGGTGGGTGCGCACGGCAGCCACCAAGGCCGCAACGGCAGCGTCCGGTGTCGCAAATTCCGGTGCCAGGGTTGCCGCGTTAACCGGTACCCATGCTGCAGCCGCCAGCACCAGCAGGCCCGCCCACGAAGGGCGTAGGGCCCTGCGTCGCCCACTGTTGTTACCCTTTATTGCCAGAGTGTGCATTGCCAGATCTCCAGGTTGAAAAGCCATGCGGGTGTGCCGGACTGCGCTCGCGTGTGTGCACTGCGCTAGTGGCGCGGGCGCGGGATGTCCGTGCCCGGTGCGCGGTGGCCAGGGCCCGCACCGGGGTTGCACCCCCCGGGCGGGCAGGGCAAGACGGCCGGCGGTGGCAAGGGGTGAACACTGCTTTGCCCTCTGGCGCTGAAATCACGCACGGCCCGACCCTGCCCGATGTTCTCAAATGCATGAGGCCGGGGCGTGCCGGGCACGAGGGGTTTTGGCGCATGCGCAGGGACCGCCGGAGCCGCGAACGCAGGAGCCGGTGGCGGCACAACGGGCCGCACCCGCGCGGGTGCCGGTAGGGCAAAACCGCCCGCCCGTGCGGGACGCACGGGCAAGGGCTCGAAGCCCCGGAAGTCGCGGCGCGCTTCGGGTGCCGGTAGCGGCGCTGCAAAGTGGCCCGCAGGCGGAGGCTTGCTGTACGCAACACCCTGGCGGTGGTTGGGGTTGTGTTCCCAAGGGCCTGTGCCCGCGTCCCTGTGCGCAAAGCGGTTGTCATGGAAGCGGGCGTAGTTGACGGTGACATGGCGCCCACGCCAGTCAAAGGCGCCGAAGAGAAAGTCCGCCGCCACCGCCACGCCCACGCCCCACACCAGACCCGGCCCCAATCCAGTGCCATAGGCATAGCCGGGCCACGGCGCCCAAGCCATGGGGGGATACTGCGGCCACCACCAGGCGCCATAGACCCAAGCGGGATCGTAATAGGGCTCGTAGGCAATCTGCGGGTCGGTGGGCAGGATCGTGATGTAGTCGTCCACCACGCTCACCTGGCTCTGTGCGCCGGACACCAGGTTGCCCGCCGCATAGGCCTTTTTGCGCAAGGCCTGAACTGTGTCGATGACCTGTTGCTGCTGCCCCAGGAAGGCATCGCCCAGGCGCCGTGTCCAGTCCAGTTGGGTGCCCATGGTCTGCAGAATTCTCGGAAAAGCGACCAAAGACTTGACGCTGGGATCCCAACTGTTGTGCTCCACAGCCTGCACTGCAGCGCTTCCCGTCAGCGCCGGGTTGGCCACGACCCAACGCTGCGCCTCAACCACTTCCAGCGGGTAGCTGGCCGCCATGAGCAATTGCGACAACAGACTGTCCGGATACAGCGCGATGGGCGCGAGCATCTGATCGAGCTCCTGCTGGCTAAAGGCCGGGCCGGAGCCGACGGACGCTTCCTGCGCCTGCGCGGCGGGTAGCAAACACAACAGGGCCAGAGCGACTACCCACGAAACCCGGAGCAGGCGTGCAATGCATTCCATAGCAATATCCCGTGAAACCGACAGATCCCCATTGGACTGCGCGACGCGGGCGGCACCTTGCGAATTGTCAAGCTCGCCCTGCGCACGGGCACTAAAAATAGGGTCCATGCAAGCCCTTCAACCATGGACCACGCGCCCGCCGTTTACGCGATAGAGACCGAGTCTCTGAGCAAGCGTTTTGGGGACATGCACGCCTTGGACGGGCTGAGCCTGCGCGTTCCCGCCGCCTGTATTTTTGGCCTGCTGGGCCCCAACGGGGCGGGCAAGAGCACTGCGATCAAGATCCTCACCACGCTGTTGCAGGCCACGTCCGGTTCTGCCCGGGTTGCGGGCTACGACGTGGCCCTTCAGCCCGTGCGGGTGCGCGAACGCATTGGCTACGTACCGCAAATGCTATCGGCCGACGGCGCGCTGACGGCCACCGAGAACCTGCAGCTTTCGGCACGTCTTTATGGCCTGCGCGGCGCCGAGTGCGATGCGCGCATACGCGAGGCACTGCGTTTTGCCGGGCTGGAGGCGGTGGCCGGGCATCTGGTGAAAACCTATTCGGGCGGCATGATCCGCAGTCTGGAAGTCGCCCAGGCCACGGTGCACCGACCGGAGGTGCTTTTTCTGGATGAACCCACCATAGGCCTGGACCCCATGGCACGCAGGAGTGTGTGGGAGCGCCTGAGGGAGCTCAAGTCCGCCACCGGCATGACCATACTCCTGACCACCCACGACATGGAGGAGGCCGATTACCTGTGCGACCAACTGGCCATTCTTCACCAGGGCCGGCTCGCCGTGGTGGGCACACCGGACGCGCTCAAGGGCCAGGTGGGTCCGGAGGCCAGCCTGAGTGATGTGTTTGTGGCCTACAGCGGCGTGGAGCTGGAGCAGGGGGGTCATTACCGTGAAGTACGGGAGACGCGCGGCACCGCGCGGCGGCTGGGGTAGTGCATGAACAATTTTGTCTATGCCACCACTGCGGTCACCCGCGCCGAAATACGCAAGCTCATGCGCGATCCCATGGAAC
This sequence comes from Comamonadaceae bacterium, assembly GCA_947375135.1. Lineage (GTDB taxonomy): Bacteria > Pseudomonadota > Gammaproteobacteria > Burkholderiales > Burkholderiaceae_C > Allorhodoferax. The sequence goes on along the minus strand of CANCER010000015.1, from coordinate 61,346 downwards.
TGTTCTCACGCGCCGTGCAGCCCGTGCTCTGGCTGGCGGTGTTCGGCGAAGTCTTCAGCAAGGTGCGCGGCATTCCCACAGGCGCCATCAGTTACCTGGACTTCATGGCGCCGGGCATTCTGGCGCAGAGCATTTTGTTCAGCGCGATCTTCTATGGCATTGCCATCATTTGGGAGCGCGATCTGGGCATCGTGCACAAGCTGCTGGTCACACCCGCACCGCGCAGCGCGCTGGTACTGGGCAAGGCCTTTGCGTCGGGCTTGCGTGGCCTGGTGCAGGCGGTGGTGGTCTACCTGGTGGCGCTGTTGCTGCATGTGGGCATCCGCTGGGACCCGGTGGGAATGCTCACCGTGTCGGTCGCCGTGTTTCTGGGCTCCTGCATTTTTTCCACCTTCTCGCTGGTGATTGCCTGCGTGGTCAAGACACGTGAGCGTTTCATGGGCATAGGCCAGGTGCTGACCATGCCGCTGTTTTTTGCCTCCAATGCCATCTACCCGATTGAGCTGATGCCCGGCTGGCTCAAGGCGATTGCCCTGGTGAACCCGCTGACCTATCTGGTGGACGCGTTGCGTGGCGCCATGATCACCGGTGGCCATGCCGTGTACCCACTGTCCACCAGCTTTGGCGTGATGGTCGGTGTCTTTCTGGCGTTCCTGCTGACTGCAGCGCGCTTGTATCCGGGGCTGGTGCGCTGAGCCGCACCCTCACACGGCACGGAACAACACCTGGAGGTCTTCATGCACGCTGTTCGCCAACCCGCCGTTGCCGGCGCCTTTTATCCAGGCCCAAGGGACACTCTGCTGCGCGCCGTGCAGACCCTGCTGGCTGCGGCAGCGCCCGATACGCAGGTGGCGCGTGAAGCGCCCAAGGCCCTCATCGTGCCCCATGCGGGTTACGTCTATTCGGGCAGTACCGCCGCACGGGCCTATGCGCAATTGGCGGCCAAGCGCAGCGTCATACGGCGCGTGGTGCTGCTGGGCCCCGCCCACCGCGTGGCGGTGCGTGGCTTGGCGCTCCCTGGTGTGGAGGCGTTCGCTACCCCCCTGGGGGAGGTCGCGCTGGACCTGCAGGCCATGCAGGCCATCGCCCGGCTGCCGCAGGTGGTGGTGAGCGCGGCCGTGCACGCCCAGGAGCACGCGCTGGAAGTGCAACTGCCGTTTTTGCAGGCGGTGCTGGAGGACTTCAAACTGGTGCCGCTGGTGGTGGGTCACGCCAGTGCGGCGGAAGTGGCGCAGGTGTTGGACATCTTGTGGGGCGGGCCGGAAACGCTGCTGGTGATCAGCTCGGACCTCTCCCACTACCTGCCCAGCCAGGCGGCGCAGGCCATGGACCGGGACACCGTCGAACACATCCTGCAGCTGGATGCTTCGCTCAACCACCAGCAGGCCTGCGGCGCCACGCCCGTGAACGGCCTGCTGCTGGCGGCGCAACGGCATGCACTGCAAGCCCGGCTTCTGGGGCTGTGCAATTCGGGCGATACGGCCGGCGACAAGGAGCGGGTGGTGGGCTACGCGTCTGTCGCCTTCACAGAGGTCCAGGCCTTGCCCTCGGAACAGGAACAGGCCCGCGTCTTGCTGCCCATTGCCCGTGCGGCCATTGCGCAGGCCCTGGGGCGCAAGCCCGTGGCCGCAGTAGATGCGCCCTGGCTGCAGCAGGAGGGTGCGAGCTTTGTGACCTTGACCCGGCAGGGCCGCTTGCGTGGCTGTATCGGCAGCCTGCAAGCGCGTCGCTCCCTGCTGGCCGATGTCAAGGCCAACGCCGTAGCCGCTGCGCTGCATGACCCGCGCTTTGCCCCGCTGACGGCGCAGGAGCTGGACGCCACCCAGATCGAGGTCTCCCTGCTGTCCGCCTTGCAGCCCCTGGTGTTTGCCAGCGAGTCCGAGGCACTGGCGCAGCTGCGTCCCGGCGTGGATGGGGTGGTGCTGGAATATGGCCGTCACCGCAGCACCTTTTTGCCACAGGTCTGGGAGCAGTTGCCTGAGGCTGTGCAGTTCATGGCGCAGCTCAAACGCAAGGCCGGACTGCCCGCAGACTTCTGGGCCCCTGACGTCACGCTGCAGCGCTACACCGTGCATCCATTCAGCGAACCGCAACCGCAACCGCAAGGCCCGCCATGACCCAGGAATCTGACTACCCCGCACGCTATTGGCACCTGCTGGAAGACGGCCGCATGCAATGCGACCTGTGCCCGCGCGACTGCCGCCTGCATGAGGGCCAGCGCGGCGCCTGCTTTGTGCGCATGCGCCAGGGCGCGCAGATGGTGCTCACCACCTACGGGCGCTCGTCGGGCTTTTGCGTAGATCCGATCGAGAAGAAGCCGCTGAACCACTTTTACCCCGGCAGCAGCGTGCTCTCTTTTGGCACAGCGGGCTGCAACCTCACCTGCAAGTTCTGCCAGAACTGGGACATCAGCAAGTCCCGCGACATGGACCGATTGATGGACCAGGCATCGCCCGAAGCCATTGCCGCCGCTGCCGTGCAGCAAGGCTGCAAAAGCGTGGCCTTCACCTACAACGACCCCGTCATCTTTGCCGAGTACGCCATGGACGTGGCCGATGCCTGCCACGCGCAAGGCCTGCAGACCGTGGCCGTGACGGCGGGCTATCTGCACCCGCAGGCGCGGCGCGACTTCTTCTCCACCATCGACGCGGCCAATGTGGACCTCAAGGCCTTCACCGACGACTTCTATTTCAAGCTCACCGGTTCGCACCTGCAGCCGGTGCTCGACACGCTGACTTACCTGAAACACGAAACCCGGGTCTGGTTCGAGATGACCACCCTCCTGATTCCGGGGCATAACGACTCGGACCCTGAACTCACCGCCCTGTGCCGCTGGATCATGCGGGAGCTGGGCCCGGAAGTGCCGCTGCACTTCTCGGCCTTTCGCCCCGCCTACAAAATGCCGGACGTGCCGGCCACGCCCGCTGCCACGCTGGTGCGTGCCAGGGACATCGCCCTGCAGCAGGGCCTGCACCACGTCTACACCGGCAACGTGCACCACAAGGAGGGCGACACCACCTTCTGCCCGAACTGCCATGCGACCTTGATCGTGCGCGACTGGTTCGACATCTTGCAGTACCGCGTGAACGCGAATGGCTGTTGCCCGGACTGCGGCACTTCGGTGGCAGGGCGCTTTGGCGCCAGTGCCGGCGGGTTTGGCCGGCGCCGCATCCCCATCGCCATGGGTAGAACCTGAAACACAGGAGCGGGCCTGCGCCCGATGCAGCACCCCCCAAGCGCGCTGCTCCACGGTGGGGTCGGCCACTGCGCCCGGTGAAACAGACCCGCCCAGCGTTGCAGGGCTTGCGAATTCGCAAATGCGTTTTGCCGCCATTCACTACATTGGCGGCATGAACACACTCACCAAACTGGCACTGGGAATGATGGGGCGCCTGCAGTTAAAGGCTCCAGAGGGCAATGCGCTCACCAACCTGGTTCTGCCGCCGCCGCAGACCTCGGGTGGGCTGGAGTTGATGGAGGCACTGCAGCGCCGGCAGTCGCAGCGCGAATTCCTGCCCGAGCCGCTGAGCCTGCAAACCCTGTCCGACTTGGCATGGGCGGCTTGCGGCGTCAACCGCGTGGACTTGGACGGGCGCACCGTACCGTCGGCCCTGAACGCGCAGGAGGTGGATTTGTACCTGGCCTTGCCGCAGGGCTTGTACCGCTACCTGCCCCGGCGCAATCTGCTGGAGCAGGTGGTGGCCCAGGACGTGCGCCGTGTTACCGGCTACCAGGACTTTGTGGACAACGCTCCGCTGGATCTGGTTTTTGTGGCGGACCACACCCGCATGAGCCTGGTGCCTGCGTCCAAGCGGGTGCTCTATTGCGTGGTGAGTGCCGGCGCCATGGCGCAGAACGTTGCGCTCTACTGCGCCTCTGCGGGTCTGGCCAACGTGGTGCGCGCCTGGTTCGACCGCCAGGCCTTGGCGCAGGCCATGCTGCTCGGACCGGATCAGCAAATTTTGCTGACCCAGACCATAGGGCAGCCCAAGCCTTCCGCAGGCTAAGGCAGGCCATGCAGCGCACACCTTCGGCTGCGTCTGCCGCACGGGCCAAGCACAGCGGGGCTGGCGGGCAGACGGTGCACGGCCTGCGGGCACACACGCCGTTGGATTCTGCGCTGCAGGCGCCACCGCTGTTCCTGCCGCTCGGCCCCTTTAGCGGCTTTCACCATCTGAGCTATATGCACTACCTGGCCATGGAGCAGGACTGCAGCACGCCGGAGCAAAGCGGCCCCATGCCACCGGTGGACGCATACGCCCTGATCAGCGAGTAGCGCCAGGCAGCAGCGCAGGCCCACGGCCAACGCCGACGGGGTTGCCGTCTTTCTGGAGATTGCCGACTTGCTGGAAGCCGAGGGGGCAAGCCCTTTCTCAACTGCGTGAGCGATCGGATTCGTCGCCCCGGGGTACGGTGCCAATCCAAAACCATCTTTGTAACAACGCGAAAATAACCGTGTTCAGATTAATGTGTTCCAGCACAATCTGCCGCGCACCAGGGCGTAATTTTTTCGTTTGCGTCCAGGTGTCAGGTGGAATGAAGCCGCGGCTCATTTCATTCAAATATATGAAACCCAATAGGAGAAAGCAGCATGGCGAGCACACTCACGCTTAACGTCAACGGAGTTAACCGAACGTCCACGCATCCTCTGCAGTCGGCAAGCAGGTGGTGACGGTGGAGGGCTTGTCGGCCGATGCGGTGGGGAAGAAAGTGCAAAAGGCCTGGACGGACAACCAAGTGCCGCAGTGTGGCTACTGCCAGCCCGGGATGATGATGGCGTGCACCGGGTCGGTTAAGGCAGGCCACCATGGCAACGAGATTGCTTCCGACCTGAACCACATCTGCATGTGCGGCACCTACCCGCGCATCAAAGCGGCCATTCAAGGACTGTGAAGTGAGAGCCACTATGTTGAAGAACATCCCCCTCTGATGAAGAATGGCGCGTCCGCTGCCGGTCTCACCCGGCGCGATTTACTGGTTCGTGCCGCAGTGGGCGGCGGCCTGATGGTCGGCTTCGCGCTGCCGGGGCCGGGCCGGCCCGGTCTGGCGCAAGCGGCCACCATGTCGTCGAATCTCACCGCCTGGATCACCATCGGCGCCGATGAGACGGTCACCCTGCTGGTGCCGATCACCGAAATGGGCCAGGGAACGATGACGGGCCTGGCCGCCCTGGTGGCCGACCAGCTTCTGGTGGACTGGAGCAAGATCAAGGTCGAACATGCGCCCGTCGATGCGGCCCACGGCGGCGCCAACGCCAATAGGTACGGGTTCCGGTTTATCGGCGGCTTTGAGGCGCTCGCGCAACGCGGTTCCGAGTCCGCCCGCTGCGCCGGTCAAAAACAGTGCAGGGTGTACTTTGATTGTCATTTTGCGTAAACCTTGTAGGTTGTCTGATGTCGTATGTGCTAAATTGCCTGTATCCACATCGTTCGCGTCAAGAATTTTTCTATGAACCTGGTTCAACCCCCTGGATCGCTGCCGGACAAAACGTTGGCCGATGCATCGCTGGCGCGTCCGCGCCGTGTGCGCGGCCTGGTCAATGAAGTCATGGAGAGTCTGGCAACGAGCATCCGGGAGGGTGTTATCAAACCCGGCGAAAAACTGCCCACCGAGTCCGAAATCGTGGCCCGCTTTGACGTCAGCCGCACCGTGGTGCGCGAGGCGATTTCCCGGCTTCAGGCCAACCGCCTGGTGGAGACGCGCCACGGCGTGGGCACCTTCGCCCTGGCACCTGCGCAGGACAATGGCAACTTCCGGATTGCTGACGTGGATTTCGCCACCGTGTCCGATGTGATTGCCTTGCTAGAGTTGCGTATCAGTCTGGAGACTGAGGCGGCCGGTCTGGCCGCACAGCGCCGCACCGCCCAGAATCTGCAGGCCATGCAGGACATGCTGGACGCCTTTACCGCCGCCATAGAAGACGATTCGGATGCCCTTCCTTCCGACTTCCAGTTCCATCTGGAAGTGGCGCGCGCCACCGGCAATCGCCACTTTTCCGACCTGATGAACTACCTGGGCACCATGATCATTCCGCGCGCCCGCGTCAACACGCCCAACAGCGCACCCGAGGGGCGACTGGCCTACTTGCGACGGGTCCATGGTGAGCATGAGAGCATCTTCAGTGCCATCCATAACCAGGACACCGATGCCGCCCGCGCCGCCATGCGCACCCACCTGTCCAACAGCAAGGACCGCCTCAAAAAATCGCAAATAGAATTCGTGTAGTTGTATGATGACTGATTTTGACCGGTCACATTTCGATTGCCGAAAATCTGGAGAGCCAGCATGCAAAGCCCACCGTCACACCCTTCACACCCGGCATCGAACCCGCTGGAACTCCTCCAGCAGCTGTACGCCGCCGCCGTGCGCCGCGCCATGCCGCTGCACACCCTGGGCGCCTTCCTGCCACCGCCGCCCAAAGGCCGCACGGTCGTGGTGGGCGCCGGCAAAGCAGCGGGCGCCATGGCCCATGCGCTGGAAGCCCTGTGGCCGCAGGACGCACCCCTGACCGGGCTGGTCGTGACGCGCTATGGCCACACGCCACCACGCCCGGAAGGCTTGGCGCAGCGCATCGAAATTCTGGAGTCCTCCCACCCCGTGCCGGATGCCGCAGGGCTGGTAGCGGCCGAGCGCATCATGGCGTTTCCGCAGGGACTGACCGAAGACGACCTGGTGCTGTGCCTGATCTCGGGCGGCGGCTCTTCGTTGCTGACACTGCCGGCCGAGGGCATGACCCTGGAAGACAAGCAGCGCGTGAACCAGGCGCTGCTGGACTGTGGTGCCAGCATTGTGGAGATGAACTGCGTGCGCAAGCACCTGTCGCGTATCAAGGGCGGGCGTCTGGCGGCAGCCTGCGCCCCGGCGCGCGTGCTCACGCTCCTGATCAGCGATGTGCCGGGTGACGAGGCCAGCGTGATTGCCAGTGGGCCCACCGTGCCGGATGCCAGCACCTGTGCCGATGCCCTGGCCATTCTGGCGCGCTACCACATCGATATTCCCGCGGCGGCGGCTGCGCAATTGCACAGTGGCGCGCTGGAAACCCGCAAGCCGGGTGATGCGGTGTTTGCGAACAGTGCAGTGCATTTGATTGCCACGCCGCAGCAGTCGCTGGACGCAGCCGCTGAAGCAGCGCGGGCCGCCGGGCTGTCCGCCTACATCCTGAGCGACGAGATCGAGGGTGAATCGCGCGAAGTCGGCAAGGTGCATGCCGCACTGGCCCGCGCCGTGGCACTCAAAGGCCAGCCGTTCCAGAGGCCCTGCGTGATTTTGAGCGGCGGCGAAACCACCGTCACCATCCGCCCGCGCATACCCGGCGCGCCCAAGGGCCGGGGCGGCCGTGCCGGCGAATTCTGCATGGGCTTGGCCCAGGCGCTGCAAGGCCAGGCGGGCATCTATGCGCTGGCGGCAGACACCGATGGCATTGACGGGGTTGAGGACAACGCCGGTGCCTTTGTCATGCCCGACACACTGGCACGGGCATCGGAAAAAAGCATGAAGCTCAGCGCGTACATGGACCGTAACGATGCCTATGGTTTTTTCGAGGCATTGGACAGCTTGTTTGTAACCGGCCCCACGCACACCAACGTCAACGATTTCCGGGCCCTGCTGATTCTTTAGCGCCATCGCTGCTGTGGGATGATTTCGCGGGTCATCAAAGCCGCAGCGGTTAACCTCGTGCCATGCCCGGAAAGTATTCCCTCTCCACCAAGCTGGTGTCCATTGGCGCGGTGCTGCTCATCGTCGCGTTGACTTCGATCGGTCTGACGCTGTGGGTGACCTGGCAGCTCGAAGGCGGGGCAGCTGCCGTGAACGAGGCCGGGCGCATGCGCATGCAGGCCTGGCGCCTGGCCAGCACGGCGCAGTCCAGCCGCTCGCCGCAGGCGGTGGCCGGTCTGGTGGCGCAGTTTGACCAGAGTCTGGCGCTGCTCAAGAGCGGGGACGCCAGCCGCCCCCTGTTCATGCCACTGGACGACAAGGTGAACCAGCGCTTTGCCGAGGTGCAGGACATGTGGGCCACGCACAGAAACCTCTGGCTGGGCCGCACGCCGCCCGATGTGGATGCCTCGCTGGCGGTCACGGCGCAGACGGTGCAGGCGGTGGACGGCTTGGTGCTGTCCATCGAGCAGCAGCTCTCGCGCCTGACGGCTATCCTGAACCTGTTTCAGTTGGTGATGATGGCGCTGGCCATTGCCGGCGCCGTCATCATGCTCTACACCGGCTACCTGTATGTGATCAACCCGCTGGCCCATCTGCAGCAGGGTTTGCGCAGCATTGAGTCGGGCAATTTTTCCACGCGGGTGGAGGTGGAGACCCAGGACGAATTCGGCCGCGTGGCGCAGGGCTTTAACGGCATGGCGGCCGAGCTGCAAACCCTGTACGCCGGGCTGGAGGCGCAGGTGCAGCTCAAGACGCAGCACATCGAGGCACAGCGGGCGCGGCTGGAGACGCTGTACGAAATCAGCGCCTTCTCGGCAGCAGCCAACAGCATCGAAGAATTGTCACGCGGCTTTGCCCAGCGCGTGCGCCAGGTGATGAAAGCCGACGCCGTGGCGGTGCGCTGGTCGGATGACGCCAACCAGCGCTACCTGATGCTGGCCTCCGACTGCCTGCCGCAGGACATGGTGGAGGACGAACGCAGCCTGCTGGCCGGGGCCTGCGCCTGCGGCAGCCTGAAAGCGGATGCGCGCACCCGCGTTATTCCCATTCTCAGCGTGGATTCCTCGCCCATGCGCAACTGCGCCCGCGCCGGGTACGAGAGCCTGGTGAGCGTGCCGGTACGGTTGCAGCAGCGCCTGCTGGGCGAGATCGATTTGTTTTTCCGCAGCACCGTGCAGCTCACGGCCGAGGAGGGCGATCTGCTGGACGCCTTGGCCAGCCACCTGGCCAGTGGCCTGGAGAGCTTGCGCGCGGCCGCTCTGGAGCGTGAGGCCGCCGTGGGCGAAGAGCGCGCCCTGCTGGCGCGTGAGCTGCATGACTCGATTGCGCAGAGCCTGGCCTTTCTCAAGATTCAGGTGCAGTTGCTGCGCAATGCCTCGCAAAAAGCCCAGGCCGACAAAGTTCAGACCGCCTTGGACGAGCTGGATGCGGGCCTGCGCGAAAGCATCAACGACGTACGCGAACTGCTGCTGCACTTCCGCACCCGCACCAACACGGTGGACATTGAAACCGCGCTGCAGGAGACGCTGCAGAAGTTCAAGCACCAGAGCGGCCTGCCCACCCACTTCCAGGTCAGTGGCGAGGGCCTGCCCCTGCCGGCCGATGTGCAGGTGCAGGTGCTGCACGTGGTGCAGGAAGCCCTGTCCAACACGCGCAAGCATGCGCGTGCCAGCCAGGTGTTTCTGCAGGTGACCAAGGGCGCGGGCTGGCGCTTTGTGGTGCGCGACGACGGCCATGGCTTTGCCGGCGTCCAGTCGCCCAACCAAGGCATCCATGTGGGCCTGAAGATCATGCAGGAGCGCGCCGCCCGCATCGGTGCCACGGTGCAGGTGCTGTCGGAGGTGGGGCAGGGCACCACCGTGGTCCTGACGCTGCCGGAGCACCCGGTCTCCGGTGTCAGTATGGGCACCATGAACCTGGGTGCCGAGGCGCTGGCGGCGATGGCGTTGGACACGCCGGCTGCCCGGCCATACCCGGCCATGTAACTTCGTGGTAATTGACGCAACTCAAGTGCTGCCCTGATTCTTGACCGCAACATGGGGCGTGGAAGTACCATGAAAGGGTAAACCCTAGGTTTCGGGCACAAGCGCCCGGTCTCGCATGGGGCCAGCAAACCCACGCCACCCGCGTGCTTCAAAAAAGAGTGACCCATGACCAAAACCATCGACATCACCGAACTGTGCCTGCGCGACGCGCACCAAAGCCTGCTGGCCACGCGCATGGCTATGGAAGACATGGTGCCGGCCTGTGCCGACATCGACAAGGCCGGCTACTGGTCGGTGGAATGCTGGGGCGGCGCCACCTTTGACGCTTGCATCCGCTTTTTGAACGAAGACCCCTGGGAGCGCCTGCGCCAGTTCCGCACCCTGCTGCCCAATTCGCGCCTGCAAATGCTGCTGCGCGCGCAAAACCTCCTGGGCTACCGCCATTACGAAGACAGCGTGGTGGACCGCTTTGTCGACAAGGCTGCTGAGAACGGCATGGATGTGTTCCGCATCTTTGACGCCCTCAACGACATCCGCAACATCAAGCAGTCGGTGAAAGCGGTGCGCCGCAACGGCAAGCATGCCCAGGGCACCATCTGCTACACGGTCAGCCCGCTGCATACCACCGAGACCTTTGTCGAAATGGCTGAGCGTCTGCTGGAGCTGGGTTGCGATTCCATCTGCCTGAAGGACATGGCCGCGCTGCTCAAGCCGCAGGCCGCCTATGACATCGTCAAGGGCATCAAGACGCGCTGCGGCGAGCAGGTGCGCATCCATGTGCACACCCACGCCACCACCGGAGTGACGCTGGTGTCACTGATGAAGGCAATCGAGGCCGGCGCCGACTGCGTGGACACCGCCATCAGCTCGCTCAGCCTCGGCCCTGGCCACAACCCGACCGAGAGCCTGGTCGCCATGCTGGACGGCACCGGCTTCCATGCCGACCTCGATAAGGCCTGCCTGCACCGCACCAAGGAACACTTTGCCCTGCTGCGTCCGCGCTACCAGGCCTTTATGTCCAACATCATCGGCGTGGAGACCGACATCTTCGACAGCCAGATTCCCGGCGGCATGATTTCCAACATGGAAAGCCAGCTCAAGCAGCAGGGCGCCGGCGACCGCCTCGAAGAGGTGTTTATTGAAGTGCCGCGTGTGCGCGAGGACGCGGGCTTCCCGCCGCTGGTCACACCCTCAAGCCAGATCGTGGGCACCCAGGCCGTGTTCAATGTGCTGATGGGCCGCTACAAGGTGCTGTCCAGCGAGTTCTCCGACCTGATGCTGGGCTACTACGGCAAGACCCCGGGCGAGCGTGACCCCGAGGTGCTGGCAATGGCCGAGGCCCAGGCAAAAAAGCCCGCCATCACCGAGCGCCCGGCCGATCTGCTCAAGCCCGAATGGGAAACCCTGCAGGCCGCAGCAGCGGCCCTGCCCGGCTTTAACGGCAGCGAGGAAGATGTGCTGACCTATGCCATGTTCCCGCAGGTGTCAGCCGCCTTTTTTGCCAAGCGTGACCAGGGTCCGCTGAATCTGGGGACCGACCCCGAGGCTGCCAAGCCCGCCGCCGATGGCAAACCGGCCGCTGCCGCCGACAAGGCCCTCAAGACCCCGGTGACCTACGACGTCAAGCTCAACGGCCGCTCGCACCGCGTGTCCGTCACCCCCGTTACAGAATAAGCAGGAATCCCCATGACCGTCATGCAAGACAAGATCGAAGAACTGCGCCGCCGCCAGGCCGAGAACGAACTCGGCGGTGGTGCCGACAAGCAGGCCAAACAACACAAGGCCGGCCGTATGACCGCACGCGAACGCGTGGCCGAGTTGGTGGACGACGGCAGCTTTGCCGAGGTGGGCCAATTTGCCACCCACAGCTCCACCCTGTTCGGCATGCAGGGCAACAAGCTGGCAGCAGACGGCGTGGTTACCGGTGCGGCGTCGGTGGGCGGGCGCCTGGTGCATCTGGCCAGCCAGGACTTCACCGTGGCCGGTGGCTCGGCCGGTGAGGTGCACTCCATCAAGGTGGCCGACATCATGAAGGCCTCGCTGCGCGCGGGTTCTCCCTTTGTGTTCATCAACGACTCGGGCGGTGCCCGCGTGCAGGAGGGCATTGGCTCGCTCTCGGGTTACGGCAAGGTGTTCCACGCCAATGTGCTGCTGTCGGGCGCGGTGCCGCAAATCTCGCTGATCTGCGGCCCCTGCGCCGGTGGTGCCGCCTACAGCCCGGCGCTGACCGACTTCATCATCCAGACGCGCCAGGCGCAGATGTTCATCACCGGCCCGCAGGTCATCAAGCAGGTCACCGGTGAGGACGTGACAGCAGAGCAACTCGGTGGGGCGGACGCGCACATGGTGCATTCCGGCGTGATCCACTTCATTGCCGAAGACGACCACCACGCCATCCAGCTCTGCCACAAGCTCCTGAGCTTTCTGCCCTCCAACAACATGGAAGACCCGCCTCAGGTGGAGGGCGATCTGTCGGTGGAGCCGAATCCGGCGCTGGAGGCCATCATCCCCGAAGAGAGCAAGCAGGGCTATGACGTGCGCAGCGTGATCGCGCAGGTGGTGGACGGCGGCGATTTTCTGGAGGTGCAGTCCGGCTACGCCATGAACATCGTGGTGGGCTTTGCCCGCGTCTGCGGCGGCTCGGTCGGCATCATCGCCAACCAACCCTCGGTGATGGCCGGTGCGCTGGACATCAATGCCTCCAACAAGGCCGCGCGCTTTATCCGCTTCTGTAACGCCTTCAACATCCCGCTGGTGACCTTTGTCGATGTGCCGGGTTTCATGCCCGGCGTCGAGCAGGAATACGGCGGCATCATCCGCCACGGCGCCAAGCTGCTGTTTGCCTATGCGTCGGCCACCGTGCCCAAGATCACCGTGATCCTGCGCAAGAGCTATGGCGGAGCCTACCTGGCCATGTGCGGCAAGGACCTGGATGCCGACCGCGTGTTCGCCTGGCCCACCGCCGAGATCGCGGTGATGGGTGCCGAGGGCGCCGCCGAGATCGTGTTCCGCAAGGAAATCAACGAGGCCGCCGACCCGGCCGTACGCCGCGCCGAGCTGATCCAGGAATACCGCGACACCTTCTCCAACCCCTATGTGGCCGCCGAGCTGCGCCTGGTCGACACCGTGATCGAGCCCAAGCACACGCGCCGTCACATTGCGCAGGCGCTGGAATACCTGCGCATCAAGCGCGTGCCGCGTCCGCACAAAAAGCACGGCCTGATGCCGCTGTAGGACGCTGCCATGACAGAACACCACAACGACACCCTGGCCCTGATGGAGCAGATGCGCGCAGAAATTGCCGCCCTCACCCTGCGCGTGAATGTGCTGGACGCGGTGCGCGAAGAGCTCAACGCCCTCAAGTTGCACGTCAACGCGCTGGAGCAAAGCGCGGCCAAGGCTGCCGCCGCACCGGCCCCGGTGACCGAAGAAGACATGATCGCCATCTCTGCCGCCGTGGCGGCCTTTCTCGGGGTGCGTGCGCGCATCCGCCAGGTGCGCCTGGTGCACTCCAGCGCCTGGGCCCAGGTCGGGCGCATGGGCACGCACGCCTCGCACCACACACACTGATTGGAAGCACCGTGAAACTCCGTATTACCCTGGACGAACGTACCTTTGAAGTCGAAGTCGAAGTGGCCCAAGAAGACCACGCCAATCTGCCGCCGGCTTATCCCGTAGGTACGGCCCGCCTGTCCGGCAGTGCCGCCGCAGCACCCGGCGCAGCGGCCAGTGGTGGCAACGCACCGGTGGCCGTGGCCGACGAAAGCAAGGCCTGCCGCAGCCCGGTCTCGGGCGTGGTGGTGAAGGTGATTGCTGCGGCCGGTGACAAGATCAACGCCGGTGACTCCATCCTGGTGCTGGAGGCCATGAAGATGGAAACCAACATCACCGCACCGCAGTCCGGCGTGATCGCCTCCATCAAGGTGGCGCAGGGGGGCAGGGTGCAGACGGGTGATGTGCTGGTCGAATTCGAATAAGCGCCTGCCAGCCGGTGCATCGCTGGCAGGGCCGCAGCCTTGGTTGCCGCCCAGCGCCGGTTGGCACCTTGCGCGGCTCGAGAAAAGTCCGCCAGCAGAGCCTTAGTCAATGTGTTGCGCGGCGTAATAGGCTGGCGCCGGATGCTCTGCAAAATAGGTCGCCAGTTCCTGCGCCGTGCCTATGCGCTCCAGCCCCTCGCCGCCCTGGGTTTCAATGGGGCGCAGCGTGACGGGGTAGTCCATCTCCAGCGCATCACCCTGGCGCAGCCGCTGCCTCTAGGCCATGTGCACGCCGGGTATGGATGCCAGCAAGCGTTAGCAATGCGCACGTGCGCAGTTCAGGATGGCGTGCGGCGGGTTCACCTCCGGCCGAGGCCAACGCTGCATGGCATTCACCAGCTGGGCCAGCAGCGGCGCATTGTTGCTGGACTCGCTGTGGGTTCTCTGCAACCACTTGGCAGAGCTGTCGTTCGCATTGGCTGCTTTGTGGCATCGAGACAAGGAGAGGCTCCTTAAGAGTGAAGGGGATGGGACTATGCCCCTTTTGGTTATTTGTGTACACTTTGATTCACAAATTCAGTTCAACATACAAGGAAAAATGATGGAAGCTACCAAAGTAGGCATTCGAGAATTTCGTGCCGGGATGGCCGAGTTCATTGCGTCAAGCACGCCGGTAGCGGTGACGCGCCACGGTCAAACCATCGGTTACTTTATTCCTACCCAGGGGCAGGCTGAGGATGACGTTACCTCGCTAAAGAAAGCGAGCAAGACGTTGGATCGTCTGCTGGCGGCTAAGAGCGTTGATGTGGACGCCGTAGTTGCTAATTTCAAAGCAGCACGTAAGCGGGCCAACGCAGCAAAGTAGTCCACTCCCTCGCTGGCATGAGCAACAAAGCGATCATTCTGGATGCCAACATCCTGATCCGGGCTGTGCTGGGCAAACGAGTGCGTGAGCTCATTGTTGACAATGCGGATGTGGTTCAATTTTTTGCACCAGATGGTGCGTACGCTGACGCCCGAAAATACCTTCCCTCCCTATTGGAAAAAAGAGGCGTTAAAAGTGAGCCCGCGATGGCTGTTTTAGACGTTCTGGAATCCATAGTCCGACCGCTGGAACTTGGTGTCTATCAAGGTCTGCAAACCCAGGCACTCCAAAGGATTGCGATACGTGATGCCGATGATTGGCCCGTCCTTGCGTGCGCCTTGACGATCGGTTGCCCGGTGTGGACTGAGGATGCGGACTTCTTTGGCACCGGTGTTGCAACCTGGACTTCCGACCGCGTAGATTTGTACTTGGCGGGCTGATGTCCGCTAGGCGCCTCCGTGCCCTTGGCAGTCACACAGGGCAGAGAAGTAGTCAGCTCTTGTGCCGCGGAAGGAGTCGGTCGCCAATGCCCGCAATGCGGCAGCTTAAAAATGAACTTGAGTCCCGTCTGTTTCAATTCAATGCTGGAGCGAAGAATTGGCGGGTGCATCTTGCCAAGGAGCGCCAAACTATGATTGCTGCTTTGTGACGTTGGAAACCTGTCCATGAGTTCTTCAAATCGACCCAGCAGAGCACATGACACCCTCGTGTACCGCCTGTCTGAAGTCCTTACCAAACTGAACCAAGGCGAGTCGCTTAATCCTCAAGCGCTTGCAGATGAATTCGGTGTGAACCTGCGCACCATTCAGCGTGATCTGAATGTGCGATTCGCTGGGCTGCCGCTGATCAAAACAAACGGTCGCTACAAGATGGATGAAGCGCATTTGGGCAAACTCACAATCCGCGACATTGAAAGGTTCGCAGCCTTTACTGGCGTCAGTGGGCTCTTTCCTGAGATGAGCGGGCAGTTTCTGAAAGAAGTTTTTGCTTCCAACGCCCATGATGCATGGCTCGTGAAAGGCCATAGTTACGAAGACTTGCGAGAACATCGCGCAATGTTCGCCACCATTGAGCAAGCTATAGTGGAAAAACATACCGTTCAATTTCGCTACAACAAGACCGATGGCGAAACTAGGGTCCGCAGTGCGGTGGAACCGTACAAACTGATCAACCAAAAAGGTATCTGGTATCTGGCTGCCTGGAATGATGGAAAGCTGAAGTCTTTCGCCATTTCCAGGATGGAAGCGCTGATGGTGGACGACGCTATTTTCGTTCCAAGGCCACAGGTTGAGAAGGAGTTAGCGGATAGTGACGGAATCTGGCTTGGTGCAGTGCGTCATCGGGTGCTCATTCAAGTCAGCAGTCAGGCCGCCACATTCTTCCGGCGGCGCAAATTGCTTCCGAACCAGGTCATTGAAACTGAAACAGAAGGCGGAGACATTCTGGTGTCCACCACCGTTGTGCATAGCGACGAGGTGCTGCCGATCATTCGATACTGGATTCCACATGTCCGCATAATTGAGCCGCCGCAATACCAGCAACTGCTGGAACAGGGGCTGACAGATTACTTGCAGCAAGCCATGCCGCAAAAACAAAGGTCTGCTGAACTCAAAACCCTTTGAGAAACGACACCACCTGTCATTCGACCACACTATCTTCCCCTCATGGCGATGTTGCCATGAAAGGAAATTGATCATGTTCTGGATATTTACGGCACTTGCCGGTTTGATGGCTTTCGCAGTGACCTTGGGGCAAATCTCTGTCTGGTTTTCGCTGTTGAAGTTTGCCTTGATATTGGCAGTAGGTGTCATCGTAGTCATGGGGTTTGCACTGCTCTTCCGTCGCCCGAAACACAAGGAAAGCCAGTGATTTAGGGATATGCTGTGGATCTACATAAATTTGCGCATTACAGGAGGATCCCATGGCAGCCAATGTTTTGACCCCCGCACAGGCCAATCTGGAACTGGCCATTTTGAATGCGGAGTCAGAGTCAATGTCCAGCAGCGACTTTTACGCTTGGCTCAAGGACCTCGGTTTGCCAGACGAAGTGGCGATTCGGCTCGAGGGTGTGGCTGAGATCACTGCCGAAGTTGGAAAGCGTGTGGTCAACGTCGGAAAAATGGTTCTGATGAAGATCATTGAGTTCGTGAAAGCGCATCCGAACATGGCCATCGGCATTGCAATTGGCGCTGCGCTTGGTGCATTGGTCAACACAGTCCCATTGATTGGGCCGCTTCTCGCGCCAATTGCAACCATGTTGGGTGTTGCCGTTGGGGCTCTGGCTGGTCATCGGCTTGATAAGGCGGCAATAGGTCGGTCTCAGAACTCTGGCATCCTCACCATCGGGCAAGACGTCATAGAGATTGCGACAGCGTTCTTTAAACTATTGATCGATATATTCAATCTGGCACTGAACGGGGCACGTATTCAGGGCGCTTGAAATGGCGCCGCTGCCAAAGGTCTCCAAGGAGAGACTGCTGCAATTGATAGACGAACTGAAGAATAATCTGAATGACAAAATTCGCGTCTTAGGTGAAGTGGGAATAGTGTCAGTCAGTGCTTCTGGCGCTCACTTGGCTTCAGTTGCAGCGGTTGCGGGAATAAAGTCTGTCTTTGACTTGTCCGTTGCGGCGCAATTTTTCGGATGGATACCGGCGCTGTTTTTGACGGGTCTGTCGCTGACTTTATTGATCGGTTTCGCCTCTGGCTTGGGGCTATTGGGATATGCCCTAGCGAATATGGTCCGCAGCGGTAGCGTAGCGGAAGGGCATAAAGCCGCGCTCTTGGAAAAATACCGGATTCAAGTCAAGGATATCGAAGCTGCCGAGCAATCCACATCGATAACGGACGATGACAGAACAAAGTTCATCATTTCTTTGCGCGAACTTGTCAATGCTGATGTCATCCCAATAGCAAGCGTCTTCAGAATTATTGAAATGGTGGAGGCAGGCCGCATGCCGCTTTCACAGGCTCTAGCCATGTCAAAGGCCTGCATGGAAACACAACCACCAAAGTGATTTTCCCCACAGCCACGTCTACCCAATTCCAATTCAAAAAAGCCAACAAAATGTCAGTTCCCACCAAACTCACAAAAGCACAACTTGTTCAATTGATCGATGATTTGGAACGTAGGCCGGATGATAAGGGGCGAATTCTTGGTGATGTAGGCATCACTGTCGTTGGTGCCGGTCTAGGCGCTGCTGCGGTCGGCACAATTGCCGCAACTGTCGGTGCAACATCGATTTTTGGTGTGACATCTGTTGCGAGTTGGCTTGGGATGACAGTTGTCGCGGCAACACCAGTGGGCTGGGTCTTGGGCGGGGCAGCGGCAGCTGGAGCAGCGGCCTATACAGTGTCACGACTAATTCGCAATGGCGGAATGTCAGAAGGAAAGAAGACCGAGCTGTTAAATCGGTACCGTGAAGAATCACGAGACATTGCGGCCAAAGAAGCAGTGGGTGACATCGCAGATGCCGACGGAACGAGATTCATCATCGCACTGCGTGACCTGATTTCCAAAGATGTGGTGCCGCCTGACGTCGCGTTTCGTTTTATCGAGCAAGTGGAATCAGGCCGCCTCCCCATTTCTCAAGCCTTCGCATTGATCAGTGATTTGCTGAGCGAGGTTGAGCTGGAACCAAAGCCCTCGCTTACGGTGGGCGTGAATGATCCACTTGCCAGCCCTGCTGCCAGTTTTGAGTCGGCCAAACCTGATGCGGCGAACGACAAGCGACCCACAGATGTTGAGAGAGTGGTTAAAGATGAAATGCGATTCAAGGCAAAGCTCGCCATTGGCGAGGACGCTTACGCCGAGTTGCGCAATGCCAACGCCGTACGCAAGTATTGGGATCTTTTGGGGGCAGTGGGCGGCGGTGCTGGAATAGCCAAGTCGTCAATTATTGCGACGACTTTTTTTGCACCACATGGCGCTCTCGCATTGATTGGTTTGGGCACGGCTGTAACCCCTGTCGGCTGGGTTATAGCGGCCGCGGCGGCATCGGGTGGCGCGTGGTTCGGCATCATGCATGCGTTGGGCGGCGCAACCGGAAGCCGTATCACGGTCATCCCCAAGTGCATCAACACCCCTCTGGATATCATAGGTACAAAACTGTTCGACTTGATGATGCCCTTGGCGCTCAAGGTCGCCCATGCAGACGGGCACATATCAGACCAGGAACGTCAATGCATTCGAAAATACTTCATTGATCAATGGGGATACGACCCAAGCTTTGTTGAGGCTGGTATGGCTCTGATAGAGCCAAGGCTTGATCAATTCAAAATTACTGCCGTCGCCGACGAGCTTGTCGCCTACAAGAAGTCAAACCCGGACTGTAACTACGCAGTGATGTCCAAGGACCTGGTAGATTTTCTCAAGGAAGTGATGGAGTCTGATGGCGTCGTCGACGAGCGCGAGGAATTGATACTCAAGCGCGTGGAAGTGATATTTGCGGATGCGGCGTGCAGGTCATTCGGCGATGGCCTTGCCGGTTTCAAGGATGGTCTGGCTAACAAAATGAAAAGTGGTGCTCAAGCTGTGACTGCAGGTGCGCAAACCCTTGGGGCCACCGCAGTTTCCAAAGCCGATGCGCTGTCGAAGTCAGAAGCTTTTGGCCATCTGAAAGATGGTATGGAAAAGGGTGCGGTTGTTGCGTCTGCCTCCATTCGCGATGCGGCGGGTAAGGCTGCAAAAGCGATTACTCTGTTTTCGAATCGACGCAAGAAGTGACGACAAGTATTAGGTAGTAAACTGCTAATAAATGGATCGAACTTAGGGAGCGTATTGTGGAACCAATTTCTACGGCTGTTGTGTTGGGTAGCTATTACACCTTCAAGGAACTGGCAAAGGCGGGGAAGGAAATTAAAGACGCATCTCCGCAAATAGCGGAGAGTGCAAAAACCCTTTGGCGTAAGGTTTCTGGAAAAGGGGCAACTGAATTGAGAAGTCCTGCCGATGCTGAATCGACCTCGGACACAAAGGCTGGCCTACATTCAAGTAGTGCAGTCGACGGGGTAGCTTTGATCGACATACAGACTCAAGTCCGTGCGTCACTGGAGATTACGAATGCACTTGCTGAGCAAAGCCTTCGCTTTGCAGATTTTGTTGAAGTAACTCGTAAACAATTTGAAGTGGTTGAGAAGCAAAGTCATCAAC
Source organism: Comamonadaceae bacterium (assembly GCA_947375135.1). Classification (GTDB taxonomy): domain Bacteria; phylum Pseudomonadota; class Gammaproteobacteria; order Burkholderiales; family Burkholderiaceae_C; genus Allorhodoferax. The sequence continues at coordinate 41,711 of CANCER010000015.1, read as the reverse complement.
TCATTGCGCGATTGGAGGCGGATGGGTTGGCGATACAGGTTCTAGAGAAGCAGAACAGTCTTCTGATCAAAAAAATCGACATATACAGCGAACTGCTAAAAAGTCTTGAAGCCCAAAACGTCCAGTTCGCGAAAGAAGTTGAAGTTGAACGGTCGCGTACAAGCCGCTTGACTGGCATGTGCATTGGCGTTGGGTTGATAGCGGTTGCGGGACTGGCGATGGCCGTGCGTACTGCAATGCAGTAGCCACAGTTCCGTGCTACAGCCCCCATGAAATCAAGAAATATTCTTTTCACCCTTCTGGCCTGGCTGCAGCTCACCCTCAGCGTATTGCTGGCGGTGGCGATCATCTGGGGCTATGTGAACTTCCAGGCGTCATTCGGTCAATTTTCCCGTTCACTTGCAACATCGATCAGCGCTGTGTCTGATGTGGTGATACGAACGGCAGAGACTGTCGAAGTCCGGCAGGCCATGCTGAACGAAACCCAGCAGGTGCTGGTGGAAGCACGCAAAGCGCTCACAGATATCAAGGCGGAACTCAACGACTGCTCAGTCAGGGCACACAATTGACAAGGGACCTGAATGCGACCTCTGAGGTTCTGATTCAGGTTGCCGGCCCGCTGCAAACCATGGGCGATACGCTAAGGACATTGTCCGTTCCAAATATCCAGATTATTGGGATCAAGCCGGTCGTCTCGATAACACGACCGTTTGAAGACGTAGGAAAGAAGTTTATGGGGTTGGCTCTGAACCTCAAGTCAGTCAAAAGCACCTTCGCGAAAATCACCGATTCAATAAACCAAGACGGCCCGAAAGTGGGTACAGACTCGGTTAACACCAGTGAACAGGCAATGAAAGCCCTCATCGAGACCGAGAAGACCCTGGAGCGCTTGAAGTCACAAGACCTGCCCAAGGCCATCGAAAACCTGAAGGCCACGTCCGAGAACCTGCGCAACCTGAGTACACAGGTAGACAGTGTCAGCAATGTCGGCCCTGCTCCTGGTCGGGTCTCAACTTGCCGGAGTCCGGCAATCGCTGATGCCGCCGAAATTGACCGGCAATCTGGTACCAAGCCTTATGACTGCTTGCGAGATGTCCCGAGGAGACTGGCTATGACTGTAATGGAGCGGCAACCATTGGCGTGTTGATTTTTCGGAAGTCGGCTGCTCACCCGCCCGCCATATAAGTATCCAGCAGCATCCCCCAATCGCCCTGCGTCCAGAAAGGCACCATAAGCCCACCCATATTCGGATCGCGCGCGCATTGCGGTTGGACAGGGGCGGGCGTGCTACAACCCTGGCCATGATCGAAATACCTGTACACCCCCATCTCGACAAGCCTTATCCGGTGAGGCTTCTGCTGGCGCGGCCGCGCCTTCTGGGCAGCATTGCCGTGGGTCTGGCGACCTTCTTTTATCTGCCGGACAGCCTCGCGCAGCTCACGGTGACCCGAGCCATTGTGGGCTGGAATGCGGGCGCCATTCTGTACCTGTTGCTGGCCGTCAAGATGATGTTCTGGTCCAGCCACGAGCGCATGCGGGTCCGGGCCTTGCAACAGGACGAGGGCCGCAGCATGGTGCTGCTGCTGGTGGTGACGGCCGCGCTGATGTGCATAGGCGCCATCGTGGCCGAACTGGCGGTTGTCAAGAACCTGCAGGGCGAAACACGTTACGCCCATATTGCGCTGGCGGCGCTGACCATTGCGAGCTCCTGGGCCTTTACCCAGACCATGTTTGCCCTGCACTACGCGCACGACTACTACGTCAGCGCACTGCACGGTGCGCATGGCGGCCTGGAGTTCCCCGGCGGACAGCCGCCGGACTACGGGGACTTTCTGTATTTCGCCTGCGTCATCGGCACCTCGGGCCAAACCGCCGATGTGAGCTTCACCAGCCGCACCATGCGCCGGACCGGCACGCTGCACTGCGTGCTGGCCTTCTTTTTCAACACCACGCTGGTGGCCCTGACCATCAACATCGCTTCCGGTTTGTTTTAGACCGGACAATAGGGGCATGAACCCCATCACCCTGCTGGTCGTTGATGACCACAATCTGTTTCGCCGCGGGCTGATCGCGCTGCTGTCGCAGGACGGGCGTTTTGCCATTGCGGGCCAGGCGGGGGACATGGGAGAGGCGCTGCGCTGCTGCGGCGCGCAGCAGCCGGATGTGATCCTGCTGGACAACCACCTGCCCGGGGTGCGCGGTGTCGATGGCATACCGGCATTGAAGGATGCTTACCCGGCGGCCCGCATCCTGATGCTGACCGTGAGCGAGAACGAGGACGATCTGGCCGCCGCCATGCTGGCCGGGGCAGACGGCTATCTGCTCAAGACGGTAGAGTCCGAGCAACTGTGCGACTCGATTGAGAAAGTGTTCGGCGGTGAGTGCGTGATCAGCCCGGACATGATGACCAAGTTTGTCACTGCCTTTCGGGCCAAGACCCCGGGTGCGGGGAGCGCGGCCGAGGCAGCGGTCCGGGTGCCGGGTCTGCAGGACGCGGCGCTCGAATCCCTGTCCGCGCGTGAGCGTGAAATCCTGGGCCTGATTGCCCGTGGCGACAGCAACAAACTGATCGCCCGCGAACTCGATATCGCCGAGACCACCGTCAAGGTGCATGTGCAGCACATCTTCCGCAAGCTCAACCTCACGTCCCGCGTGCAGGTAGCGGTGTACGCGGCGGCACGCGGTCTGGGTTGATTTTTATCAACAGATGGCCCGTCACTTGGCCCTCTACTACTTTGGAACTAGGCCGCTGCGGCGGCCCTAGTTCTTATTAGCGTAATCACGCGTTCCTTGGGAGGATATTCAAGGCAGACCTAAACACCGAAAGTCATGCCTGTCCCTTTAGGAGTGTGCATGGCTACGGAAATCAAAAATTCAAAACAAGCCTGGTCGGTGTTGATCGTCAGCACCTTGGCCTTTACCGTGTGCTTCATGGTCTGGATGATGTTTGGCGTGATCGGTATCCCGATCAAGAAGATGCTGAACCTCAACTCGACCCAGTTCGGCCTGCTCACCGCCATGCCGGTGCTCACCGGTTCCCTGATTCGCGTGCCGCTGGGCATCTGGACCGACCGCTTTGGTGGCCGCATCGTGATGGCCACGCTGATGGCCATCACCGTGCCCGCCATCTGGATGATGGGCTACGCCACCGAATACTGGCACTTCCTCACCATCGGTCTGTTCGTCGGCCTGGCCGGTGGTTCGTTCTCGGTGGGCACGCCCTATGTGGCGCGCTGGTTCCCCAAGAACAAACAGGGCACGGCCATGGGCATTTATGGCGCCGGAAATTCCGGCTCGGCCGTCAACAAGTTTCTCGCCCCCGTGCTGCTGGTGGCCTTTGGCTGGACCATGGTGCCCCATGTGTATGCGGCCATCATGCTGGGCACGCTGGTGCTGTTCTGGACCTTTAGCTACAGCGACCCCAAGCACCTGGTGCCCCACACCCTGACCTTCCGCGACCAGCTCAAGGCCCTCAAAGACCCCAAGGTGGTGAAGTACTGCCAGTACTACAGCATTGTGTTTGGCGGCTATGTGGCCCTCGCCTTGTGGATGGTGCAGTACTACGTCGGCGAGTTCGGCCTGGACATCCGCATCGCTGCCCTGCTGGCCGCCTGCTTCTCGCTGCCCGGCGGTGTGCTGCGCGCCTTTGGCGGCATTCTGTCGGACAAATACGGCGCGCACAGCGTGACCTGGTGGGTGCTGTGGGTGAGCTGGGTCTGCCTGTTTTTGCTGAGCTATCCGCAGACCGATTTCACCGTGATGACGGTGAGCGGCCCCAGCACCTTCCACATCGGCCTGAACGTGTATGTGTTCACCGCCCTGATGTTCATCCTGGGCATTGCCTTTGCCTTTGGCAAGGCCAGCGTCTTCAAGTACATCAGCGACGACTACAGCCAGAACATCGGCACCATCAGCGGCATCGTCGGCCTGGCCGGCGGCATGGGCGGATTTATTTTGCCCATTCTGTTTGGCGCTTTGATGGATATCACAGGCATCCGCTCCAGCGCTTTCATGCTTATGTATGGCGTGGTCTGGGTGTCGCTGATCTGGATGTACTGGACCGAGGTGCGCAGCCGCCAGGTCATGGGCAAGCATGACCGTTCGCTGCCCGCCACCGCCTAACTACAAATCCCATTTCCCCTTGCGAAGGACGCTTATGAGCACCCAAACCACCATTGCCCCCGGCGCCGCCAGTGGCGCTGACATTGCCGACTGGCGCCCCGAGGACGACAGGTTCTGGGAAAGCACCGGCAAGCAAATCGCCCACCGCAACCTCTGGATCTCGGTGCCGGCACTCCTGTGCGGCTTCGCCATCTGGGGCATGTGGGGCATCATCACGGTGCAGATGCTCAACCTGGGTTTCCCCTTTACCCAGGCCGAGCTGTTCTCGCTCACGGCCATCGCCGGTCTGGCCGGTGCCACCATGCGCATCCCGGCTTCCTTCCTGATCCGGGTGGCCGGTGGACGCAACACCATCTTCCTCACCACGGCCATGCTGCTGGCCCCGGCCATGGGCACCGGCATCGTGCTGCAGCACCCCGAGTGGCCGCTGTGGACCTTCCAGTTGATGGCCCTGTGGTCGGGCGTGGGCGGCGGCAACTTTGCCAGCTCCATGTCCAACATCAGCACCTTCTTTCCCAAGCGCCTGCAGGGCACGGCGCTCGGTCTGAATGCGGGACTGGGCAACTTCGGCGTCACCACCATGCAGATCGTGATCCCGCTGGTGATGACCATGAGCCTGTTCGGCGGCCTGGGTGGCGAATCCACCATGCTGGTGAAGGACAGCGGCTGGATTCTGGGCAAGATCGCGGCCGGCACCCCCACCTGGATTCAGAACGCCGGCTTTGCCTGGCTGCTGTCGCTGATTCCCTTGTCTGTGCTGTGCTTCTTCGGCATGAACAACCTGAAGACGGTGACGCCGGACAGTGGCGGCACGATTGCCGCCTTCCTGAAAATCATCTGGCTCTACACCCTGTCGTTTGTTCCCGCCGGCCTGGGTCTGTATCTGTACCTGCCCGCACCCACCGGTCTGGGCATCCTGAACATGTGGATTGCCATGCCGCTGATCGTGTTCAGCACGCTGATGGTCATGCGCCTGGCCGCCTTCGGGCCGATGAAGGAAAACATCGCCAAGCAGTTCGCCATTTTTCACAACAAGCACACCTGGTCGCTGACCCTGCTGTACATCGTAACCTTCGGTTCCTTCATCGGTTTCTCGATGGCGCTGCCCCTGTCCATCACGGTGATCTTCGGCATCAGCCATGTGCCCGATGCGGCCGGCATCATGCAGCACACGCTAAAGAATCCCCATGCTCCCTCGGCCCTGACCTATGCCTGGATCGGCCCCTTTGTGGGCGCGCTGGTGCGGCCCATTGGCGGCTGGATTTCCGACAAGATCGGCGGCTCCATCGTCACGCAGGCGATCTCGGCCGTGATGGTGCTGGCATCTGTTGCCGTGGGTTATGTGATGTTGCTGGCCTATGGTTCGGCCACACCTGAGCAGTATTTCATGCCGTTCATGACGCTGTTCATTGTGTTGTTCACGGCCAGCGGTATCGGCAACGGTTCCACCTTCCGCACCATCGGTGTGATCTTTGATCGTACCCAAGCCGGCCCGGTGTTGGGATGGACTTCGGCCATTGCAGCCTACGGCGCGTTCATCGCGCCAGTGGTGATTGGTTCGCAGATCAAGGCTGGTACGCCGCAGATTGCGATGTATGGATTCGCCATTTTTTATGCGCTGTGTCTGGTGCTGAACTGGTGGTTTTATCTGCGCCCGACTTCTGAGTTCAAGAACCCATGAAGGCACTTATGTCATCGCTTACTTCGGGGTTCATGCATATGGGAATGAAGGCACTTCCGGGCTCTGCCTCTTCTGGACACAGGCCGGCGTGGCACTCCGCTTCGTCCGTGTCCCCCGCCCACTGCGTGGGCTCCTCCTTTACCTACCGAAGCGGAGCGCCACACCGTCCTGCGTCGGCAAGCACGGTGGGCACACAAATGTTTTTAGTCATCGCGAACCAACGCTGTTCGCAGCCGAGGGCAGTGGGGTGGATGTTTCCGGTAGGTAAAGGAGGAGCCCGCTTCAGCGGGCGGGGGACACGGACGGAAACATCTACCCCGCTGACCTCGGCCACCACAAAAGCAGGCACACAAACCTGGGCACGCAAGCAGGCCACCACAAGAGTTAACAAACAAATGTTGGCACCCAAAACGTATTTCACTTGGAGTAAACAATGAGCCATTTTCTGGACCGCCTGAGCCACTTCTCGGCACCGAAGGAAAGCTTTTCCGACGGCCACGGCCTCACCACCGGTGAAGACCGCACCTGGGAAGACGCCTACCGCGACCGCTGGGCCCACGACAAAATCGTGCGCAGCACCCACGGCGTGAACTGCACGGGCTCCTGCTCGTGGAAAATTTACGTCAAGGGCGGCATCGTCACCTGGGAAACCCAGCAGACCGACTACCCCCGTACCCGCGCCGATCTGCCCAACCACGAACCCCGTGGCTGTGCGCGTGGCGCCTCCTACAGCTGGTATTTGTACAGTGCCAACCGCGTCAAATACCCCATGATCCGCGCCCGTCTGCTCACGCAGTGGCGTGCCGCGCTGGCCGTGGCCAAAGACCCGGTTAACGCCTGGACCTTGATTGTCGAAAACAACGACGCCCGTTCGCAATGGGTCAAGCAACGTGGCCTCGGCGGCTTTGTGCGCAGCAGCTGGGATGAGGTCAACCAGCTCATCGCCGCCGCCAATGTTTACACCGCCAAGAAATGGGGCCCGGACCGCGTGATCGGCTTCTCGCCCATCCCCGCCATGTCCATGGTCAGCTATGCCGCGGGCAGCCGTTACCTCAGCCTGATCGGCGGCGTGTGCATGAGCTTTTACGACTGGTACTGCGACCTGCCTCCGGCCTCGCCCCAGGTCTGGGGTGAGCAGACCGACGTGCCCGAGTCGGCCGATTGGTACAACTCCACCTTCATCATCGCCTGGGGTTCCAACGTGCCCCAGACCCGCACGCCCGACGCCCACTTCTTCACCGAGGTGCGCTACAAGGGCGCCAAGACCGTGGCCATCACGCCCGACTATGCCGAGATCAGCAAGCTGGCCGATCTGTGGATGCACCCCAAGCAGGGCACTGACGCGGCCGTCGCCATGGCCATGGGCCATGTGATCCTGAAAGAGTTTTACTTCGACAAACGCAGCGCGTACTTTGACGACTACGTGCGCCGCTTCACCGACATGCCGAACCTGGTGCAGCTGGAAGAGCGCAAGCTGCCCGATGGCCGCACGGTGCTGGTGCCCGGCGCCTATCTGCGTGCCAGCGACTTCAATGGCAAGCTCGGCCAGGCCAACAACCCCGAGTGGAAGACATTGGCCATCGACGAGTCCGACAAGATCGTGGTGCCGAACGGCTCCATTGGTTTCCGTTGGGGCGCGGAAGACCGCACCGACGTGGGCAAGTGGAATCTGGAAGACAAGGAAGCCCGCCATGATGGCGACGTCAAACTCAAGCTGAGTTTGATGGAAGCCTCCACCGGAGGTGTGGCCGCCGACTACGAAATCGGCGATGTCGGCTTCCCGTATTTCGGTGGCATCGACACGCCCAACTTCAGCGCCAACAAGCAGGGCGCCGCCATTGACGACATCCTGGTGCGCAAGGTGCCGGTGCGTCGCATCAAGCTGGGCAAGGCAGGCGTTGAGCGCTATGCGCTGATCGCCACCGTGTTCGACCTGACGGTGGCCAACTACGGCGTGGCCCGTGGCATTGAGGGTGAAAACGCCGCTACCAGTTACGACGACGACACGCCCTACACCCCCGCCTGGCAAGAGAAGATCACCGGCGTCAAGCGCGACCAGATCATTGCCGTGGCGCGCCAGTTTGCCGACAACGCCGACAAGACCAAGGGCAAGTCCATGGTCATCATCGGCGCGGCCATGAACCACTGGTACCACAGCGACATGAACTACCGCGGCATCATCAACATGCTGATGATGTGCGGCTGCATCGGCAAGAGCGGCGGCGGCTGGGCCCACTATGTGGGGCAGGAAAAACTCCGCCCGCAAACCGGCTGGACCGCGCTGGCCTTCGCACTCGACTGGGTGCGCCCGCCCCGGCAGATGAACAGCACCAGCTTCTTCTACGCGCACACCGACCAGTGGCGCTACGAGAAGCTGGGTGTGGAAGAAATCCTGTCACCCCTGGCCGACAAATCGAAATACGGCGGCAGCCTGATCGACTACAACGTGCGCGCCGAGCGCATGGGCTGGTTGCCCAGCGCGCCGCAGTTGCAGACCAATTCCTTCCAAGTGGTCAAGGACGCGACGGCCGCCGGCATGGACCCCAAAGACTATGTGGTGAAGTCGATCAAGGACGGCTCGCTGAAGATGAGCTGCGAAGACCCGGACCACCCCGCCAACTGGCCGCGCAATATGTTTGTCTGGCGCTCCAACCTCTTGGGTTCCTCCGGCAAGGGCCATGAATATTTCATGAAGCATTTGCTGGGCACCACCCACGGTGTGCAGGGCAAAGATTTGGGCGTAGACGATGCCAAGCCCGCTGAGGTGCAATGGCACGACAAGGCGCCGGAAGGCAAGCTGGACCTCTTGGTCACGCTGGACTTCCGCATGAGCACCACCTGCCTGTATTCCGACATCGTGCTGCCCACGGCCACCTGGTATGAGAAGAACGATCTGAATACCAGCGACATGCATCCCTTCATCCACCCACTCTCGACCGCGGTGGACCCGGCCTGGCAGAGCAAGAGCGACTGGGATATTTACAAGGGCTTTGCCGAGGCCTATAGCAAGGTCTGCGTCGGCCACCTGGGTGTGGAAAAAGAAGTGGTGTTGACACCGTTGATGCACGACACACCTTCTGAGTTGGCCCAGCCCTTTGGCGTGAGCGACTGGAAGCGCGGCGACTGCGATCTGATTCCCGGCAAGACGGCGCCCAGCATCGCGGTGATCGAGCGCGATTACCCCAACACCTTCAAGCGCTTCACGGCTCTGGGCCCGCTCTTGGAAAAAGTCGGCAACGGCGGCAAGGGCATTGGCTGGGACACCAAGGTCGAGGTCCAGCAACTCGCCGAACTCAACGGCAAGGTGCATGCCGAGGGTGTCACCAAGGGCATGGCCAAGATCGAAAGCGACATTGATGCCTGCGAAGTGGTGCTGCAACTCGCCCCCGAGACCAACGGCCATGTGGCCGTGAAGGCCTGGGAAGCCCTGGGCAAGATCACAGGGCGCGACCACACGCACCTGGCCATCCACCGCGAAGACGAGAAGATCCGCTTTCGCGACATCCAGGCCCAGCCGCGCAAGATTATTTCTTCACCGACGTGGAGCGGCATTGAGAGCGAGACCGTGAGCTACAACGCCGGTTACACCAATGTGCATGAGCTGATCCCATGGCGCACCCTGACCGGTCGTCAGCACTTCTACCTGGACCACCCCTGGATGATCGCGTTTGGCGAGGGGTTGACCAGTTACCGCCCACCGGTGGACCTGAAGGCCGTCACCGGCATCATGGAACGACGGCCCAATGGCAACAAGGAAATTTCCTTGAACTTCATCACGCCGCACCAGAAGTGGGGCATTCACAGCACCTACACCGACAACCTGATGATGCTCACGCTCAATCGCGGTGGCCCGGTGATCTGGCTGAGTGAAGACGACGCCCGGGTGGCCGGCATTGAGGACAACGACTGGGTCGAACTCTTCAACATCAACGGTGCCATCGCGGCCCGTGCGGTGGTCAGCCAGCGGGTGAAGGTGGGCATGGTGATGATGTACCACGCGCAGGAAAAAATCATCAACACACCCGGTGCAGAAATCACCGGCACACGCGGCGGCATCCACAACTCGGTCACCCGCATCGTGACCAAGCCCACGCACATGATCGGCGGCTACGCGCAGTTCAGCTACGGCTTCAACTACTACGGAACCATTGGCACCAACCGCGATGAATTTGTGGTGGTGCGCAAGATGCGCAAGGTCGACTGGCTGGACGGCGAAGCCGCTCCCACTATCCAGGCATAAGGAGAACACAACATGAAAATACGCGCCCAAATCGCCATGGTGCTGAACCTGGACAAATGCATTGGTTGCCACACCTGTTCGGTCACCTGCAAAAACGTCTGGACCAGCCGCCCCGGCATGGAATACGCCTGGTTCAACAACGTCGAGACCAAGCCCGGTATCGGCTACCCCAAGGAGTGGGAAAACCAGGACAAGTGGAACGGAGGCTGGGTCCGCAAGGCCGACGGTTCGATTGAGCCCAAGCAGGGCGGCAAGTGGAAGTTGCTCATGCGCATCTTCTCCAACCCCAACATGCCGCAGATTGACGACTACTACGAGCCCTACACCTTCGACTACGACCACCTGCAGTCGGCGCCCGAGGTCAAGCACGCGCCCACAGCACGCCCGCGCAGCCTGATCACCGGAAAGCGCATGGAGAAGATCACTTGGGGCCCGAACTGGGAAGAAATCCTGGGTGGTGAATTCAGCAAGCGCAGCAAGGACGCCAACCTGGCCAACTTCGACCAGGTGCAAAAGGACATGGTCGGCCAGTTTGAAAACACCTTCATGATGTACCTGCCGCGCCTGTGCGAGCATTGCCTGAACCCGGCCTGCGTGGCATCGTGCCCGAGCGGCTCGATCTACAAGCGCGAAGACGACGGCATTGTCCTGATCGACCAGGACAAGTGCCGCGGCTGGCGCATGTGCGTCTCCGGCTGCCCCTACAAGAAGATTTACTACAACTGGAAAAGCGGCAAGGCCGAGAAGTGCATCTTCTGCTACCCGCGCATCGAAGCCGGTCAACCCACCGTCTGCTCCGAGACCTGCGTGGGCCGCATCCGCTACCTGGGCGTGGTGCTGTACGACGCAGACCGCATTGCCGAAGCGGCGAGTGTGGTGGACGAGAAGGACCTGTACCAGGCGCAACTGGACATCTTCCTCAACCCCAACGACCCCAAGGTGATTGCGCAGGCCCGCCTGGACGGCATCCCCGAGACCTGGCTGATAGGCGCACGCAACAGCCCGGTCTACAAGATGGCCGTGGACTGGAAGGTGGCCCTGCCGCTGCACCCCGAGTACCGGACGTTACCCATGGTCTGGTATGTGCCGCCGCTCTCGCCCATCACGAGTGCAGCGAATGCCGGACACATCGGCGTGAACGGCGAGATTCCGGACCTGGCCCAGATGCGCATTCCCGTGCAGTACCTGGCCAACCTGCTGACTGCCGGTGACACCGCCCCCGTGGTGCGCGCCCTGGAACGCATGCTGGCCATGCGCGCCTACCAGCGCAGCAAGCATGTGGACCAGGAGCAAAACCTGGCTGTGCTGGAGCAGACCGGTTTGACTGTGGCCCAGGTGGAAGAGATGTACCAGATCATGGCCATCGCCAACTACGAAGACCGCTTTGTGATTCCGACCAGCCACCGTGAGTACGCCGAAAACGCGTTTGATTTGCGCGGCGGCTGCGGCTTTTCGTTCGGCAATGGGTGCTCGGACGGATCGTCAGAGACCAGTCTGTTTGGCGGCTCCAAGCCACGCACCATTCCCATCAAGTCTTACGTCTAAAGAAAGCACGCCATGAAAGACAACCGTTATTCCCTGCGTGCCTTGGCCCTGCTGATGGCCTACCCGGACGCTGAACTGCGCAGCCATCTGCCCGAGCTGCTGCAGGCCATCGACAAGGAGGCCGTAATACCCTCTGCACGCCGCGAAGAGCTGCACGCCTTTGCGGCAGAGCTCGCACGCCTGGACCCCATGGAGGTGGAAGCGCGTTACGTCGAAACCTTCGACCGCGGACGCGCCACCTCGCTGCACATGTTCGAGCACATCCATGGCGATTCGCGCGAGCGCGGCCCGGCGATGGTGGATCTGGTGCAGACCTACGAGAAGGCCGGCATGCTGATGGCGCCCGAAGAGCTGCCCGACCATTTGTGCGTGGTGCTGGAGTTCGCCTCCACCCAGCCGCCCAAACTGGCGATGGAGTTCATGGGCGAGATGGCCCACATCCTCACCGCTGTCTTCAGTGCGCTGCTGCAACGCGGCAGCCCCTATGCCGCGCCCATCGCCGCTGTGCTGGAACTCTGCGGCCAGCGCGTGCAGGCCGTGGCCATCGTGGCCGATGAGGCCATGGACGATGTCTGGCAGGAGCCGGAAGCCTTTGATGGCTGCTCGACCAAGGGCCAGTCCAAGCCGGGTGAAGCCCAGCCGATTCACATTGTTCGCAAGACCCCGGCGCCGGTTGCTTCCGCTACCGCCGCCTCCGTTTTTGCCAAAGGCCAGAAAGCACCAGAAGCCCATGCCCAAGGAGCACGCATATGACTTACCTCGACAACCTCTTGTTCGGTTACTACCCGTACATCTGTCTGACCATCTTCCTGCTGGGCAGCCTGGTCCGCTTCGATCGCGACCAGTACACCTGGAAGAGCGACTCTTCGGAGATGTTGCGCCGGGGCCAGTTGCGCTGGGGCAGCAACCTGTTCCACATCGGCGTGCTGTTCCTGCTGGGCGGTCACACCGTGGGCATGTTGACGCCGCACTTCATCTACGAGCCTTTCATCAGCGCGGGCAACAAGCAGATCATGGCCATGGTGTCGGGTGGTGCGTTTGGTGTGCTGGGTTTTATCGGTGTGAGCCTGTTGTTGCACCGCCGCTTGAGCGACGAGCGCATCCGCATCAACTCCAAGACCAGCGACATCGTGCTGCTGGTGCTGTTGTGGCTGCAGCTCGCCCTGGGTCTGGCGACCATTCCCTTGTCGGCCGAGCATCTGGACGGCAGCATGATGATCAAGCTGGCCGAATGGGCCCAGCACATCGTCACCTTCCGCGCTGGTGCGCCCGAGCTGCTGAATGAGGCCAGCTGGGTTTTCAAGCTGCACATGTTCCTGGGCATGAGCATCTTCCTGGTGTTCCCGTTCACGCGGCTGGTGCATGTGTGGAGTGGCTTTGGCACCCTGGCCTATGTGATTCGCCCGCACCAGTTGGTGCGCAGCCGTCGCATGGGATTGGTGGAGCGCGAGCCCCTGAGTCGCAACGCACGCTGAACCTTGTCTGACCATGGCACGCCTGTGTGAAGACACTTTTGGACGCACGCCGCCGTGGTACTCATCTCGGTTCGTGTCCCCCGGCGTTGGGATCAAGACACGCGGGACGCAGGCCGACGTGGCACTCAGCGACGTCCGTGTCCCCCGCCCCTGCGGGGCTCCTCCTTTACCTACCGTCGCTGAGTGCCACGCCGTCCTGCGCCAGCCAACATATTTGGAGCACATCGGTGTCGGGCCCCCAATTTATTGCGCACCAACCGTGCAGGCTGCCGAGGGCAGTGGGGTGGATGTTTCCGGGAGGTAAAGGAGGAGCCCGCTTAAGCGGGCGGGGGACACGGACGGAAACATCTACCCCGCTGACCTCGGAGCACCAATCTGTCCCTGTGACTTCGGCCTCTACAAAACGTAATCATTGAAACGCTCAACAGGAATAAAACTCCCATGAACACAACGCAAACCAATAGCCACGGTTGTGGCGGCGGCGGCACTTGCGGCTGCGGCTCCAAGGCTGCCAGTGTTGCCCAACAGGGCAACAAGAACGCCTATCCGTCCATAGGCACGCCAACTGCCAACGACGCGGCTGCCTTCAAGCAAAGCAGTGCGAACATCGCGCCCGAGACTATCGCCTCCATCAACGGCATCAACCTGCACATTGCAGGCCTGCGCCCGGATGAAGAGTCCTTGCGCGAACTGGCCTACACCGAACTGCTGCGCCAACAGGCCGTCACCGCCGGTCTGCTGCCGCGCGAGAACGTGCTGGAAGCGCCGGAGCTGGATGAAGCCGAACGCGCCGTGCTGGAGTCCATGGTGGACGCCGCCGTGCAAGTGCCTGCGCCTACAGACGAAGAATGCCAGCGCTACTATGACGCCCGCAAAACCCAGTACGTCGTCGGCCAGGCCGTGCATCTGCGCCACATCCTGTTCGCCGTGACACCGGGCGTGAATGTGCAGGCTTTGAGCGTGCATGCCGACAAGGCCCTGATCAGCCTCTTGGGCAAAAACGTGCCGGTGGATCTGTTCGGCAAACTGGCAGCTGAGCTGTCAAACTGCCCCACCAGCACCCAGGGCGGCGACCTGGGTTGGGTCGGTCCGCAGGACTGCGCGCCGGAACTGGCCACCACCCTGTTCTTCCAATCCGAGGTGCCGGTGGGCCTGGGCGTGCAGCCGCGTCTCATCCATACCCGCTTTGGCTTTCACATCATCGACGTGCTGGAACGGCGTGAGGGCAAGACCCTGGCGTTTGACGAAGTGTGCGAACGCGTGGCGGCGCAACTGGCCATGCAATCGCGTGCCAAGGCCCTGCACCAGTACATGACACTGCTGGTCGGGCAGGCGCTGGTGGAAGGGATTGAACTCGATGCTGCCGACTCGCCTTTGGTGCAATAGTGCCCACTTCGCTGGCAGGCCTGTGCCTGCAAGGGCTTGCCGCTGGCAGCGGTGCGGGCTGGTACTGACCCCTATTTTTATCGCGTGAGGAGTGCGTATTCTTGTCTGATCTAGCGCAAAGCCCGGGATCACCCTGTGGCCAAGAATGGTCGGCCCGACGTGGCACACTCGCTGTCCTGCGCGCGCATGCCAGCGGGCAATGAATACCAGAAAGACTAGAACCATGAAACGTGATCGTTCCACAAAAAACATTAAAAACAGTGAAGTGCAGCCTATTAGCCACGATGTGCTGAAAGAGAAATACCTCAAACCCGGCGAAACCGGCTTTGAGGACGTCTTCAAACGGGTTGCCCGGGCCCTGGCCAGCGTAGAAAAAGAGGCCGATCGCGCGCGCTATGAAGGCGTTTTCCTGGAAAACCTGTACGCCGGTGCGATTGGCGCCGGACGCATCATGAGTGCCGCCGGCACCGACATCCAGGCCACCCTGATCAACTGCTTTGTGCAACCCGTGGGTGACTGTATCCAGGGCGTGGACGATGGCGGCTACCCCGGTATTTACGAAGCCCTGCGCGAGGCGGCCGAGACCATGCGCCGCGGTGGTGGTGTGGGTTACGACTTTTCGCGCATCCGTCCCAAGGGCGCCGATGTCAAGGGCACACATTCCCAGGCCTCCGGCCCTTGCAGCTATATCAATGTGTTTGACCAATCCTGCTCCACCGTGGAGAGCGCAGGAGCGCGCCGTGGCGCCCAGATGGGCGTGCTGCGCATCGACCATCCGGACGTGCTGGAGTTCATCACCGCCAAGCGCACCCCCGGGCGCTGGAACAACTTCAATGTGTCGGTCGGCATGCCCGACGCCTTCATGCGCGCGCTGGACGACAACGCGCCCTGGGAACTGGTGCACCGCGCCAAGCCCGGCGCCGACATCATGGCCAATGGCGCCTACCAGCGCTCCGACGGCCTGTGGGTCTACCAGACCCTGCAGGCGCGTGAGCTGTGGGACACGGTCATGAAGTCCACCTACGACTTTGCCGAACCCGGCATCCTGTTCCTGGACCACATCAACCAGGACAACAACCTGTCGTATTGCGAAGACATCGCCGCGACCAATCCCTGCGGCGAGCAGCCGCTGCCGCCTTATGGCTGCTGCGACCTCGGCCCCATCATCCTGACCCGTTTTGTGCGCCACGCCTTCGGCTTTGACGGCATTGCCGGTTTTGACTTCGACGCCTTCGCCAAGTCGGTGGCCACCCAGGTGCGCGCCCTGGACAACGTGCTGGACGTCACCTTCTGGCCGCTGGAGCAGCAACGCGCCGAATCGGCCGCCAAGCGCCGCATCGGTGTCGGCTTTACCGGCATGGGCAACGCGCTGACCATGATGTGCCTGCGCTACGACTCGGCCGAGGGTCGTGACATGGCCAAGAAAATCGCCACCTGCATGCGCGATGCGGCATACCGTGCCTCCGTCGAGCTGGCGCAGGAAAAGGGCAAGTTCCCCAAATTCGAGGCCGAAGGCTATCTGGCCCCCGGCACCTTTGCCAGCCGCCTGCCCGCAGACATCCAGAAGTCCATCCGCAAGCACGGCATCCGCAACAGCCATTTGCTGTCCATTGCGCCCACCGGCACGGTCAGCCTGGCCTTTGCCGACAACGCCTCCAACGGCATCGAGCCGGCGTTCTCCTGGATGTACCGCCGCAAGAAGCGTGAGTCTGACGGCACTACGTCTGAATACGCGGTGGAAGACCATTCCTGGCGCCTGTACCGCGAGCTCGGCGGCGACGTCACCAAGCTGCCCGAGTACTTTGTCTCGGCGCTGGAAATGGCCGCCTCCGACCACATCGCCATGATGGAAGCGGTGCAGCCGCTGGTGGATACCGCCATCTCCAAGACGGTGAACGTGCCGGCCGATTACCCCTATGACGACTTCAAGGGCCTGTACCAGCAAGCTTGGCGCGCCCGCCTCAAGGGCTTGGCCACTTACCGCCCGAACGCCATCCTGGGCTCGGTGCTCGACACCGGCGCGGTGACCAAGCCGGCAGCCCCGGTGGAAGTGCTTGTGGACCCCATGCGCACCGTGATCGACAAGCGCCCCAAGGGGGGCCTGTCGGCTGTGGCCGAGAAGGTGGAGTACTGGACGCAGGAAGGTCACAAGACCCTGTACCTGGTGGTGTCCTTCCTGCCCGTGGCCAAGGCCGACGGCAGCGGAACCCTGCAGCGCGCGATCGAATTCTTCATGCCCCTGGGCCAGAGTGGCGAGTCGCAGCAATGGATTACCTCTAGCATGCGCCTGATGTCCCTGGCAGCCCGCGGCGGCTTCCTGGAGCGTGCCCTGGGCGACATGCGCAAGGTCGCCTGGGACCGCGGCCCGGTGCGTCTGGGCACTTACCAAAAGGCCGACGGTTCGCTCGTTCCCTTGTGGCATGACTCCGAAGTGGCGGCCATTGCCTATGCCCTGCAACAAATCATTGCGCACCGCAACGAAAGCCCGGCCGCGCATGAAGAAGCCGCCGCAGCTGCCGAAAAAGCCCTCAGCATTCCCGCCTCGCCTCCGGCCATGGTCGGCAAAAAGTGCGGCGAATGCGGTGCCTATGCCGTGATCCGCAAGGATGGTTGCGACTACTGCACCCAGTGCGGCCATGTAGGAACCTGCGGCTAGCGATGGACAGCGCCCCTCACCCTGCCGCTGGCAGCCCGAACATAGCCGACTTGTTGGCAATGGCGGGCACGGAGGGTGAGGCGCTGCGAGTTGCGGCACCGGCGCTGCCACCGGCAGGCCTTGCGCCCGCCATGGAGTTGGCCGATCTGGCTGCGACGCTGATGCAGTCGCGCCAGACCATCCTGCCCAAGCGCCTGTTGGGCCCGGGTCCGGATGCGGCGCAGCTGGCGCGGATTCTGGGTGCTGCAGCCTGCGCGCCGGACCACGGGCAGTTGCTGCCCTGGCGCTTTGTGCGGGTGCCGCAGGAGGTGCGCGCTTTACTGGCGGAATCATTTGCGCAAGCCTTGCTGGAGCGTGATGCCAGCGCCTTGCCCGATCAGCTTGCGCAGGCGCGTGAAAAAGCCTTTCGCGCACCCTGCCTGCTGCTGGTGGTGGTGGATGCGCAACGGGGCGACCCGGAGGTCGATCTGGCCGAGCGGCTGCTGTCCGCCGGCTGCGCCGTGCAAAACATTCTGTTGATGGCAACTGCCATGGGCTTTGCCTCGGCGCTGACCAGTGGCAAGGCGCTCAAGGCAGGGGGCTTGCGCCGCCTGTTTTCCCTTGCGGCTGCTGACCATGCCCTGTGCTTCATCAGCCTGGGCACGGCCGTGGGCAGCAGGCCCGGCCGTCTACGCCCCCGCACCATCGACTTTGTGAGCCACCTGACGCCAGCGCATGGCGTGCAGCGCGGCTTTGGCATTCCCGAACTGGACAACCCATGACTATCGAACACTTCAACGACCTGCTGAGCGCAGCCCGGGCCCAACCCCTGCCGCAGCGCCTGCTGTTCGTCTTTGCCGGCGTAGAGTTGCCGCAGGACGCCAGCGCCGAACAACGCGCGGCCTTCGCAGCCGGGCAGGGGGGTGCACTCACGCCGCTGATGTGTGTGGACAAGAGCCCGGAGGAACTGGCCTCGTTCGAGACCCTGGTGGCGGAGGCCGCGCAGTTCGGGCATGACTGGGTGCTGGTGTTCTCTGCCGCCATGTCCGGCACGCGCCAACAGCCACCCTCCACAACCGATGCCGACTTGCCGCTGCAGGCCATGGTGGAAGGCATCAAGCGCGGCGACTTGGGCAACTACCTGCCATTTGACCGGCAAGGCCTGCCGGTGCAACTGGGATAAGCCGCACGCTGGGTGTCTGCAAGCCAGCCACGCGACCTGCCACAGCCGTTTGAACAGCGTGTGACAAAACCGGGGCGGTGGGGCATTTTTAGGACACCGTCTCTAAAATGCTGCGTCGCAACAAAAAAGTCTTGCATCGCGCAAAAACCGAATTATGATTGCGCCATGCTGCACTGCAACATGATTACCCGGGGCGGGTTTGTAGCGCAGGATTTTTCTTAAACCCTTTTGGAGAATTCCATGACTGCTACTACTTTGAACGTTGAACAAATTCTGGCCGCTAACAAGACTGCTGCTGCTGAAGCCCAAGCCCTGGCTGCTTCCGCTTTCGCTGGCTTCGAAAAGCTGGTGACCCTGAACCTGGCTGCTGCCAAGTCCGTCATGTTCGACAACAACGGTGACTTCACCTCCGCTTTCAGCGCCAAGAACCCCGCCGATGCTCTGGCTGCCCAAACTGCCCTGATCAAGCCTTTGGCTGAACAAGCTATCGCTTACGGCCGTTCGGTCTACGCTATCGCTACCGAAACCAGCGCTGAACTGACGGCTGCTTCCGAAGCCAAGTTTGCTGAAGCCCAAAAGGCTGCTACGGCTGCTTTCGACAACATGGCCAAGAACGCTCCCGCCGGTTCCGAGTCCGTGTTTGCTGTCGTGAAGTCCGCTGTTGCTGCCAGCCAGAACGCCATGGAGTCTGCCAAGGCTTCCGCCCTGAAGGCTGTGGAACAAGCTGAAAAGCAATTGACTACGGCTACCGAGCAGGCTCTGAACTCTGTTGTCAAGACCACCGCCAAGAAGAAGTAATTCTTCCCGGTTTCCCGGAGGCCTTGTGCCTCTGGTGAAAAAAATGCAGCCGCAGGATTTTTTCCGGCGGCTGTTTTTTTTGTTCTTTTAAAGCGACTGGCTGCTTGCCACGTCCCGGTCGAACTGCGCCATGGCGGAATGGGTCAGCGCGTCCCCGGACCAGGCCACGAGGCTGGCCGGCGGCAGGGTGACAGCGGCTGCGCCGTAAGCCATCAGCCGGGACAACACATCGGGTGACTTGATGCTGGCTGCCAGCAGCGCCGGGCCATCGGCTTGCTGCACCGCCACGCAGGCTTGCATAAAGGGCCAGACATCGCGCCCGTCCGCCACCAGACGCCCGATATAGGGCGCCACATACTGCGCCTTCAAGCCATGCGCCCACAGCAGTTGCACCGGGTTGCTGAGGCCCGTCAGCAAAATCGCCTGGTCTTTGGCCTGCACAGCCCGTATGCAGGCCAGCCAGTCCGGGTGGCAAGGCAGCTTGATGGTGAGCTTGACGCGTGCCCCGGCCGCCGTGGATTGCAATACGTCCAGCCATTGCAGCGCCTCGGTCACATCCGGGCGTGGCAGTTGCAGCATCAACTCGGCCAGTCCGGCGTCCGACACGGCACGCAGCAAACCGGTGTAGGTTGCCAGCGTGACCGGCAGGCCCGCTTGCAACACCAGCGTCGGATTGGTGGTGACGCCTTCAACCGGTGGGCAGCCTGCGGGCAACTGCCAGGAGGTGGAGACTGCGGAATCTAAAAAAACTTTCAAACCAGGCCTCGTGTTGGAAAAAGTGATTCCTTAATGTAGTGGCAAAATTGTCCCATCCCGCCCGGGAGCCGGCTTTGACGGGCCCGGCGCGGAATCTGTTTCTTCCCTCTTTATTGCCCTTTGGCACTCTGCACCATGACCTCCATTTACGTACTCGGCGAAGCTTTGATGGACTGCGTTGCCACACCCGACGGTCTGCTGCATCCCCATGTGGGCGGCAGCCCTTTCAATCTGGCGCGGGCCGCATCCCTGCGCGGCGCCAGCGTGAGTTTTTTGAACCGCTTTTCGCAAGACCAATTCGGCGAGCAAATGCAGGCCCAGTTGGCCAAGGACCGGGTGCAGATGGTGCTGGGCACCAGCCGCTTGCCAACTTCGCTGGCGGTGGTGCAGGTGAAGGACGGCCAACCCAGCTACGGCTTTTACCGCGAGGGCATTGCCGACCGCGACTACAGCGTGGACGAAGTGCTGGCCGCCCTGTCGCAGCAATCGCCCGGCGTGCTGCACACCGGCTCGCTGATGCTGGTGCCGCCCGAGCACCAGAAGGTGCTGGCCGTTCTGCAAGGCGCCAAGGCACAGGGTTGGACCATCAGCGTGGACGTGAATCTGCGCCCCAAGCTGGCCGCCGATCTGGGTGCCTACGTGGCAGCGGTGCAGCAGGTGGCGGCTCTTGCCGACTGGATCAAGGCCAGCGACGAAGACCTGGAACTGCTGGGCTTTGGCCAGGCCAACAAAAATACGGCGGCCGGCATTGCCAAGTCCTTTTCTGCCGGGGGCGCCAGCCGCATTGCGCTCACCTTTGGAGGTGACGGTGCCTGGCTCAGTGTGGATGGCCAAACGGCGCAGGATGCCGCACCCGTGGTGCGTGTGATCGATACCGTGGGCGCTGGCGACACCTTCTGGGGCAACTGCCTGGCCGACTGGACCCTGCAGCCCGACAACGCCGCAGCCCGTGTCGCCGACACGTTAAAAAATGCCATGCGCGCGGCCGCCATCAACTGCACCCGCGCAGGCTGCCAGCCGCCCACGCACGCAGAGTTGTTCGGGCAAGCGCAACAACAGCAGTAGTAGCCGCGCAGCAGCCACCGCAGTCACCGCAGCAACAGAAACCACCACCGAGGAAATCTATGCAACTCCATGTCAATGGCAAAACTGTGGAGGTGGATGTGAAGCCCGACATGCCCATCCTGTGGATGTTGCGCGATGTGCTCAACCTCACCGGTACCAAGTTCGGCTGCGGCATTGCCGCCTGCGGTGCCTGCACCGTGCAGCTCGACGGCCAGTCGGTGCGCTCCTGCGTGGTTCCCGTGTCAGCCGCCGCAGGCAAAGTCCTCACCACGGTTGAAGCCTTGGCCCAGGACGGCGTGCCCCATCCCTTGCAGGCGGCCTGGATTGCCGAGCAGGTGCCGCAATGCGGATATTGCCAAAGCGGCATGCTGATGGCGGCCGCTGCGTTGCTGAAGGCAAACAAGCAACCGAGCGATGCCGACATCGACGCCGCCATGACCAATATCTGCCGCTGCGGCAGCTACCAGCGCGTGCGTGCCGCCATCCACCGCGCGGCCGCCGCCACGACCGGGAGTGCCGCATGAAGCGCCGCACCTGGATACTGAGTGCCCTGGGCGCCACCGGTGCGCTGGTGGTGGGTTGGGGCATGCTGCCTCCGCGCTCGCGTCTGGGCACGCCCGCGACCATGCTGCCCACCGAAGGGGATGTGGCCCTCAATGGCTGGATCAAGATCGGCCGGGACGGCAGCGTCATTCTGGCCATGCCGCGCAGCGAAATGGGGCAGGGCGTACACACCGGCCTGGCCATGCTGGTGGCGGAAGAACTGGATGTGCCTCTGAGCCTGGTGCGCCTGGAACAGGCCACGGCCGACAAGATGTATGGCAACGTCAGCATGCTGGTGGCTTCGCTGCCCTTCCATCCGCTGGAGTCTGAAGGCGGCAACAAGCCCGCCAAGGTGCGCCTGGGGGAATGGATGGTGGGCAAGATTGCGCGCGAGCTGGGCATCAACGCTACCGGCGGCTCGTCAAGCCTGGCTGATGCCTGGGATGTCGTGCCGTTGGCTGCGGCCGCCGCCCGCGCGCAACTGCTGGGCGCTGCCGCCACGCAGTGGCAGGTGCCGCTGGCAGAACTCACGATGGAGCAGGGCCTTGTGCGGCACCGCACCGGCAAAAGCGCGCACTGGGGCGAGCTGGTAGCCGGCGCTTTGCACACCCCGGCGAAGGCGGTTCTGAAAGACCGCAAGCACTGGACGCTGATCGGCCAAAGCGCACTGCGCATGGACATCCCAGCCAAGGTGGATGGCACGGCCCGCTTCGGCATTGACGTGCGCCTGCCCGGCCTGCTGTTCGCGTCCGTGCGCATGTGTCCCATGCTGGGCGGCACCGTGGCCACACTGGATGACCGGGCCGCACTGGCGCTGCCCGGCGCCATGAAGCTGGTGCGCCTGGATGCGGTTGCCGGCTCCACCGCTGGTTTTGCCGTGGTCGCCAAAACCAGCTGGCATGCCCGTACTGCGGTGCAGGCGGTCGCCGTGCAATGGCAGCAGCGCAAAGAGGGCGCACTCGATTCGGCGCGCATTCAGCAAAGCCTGCGCGCTACGCTCAAGACCGACAAGGGCTTTACTTTCTACGAAAAGGGTGATGCCGCTGCGGCCGAGGCGGGCGCAGCCCGCGTGGTCGAGGCCAGCTACAGCGCGCCTTATTTGGCACACGCCACCATGGAGCCCATGAACTGCACCGCGCGATTCAAGGACGGCACACTCGACGTCTGGGCTCCGACCCAGGTACCCGGCTTTGCCCGCGACGTGGCGGCTAAGGTGGCCGGTGTGGATGTGGACAAGGTCACCCTGCACGTTACCTACCTGGGTGGCGGCTTCGGGCGCCGGCTGGACATCGACTTCGTGGCGCAGGCGGTACGCGTGGCCATGGCCTGCGACGGCCTGCCGGTGCAACTGCTGTGGTCACGCGAGGAAGACACCACGCACGACTTTTACCGCCCCCTGCATGTCGCGCAACTGCGCGCGGCGCTCGATGCCCAAGGCCGGGTCAGCAGCCTGCGCATCCACTCCGCCGGTGACGCCATCACCCCGCGCTGGATGGAGCGCGGCTTGCCCGCACTGGCAGGCCCGGTGGACACGCCGGACAAGACCACTGCGGAGGGCCTGTTCGACCTGCCCTATGGCTTCGCCAGCCAGCACATGGCCCATGTGGCTACGCACTCCGGTGTGCCGGTGGGCTTCTGGCGCTCGGTCGGGCATTCGCACAACGCGTTCTTTTCCGAGGGCTTTATCGACGAGCTGGCCTTCGAAACCCAGCAGGACCCACTGGCTTTGCGCCAGGCCCTGTTGAAAGACGCGCCGCGCTATCTGGCGGTGCTTAATCTGGCTGCCGAAAAAGCCGCCTGGGGTAGCACGCTGCCAGCAGGCCATGCGCGCGGCATTGCCCTGCACGCGTCCTTTGGCTCCATCGTGGCCGAGGTGGCCGAGGTCTCGCTGCTGGACGGCAAGCCCCGCGTACACCGGGTGGTGTGCGCCGTGGACTGCGGCACGGTCATCAACCCGGGTCTTGTGGCGCAGCAGATGGAAAGCGCGGTGATTTTTGGTTTGACGGCAGCACTCTATGGCCGCATCGACATTACCGACGGCGTGGTGCAGCAGCGCAACTTCGACAACTACCCCATGGTGACGCTGGCCGATGCACCGGTGGTAGAAACCTGGACGGTGGTCAGCACCCGCCCGCCGGCCGGTGTGGGCGAGCCGGGTTTGCCGCCTTTGGCACCGGCTGTGGCGAATGCCTTGTTCGTGCTGACGGGCCAGCGCCAGCGCGCACTGCCGCTACAGGTGTAAGCCGGCCCGCGCAGTTGCCTTGCGCGGGTCATGCTACCCGCAGGGGTGCCGCACCTCCCGGTGGGCATCCGCGTGTGCGGGCTTAGCGACCGTAGGTCGCGGTAAAGGTGGCCGTACCCAGCAAGCCCGCGCCTATGCCCTTGTTCAGCACAAAAGAATAGAGCGCCGCGCTGCCGGTCTTGGGCACGCCTCCAGCCTTTTGCACATCGTCCACGCCCACCGCGTACAGCGTGAAGTGGTAGTGGTGCGGCTTGTCGCCCACAGGTGGGCAGGGGCCGCCGTAATTGCCGTTGGCACCGGTGGCGCCGGTGTCCATGAAGTCGGTGTTGCCGCCAAAGGCGGGTGCCGGCAGGGTGGCCGCCGCGTTGCCCGCACCTTGCGGCAGGCCGGTGGTTCCGGCGGGCATGTTCAGCACCGTCCAGTGCCAGAAGCCGCTGCCGGTAGGGGCGTCGGGGTCGTGCACCAGCAGCGAGAGCGACTTGGTGCCGGCGGGGACGTTCTTCCATTCCAGTGCGGGCGACACGTTGTCGCCTTTGCAACCAAAGCCATTGAGCACAAACTTGTTGTCAAAGCTGCCACCCGCCAGGTCCGGGCTGCTCAGGGTGAAATTCCCGCTCTGGGCGTGCAGGGTGCTGCCTGCCAGCATGCCCAGGCCGAGCATGGCTGCAGCGGCAAGACGGGTTGGGGATCTCAAGCGGGATGGGGGTTGCATGGTGATGTCTCCTGAATGGGTGAAGGAAGGGAAAGGTTCCCTGGCAAATTATTCGCCCAATCCGCTTTTCCTGCTCAGGCCCAGTGAATGGGCTCTTTGCTGGCGTACCACTTCTCCATGTCGCCGTGTACTGCAGTTTCTATGCGGTTGCGGCGGATCTTCATGGTGGGTGTGAGGTAGCCGTTCTCAATCGACCAGGGTTCGGATGCCAGCACCAGCATGCGCAGTTGCTCGTATTCGGGCAACTGGCTGTTCACGGTTTGGAGCAGTTCGGTGAGCTCGCGCTGCACCTCGGCCCGCACTTCCGGCGTGTTGACGCGCGGGCGCAGGTCTTCTGCCAGCACCACCATGGCGTAGGCCGCAGGCTGACCCACACCGGACACCATGCAGATCTCGACCATGGGGTGGGCATTGAGCATGTTTTCAATCGGGGCTGGCGCGATGTATTTGCCCTTGGAGGTTTTGAAGAGTTCTTTGATCCGGCCGGTCAGCTTGAGCAGCCCGTCGGGCGTGCGCTGGCCCTTGTCGCCGGTGCGGAAGTAGCCGTCTGCGGTGAACACCTCGGCGTCCAGATCCGGGCGTTTGAAGTAGCCCACCATCTGCCCGGGGGACTTGATCAGGATTTCGCCCTCCTCCGTGAGCCGCACCTGTACGCCCGGCATGGGCATACCGACACAGCCTGTGGAGGCGTGATGGGGGGTGGACGCGTGCGAGTAGGCAAAGTCTTCGGTCATGCCGTAGCCCTCCATCAGGTTCAAGCCCAGGCGGCGGTACCAGGTGATCAGCTCGGGGGGGATGGGCGCCGAGCCGCTGGCGGCCAGCAGCACCTGGTCCAGCCCCAACCCTTTGAGCACCTTGCGCGCGACGATGCGGCCAAGAATCGGGATGCGCAGCAGCCGGTCCAGCTTCCTGGCCGGCATCTTGGTGAACACGCCCTGCTGGAACTTCAGCCACAGGCGCGGCACCGAAAGAAACACATTGGGACGGGCACGGTTCAGGTCCTGCAGGAAGGTGTCCAGTGATTCGGCGAAATAGATGTGGGTATGCCCGTCCACCAGTGCGGTGCATTCGATCCAGGAGCGCTCGAAAATATGCGCCAGCGGCAAGTAGGAAAGCACGCGCGGCGCAACGTCTGCCCCGATCTGCTGCTGGATGAACTGGTGCATGCCCACACTGGCCGCCGTTGTGCCCTTGAAGCTGTGCATCACACCCTTGGGCTGCCCGGTGGAGCCCGAGGTGTACACCAGGATGGCAATGTCCGAGGCGGCACGCTGCACCTTGCCGGTGAACGGCATGGTGCGTGCGGTAATCACGTCCCAGCTTTCAAAGGGCGTTGGCGGTGCCAGGGGTAACGCAATACAGGGCAGGCCGGACGGCACTGCGGCAGCCTGGTGATCCCAGAGGTCGAGCTTGCCCACAAACAAGAGGCTGGCGCCACTGTGCTCCAGCACGTAGTGGATGGTTTCGGCGGTCTCGGTCGGGAAGATGGCCACCGTGGTGCAGCCGGCCAGCCAGATGGCCAACTCGGCAATCACGAAGTGGGCGCAGTTCTTGGACAGGATGGCAATGCGCGCGCCGGGCCCGAAGTTGCGCGACTTGATATGGGTGGCCATGCGGCGCGCCTGGTCCATGGTTTGGGCCCAGGTGTAATCGGTGACCCGCCCGCCGCCTACCGGTTGCGACAAGAACACCTGGTCCGAGCGTGTGGACTCGTGTTCGTAGATGTAATCCAGTATCAGCTTCTCTTGGGCCATGGTGGTATTCCTTTTGTTATGACTGAACCTCTCCCATTCTCCGGACATATCGCCAAATCCGTTCTAGGGTTAGCCCCACAGTGGGTCGAGCAGCGCCTGGTTGCGCTCCTGCGCGCGCAGGCTCCGTGTTCCAATGGTGGCATGAATCCCGACGCAAAAACGCTATGGCACGCCCCCCAATGGGCGTTTGCCATTCTTCTCGCACTGCTGGGCATGCTGGGGCCGTTTTCGATTGATACCTACCTGCCGGCCTTTTCCGACATCGCCCGTTCACTGGATGCTACGCCTGTGCAGATGCAGCAGACGCTTTCGGCCTACCTGTTCGGCTTTGCCTTCATGAGCCTGTTCCATGGTTCCCTCTCCGACAGCGTGGGCCGCAGGCCGGTAGTGCTGTCGGGGCTGGCGGTGTTCACGCTGGCCTCGGTGGGCTGCGCGCTGTCGCAAACCATAGGCCATTTGATCTTCTTCCGGGTGCTGCAAGGGCTGTCCACCGGCGCGGGCATTGTGGTGTCGCGCGCCATCGTGCGCGACATGTACCCGCCCTCGCAGGCGCAAAAAGTGATGAGCCAGGTCACCATCTTTTTTGGCGCCGCACCGGCGATTGCGCCCATGCTGGGCGGCTGGCTGCTGATTCACTTCACCTGGCACGCCATCTTCTGGTTCCTCTGCGGGGTGGGCGTGGTGTTGTGGGTTGCCAACTACCGCTTGCTGCCGGAGACGCTGCACGTGGAGCAGCGCCAGCCCTTTCACCCGCGTAATTTGCTGGCGGGCTACTGGAAGCTGGGCTCGGACCCGCGTTTCTTCCTGCTGGCGTTGTCTAGCGGTATTCCGTTTAACGGCATGTTTTTGTACGTCCTGAGCGCGCCGGTTTTTCTGGGCGAGGGCCTGGGTCTGCCGCCCCAGCATTTTTTCTGGTTCTTCCTGCTCACCATCGGCGGCATCATGGGTGGGGCATGGGTCAGTGGCCGGGCCGCCGGCAAGCTCGCACCCAAGCGCCAGATCCGCAACGGCTTTGTCATCATGCTGTGCATCGGCGTGCTGAACCTGGCGGCCAACCTGCTGTTCAAGGCCGATGTGGCCTGGGCCCTGATTCCCATCTGCATCTTCGCCTTCGGCTGGGCCATGATGGTGCCGGTGATCACGCTGCTGGTGCTGGACCTGCACCCGGAGCGCCGCGGCATGGCGTCGAGCCTGCAGATGTTCATTGGCTCCAGCGCCAACGGCCTGGTGGCTGGTGTGGTGTCGCCGCTGGTGATGCATTCCCCCGTGGCACTGGCTGCGACCTCGGTCTGTTTGATGGGCATAGGACTGTGCGCCTGGCTGCTTATCCGCAGGCGCTGGCCGGAAATCGGTCAGCATGTGGTGCATGGGTAAGTAGGGCAGCAGGGCCGCCGTGACGCCGAAAGGGCTGGCTCGGGATGAGTAGCCCTCAATCCGACCATGCACCCCGCCATCTCCCAACACACGCAGGCATAGCTGCCATCTGCCAGCGCTACGGCATTAGCCGCTTGGAGGTGTTTGGTTCGGCCGCCCGTGCGGATGATTTCAACCCTGCCACCAGCGATGCCGACTTTTTGGTGGAGTTCGCATCCGGCTCGCAGCCGGGGCTGAATGCCTTTTTTGGCGCCAAGGCCGATTTGGAGCAGTTGCTGGGCCGTGGTGTCGATTTGGTGGAGCCTGGCGCAGTGCGTAATCCCTTTGTGCTGGCCAGCATCAACCGCAATCGTGAAGCTGTATATGCAGCGTGATCCCCGCGCCTTCTTGTGGGATGTGCGTCAGGCGGCGCAGGCTATTCAGTCGTTCACGGCAACCAATTTCGACTGATGAAACCCTTGAACTCAGCCACCATCATCCGCAAACTCTGGAATTGCTGCACTGCAAGCTTGACATTGACCGGGGAGTGATTAATCTACGTCTCAGGCAAATGCCTATTGCCCGGAACAACCCATCCGGGCCGCCCTGTTCAAAGGGACAAACCCGGACTCAGCTCCGGGTTTCGTTTTTCCGGGGGCGTAAAAAAGCCCCTTGAGCGGGGCTTGTGGCGGAAGCTGTGAGATTCGAACTCACGGAGGACTCACATCCTCGCCGGTTTTCAAGACCGGTGCCTTAAACCGCTCGGCCAAGCTTCCTGTGGCACCTATTCTAACCCGCTGAAGCGTGCGGCCCCGATCATGCCGCCGGTTCAAACGGCTTGCAGCATGCCCCGGGTTTCGATAAAGCGCACGATGGCGGCCACACCGCTCAGGGTCTTCAGGTTGGTCATCACAAAGGGCTTGAGGCCCTTGGGCGTGGTGCGCATGCGGATGGTGTCGGCTTCCATCACGTCCAGATTGGCGCCCACGTGGGGTGCCAGGTCGATCTTGTTGATCACGAACAGGTCACTCTTGGTGATGCCGGGGCCGCCCTTGCGCGGAATCTTCTCACCCGCGGCCACGTCGATCACGTAGATGGTCAGGTCGCTAAGTTCGGGGCTGAAGGTGGCGGCCAGGTTGTCGCCGCCGCTTTCCACAAACACGATGTCGGCGTTGGGGAAGTCGACCAGCATGCGGTCAATCGCCTCCAAGTTGATCGAGCAGTCTTCGCGGATGGCGGTGTGCGGGCAGCCGCCGGTTTCCACGCCCATGATGCGTTCGGCGGGCAGGGCGCCGCTCACCGTCAGCAGGCGCTGGTCTTCCTTGGTGTAGATGTCGTTGGTGATGGCCACCAGGTCGTATTGCGCACGCATGGTTTTGCACAGCATTTCCAGCAACGTGGTCTTGCCGGAGCCGACCGGCCCGCCTATGCCCACGCGCAGGGGCGGCAGCTTCTTGGTGCGGTTGGCGATATGGTGCAGGGCGGAGGACATGGTTGGTTTTTCCTAGGATCGAAACAGACGGGAATATTGGACTTCGTGTTGGCTACTCAAAATGGCCAGCAGAGGGGAGAAGGCCTGGCGCGCGTTGTCATCCAGCGCCAGAGCATGGTCCACGGCGGCGGGGATTTCGGCGGTGATGGCAGACAGAATGCGCTGGCCGCTGCTCTGGCCCAGCGGCACGGATTTGATGGCGGCCTGCACCAGGTTCTCGGCCCAGCCAAAGGCATAGGCCAGCAGACAATCGCGCACGCTTGCTTGCGTGGCCGAGGCGGCCAGGGCAAACGCCATCGGGTAACTCGCATCCATGGCGGCCAGGGTGGCAATTTGTGCTGCGGTGGCGGTGGTGTGGTTGCGCAGCCACTCCAGGAGGCTGCGGCCCATCTGCTCGGTCTGGGCGCGCAGTTCGCTGCTCTCGCGCGTTTGCAGCACCCAGGCGTTGAGTGCGGCGATGCGGTCGTGGTCATGGGCGCGCCAAGCGGGGATGGCCTGCGCCACGGCAGACAAATCTGAGCGCGACAGGCTCAGGTGCAGCTGGTCCACCAACCAAGCGGCCGCTTCGGCTTCAGTGCTCACGCGCCCGGAATCGACGGCCGCCTCCAGCACCTCGGAATACGAGAAGCCGCCTATTGGCAGGGCAGGGGACGCCAGCCACATCAGCTGCATAAAGGACATGTCGTGCACCGGCAGCGCTTCAGTGCTTGTGGCCGTGGTCGCAATCCGGGCCGTGCTGGTGCCCGTGGTCGTCGTGGCCGGTGCCCTGGTCATGGTCTTTGCCATGCTCGTGGTGCCCATGCGCCGGCGCATGGCTATGCCCGTGGCCATGTCCATGCGCCTCTTGCGCATGCGCTTCGTGGCCGTGGTGCAGCGCATGGCCGCCGGTGGCATAGGCGCCGTTCTCCGGTTCAAACGGCGCGTCCACCGGGTTCACGATCAGGTGCATGGCGCGCAGCATGTCGGCCAGCACATGGTCGGGCTCGATCTGCAGAAAGTCGGGCTTGAGCTCGATGGGCACATGGCGGTTGCCCAGGTGGTAAGCGGCGCGTATCAGGTCAAATGGCGTACCGTGGTTCTGGCAATGCGTGATGCGCAGCACCTGCTGCGGCGCCGCCCACACCTGTACCAGCGAGCCGTCTTCAGCCACCAGCACATCGCCACCGCGCAGCACGGTGCCGCGTTGCAAGAAGACGCCGATGCTGCGTCCGGCCGAATCGGTGGCCTCGAAGCGGCTTTTCTGGCGCAGGTCCCAGTCCAGTTCAATGGTCGATGCCCGCTTGAGCATGGCCGCAGCCAGGCCCTTGCCCTGGGGGATGAGTTTGGATGCTTGAATCATGGTGCTCTCTTGTCGCGTGAAAGTTTCGCAGCTAAATTTGCTACCGTTATACCTTGGAGACCTTAGCCATGAATGCAATAGAAGTTTTGGAAATCGGCGATTCGCTTGGCTTTGTCCTACCTGAAGAAGTGCTGAAACTCCTCAAGGTGGGCGTGGGCGACACCTTGTTTCTGACGGAAGCTGAGCGCGGGTTCACGCTCACCACGGTTGACCCTCAATCCGTGCAAGGCGGTGTTGCCGATACACCGACACAAGAAGCCCTTCCTCAGGCCGCAAATCAGAACAAGAAGTAGCGCTGCGCCAGCGGCAGGCTGGTAGCCGGCTCGCAGGTGAGCAGCAGGCCGTCGGCGCGCACGGCGTAGGTTTGCGCGTCGATCTCCATCGTAGGCAAATAGCTGTTGTGGATCATGTGCTGCTTGCGCACGCCTCGGATGTTTTTCACCGCGCTCACAGACTTGTTCAGGCCGAAGCGTTCCTTGATACCGCCGTTGAAGCCGGCCTGCGACACAAAGGTCAGTGAACCGCGGTGCAGTGCGCCGCCAAAGGCGCCAAACATGGGGCGGTAGTGCACCGGCTGCGGTGTGGGAATGCTGGCATTCGGGTCGCCCATGGCGGCGAAGGCGATAAAGCCGCCTTTCAAAATCAGGGCCGGTTTGACGCCAAAGAAGGCCGGCTTGTAAACCACCAGATCGGCAAATTTACCGACCTCGATGCTGCCCACCTCGTGGCTGATGCCGTGGGCAATCGCCGGGTTGATGGTGTACTTGGCGATATAGCGCTTGACGCGGAAGTTGTCGTTGCGGGCCGTGTCCTCACCCAATGAGCCACGCTGCGCCTTCATCTTGTGCGCCGTCTGCCAGGTGCGGATGATGACCTCGCCCACGCGGCCCATGGCCTGGCTGTCGCTGCTCATCATGCTGATGGCGCCCAGGTCGTGCAGGATGTCTTCGGCGGCAATGGTTTCCTTGCGGATGCGGCTCTCGGCAAAGGCCAGGTCTTCGGCAATGCCCGCGTCCAGGTGGTGGCAGACCATCAGCATGTCCACATGCTCGTCCAGCGTGTTCACCGTGTAGGGCATGGTCGGGTTGGTGGAGCTGGGCAAAAAGTTCGCCTGGCCCACCACCTTCAAAATGTCGGGCGCGTGGCCGCCGCCGGCCCCTTCGGTATGGAAGGCACAGAGTCCCCGGCCCTTGGTGGCGGCAATGGTGTTTTCCACAAAGCCGGATTCGTTCAGCGTGTCGGAGTGGATGGCGACCTGCACATCGGTCTCGTCGGCCACGTCCAGGCAATTGCTAATGGCGGCGGGCGTGGTGCCCCAGTCTTCGTGCAATTTCAGGCCGATGACGCCGGCATTTACCTGCTCGTGCAGCGCGGCGGGTAGCGATGCATTGCCCTTGCCCAGGAAACCCAGGTTCATGGGGAAGGCGTCAGCCGCCTGCAGCATGCGTTCGATGTTCCAGGCGCCGGGTGTGCAGGTGGTGGCAAAGGTGCCGGTGGCCGGGCCCGTGCCGCCGCCCATCATGGTGGTGACGCCGCTGGCCAGCGCCTCTTCAATCTGCTGCGGGCAGATGAAGTGGATGTGGCTGTCGATGCCGCCGGCGGTGACGATATTGCCCTCGCAGCTGATGATCTCCGTGCCCGGGCCGATGATGATGTCCACGCCCGGTTGCGTGTCGGGGTTGCCGGCCTTGCCAATACCGACAATGCGCCCGCCCTTGAGCCCGATGTCGGCCTTCACAATGCCCCAGTGGTCGATGATCAGCGCATTGGTCATGACGCAGTCCACCGCGCCACCGGCTTCAGGCCCAGTTCCCGTGCCATCCCGCGTGCGCTGGCTTTGCGCCATGCCGTCGCGAATTGTCTTGCCGCCGCCGAACTTCACTTCCTCACCATAGCCGCCGGCGGCCAGGGTGTAGTCTTTCTCGACTTCAATCAGCAGGCCGGTGTCGGCCAGGCGCACGCGGTCGCCGGTGGTGGGGCCAAAAATTTCCGCGTAGGCGCGGCGTCCGATGGTTGCCATCTCTTCGTTCCTTCACTCAGTGCATCAAGCGGCCAGCGGCCCTTGCGTCAAACCCCGGAAGCCATAGACCACGCGGTCACCGGCGTAGTCCACCAGTTCCACCGTGCGCTGCTGGCCCGGCTCGAAGCGCACGGCCGATCCCGACGCGATGTTCAACCGCATGCCTCGGGCGGCAACCCGGTCAAAGCCCAGCGCGCCATTGGTTTCGGCAAAGTGGTAATGCGAGCCGACCTGCACCGGGCGGTCGGAGGTGTTTTGCACCACCAGCGTCAACGTGCGCCGGCCGGCGTTGAGGGTGTGTTCACCGTCGTCGGTGAGGATTTCGCCCGGGGTCATGAAGGGATACCCAATCAAAGGTTAGTTGGTCAGTTGCAACAACAACAGGGCGCTGCCGAAGGCGGCCACCGCGCCACCCAGCAGGCGTGGCACCCACACATTGGCGCCGCGCAGCGACCAGCCCAGGGCCAGGCCCATGCTGTGCAGCAGCACCGTGGCGCTGACCATGCCGGCCAGGGCCGGGAAGGCGTTGATATTGTTGGCCAGTTCATAGCCGTGGGAGACTCCGTGGGACAGTGCAAACGCACCGGCCAGCAGGGCTGCACCGACACCCCGCACGGGCAGCTTGGTCAGCACCAGCAAACCTGTGGCCACCAGGGAGGCCGCAATCAGTGGCTCCACAGCAGGCAGGTTGACACCTTTCAGGCCGAGGGCAGCACCCACCATCAAGACGTTGGCAAAACCCAGCGGGCCCCACAGCATTTCGCGGCCCATGCGTTTGGCAATCAGGGCGGTCCATAGGCCGATGGCCAGCATCACTGCCATGTGGTCCAGGCCGGTGAAGGGGTGCAGAAAGCCGGACATAAAGCCCATGTGCTGGTGCGCGTCCACGCCGGTATGGGCCATCACGGTGCCGGATGCGGCTGCAGTGATGAGCAGGGCGGTCATGGTTTTCAGGCTGGTACGCATGGTCAATTCCTCCGTGGGTTGGGATTTAAGGCTTGCAAAAAGAGCTCATACGATAGGCTGGTGTACGGTCACCAGCTTGGTGCCATCGGGGAAGGTGGCTTCCACCTGGATGTCAGGGATCATCTCGGCAATGCCGTCCATCACGTCCGCGCGCGTCAGCACGGTGCGGCCGAACGACATGAGTTGTGCCACGGTCTGGCCGTCACGCGCACCTTCCATCACCGCCGCACTGATCAGCGCAATGGCTTCGGGGTAGTTCAGCTTCAGGCCACGCGCTTTGCGGCGCTCGGCCAGCAGGGAGGCCGTGAAGATCAGCAGCTTGTCTTTTTCGCGGGGAGTGAGTTCCATGGAATATTCGTATCTTTAGTTCGGACTACAGATTAATGGAAACACCTAAGCAAGGGTCGTGCCCTGTTGCAATGGCCCCACGACCTGAAGGCGCTAGTGCCTTACAGCAGACTGAATGACAGGGGTATGGCATGGAACATGCAGCCCGAACAGGGTGCAACACGACCCCAATGCCCCGGCTCCAGCCGCTGAACTGAATCCACCCGCGCGCCAGCGGGTGGTCAAAATCCGCCGCGACTACAACACGTGGGTCGCCAGCGAGACCATGGAGGACTACGCGCTGCGTTTCACGCCGCAGCGGTTCCGGCGCTGGTCCGAAGGGCGGGTGGCCAATACCGCCTTTGGTGCGGCCTCGTTTCTGGTGCTCGAAGCCGTGGGCGCTACGCTGCTGGTGCAGTACGGTTTTGTGAACGCCTTCTGGGCCATTCTGGTTACCGGGCTGGTGATCTTCCTGGCAGGCCTTCCCATCAGCGTCTATGCCGCGCGCTATGGCGTGGACATGGACCTGCTCACCCGTGGCGCCGGCTTTGGCTACATCGGCTCCACCATTACCTCGCTGATTTACGCCTCGTTCACCTTTATCTTCTTTGCGCTGGAGGCGGCCGTGATGGCCTACGCGCTGGAGCTGGCACTGGATATTCCCCCGAGCTGGGGCTACCTGATCTGCGCGTTGGTGGTGATCCCGCTGGTCACGCACGGCGTGTCCACCATCAGTCAGCTGCAACTCTGGACGCAGCCCATTTGGTTGCTCATGCTGGTCGTGCCCTTTGGCTATGTTCTGGTGCGTGATCCCTCGGCGTTCAACGGTATTACGCACTACGCTGGTGAATTTGGGGTGGCGGGTGTGTTTAATGTGCACCTGTTCGGTGCTGCGCTCACGGTGGGCATCGCGCTCATCACGCAAATGGGCGAGCAGGCCGACTACTTGCGCTTCATGCCGCAACAGACGGACGCCAACCGCAAGCGCTGGTGGCTGGCCGTGCTGGTGGGCGGGCCGGGATGGGTGGTGCTGGGGGTTGTCAAGATGCTGGGGGGTGCCTTTCTGGCCTACCTGGCCATCAGCCACAGCGTGCCCGCCGACCGTGCGGTGGATCCGAACCAGATGTACCTCGCTGCCTACGAATACGTGTTCCCCACCCTGGGCTGGGCGGTGGCTGCCACGGCCCTGTTCGTGGTGCTGTCGCAGCTCAAGATCAATGTCACCAACGCCTATGCCGGGTCTCTCGCCTGGAGCAACTTCTTTTCCCGGCTGACGCACAGCCACCCCGGGCGCGTGGTGTGGGTGGTGTTCAACAGCCTGATTGCCTTCATGCTGATGGAGATGAATGTGTTCAAGGCGCTGGGCGATGTGCTGGGCCTGTACTCCAACATCGCCATCGCCTGGATCATGGCGGTGGTGGCCGACCTGGTGATCAACAAGCCGCTGGGCCTGTCGCCCAAGGGCATTGAGTTCAAGCGCGCGCATCTGTATGACATCAACCCCGTGGGTGTGGGGGCCATGGCGCTGGCATCGGCGCTCTCTATCGCGTCCTATCTGGGGCTGTTCGGTAGCACCGCGCAGGCCTTCTCGGCTTTGGTGGCGCTGGTCACGGCCCTGGTGACTTCGCCCTTGCTGGCCTGGGCCACCAAAGGGCGTTTCTACCTGGCCCGCCATTCTTCGGAAGGGTCAAGCGGGCAGGGTGGCTATTCGCGCCTGCTGCCCAGCCGCTGTGTGATCTGCGAGCGCACTTACGAGGGCCCGGACATGGCCCATTGCCCGGCCTACCAGGGCCCCATCTGCTCGCTGTGTTGCACGCTGGACGCACGCTGTGGCGACGCCTGCAAGCCCCACGCCAGCCTGGCCGTGCAATGGTCGGGCGCGCTGCGCTGGCTGCTGCCCCGGCAGGTGTGGCCGTATCTGGACCGTGGCCTCTCGCACTTTGTGCTGCTCATGGGCGTGATCGTGCCACTGCTGGTCACCGTGTTTTCCATGTTCTACCGCCAGGAACTGGCCGCCTTTGCCGACATGGCCGAGAACCAGGCCGCCCTGCGCGCTGCATTGCAATCCGGCTTTAGCAAGGCCTTTGCCGCGCTGCTGTTGCTCTCGGGCATCGTGGCCTGGTGGCTGGTGCTGGCGCACAAGAGCCGCCAGGTGGCGCAGGAAGAAAGCAACCGCCAAACCCACTTGCTGATGGTGGAAATCGAGCGGCACCGCCAGACGGATAAGGCGCTGCAGGAAGCCAAGCAGGTGGCCGAGCTGGCGCGCAAACAGGCCGACCAGGCCAACGCCGCCAAGAGCCGCTACATCAGCGCCATCAGCCACGAGTTGCGCACGCCGCTCAACAGCATCCTGGGCTACGCGCAACTCATGGGGCAGGACACGGGCATTCCGCCGCACCGCAAACAGGCGGTCAGCGTCATCCTGCGCGGAGGCGAGCATTTGCTCTCGCTCATGGAAGGCACGCTGGAGATGGCGCAGATCGAGTCCGGCAAGCTGGTACTCAGCCCGAAGCCCTTGCAGTTTGAAGAGGCCATGGCCGACATGGCCACCATGTTCGAACTGCAGGCCGAAGAGAAGGGTCTGGCATTCCGCTATGAAGTGCGAGGCAGTCTGCCGCATTGGGTCAAGGCCGACGACAAGCGGGTGCGCCAGATCTGTTTCAACCTGCTGGGCAACGCCATCAAGTTCACGCGAAGCGGGGGCGTGACGTTGCGCGTGCGCTATGCACGCGAGATGGCCCATATCGAAATCCAGGACACCGGCCCCGGCATGACGGCGCAAGAGATTGAGCGCGTCTACGAGCCCTTTGTGCGCGGCGACAGTGCCGGCACCGGCGCAGGCGGCTCCGGTCTGGGCCTGACGATTGCCAAGATGCTGACCGACCTGATGGGCGGCGAAATGCAGGTCAAAAGCGTGCCCGGCCAGGGCTCGGTGTTCGCCGTGCGCCTGTTTTTACCGCAGCTGCATTTGCCACCCGAAGGCGCCAGGCGGCTGGAAACCGAGCGCGCGCAACGCCTGACACGCAGCGGCTATTCCGGGGTGCGCCGCAAAATACTGGTGGTGGACAACGAGGCGGCTGACCGCAGCCTGTTGCTGCAACTGCTGGAGCCCCTGGGCTTTGCCTTGCGCCAGGCCGCCAGCGGCCACGATTGCCTGGACCTGATGGCCGCCGGCCTGAACCCGGACGTGGTGCTGCTGGATCTGGCCATGCCCGGCATCGACGGCTGGGAGACCCTGCGCCGCATCCGCGCCCTGGATGGACCGCAACCGGCCGTGGCCATTGTCTCGGCCAATGCGTTTGACCGTGGCCTGGACCATGGCCTGGGCATTGCGGTGGAGGACTTCTTTGTCAAGCCGGTGCGCCACACCGAGCTGCTGGACTGGCTGGGGCGGCGCTTGCAATTGCAGTGGCTGGACCGGCCTGCAGACCCTGTGCTCCAGCAAGTCGCCCCGGCGCAGACACACGGGGCGCTGCCCCGCCAAGAACTGCTGGCGCTGCAGGCCCTGGTGCAACTCGGCTTTTACCGTGGCATAGTCAACAAGCTCAACGAACTCACTGCCGCGCATCCGCAGTGCGCCGCCTTTACCGCCGCGCAAAGCGCGCTGGCCCGCCAGTACCAGTTTGAAACCATGCTGAGCCAATTACAGAAAGCACTGGATGAACCCGCCCATTGATATTGCCCGCACGCTGGACCGCAACAACAGTGACGTGGTGCTGATCGTGGACGATGTGCCCGACAACCTGTCCGTCTTGCACGATGCGCTGGACGAGTCCGGCTTCACCGTGCTGATCGCCACCAGCGGCGAGGCCGCCTTGCAGCGCGCCCGGCAGGCCCTGCCCGACGTGGTGCTGCTGGACGCCATGATGCCCGGCATGGATGGCTTTGAGGTCGCACGCCGCCTGAAGGCCACGCCGCAGACTGCCCACATTCCCATCATTTTCATGACCGGGCTGACCGAAACCGAGCATCTGGTGGCCGCGCTGGAATGCGGCGCGGTGGACTACGTCACCAAACCCATCAAGCCCAAAGAAGTGCTGGCCCGCATGGGCGTACACCTGGCCGGCGCGCGCGAGCGGCGCCAGACCCGCAACGCGCTGG
Source organism: Comamonadaceae bacterium (assembly GCA_947375135.1). Taxonomy (GTDB): domain Bacteria; phylum Pseudomonadota; class Gammaproteobacteria; order Burkholderiales; family Burkholderiaceae_C; genus Allorhodoferax. The sequence continues at coordinate 3,976 of CANCER010000015.1, read as the reverse complement.
ACGCCTTTGGCTACGCCACCATCACCGTGCGCGCCTCGGACGGCGCCCTGCTGTGGCAAACCCCGCTGGCGCGGGACCTGCTGGAACGCTACTGCGGCACGCAAGCGCCGCAGACGCCGGTGCAGGTGATGGAGTGGCTGCGACAGTGTTTACGCCAGCTGGACCAGCCGGGCGAGCCGCCGCGCCTGACGCTGGAGCAGGGCGCCAAGCGCCTCTCGTTCCGCTTGCACCAGCAGATTGACGATGCCGACCCGCAAGGCGACTGGCTCATCGTGATGCGCGAGGTGTCGGATACGGCCGTCATCGCGGCACTGGCCCTGAGCTTCAAACTCACGCCCAAGGAGGCTGAGGTGCTGTACTGGGTCGTCAAGGGCAAGACCAACAAGGACATTGGCGACATCCTGGGCAGCAGCCCGGCGACGGTGAAAAAGCACCTGGAGCACATCTTCGTCAAGCTTGGCGTGGAGACCCGCACGGCAGCAGCCGGCATGGCCATGGGGCGCATCCGCTTGCTGCAACCGCAGTTTGAGGCGTGAGTGCGGCGGGCCACGGGGGCGGGGTTTGATATAAGCAGTGCTTAACTACCACCCCTTGCGATGACCGATACCCCCAAAGAGCAACCCCGCAACCCGCTGCACGGCATGACGCTGGAAGCCATAGTGACCGCGCTGGTCGAGGGCTACGGCTGGGAGGGCTTGGCCGAGCGCATTCCGGTGCGCTGTTTTACCTTGGACCCCAGCGTGGCCTCCAGCCTCAAGTTCCTGCGCAAAACGCCCTGGGCGCGCGACAAGGTGGAGGGCTTGTACCTCTTTATGTTGCGGGACATCAAGCGCCGGTCGTGAGGCGTTGCCGGGCTTACGCCTACGCGCCGCGCGCAGGGTGACACCCTCGGTTACCTGCGTTACCGGTGTGAATGCCGATGGTGGATGTCAGGAAAATGGGCGTGGCGGTGCTTGAGCTTCGTATGTTGGTGCACGTGAGCGTGCGGCTCAGCACCATCCCATTCGAAGTCGTGGCTGTGCTGGTGGTGTTCGTCGTGCTGGTGCTGGTGGCCATGCAGTAGTTCTGTATGCGCATGTTCATGCGCGTGGTGCTCGGTCAAATGAAGCCATACGCCTGCGACCATCAATGCCGCTGCCACCCAGAAACCGGTGCTGGTGGGCTCAGCAAATACCAGGATGGAAATCGCAGCACCCACAAAAGGAGCGGTCGAAAAATAGGCCCCTGTGCGCGCCGTGCCCAGTCCGCGCAGTGCCAGCACAAACAGCACCAGACTCAGGCCATAGCCCAGAAAGCCGATCAACATCGCAGCGGATAGCAACGGCAAGGCGGGCCAATCAGCGCCTAAGGAAAACGCCAGAGCGGTATTGACGCAACCGGCCACAAGCCCCTTGCTGCCCGCGACAAAAAGCGCATCCGATGCCGACACCTTGCGTGTGAGGTTGTTGTCAATGGCCCAGGCGAGGCAGGCACCGGCCAATGCCAACGGCCCCGGCCCCGGGGCAGATGCCACACCCGTAGGCCATGCCAATACCGCTCCACCCGCCACAATCAGGGCCATGCCCAGCACGATGCGGCTGTCGGTACTTTCCTTGAACACCATCCAGGCCAGCACTGCCGTCAGCACGGCCTCCAGATTCAGAAGCAGGGATGCTGTCGCCGCCGTGGTGTGCGAGAGACCGACCATCAACAGGAGGGGGCCGAGCACCCCGCCAAACGCAATCGCGCCCAGCAACCAAGGCCACTCGTTGAAAGGCATGGCCACGGGCTTCCAGCCGCGGTCGCGTACCAGGCGCGTGAGCGTCAATCCGATGCCACTTCCCAGGTACAACAGGCCCGCCAACAGGAACGGATATGACAGACCCGCACCATTGCCAACGAGCTGCTTGGCAAACGGGGTGCTGGCTCCAAACAGAAGGGCTGCGCCCAGGGCAGGCCATGCAGCGCGGTGCAGACCCGTCATCGGGTTGCTTCCTGCGCAGGCATCCGGCTTACCGAGGTTCCGGCGTGCGGCTCAAAGCAGCGCATCTGGTCGGGTGCCTTGGGGGCGCAGATCTGTTTCCGGTGTTCTTGGTTTTGCATGTTGGTGTCCTGGTCGTGGTTCAACCCAAATGGGTGTGACGTTCCGGTTTGGCTTCGGTTTCCATAGCGGCCAGGCCTTGCAAAATTCCGCAGGCATCCACTGCCTGCTCGGTCCGGCAGCGTTGGCGCAGCAGGGCCAGTTGGGCTTTCAAACTTACGAGTTCCCGGATGCGTTCATCCACATGGGCCATGTGCTGGTCAAACACCGTGTTAATGGCGCCACAGCCCTCGGCGGGCTGGTCTGCAAGATGCAGCAGGGTGTGGATTTCCGCGTGGCTCATGTCGAGGGCGCGGCAGTTGCGGATGAAGCGCAAGCGCTCCAGGTGTGCCGGGCCGTAGACCCGAAAATTACCCGCTGTGCGCGCTGTGGCCGGCAGCAGGCCCTCCTTCTCGTAATAGCGCACGGTTTCCACTGTGGTCTGGGCGACCTGTGCCAATTCACCGATTTTCATGACAGGCTCCAAATAGCTCTTGACTCTATAGTAGCTTCAGGCTGCGTAATAGAAGGCGTTTCAATGTAAAGCCTCCATGACTGCACCCCACACCCCAGCCCACGACCATTCCCATCACGCGCATACCCACGACTACAACCTTGACCATGGCACGGATGCCTGCTGCAATGGACACCCAGTCAGCGTGGCCCTGCCCGTATCCCTGAAGCGCGCCCAAAAGGTGGCGGTTGGCACGCAGGTGCAGACGCCCATTCGCATCTTGCAGATGGACTGCCCCACGGAGGAGGCGTTGTTGCGCAAAAAGCTGGGCGGCCTGACAGGTGTCACTGGCATGGAATTCAACCTGATGCAGCGGGTGCTCACCGTGACCCATGAGCCATCGGCCATGGAGTCCATTCTGGCGGCCGTGCGTTCCCTGGGCTTTACCGCTGAGATGGCCGACGCTGACCATGCAGACGCCGCGCCCGAACCGGCAAAGCCCTGGTGGCCTTTGGCTTTGGCCGGGCTTGCAGCGACCGCGTCGGAGGCCACGCATTGGCTGGGGCTGCCTGTTGGATGGGTCGCCGCGATGGCACTGTTGGCAGTGCTGGCCTGTGGCAACACCACCTACAAAAAGGGCTGGATTGCCCTACGCAATGGCAACCTGAACATCAATGCGCTGATGAGCATTGCGGTCACCGGTGCCTTGGTGTTGGGTCAGTGGCCGGAAGCCGCCATGGTGATGGTGCTGTTCACCGTGGCCGAGCTGATTGAAGCCAAGTCGCTGGACCGCGCGCGTAACGCCATTCGCGGCCTGATGCAGCTCACGCCCGAAATTGCCACCGTCCTGCAAAGTGATGGCTCCTGGACGGAGGTGGCAGCGAAGTCGGTTCGGGTAGGCGCAAAGGTGCGCATCAAACCGGGCGAACGCATCGCCCTGGATGGGACCCTGGTCAGCGGAAGCTCCAGCGTGAACCAGGCACCCATCACGGGCGAGAGTCTGCCCGTGGACAAGCAGAGCGGCGACCTAGTGTTTGCCGGCACCATCAACACCAACGGCTCCTTTGAATACACAGTGACAGCAGTGGCCAACAACAGCACCCTGGCACGCATCATCCATGCGGTGGAAGAAGCACAAGGCGCGAAAGCACCGACACAGCGCTTTGTCGACCAGTTTGCTAAGGTCTATACTCCGGTCGTGTTTGCCATCGCTCTGGCCATTGCGGTGTTGCCGCCTTTGCTGATGGGCGGTGACTGGATCAGCTGGGTTTACAAAGCGTTGGTGATGCTGGTCATTGCCTGCCCGTGTGCGCTGGTGATTTCCACGCCGGTCACCATTGTCAGTGGCCTGGCCGCAGCGGCGCGTCATGGCATTTTGGTCAAGGGCGGTGTCTACCTGGAAGAGGGGCGCAAGCTGAAATGGCTGGCCTTGGATAAGACCGGCACCATCACACAAGGTAAGC
>CANCER010000014.1 GCA_947375135.1 Comamonadaceae bacterium | reverse complement strand
ATCGATCCCTTTGCGAAGTACGCCGTCGCTTTTCCCAGAATGTCGCGCTCCATCTTCACACGTGCCAGTTCGGCCCGCAGCCGGCTGATCTCCATCTGCTCGGCGCTGACCTTGGCCTTGCTGTCAGCCCCCTTGAGCTGGCCTTGGCGCTGTGCCTTGACCCAATTGAACAGCGTCTGGTCGACAACTCCCAGTGCGCGAGCAGCCGCTGCAATGCTCTGGCCACCTTCGACCAGTCGCACTGCTTCTTGCTTGAATTCGAGCGTGTAGCGCGCTCTTGCTGTCTTCGTCATTTCCGTTCTCCTTGCGTGAATTTAAACACTCAGCTAGGGATACGTTTTTCGAGGGCAAGGTCACATAGACCCGCCGGACTGACCTTATTGCATCCCTTGCAAGACAAAGCCGGCCAGTCCGCAGGCCAACACGATCCTTATTACGCCCACTTTGAAGCGGAATAAGGCCACCGCAGCAGCCAGACCGATGGCCAGCGACGACCAGGCAAAACCGCCACCCCAACCCTGCGGCCACAGCACGTGGTAGGCGAAGAACAGGGCCAGATTGACGATAACGCCCACGACCGCCGCGGTGATACCCGTCAGCGGGGCCGTGAATTTCAGATTGCCATGGGTGGACTCGATGAACGGACCGCCCAGAAAAATGAAGATAAATGAGGGCAGGAAGGTAAAGAAGGTCACCACGCTGGCCGCCACCGCCCCGGCGAGCAGGCGCGATTCACTGCCAAATAGGGCCTGCGTCCAGCCCCCCACAAAACCGACAAACGACACCACCATGATGAGCGGCCCCGGCGTGGTTTCGCCCAGTGCCAGGCCATCGATCATCTGTGCCGGCGAGAGCCAGCCGAAGTGCTCCACCGCCCCCTGATACACATAGGGCAGCACCGCATAGGCGCCGCCAAAGGTCAGCAGCGCGGCCTTGGTGAAGAACCAGGCCATTTGCGTCAAGGTGGTGTCCCACCCGTAGCGCAGGACCAGGCCTGCCATGACCGCCAGCCACAAGCCCAAGCCCAGGGCCAGCACGCGGGCCAAGCGCGCCCAGCTGAAGCGCGCATGGGCGGGCGTAGGCGTATCGTCATCAATCACTGCGGGACCATGCGCCTGGCCACTGGCTGCATGCGTGCCACCGGAAGAGAACTGCCTGGGCGCAAAGCGGTTGCCCAGATAAGCAGCCAGCCCCGCGCCCAGCACAATCACCGGAAACGGCAGATTCAGCGCGAATATGGAAATAAAGGCCAGCACGGCAATAGCCCGCAACCAGTTATTTTTGAGCGCACGCTGGCCAATGCGCCAGGCCGCCGCCAGCACGATGGCAGTCACCGCCGGCTTGATCCCGAGCAGCACGCCAGCCACCGCCGGCACCTGGCCATAGACCATATAGACCCCACTCAGGCCGATCAAAATGAACAGCGAAGGCAGCACAAACAGCACGCCAGCCGCAATGCCACCCCATGTGCGGTGCATCAGCCAGCCGATATAGGTTGCCAGCTGCTGCGCCTCAGGACCGGGCAGCACCATGCAGTAATTCAGCGCATGCAGAAAGCGCTGCTCCGAGATCCAGCGCCGCTTGACCACCAGGTCCTCATGCATGAGGGCAATTTGTCCAGCCGGGCCGCCGAAGCTGATAAAGCCCAGCCTGAGCCAGTAGGCGAACGATTGCCAGAAACCGGGCGCAAACGGGGCTGGGGCTGGGAGCGGATCAGAATGCATGGGTCATGCTTTTTTTGCGGAGCAGGCTGATGGGCCGGAGTTGTCCGGATAATGCGGTTGAATCAGATCATAGGAGTCTTCTCGAGATGGCACACAAGTATGTAATGGCGGGCGTCATGGGTTGGCCGGTGACACATTCCCGTTCCCCCATCATCCACAACCATTGGATACGCCAGCACGGTTTGCAAGGTGCTTACGGACTCTTCCCGGTGCAGCCAGACCGCATCGAAGACGCCATCCGCGGCCTGCGCGCCCTGGGCATGGCTGGCTGCAACGTCACCATCCCGCACAAGGTCAACGCCATGAAAATGATGGACGTGGTGGACCCGCTGGCGCGCCGCATGGGCGCCATCAACACCATTGTGGTCACGCCGGAAGGCGCATTGCATGGCTTTAACAACGACGGCTTTGGCTACATCCAAAGTCTGCGTGACGCAAAGCCCGACTGGCGCGCCGATGCAGGACCGGCCACGGTGCTGGGTGCAGGCGGTGCCGCGCGTGCTGTGGTCTTGAGTCTGCTGGACCAGGGTGCCACCGAAATCCGTCTGGTCAACCGCACGAAGTCCAAAGCACAAGCGCTGTGCGACGAATTCGGCGCAGGCGTTCAGGCCTTCGACTGGAGCGAGCGCCACGAGGCACTCAACGGCATCGCGTTGCTGGTCAACACCACCAACCAGGGCATGCACGGCGAGCCGGAACTGGAACTTCAGCTCAATCAACTGCCCCTCACCGCACTGGTGTCGGACGCCATTTACATCCCGCTGGAGACCGCGCTGCTGCGCCATGCCCGCCTGCGCGGCAACGCCACAGTCAATGGCCTGGGCATGTTGCTCAACCAGGCAAGGCCTGCCTTCCAGGCCTGGTTTGGTGTGATGCCTGACATCACACCGGCCTTGCACCAGGCCATCATGGCCACCTTCTGACGCACGCGAACGCTGCGACCCACACCCCATGAAGCGGCACCTGCCATGATCGGCCTGACCAGCCAGCAAGCCCGGGACCAGTTGCAAACGCATGGCCCCAACACGCTGCAAAAAGCAGCGCAACGCCCGCTGGTTCTGCAGTTTCTGGCGTATTTCCGCAACCCCCTGGTGTTGGTGCTGCTGGCCGCCAGCGTGCTTTCCGCCATGACCGGGGATGCCAGCGGTGCGCTGATCATTGGTGTCATTGTGGTGCTGAGCGTGAGTCTGGATTTTGTCCAGGCACACCGTGCCGGGCGCATCGCCGAAGGGCTGGCCCTGCAGGTGGCTGTCACTGCCACAGCCCTGCGTGATGGCACGCCGCGCGAAATACCGGTCAGCGAACTGGTACCGGGCGACCTGGTGCTGCTGTCCGCTGGAGACCTGGTGCCGGCCGACGCGTGGCTGCTAGAGGCGAATGACTTCTTCGTCAACCAAGCGCAACTCACGGGCGAACCCTTTCCGGTGGAAAAAAAATCTGCCACCGATGCCGGTCTGGCACACCCCATGCGCCCTATTGCCGCCTTCACGCTGGATGCACGCGATTGCATCTTCCTGGGCAGTACGGTGGTGAGCGGCTCGGCACGTGCCTGCATAGGGCGCACCGGCAGTGAAACCGCGCTCGGGCAGATTGCCGTAGACCTGAACAAAGCGGCGCCTGCCACCGCATTCGAAACCGGCACCCGGCAGTTCGGCATGCTGATCATGCGCCTGACCCTGTTGCTGGTGTTCTTCACCCTGCTGGTGAACCTGGCGCTGCAGCGCCCGCTGCTCGAATCCTTCCTGTTTGCGGTGGCGCTGGCCGTGGGACTGACGCCCGAACTGCTGCCCATGGTGGTATCGGTCACGCTGGCCAAGGGCGCCATGCGCATGGCGGCCCTCAAGGTGATTGTCAAACGTCCCTCGGCCATTCAGGACATGGGCGCCATGGATGTGCTGTGCACCGACAAGACCGGCACACTGACCGAGGCGCATATCCGGCTGGAGCGCCACATCGACGCACAGGGCCAGACCCGTGCGCGGGTGCTGTGCCTGGCCTATCTCAACAGCTATTTCGAAACCGGCCTCAAGAGCCCGTTGGACGATGCCCTGCTGCAGCACAGCGAGATCGATGCCACCGCCTGGCGCAAGATCGACGAAGTGCCGTTTGACTTTGAGCGCCGGCGCGTCTCCGTGCTGCTGGAGGCACGCGGTGCACAAGCCCCGGCCACCTCGCGCTTGCTGGTGGTCAAAGGGGCGCCCGAGGACATTCTTCCCCTTTGCAGCCACTTTGAAGACGCCAGCGGCGCGCAGGTGCCGCTGAACGACGCAGCCCGCGCAGGCATCGACGCACTCTTCAACGGCCTGGGCGAAGAAGGCTTTCGGGTCCTGGCTGTGGCGACGCGCGAGGAGCCGCTTCAGATGCAGCACGCCCGCGTGTCGGACGAAAGCGCTCTGGTGTTTGCCGGCTTTGCCGCCTTTCTGGACCCGCCCAAACCCAGCGCCGGGCTGGCATTGCAGGCCATGGCCGCCAGCGGCGTGGCCGTAAAAATCGTCACCGGCGACAACGAGCGCGTGACGCGACATGTCTGCGCACAGCTTGGCGTGCCGATTCTGGGCATGCTGACCGGCAACGAAATCGCCGGCCTGAGTGACGAGGCGCTCTTTGCACGGGTCGAAGGCGTGAACCTGTTTTGCCGCGTCAACCCGTCGCAAAAAAACCGCATCATCCTGGCGCTCAAGAGCCGCGGCCATGTGGTGGGCTATCTGGGCGACGGCATCAACGATGCGCCTTCCCTGCACAGCGCCGATGTAGGCATCTCGGTGGCAGATGCGGTGGACGTAGCCAAGCAGGCCGCCGCCATGATCCTGCTGGAGCACGACCTGATGGTGCTGCACCAGGGCATTCTGGAAGGCCGGCGCACCTTTGGCAACGTGATGAAGTACATCATGATGGCCACCAGCTCCAACTTCGGCAACATGTTCAGCATGGCAGCGGCCACTGTGTTCCTGCCTTTTTTGCCCATGCTGCCGCTGCAAATTTTGCTCAACAACCTGATGTACGACGTGTCGGAAATCGCGCTGCCGCTGGACCACGTGGATGCCCAGGACCTGGCGGCCCCCAAGCGCTGGAGCATGGGCTTTATCCGCAACTTCATGCTGACCATCGGCCCCATCAGCTCGCTGTTTGACTTTGCAACCTTTTACCTGCTGGTGCATTGGATACACGCCGATGAAGCCCTGTTCCATACCGGCTGGTTTGTGGAGTCGATTGCCACCCAGGTGCTGGTGATCTTTGTCATCCGTACCCGCGGCAACCCCCTGCGCAGCCGGCCCAACCGCTGGCTGGTGCTGACCTCACTGGGCGTGGTATGCGCGGCGATGGCCTTGCCGTTTTCGCCGCTGGCGCCCTACCTGGGCTTTGTGCCCCTGCCCCTGGACTACTTCGGTTTGCTGGCGGTGCTGCTGGGGGCTTACCTGGTGATGGTGCAAGGCGCCAAGCAGTGGTTTTACCGCTGGCTGCTGCCGCGCACCGCCTGAGCAAGGGTCAACCCTGTTATCAACGGGGCCGACCGCTCAGGGCTACACCAGCTTGTTGCACTGGCGCCAGATGCCAAAGGCCTCGGCTTGCTTGACCAGGTCTTCGCGGAAGTCCGGGTGCGCGATGTTGATCAGCGCCTCGGCCCGTTGCCAGGCCGATTTGGCCTTCATCTGCGCCACGCCGTATTCCGTCACGATGTAATGCACCACCGAGCGCGGGCAGGTCACGATGGTGCCGGGGGACAGCGTGGGGACTATGCGTGAGCCGACCGTGCCGTCCTTCTTCTTGTACGTGGAGTTCAGGCAGATCAGGCCCTTGCCACCCTCGGACTTGTAGGCGCCCATGATGAAATCGAGCTGGCCGCCGGTGCCGGAAATCTGGCGTGGTCCGGCCGATTCGCTGGCAACCTGGGTGAACAGGTCGATCTCGATGGCGTTGTTGATCGCCACCACCTTGGGGTTGCGGCCTATGGTGGCGGGGTCGTTGGTGTAGGAGGCGGGGAAGATGGCCGCCACCGGATTGTTGTCCAGAAAGTCATAGAGCTTTTGCGTGCCCATGGCAAAGGTGTAGACCATCTTGTAGCGGTCAATCGCCTTGTGCTTCCCGGTGATACGCCCGGACTCGTACATATCCACATAGGAGTCGGCCAGCATCTCGGTGTGCACGCCCAGGTCCTTCAGATCGCTTTGGGCAATCATGGCGCCCACGATATTGGGCAGCGCGCCAATGCCGAGCTGGATGGTGGAGCCGTCTTCGAGCAAGCCCATCACGTGGGCGGCGATCATGCGGTCGGCGTCGCTGCCCACGGACGCGGGCAACTGCAGCAAGGGGCTGTTGGGGCCCTCCACTACCGCAAACACCTTGGAGATATGGATGGTCTCATCCAGCCCACCCAGGCAGCGCGGCGTCTGGGTGTTCACCTCCACGACCACCTTCTTCGCCTTGCGGCAGTAGGACGGGGTCATGGAACAGCTGGTGGAAAAATTGAAGTAGCCGTTGGCGTCCATGGGCGTGACCTGCACCACAGCCACATCCGGCTCTTCGTACAGCTCCACGTTTTGCGGACCCTGGTGGTAACACAGCGGGACATAGCCGGTCAGGCCCATCTCACCGTACTTACGGCCCAGACCGGAAAAGTGCCAGTCGTTCCACAGGAAGGCCTCGCCCTTGGGATCGGCTTCGACACATTTCAAGGGGCGGGCGCGGGTGGTGGTGATCAGGATGACATCACGCAACTCTTTGCTGCGCAGTGCCAGGGCTGCGTCCACGGCCTCCACGTTCTGGGCAAATTCACCCATAAAGACTTTGTCACCGGACTTGATCAGGGCGGCGGCCTGTTCGGCCGACCAGAGCTTTTCCTGGTAGTGGGCGTGTACGTGGTTTGTCATGGCTTTTATCGTTTGTGAAAAATGCGTTGCGGGGCGAATCCCTTGCAGCATCCTACGACAGGATGCTTGGGCCATCCTTTCAAAACGGGTCGCAATCCCTGACCTCCATCAACACACGGTGAGTAACCGTGCGGAGATTGCCCGCAGTGACCTGGGATGCGACCCGGGAAGCGGCCTTTAAAGCGCCGAAACCAACTCCGGCACCGCGACAAACAGATCAGCCACCAGGCCATAGTCCGCCACGCTGAAGATAGGTGCTTCGGCATCCTTGTTGATGGCCACGATGACCTTGGAGTCCTTCATGCCCGCCAGGTGCTGGATGGCACCGCTGATGCCGGCGGCGATATAGAGCTGGGGCGCCACGATCTTGCCGGTCTGGCCGACCTGCAGGTCGTTGGCTGCATAGCCCGCGTCCACGGCGGCACGGCTGGCGCCGATAGCAGCACCCAGCTTGTCGGCCAGCGGCGTGATGACTTCAGCAAACTTCTCCTGCGAGCCCAGGGCGCGGCCACCGCTGACGATGATCTTGGCGGCGGTGAGTTCGGGCCTGTCGTTGCGGGCGATCTCGCTGCCGACATAGCGGGTGCCGCCGGGTACCGGCAAGACTTCCACGCTTTCAATCGGGGCCGGTGGCTGCGCATTCAGAGCGGCCGCGTCAAAGCCGGTGGTGCGCACGGTGAGCACCTGAATAGTGTCGCTGCTTTGCACGGTGGCAATGGCGTTGCCGGCATAGATGGGGCGCTCATAGGTATCTGGGCTGAGCACCTTGGTGACGTCGGACACCTGCGCCACATCCAGCAGTGCGGCCAGGCGCGGCGCCACGTTTTTTCCTGTAGCAGTGGCCGCAAACAGAATGTGGCTGTAAGCACTCGCCAGGGCCAGGATCTGCACGCTGAGGTGCTCGGCCAGGCCGTGGGCCAGGCTGTCGGCATCCATGTGCAGCACCTTGGCCACACCGGCCACACCGGCGGCGGCGGCGGCCGCGGGCCCGGCGTTGTGACCGGCCACCAGCACATGGACCTCGCCACCGCACTGCAGGGCGGCGGTGACGGTGTTGAGGGTGGCGGGCTTGAGGCTGGCGTTGTCGTGTTCGGCAATAACGAGGATGGTCATGTTGTGTGTCCTGCTTATCGTTTTAAATGACTTTGGCTTGCGTGCGCAACTTGGCCACCAGGGTGGCCACGTCGGGCACCAGCATGCCGGCGCTGCGCACCGGCGGCTCGCTGACCTTCAGGGTCTTGAGGCGCGGCGCCACGTCCACGCCCAGGGCTGCGGGCGTGAGAATTTCCAGCGGCTTCTTCTTGGCCTTCATGATGTTGGGCAGGGTCACATAGCGCGGCTCGTTCAGGCGCAGGTCGGCAGTCACCACCGCCGGCAGCGTGACCTGCAGGGTCTCGCTACCGCCGTCCACTTCGCGCGCCACCGTGGCCATGCCGTCGGCCACTTCCAGCTTGCTGGCAAAGGTGACCTGGGGCAGGCCCGCCAAGGCGGCGAGCATCTGGCCGGTCTGGTTGCAATCGTCGTCAATCGCCTGCTTGCCCAGAATCACCAGGCCCGGTTGCTCACGCTTCACCAGCGCGGCCAGCAGCTTGGCAACAGCGAGCGGTTGCAGTTCGTCGGCGCACTCGACCAGGATGGCGCGGTCGGCACCAATGGCCATGGCGGTGCGCAGGGTTTCCTGGCACTGGGTCACGCCGCAAGACACGGCAATGATTTCCGTGGCCACGCCTTTTTCTTTCAGGCGCACGGCCTCTTCGATGGCGATTTCATCGAAGGGGTTCATGCTCATTTTGATGTTGGCGGTCTCCACACCCGTGCCGTCCGACTTGACCCGGATTTTGACGTTGTAGTCCACCACACGCTTGACTGCGACAAGGATCTTCATGGTTCATTACTCCTGTTGGGGCTGCTGCGGATCAGAACAATTCAACCGGCATGCGGTTGGTGCTGGCACCGGCTTGCAGAATGCTCTGCGCCAATGCTGCGGCCTGCGGCAGCACAGCGTCGGCGTAGAAGCGGGCGGTGATCAGCTTGGCCTTGAAGAAGGCCGGGTCGCGCTCCATCTGGTCTTGCGCGACCATCATGGCGCGGGCCATTTGCCAGCCGCACAGCACCACACCGGCCAGCTTGAGGTAGTTGACCGCACCGGCGTACACCGCCTTGGGGTCGCTCTTGCCATTCGCCAGAATGAAGTCAATCGACGTTTCCAGCGCGGCGCGGCCCTGGCCCAGGGCCTCTCGCATGGCGCTGCAGTCCTCGTCGTTGTGCGCGGCCAGGTCCTGCTCGGTCATGGCGATGCGGGCGCACAGTGCGCGGGCCACGGCGCCCTTGTCACGCAGGGTCTTGCGGCCCACGATGTCGTTGGCCTGGATGGCGGTGGTGCCTTCGTAAATGGTGAGGATGCGGGCGTCGCGGTAATGCTGGGCCGCACCGGTCTCTTCAATAAAGCCCATGCCGCCGTGGATCTGCACACCCAGGCTGGCCATCTCGATCGACATCTCGGTGGAGAAGCCCTTGATGACCGGCACCAGAAATTCATACAGCGCCTGGCTGCTCGCACGCTCCTGTGCGTCGGCCGAATGGTGGGCCACATCGCTGATGCCTGCCGCCACATAGGCCAGGGCGCGCGCGCCTTCCACATGGGCGCGCATGGTCAGCAGCATGCGCTTCACATCGGGGTGGTGGATGATGGCCACCGGGCCGTCGGAGCCGGCCAGGTCGCGGCTTTGCAGGCGGTCGCGCGCAAAGCCCACGGCCTTTTGATACGCCCGGTCTGCCACGGCAATGCCCTGCATGCCGACCGCAAAGCGCGCTGCGTTCATCATGATGAACATGTACTCCAGGCCACGGTTTTCCTCGCCCACCACATAGCCGACCGCGCCACCATGGTCGCCAAACTGCAGCACGGCCGTGGGGCTGGCCTTGATGCCCAGCTTGTGCTCAATCGACACACACCAGGCGTCGTTGCGCGCACCCAGGCTGCCGTCGTCCTGCACCATGAATTTGGGCACCACAAACAGGCTGATGCCCTTCACACCTTCGGGCGCGCCGGGAACCCGGGCCAGCACCAGGTGCACGATGTTCTCCGTCATGTCGTGCTCACCATAGGTGATGAAGATCTTGGTGCCAAACACCTTGTAGCTGCCGTCAATCTGCGGCTCGGCCCGTGCGCGCACCGCTGCCAGGTCGGAGCCGGCCTGCGGCTCGGTCAGGTTCATGGTGCCGGTCCACTCGCCACTGATGAGCTTGGCGGCAAACTTGGCCTTGAGCGCATCGCTGCCGGCCACCAGCAGCGCTTCAATCGCGCCATCGGTCAGCATGGGGCACAGGGCAAACGACAGGCTGGCGGCGTGCAGCATTTCGGCGCAAGGCGTGGCCACCAGTTTGGGGAATCCCTGGCCACCGAATTCGGTGGGGTGGATCACACCCTGCCAGCCACCCTCAGAGAACTGGGCAAAGGCCTCCTTGAAGCCGGGCGTGGTGGTGACCACCCCATCGGCCCAGCTGCTGGGGGTTTTGTCGCCGTCCCAGTTCAGCGGCGCGACCACGCCTTCGCAGAACTTGGCCGACTCTTCCAGCACGGCTTGCGCGGTGTCCAGGCCATAGTCTTCCATGCCGGGCAGGGCGGTGACGGTGCTCAGACCGGCGAGCTCCTGCATGGCAAACAACATGTCTTTGAGGGGGGCTTGGTAACTCATGGGGTGCTTTCGAAATGAGGGAAGAAGGGGGTTCAGGCCGCAGCCTGGGGGCGGTCGAGGTCGAGGACGAGGTCTAGGTCGTCGCCGTTGTTGCAGCTGCTGCCGCTGCCGCTGCTGCCGCTGCCTTGGCAGCACGCCGCACCGACGAGTCCACCTTGATCAGGGCCTCGCCGTCGATCACCGTCACGCCGCGCACGGTGCAGCTGGTTTGCAGCACCACGCGGCCGCGCTCGGCCACCAGTTCGCGCACCTGCACGGTGGCATGCACGGTGTCGCCGGGGCGCACCGGCGCCAGAAACTTCAGGTGCTGGTCCATGTAGATCGAGCCGGGGCCGGGCAGGCGCGTGGCCACGGCCGCCGAGATCACGCTGGCCGACAGAAAGCCGTGCGCGATGCGGCCACCGAAGGCGGTGGTGGCGGCGTATTCCTCGTTGATGTGGATGGCGTTGGTGTCGCCGGACACGCCGGCAAACAGCACGATGTCGGCCTCGGTGATGGTCTTGGAAAAGGTGGCGCTCATACCCACGCGCAGGTCTTCGATGTCGTAACCGTTCATGTCATTCATGACTGTGTCTCCGTTGTATTTTTTGTCTATCTGCAGGCGTGAAATGCCGGCCTGGCAAATTGATGGAGGCAACGATAGCAGTGGAATGTTGAAAGATTTCGGAGCAAATGTATCGAATGATTGCAAGGCTATCGCGCTTCTCCATGAGCGGCCAGAATCCGCAGCTTCCATCACCCTGCCCACAATAAAGGAGAGCATCCCATGTCCAGCAACGAGGTCGTTGAACGCATAGTCGCCAACCCGAAATTCCAGGAGCTGGTGCGCAAGCGCAGCCGCATTTCCTGGACCATGTTCTTCATTGTCATCACCCTGTACTACCTGCTGATGGGCACGGTGGCCTTCTTTCCCGAAGCCCTGCGCACCCTCATCAACCCCGAATCGGTGGTGACCATAGGCTGGCCCTTGGGCGCCGGCGTGATCGTGATTTCCTGGCTGCTCACAGGCCTCTACATCCGCAAGGCCAACACCGAGCTGGAGCCCTTGAACGACGCCATCCTGAAGGACCTGAAGTAATGAAGCACGCAACCCTCTCGTCCCTGTCACGCCGAAGCGGCCTGCTGGCTCTGTTGGCCTCGCCCCTGTGCGCCCTGGCCACCCCCGCGATGGAAGCCGGCACCAAGCAGCCCCTGAACATCACGGCGATTGCCATGTTCTTTGTGTTCGTCATGAGCACGCTGGTGATCACCTACTGGGCGGCACGCCGCTCGCGTTCGGCCAGTTCGTTTTACACCGCCGGTGGCGGCATCACCGGTTTCCAGAATGGTCTGGCCGTGGCCGGCGACTACATGTCGGCAGCCACGCTGCTGGGCATTACCAGCCTGGTCTATGTGCGCGGCTATGACGGCTTTCTGTATGCCATCAGCTTCTTCCTGGGCTGGCCCATCCTCTTGTTCCTGATGGCCGAGCGCCTGCGCAACCTGGGCCGCTTCACCTTTGCCGACATCATTTCCTACCGCCTGGACCCGACGCTGATGCGCAGCATGGCGGCTGTGGGCGGCTTGATGGTGGTGTTCTTCTACCTGATCGTGCAGATGGTTGGCGCAGGTGAGCTGATCCAGCTGCTGTTCGGTCTGGAATACAACGTCGCCGTGGTGGTGGTGGGTGTGCTGATGATGGTGTATGTGACCTTTGGCGGCATGATTGCCACCACCTGGGTGCAGATCATCAAGGCCTCACTACTCTTGCTGGGCGGCGCCATCGTAGCCTTTCTGACCCTGTCGCATTTCGACTTCAACTTCGGCACGCTGGCGGCCTCCGCCGTGGGCGTGCACAAGCTGGGCGCAAAAATCATGGGCCCCGGCACGCTGTTTGCAGACCCCGTCTCCACGCTGTCGCTGTCGCTAGGCGCCGTGTTTGGTCTGCTGGGTCTGCCCCACATTCTGATGCGCTTCTTCACCGTGCCCAATGCCAAGGCAGCCCGCACCAGCGTGTTTGTGGCCAGCGGCTTTGTCGGCTACTTCTTTCTGCTGATCTGTATCCTGGGTCTGGGTGGTGTGGCCATCGTCGGCACCGATCCGCAGTACTTTGTGGACGGCCAGCTGGGCGGCAAGCTCATAGGCGGCAACAACATGGTGGCCCTGCACTTGGCCAAGGCCACCGGCGGCAACCTTCTGCTGGGCTTCTTGTCGGCAGTCGCCTTTGCCACGATTCTGGCAGTGGTGTCGGGTCTGGCGCTGGCCGGTGCCGCAGCGGTGTCGCATGACCTGTATGCCAATGTCTGGCGCAAGGGCCGCACCACGGAAGCCTCCGAGATGCGCGTCTCCAAGATTGCCACCCTGTGCATTGGTGCCGTAGCGATTGGTCTGGGCATTTTGTTCAAGGGCCAGAACATTGCGTTCCTGGTGGCACTGGCCTTTGGCATTGCGGCCTCTTCGAACTTCCCCATCCTGCTGCTGTCCATGTACTGGCGCGGCCTGACCACGCGTGGCGCGCTGGCTGGTGGTCTGGCTGGTCTGCTGTCGTCGGTAGGCCTGGTGATTTTGTCGCCGGCCGTCTGGAAGCTGGTACTGGGTAATCCGGTGGCGATTTTCCCGTACGACCACCCTGCTCTGTTCTCCATGCCTTGTGCCTTCCTGTTTGCCTTTGTCTTCTCGAAGCTGGACAACAGTGCGCGTGGCAATGCCGAACGTGCCAAGTTTGATGCGCAGTTCGTGCGTTCGCAAACCGGTCTGGGTGCTGCAGAAGCCAGCGACCATTAAGTAGTTGCCTTGGTTCGAGCCCCTGTCGCTTGTGAGAGTGGTGGGGGCTTTTGTTTTGCGTACGCCGATGCCAGCGGGGTAGATGGTTCCGTCCGTGTCCCCCGCCCGCTAAAGCGGGCTCCTCCTTGACATACCGGAACCATCCACCCCACTGTCATCGGCAAACTGCTCTGTTGGTGTGCAACGGCTCAACAGCCAACCACAAGCACAACGACAGCCACAACATCACGCACGTTAACCAATATGGCCTGAGTACCGAGATTCAGCATGGAGTGAAATGTCTGAAAACCATGCGAACCAACCATGCGGGCAGACTCAGGACGGTGTGGCGCTTCGCTTCGGTAGGTAAAGGAGGAGCCCCGCAGGGGCGGGGGACACGGACGAAGCGGAGTGCCACGCCGGCCTGAGTCCGACGTGACTTTTTGCCTGCGTCCAGAAGTGACTGACAAGAAATGACGAAGCCTAGAATGATCACCACACCAGCCTCAGCGACCCTCTCATGATTCATGCACACGACAGCAGCACGGCGTCACTGAACCAGCGGCTGGAATCGCTGCGTGCAGGCCTGGACCTGATTGACCAGGGCTTCACCCTGATCGACGAACAACTGCGCATCGTCGCCTGGAACCAACCCTTTCTGGACCTGCTGGATTTCCCCGCCTCCATGGCTTACGTCGGTGCGCCGTTTGAGAACTTCATGCGCTACAACGCCGAGCGCGGTGAATACGGGGTAGGCCAAGTCGAGGACCTGATCCGCGAACGCATGGCCATGGCGCGGGCCTTCACGCCGCATGACTTTGAACGCATACGCCCCAACGGAACCGTGTTGCGCGTCTACGGCGTGCCGGTGCCCGGCCATGGTTTCGTGACCCTGTATTCGGACACCACCGCGCAGCACCGCCAACAGCGATTGATTCAGGACCACACCCTGCTGTTGGAGGCGCGGGTGCAGGAGCGCACGCTGGCCCTGAGTGCCAGCAACCAGGAACTGCGCCAGACGCTGGCCGAGAAGGAGGCCATGGCGCGCTCGCTGCGCCAGAGCGAAGCCCGCATGCGCCTGATCACCGACTCGATCCCGGCGCTGATTGCCTACTTCGACGTCGACCGCAACTACCACTATGTCAACCGTGGCTACCAAGACTGGTTCGGGCTGGACACAAGCCGCCCCGAGCGCATCAGTGCCAGGGAGTTTCTGGGCAATGCAACCTACGAGCAGATCAAGCCCAATATTGGCCGGGCTCTGGCCGGCGCTGCGGTGACCTTTGAATACGATGTGCAGGCGGTGGATGGCAGCACCAAGGTGGCCCGCACCACACTGATTCCGGAACTGCAGGGCGATGGCAACGTGGTGGGTTGCTTTGAGCTCACTTTTGACATCAGCGATGAGCGCCGCTCGCGCCAGCTCTTGGCCCAGGCCCAGAAGATGGAGGCGGTGGGCCAGCTCACCGGCGGGCTGGCGCATGACTTCAACAACATTCTCACCGTCATTCTGGGCAACCTCACCGCACTGTCTGAGCAGGCCGGCATGGAGCCGCTGTTTGACGAATACATTGCGCCGGCGATGGACGCTGCCCGGCGCGGCTCGGAGCTGATCAACGGCCTGTTGCGCTTTTCGCGCAAGCAGCCGACCGAGGCCGAGGTGGTGGACGTCAACACCCAGCTGCACCATGTGGAGCGCCTGGTGTCCAAGACCTTGCCAGGCACACTGAGTCTGGACATGCAAACCGGGGCGACGCCGCTGCTGGTGCGCATGAACCCCAACCAGTTCCAAAACGCGCTACTCAACCTGATCCTGAATGCCCGCGATGCCAGCAATGCGCAAGGCCGCATCGTGGTGGACTGCCTGGCGCAAACCTTCAGCACGGCCGAGGCGCTGCCCTGGCATCTGCTCGGCGGAAACTATGTTCGGGTGCGGGTGCGCGATTTCGGCAGCGGCATGGACGAGACCACACGCTCACGCGCGTTTGAGCCCTTCTTCACCACCAAGCCCGTGGGCCAAGGCAGTGGCCTGGGTCTGTCCATGGTGTATGGCTTTGTACGCCAGTCGGCCGGCGCGATTGACATCACCAGCGCGCCCGGCCAGGGCAGTTGCTTCAGCATGCTGCTGCCGGCGCTGGACGCACTTGCGCCACTGGTGCCCGCGGTTGATAACGCAGCGGCACAGACGCCTGCCAGCCAGGGCCTGTGCCTGCTGGTGGAAGACGATGCCGGCGTGCGGCAGCTGGTGCGCAGGCATCTGCTGGAGTTGGGCTATACGGTGATCGAAGCGGAGAATGGTGTAGAGGCGCTGGACATGCTGCTGCGCGTGCCAGACCTAGGCGCCCTGGTGTCCGACATTGCCATGCCCGGTGGCGTGGATGGCCGCGAAGTGGCGCGCGAGGCGCTGGCGCGCGGCGATATACCCAAGGTCGTTTTGATGAGCGGCTTTGCACCGGAGACCGGCCAGCCGCTGCCCGTGCCGCTACTCGCCAAGCCTTTTACCAAGGCCGAACTCGCGGCGGCCCTGCAGCAAGCGGAGCAGCGCTGATGTCTACCTCTTTACCCGCGTCCTCTTCCACCACACGCAAGGCGCATAAGCCGTTGATCTATGTCGTGGAGGATGACAGCAGCGTCGCGCAAATCATGCAGCGCATCCTGAACGAGTTCGACTTCCATGTGGAAGTCTTTGGCACGGCGGCGGCCGTCATCCGGCGCCTGCAAAGCGAGCGCCCGGATTTGTGCATCGTCGACCTCGGCCTGCCCGATATGGATGGCATCGAGCTGATGTCCCGTATCGCGCGCCTGAGCAGCTGCGGCCTGCTGGTGGTGACCGGACGCGGCCACACCATAGACCGCGTCATGGGCCTGGAAATGGGTGCGGATGACTACGTCGTCAAACCCTTTGAGCCGCGCGAGCTGGTGGCGCGGGTGCGCAGCATTTTGCGGCGCCGGGCCGCGACCGGCGGTGGTGGCGCGGCCAGGCAGCAGCGCTTTGCCCATTTTCTGGGCTGGACATTGGATTGCGCGGCCAACCAGTTGCGCGCACCCGATGGAGAAGACCATGTGCTCGGCACGGCAGAGGCCCAGGTGCTGCGCGCCTTCCTGGAGCGGCCGAACCAGATCCTGACGCGCGAGCAGCTCTTTGGCCAGCGCGACATCTCGCCGCTGGACCGCAGCATCGACGTGCGCATCTCACGCCTGCGGCGCAAGCTGGAGGCCGATCCGCAGCAACCCAAAGTCATCAAGACAGTGTACGGCTCGGGCTATATGTTTTCTGCGATGGTGGAGTGGTCCTGATACCCTACGGCGCGGCTTCTTCACCCAACACCAAGCCATCCACCACCTGAATCGTCTTGTCGCAACGCCGCGCCAACTCCGGGTTGTGCGTGACAAACAACACGGTCGTGCCATGGTCCTGGTTGACCCGGCGTATCAGCGCAAACACGGCGTCGGCGCTCTTGGTGTCCAGGTTGCCTGTGGGTTCGTCGGCCAGCAACACGGCCGGGTTCATGGCCAGGGCACGGGCAATGGCCACACGCTGCTGCTGGCCGCCACTCATGTTGCCGGCCAGGTTGTCCTTCCAGGGTGTCAGGCCCACGCTGTCGATGAGGTGTGCGGCACGTTCACGCATCTGCGCATTCGGAAAGCCCGCCGCACCCAGCATGGGAATCATCACATTCTCCAGCGCGGTAAACGCAGTGATCAGGTGGTGGTACTGGAACACAAAACCGATGGTATGGCCGCGCAGCCGGGTCAGGGCTGCGTCGTTCAGGGTGGTGGTTTCCTCGCCGCCGATCAGCAGCTGGCCAGAGGTGGGCCGGTCCAGCAAACCGACGATATTGAGCAACGTGCTCTTGCCCGAGCCCGAGGGCCCCATCACGGCACAAAACTCGCCACGGCGCAGCGTCAGGTCGATGCCATGCAGCACCTCGGTTTCAAACGGCGTGCCGGTGTTAAAGGCCTTGCGCACGCCGCGGAGTTGGACCACGGTTTCTTCAGCCACGGATAGCCACCACCGGGTCCAGGCGCGCGGCACGCTGGGCCGGCGCGTAAGCGGCCAGCAGGCCGGTCAGCGTGGCCAGCAGCATCGCCACTACAAACAAATTGGTATCCACCTCTAGCGGGAACAGCGGTGTGCCATCGGCATTGCGCGCCAGCTTTTGCCACAGCTCCAGCGCTACCGCACCAATGCCACAGCCCACCAGCGCACCCCCAAAGGCCAGCAAGCCGCCCTGCAACAAAAACAGCCGCATGATTTGCCCGCGCGAAATACCCATGGCCCGCAAAATGCCGATCTCGCGCGAGCGCTGCACCACCGACACCACCAGCACGCTGGCAATGCCGAAGGCTACCGACAGCCCGACAAAAAAGCGGATCGCCGTATTGGCCGTGGTCTGCGCGCTGATGGCCGCAAAGAACTGCGCGCTGTTCTTGATCCAGCTGTCCGCCTGCACGCCGGTGGCCGCTGCGATCTGCTGGGCGATGGTCTCAGCGGCGTATATCTCTATCACGCTCACCTCAATGCTGGTGACGCCACCCGGTGTGTCGAGCAGGCTTTGCGCCACACGCAGTGTGGTGAAGGTGCTGCGCTGGTTGGCACCCCGGTTGCCCAGATCAAACACCCCGGAAATAGTGAGCACGCTGCTGGCACCGTTGGCTGCAGTGATGTGCATTTTGTCGCCCACGTCCACGCCCAGATCGCTGCTGAGTTCGGTGCCGATCAGGACGTCAGACCCACCCAGGCGCAAGCTGCCGCGCACGATTTTGTCGCTGAAATCGATGATGCGGAAATAGCTCTCCGGCTCAATCCCCGACACCGTCACCGCCTTGGTGGCACTGCCGCGCAGCACCAGCGCAGGCCCGCTCACCACGGGGGATGCCGCCCGCACCCCGGCCATGCTGCGCACCTGCGCAAGCACCGCCTGCCACTGGTCAATCGACTTGGTTTGCTGCAGCGGCGGCTGGATGATGGCGCCCTGCACCTGCCCGGCTGGCGCATCCGCGCCACTGCGCAGGGAGCGCGTCACCTGCTGCGCCTGCACCAACTGGATGTGCGATTGGGCCGACAACACGCGGTGCACGATATTGCTCTGCATGCCCGACAGCAGCGCCGACATGAACACAATCACGCCCACGCCAATCGCCACGCCGGCAATGATGAACAGCGTCTGCAAGCGGCCCTCCCGCAGGAAGCGGATGGCCACAATCCATTCAAAGGGCAACCAGGGTGTGAGCACGCTGAACCTTATCGCGCCACCGTGATGGCGCGTGCCCTGGCACCGACCTGCAGGGTGGTGGTACCGGTGATGATCTGGTCCCCCGCCTGCAAACCCTCCAGCAGCTCCACCTGGCCCCCACTGCGCAACCCCAGGCGCACAGCCACCTTCTCGACGCGCCCGTTTCGCAGGCGCAGCACCCAGGGCGCGGCGGTTTCGGCATCGCGCACGGCCGCACTGCCGAGCAGCAAGGCCTGCGGCCGGCGCGCCACCTCAATGTCCACCGACACTGTCATGTCCTGGCGCAACACCGCCGGGGCCCGGTCCACATCCAGCTTGACGTCCACCGCGCCGGTCTGCGCATTCACGCCCGGGTTGATATAGACCAGCTCCGCCTCGAACTTCTGCTGCGCATAGGCGTCGGCCGATACCAGGGCCTTTTGCCCCAGCGCGATCAGGTGCAAATTCTTTTCGTCCACGGCGATCACGATCTGCGTCTTGCCGTGGGGCGACAGCGTCATCAGCACCTTGCCGGCCTGCACCACATCACCGACCTCCACATTGCGGGCTATCAGCACACCGTCCAGCGGCGCGCGGATGGAGGCATAGTCCGCACGCGCATGGGCGGCATCGGCAGCCGCCCTGGCCTGGCTGACTGCAGTCAGGGCCATGGCGTAATCGCTGCCGGAAGGTGCGGTGGTGTCCAACTGTTTTTGCGCCGAGCGCACTTGCGCGTCGGCCAGTTCCGCGGCCTTGCCTGCCTCGTCCAGCGCGGCCTGGCCGATGAAGCCCTGTTTGAACAAGTCCTGGTTGCGCTTGAAAGCCGCGTTGGCATTGGCTTGTGTCGCTTGGGCCTGGCGCAGCGCCTGATCAGCCACCGGCGCCTGCACTTCCAGCAATTGACGCAGCTTGGCCTGGGCCTGCAGCACGGCAATATCGGCCTGGCGTACCGCTGCCTGCAATTCCATGGGCACCAGCTCAATCAACAACGTACCTGCCGTGACAGTCTGCCCCTCACGCACCGGCACACGGGCCACGGTGCCGGTAATCTGCGCACCGATGTCCACCCGGTGCGGGCTTTGCACATGGCCGCTGGCCACCACGGACTGCACAAAATCGCGCTGCAACACCGGCTCTACCGCCACCTGGGGACCCAGCCCACGCTGCACCAGAAAATAAGCCGCGAGGCACAAGACAAGCGCCACCGCCAGATACTGCCAGCGCCATTTGGAAAAAATGGAGGTTTTGATCATTTGCATTCTTATGTTTAAACCAGCGACCTGCGCACACTCCGGCTGTAAATCATTCGATGATGGCGCCAATTCGCACAAGGTGCCATGACATTTCGCAGCAACAGGCTGTCTAAACATTTCTTTACCTTGCACAGCGCGGCGAAACAGGCCAATGCAATGCGACTGGCCCGGGAGGTTCGCACGCTGGCTCAATAATCGGGCATGTCTGCAGCCGCCTTCCATGCATCGCTTCAACTGCTCCTGACGGGAAGTGCGTTGGCGGATGCCAGCGACCTGGTGGCGTGGCGCCCGCCTCGCGAAGTGAGAACCCGCTGGGGACCACAATGTGCAGGGGGCGCTATTGAACCAGGCCTGTGCCCACAGGGATTCCAAATACATGGAGAAACCACATTGAAGAACCACACAGCACCCAAACGGCCCCACCATCGCTCCGACTTGGTGCGCATTGCAATCCACGCCATGCAGGAGCGCCAGTTGCTGGCCGACTTCTCGGCCAAGGTCCTGAAGGAGCTTGCGGCCATAGACAGAGCGGCAGAAGACGCCGACCCCGCTGTACGGGACCTGCGCAGCTTGCCCTGGTGCTCCATCGACAACGACGACTCGCTGGACCTGGACCAGCTCACTTGCCTGGAGCCCCTGGACGCAGGCAAGGTGCGGCTGCTGGTGGCAATAGCCGATGTTGATGCGCTGGTCAAAAAAGGCTCGGCGATTGATGACCATGCCCAGACCAACACGGCCACGGTGTACACCTCGGCACGCATCTTCCCGATGCTGCCGGAGCGCCTGTCGAACGACCTGAGTTCGCTCAACGAAAAAGTGGACCGTCTGGCCGTGGTGACCGACATGGTTTTTTCCGAAGCAGGGCTGCTGGAGCAGTTCACCGTGTGCCGCGCCCGCGTGCACAACCAGGCCAAGCTGGCCTATGACGCGGTGGCCCTGTGGATTGGCGGGGCGGGGCCCCTGCCACTGGCGGCTCAGCGCGCGCAAGGTATGGCGGAACAACTCCACCAGCAGGACAGGCTGGCGCAGAAGATGCGCCAGCTGCGCCACGCCAAGGGTTCGCTGGAGTTTGAAACCTTCCAGCCGCACGCGCTGTTTGAAGGCGAACAAGTGGTGGCCATTGCGCAGCAGGAGCAGAACCGCGCGCGCCAGCTGATTGAAGAATTCATGATCGCCACCAACAGCTGCAATGCGCGCTTTCTGGCACGGTCGGGCACTGGCTCGCTGCGGCGTGTGGTGCGCTCGCCCGAGCGCTGGTTGCACATTGTGGAGGTGGCGCGCCAGTATGGCGAAACGCTGCCCAAGGACCCGGACTCGGCAGCGCTGGAGGCCTTTCTGGCCAAGCGCCACCAGGCCGACCCGCTGCGCTTTGCCGATTTGTCGCTGGTCATCATCAAGCTGATGGGCTCGGGCGAATACGTGGTGGAGGCGCCCGGTGACGCCGCCATCGGCCACTTCGGGCTGGCCGTGCACGACTACACGCACTCCACCGCGCCCAACCGCCGCTATCCGGATCTGGTGACCTCGCGCCTGCTCAAGGCCGCCATTGCCGGGCAGAAGCCGCCCTACTCGATGGCGGAACTCGCGGCCCTGGCGCTGCACTGCACCCGCCAGGAGGACGCGGCCCGCAAAGTGGAGCGGCGCATGCGCAAGTCCGATGCGGCCCTGCTGCTGGAGTCGCGCATTGGCGAAGAATTCAAGGCCCTGGTCACCGGCCAGGCCCCGGATGGCACCTGGGTGCGGCTGCTCTCACCGCCGGTAGAGGGCAAGTTGCTGGAGAGCAGCAACCTGGCCATTGGCAGCCAGGTCAAGGTGCGGCTGGTGTCCACCAACGTGGAGCGGGGCTTTATCGACTTTGTTCCAGCCCAGTAGCCGGGGTCTTGCGCGCACCGAGTGTGCGTCGCGCTATGGCCCTATTGCGCCGCAGCCATGCGCAAACGCCGCGCGGCATCCTCCGCGCGTGCGTCGTCAATCTCACGCAGCACGCCGCCCAGATCGACCGCTGCCGTCTGGCGCGCAAAGCGGCCGGTCAATGCCATGTCGGTGGACAGCACACCGGCCACGTACAGGCTCCAGATTTCAGCACCATAGTCGGTGCTCAGCAATTCGGGCGCGAACTTGCCAAAGAAGTCACGCAGGTTGGCCACATCGCGCAACAGCATGCGCTGCGCATGGTTGTTGCCCGCAGCGTCCACCGCCTGTGGCAGATCGATGATGACCGGGCCGTCTGCGCCCAACAGGATGTTGAACTCGGACAAGTCCCCGTGGATCACGCCGGCGCACAGCATGCGCACCACCTCGGCAATGAGCGTGGCATGGTGGGCCAGCGCATCCTGGGCGCTGAATTCCACATCGTTCAGGCGCGGTGCAGCGTCGCCTTCGGCGTCCACCACCAGTTCCATCAGCAGCACGCCGTCGTGAAAGTTGTAGGGCTGCGGCACCCGCACACCGGCGCCGGCCAGGCGGTAGAGCGCATCCACCTCGGCGCTTTGCCAGGCGGCCTCCTGCGCCTGCCGCCCGAATTTGCTGCCCTTGGCCATGGCCCGGGCCGAGCGCGAGTTCTTCACCTTGCGGTTTTCGGTGTAGTCCACCGCCTGGCGAAAGCTGCGCTGCGTGGCCTCTTTGTAAATCTTGGCGCAGCGCGTGTCGTCGCCACAGCGCACCACATACACCATGGCCTCCTTGCCACTCATGAGTTGGCGCACAACGGTATCAATCAAGCCTTCGTCCACAAGGGACTGCAATCGGGGAGGTGGTTTCATGCGTGCATTTTGCGCCCTCCGCCACGAGGGCTCCGCAACCGGTGCCCTCCCCCTTGGCCATCCGGCAAGCCAAACGCGCTGATCGACGCCCCCACCGGAAGCCGCTTTGCCGACAGGTTGGCTGCCAAGGACGGGCTATCCATGGCTGGTATCCAGAAAGGTATCCATGAAACTGGCGCCCGACCGACTTTGCAGCCCAACCCGCCTGGCATACACGGATGTGGCGGTAATACCGCTGAGGGTGCCCCCCCGCAGCTCAATGGAATGACTCGGCTGTTGAAGGATGCGCGCTACACCATCCCCACCCCCGGCCCTCCCATGCAAGGTGGTGGACATGCTGGACCATGCGCCCATGGAAGACCGCGACACCAAGGGCCACACTTATATTCTGGCCAATCCACCCTTTGTCGGCTCACTCGACTACGAGGGAACGGCCAAGGATGACAAACGCCAGCCGCCGCTCGCCGAGGACAAGCTGGGCTTCCAGCCCATGAAGAACGGGCGCAGCCATTTGACAGAGGCCGAGCATGCCAAGAACAACCTGCCCGATGTGCTGGCGCGCTGGGGCCAGCGGGACGGCAGCGAGCAGGAGCGCGAGCGTACCGAGCAGAGCTTTTGCGTTCCCAAGTGCGATATTGAGAGCAACGACCCCGACCTGTCCATCAACCGCTACAAGGAAGTGGTGCATGCGGTAAGCGAGCACCTGCAGCCGAAAGAAATTCTGGCGAGGCTGGCGGTACTGGAGGCGGAAATCGCCGGTGGCATGAAGGCACTGGAAGAACGGCTGGAAACGGCCGAATAGCCCGCCGAACCATCACACAATAATTACTTGATTGTCGAGAAATAGTTAAACTGCATCTTTCAGTCATCCCACTTGAAAGAAACGGCTATGCAAACCCTGAACCTTGAACAGCTCAAAGCCACCACCTTGGCCGGTGGTGTCACTGGCATCACCTTGCGTGGTGACGGAGCGGCGTTTGTGGTCAGTGTGCAAACCCAGCGCGACGAAGCCATCTTGGTCACCTCACGCAAGCAGCCGCGCCGCTTTGCCGACCCCCGCAAGGCCCTGCAAGTGCTGCGCAGCACCGGCTGGAACGAATGCCACATTGATGCCACCCAATGGCGACCTGAGGACAGTGCGCTGGAAAAAACCGCCCGCCCCGACCGCAGCATCGCCCTGAAGGCCGCGCATGAGGCCGCTGACTACGACCGCTGGTTTCGCGCGAAGGCGCAGAAGGCGCTAGACGGGCTCGCGGACGGCTCGAACCGGGTACTGAGCGACGATGAAGTAGCTGCCCGACGGGCGGATCTGCAAGCCAAGGTGCTGGCGATGCAGACCAAGGCGAGCGCATAAATGGAGCGTTTCCGGATCGTCAAAACCGATCAGTTTCAACTTGACCTTGAGAGCATTGTCTTGCACGTCACTCAAGACAATCCAGGCGCAGCACTCGCGCTGGAGTCGCTAATTCACAGCAAGACCGACCAACTGGCCGACCCCAACTTTCCCCGTCGCCGTGGCCGCGTCGCCGGAACCATGGAACTCGTTGCCCACCCGAATTACATCGTGCTACTTCAACAAACAGCCACCACAGTGACCGCATTAGCCGTCATGCATGTGGCGCGGCAATACCCATGAATTTACGCGACACATCGACTTTCAAAGCCAAGGATGTTGCACCCGACGAACCCGTCGATTTCTTGCCCATGTCTGCGGTGAGCGCCGACTTGACGACTGCGTGCGCCACTGAGCAGCGACCTTTCAGCGAAGTGCAAAAGGGCTATACCAATTTCGCGGATGGAGACGTACTGCTAGCCAAGATCACGCCGTGCTTTGAGAATGGGAAAATCGCATTCGCCAAGATAAATACGAAGTACGGTTTTGGCTCAACGGAGTTTCATGTAGTCCGCGCGGACAAAGATAGGCTTGATGGGCGCTATCTGATTCACTTCCGATTGCTGACGCGCAGTTTGCAACCGGCGCCACGGCAGCGCACGCCGATGTCATGCGCGATACCCTGAATGCGGTGCATCAGGCAAAGCACGATACCCACGCTGCGGCATGACGCTGGCCGTTGTCTGGTCGGTTCAAGCACGCAAGCAATTTATCGCCACACTGTCGTACATCGCCAAGGAAGACCCGCAGAGCGCTGCGTTGGTACATAAACGGATGGAAAAGTCACTACGGCTCTTGTCCGACTCTCCAGAAATGGGCGTACCTGCGCAGTTAGCTGGCGTGCGCACTTATGCCGTTTCCAATAC
Source organism: Comamonadaceae bacterium (assembly GCA_947375135.1). Classification (GTDB taxonomy): domain Bacteria; phylum Pseudomonadota; class Gammaproteobacteria; order Burkholderiales; family Burkholderiaceae_C; genus Allorhodoferax. The sequence goes on along the minus strand of CANCER010000014.1, from coordinate 67,724 downwards.
GGGCCACAGCTTTGACTATCGGCTGGTGCGTCAGGAAATCAGCGTTCAACGCTGGTACTGACAACGCCAACAGCCAACGGGCACCAAATACAGATGAGCAACTTCGCCTTCCTCCAGTGCGAATGGTTTACGCTGTATGGCGCGGCCATCTACGCAGAGGAAATGGCGAACACGGACTCCCGCACCGCCTGCTTCTACTCCCGGTGCACGCTGGAGCTGGCGGTGGACTGGCTCTACAAGCACGGCAAGTCGCTGCGCCTGCCCTACCAGGACCACCTGGGCGCCCTGATTCACGAACCCAGCTTCAAGGCCACCGCCAGTGACGCGGTGTTCACCAAGCCACAGTAATGAGTGTAGACGGGCCGGTATGGGGAGCCATGCGGCGATGGGGAGAACGCGAGGACCACCTCAATACGCGCGAATCCGACCTGTTGCGAGCTGCATCGCGAATCCCCAGATTTTCACCTTCTGCCAAGGATTGTGAAAAGATACTGAAGATCCATGCCAAGCTCGTTTCCAAGGGCTATGAATCGTGACCCGCTTTTCAAATGCCGTAGCCGATTTCACAAAGTGCATTGGCAATCTGAAACCGAATTGGGGTATGGGCTGGAACCTGGGGTGCTGGGGCACTAGATTTGGGGCAGAGGCTGAAACTGGAGTCGGTTGGGCATCGACATGCACGGCGTGCCAAAGCAAACAAAACAGGTCAGAGCAGAGCTGAGCAGCCCAGCATTCCCTTGATCCCAAAGGGCGCTTTGAATTCATCCCGACCATAGACGGCATCTGCGACAAGCTGTTCCCTCGGTCTGCTCAACCTGGGAGTTGCCGCGTCCAATCGGTACAAAACCATGTACCGCAGTCTGTAAAAGCAAAAATAAAGTCACAAACAAAAAAGCCCCGGACTTTGAATCTGAGGCTAACTTGTTGATTTCTAAGGGAAATCTTTGGGGTGGCTGATGGGGCTCGAACCCACGACAACAGGAATCACAATCCTGACTTTATTGTATTTGCCAATGTTGATTGGTGTGGCACAATCTATATAAATCAACGACTTATAAAATTCATACTGGTATTGCAACCAGCATAGTGTTGATTGAGATAGGTCTAAATTCGGAAAATAGTCTTACATCCTCCTTTACATCCTGCGATGTAAGCCACAGCAGGACGGTTTGACTTCCGAGGTGTCGTAACCGTCTTACATCGTCAGGATGAAAGACTTTTGGGGATCAACATGGCAAAAGTCGTCTTCACCGCTGGCCGGGTTTCAGCGTTCACCTGCCCCGCCGAAAAGGCGCAAGCGTTCTTGTGGGACGCAACCGCCGCCGGGCTGGGGCTGCGCACCACGCCCGCCGGAAAACCGGCCTATGTCTTCCAAAGCGTGTACCAGGGCAAAGACCTGCGCCTGACCATCGGCAACCCTGGCGCGTGGAGCATTGAGCAGGCTCGCGACAAGGCACGCACCCTGCAGCGCCTGATTGACGATGGCAAAGACCCCCGCGACCTGAAACGTGACGCGCTAGCCCAGCAAGCCGAACGGGAAGCAAGCGCCGCCGCCCAGGCGGAGGCCAACAAGCGGGCCTCACTCACCGTGGGCGAGGTGTGGGCCACGTACATTGCCGAGCGCCGTCCACACTGGGGCGACCTGCATTACCGAGACCACATCGACAAAGCTAAAGCCGGGGGCTTGCCGTCTGGCCGCCGTGGTGGTGGCAAGAAGCTGACGCAACCGGGGCCGCTGGCAGCTTTGATGCCGCTGACCTTGCGTGATCTTGACCAGTCCACAGTTGAGGCATGGGCCGCCAAGGAAGGCCTAACACGCCCGTCGTCCGCCCGCCTTGCATGGCGGCTACTGACTGTGTTTCTGACTTGGTGCGGCGAACAGCCCGCCTATGCCGCCCTGCTACCGGCCAAGAACCCCGCCAAGACCAAGAAAGCCCGCGAGGCTTTGGGCAAGCCCGGCACGAAGTCCGACGTATTGCAGCGCGAGCAGTTGGCCGCGTGGTTTTCCGCTGTGCAACAGCTTCAAAACCCGGCCATTGCGGCCTGCATTCAAATGATGCTGCTGACCGGTGCCCGGCCCGGCGAAGTGCTGGCGCTGCGCTGGGAAGATGTGAACACGCAATGGAAAGGCATCAGCATTCGGGACAAGGTGGAGGGCACCCGTGAAATACCGGCAACGCCCTACATGCTGCACCTGCTGGCGACCCTGCCCCGGCGCACCATGACGGAACCCAAAACCGGCAGGCAGATCGCGAACCCCTGGGTATTTTCTAGCCCTACCAGCGCGACAGGGTGCCTGACCGAGCCCAACAACCCGCACACCCGTACATGCAAAGCTGCTGGCCTGGAAGGGTTGACCCTGCACGGCCTACGCCGGTCATTCAAGAGCCTGACCGAGTGGTTGGAAGTGCCGGTGGGCGTGGTGGCGCAGATTCAGGGGCACAAACCCAGCGCCACGGCCGAAAAGCACTACACGGTGCGCCCGTTGGAGCTACTTCGCCTGCACCATGAAAAGATTGAGGCTTGGATTTTGGAGCAGGCGGGGATTGTGTTTGATGCCAAGGCAGCGCCGGGTGCTTTCCGCGTGGTGTCTGGTTAGCTTGCAAAGCGTAACGCTACAAGATACAATCAAATATGATTAAGTCATTCGGACATAAGGGGCTGCAAGCGTTCTTTGAGCGTGGCACAAAAGCAGGCATCCGGCCTGACCATGCCTCCAAGCTAGGCCGCTTGCTGGCACGTCTGGATGTAGCTACCTGTGACCGGGATATGAACGTTCCGGGCTGGGGCCTGCATCCTTTGTCAGACGATTTGAAGGGCCATTGGGCCGTATCGGTCAATGGCAATTGGCGAATGACGTTCACCTTTGAGGGCACAGACGCTGTGCTGGTCGATTACATGGATTACCACTAGGAGTGATGCAATGAACCGTATGCATAACCCACCACACCCCGGCTTGACGCTGCGTGATGATGTGCTGCCTGCATTGGGGCTGGGAGTGACCCAAGCTGCCGAACAGTTGGGCGTGTCGCGTGTCGCGTTGTCACGCATGCTGAATGGCCGCGCTGCCATTTCACCTGATATGGCCCTGCGCATAGAGGCATGGCTAGGCGTGGAGCGTGGCGGTGATGCCCGCGTGTGGCTGGCAGAGCAAAGCGCCTATGACGTGTGGCAAGCACAGCTTCGATTCAAAGCTAAACCGATGCGCGTGAAGCCCGCACCAGCGATGGCGGCGTAAACGCTGAGATCAATGTTGGGGAGACGTCGTGGGCATACATCGCCAGCAGGTGTGCCTGAATCTCACGCTCACTTTTGCCGCGGGCGTACATGCCGATGACATGCTCATCGAATCCGGGCAGGCGGCGCTGGAACTTGCACGCCAGAATCGGATCAAAGGTTGCCTACAGGTCACGGGGGATCTGTAGCGCAAGTGAGCCATCAGACGGAGCACGTCTCCCTAGTAGAACTGTAGACGTCGGCCAATGCATGCCAACTGGAAGTATCAGCAATAACCTGGCGCCAACTCCGCACTAACCACGCCCTCAAGCACCTTAACGTCCGCCAACCGCAACCGGTACTCAGCCCCTCTCAAACTGGCATCCGACGAACAATCTACCTGCCACTGTCGCAACACATACCCAACCATGGCCGCTCGGGCGGACACCTTCAACGCGCCCTCGGTCATTCCAAAGTCCCGCTCCACGGAAGCGAAATGCTTGTGCGCCGGGTGCGGCACCAAATTCAGTTCAACCATCTGCAGCCATTGCGCATCAGCACTCTGGCGCTCATGGACTTGCACTGCCGCCGAAGCGCTGCCAGGTTTGAACGCAGCCAGCTTTTCCATGCGTGTCAGCACCAAGTCGCGAAACTCGCCCTTGATTCGGTCAAAGGCGCGCACATGCCACCGCAAGCCCGAATCCACCAAAGCATGAGGAACAATCTCGCGCGCCACCAGCCCAGTTTTCATGGAGTGGTAGTCTAGCTTTAACGGGTAACCGCCATGGATGGCCCGCGTCACCTTCGCCAGTACACCCAAATGGGGCTGATTCAGCCTGGCAGGCACTTCGTGCGGTATGACGGGACCTCCACTGCTGCGCTCGCCATCACCAAAGCCGGATGTCAGCGCCGACAACACCCTGTGCACTTGATGCTGGAATAAAGGTTTGAAAGTTGGCAGGTAGCGGTACACCTTGCCTTCATATTCCGCGTTCTGTGGAGCCAAGTCGCGGTACAGCATCAAGTCCCTGGTGCCCGCCGCCGTGGCCACGCCAAAACGATCCAGAACGCTCTTGCGGGTGACTTCGCCAAAGAACCAGAGCCGAAACTCAATGTACGCCAGGCGTTCACGCTGGGCGCTGGCTAGCTCTTGAATGGCTGGAGCCGTCATAGTGTTCATTTCCTCCAACAAGTTGAAACAGTGGGCAAGCGTTTAGGTGCACGGCGATTATTGATCAAATACGATCATTTTGATGCTATTATTTAAATAAGATCAATTTGATTGCATTTAGGAGTATCCAGATGTTCCAGCAAACACCCGATCAAGCGCCGCTACCCGTGGGCGTTGCCGTGCTCAGACCCCTGCCCCGCCCCGCATCCGGGGAAACTATCGAACTCCTGCAACATCTTTTGGAAGAGGCTCTTGCCGGACGGGTCACGGGGCTGGCGCTGGTGGCATTGCATGCCGACGGACGGTTTAACCTGCGCATCCGTGGGGATGCCACAACCGAGTCCAACCAGATGGGCGTGGCAGGCATGCTGGCTGGGCTGCAAAAAATGGTGCTGGAGTTGTACTGAAATCGCGCCGTCATTACACAAGGAGAAATCATGTTTGAACACCAACCGAACCTGGACCCGTATGGTCTTTACCGGCGGCTTCTGGAAATGCGCGCCCAAGGTCTGCGTGACGTACTCGTCCAACGCCTAATTCGCAGATGCCAAAAGCAGTCCATTGGCTTGCTGGAAGGTACGGGGCTCAAAAACCTGTGGGAAGAAATCTGCATCTCTATCCGCACCGACCACCCGATGCGGAATCTCTATGAATCTCAATTGCAAGATCACCTCAACGCGTTGGTCATGGCGCTGCCAGCGATTGACCAGCAAACCCTGTGGCTGACGACCTATCAGGGTACCGAATACGCTACTTCGCCGGAATGGATACCCGGCGATGAGAAACCAGCCCCGCCATGGCCATCCATCAAACCCGGCGAATGGCCCTTGGAGACACGCAAAATCGCCATCCAAATCATCAACGACGATATGCTTTACGAATGCGTCAACTACGACAACGCGCGGATTCGCGCCTTCGAAGGGCGGTAGACGATGACCTACTATCGTTGAATCAGTTCACTATCACTGCACTATCACTTTCGAGCCGATTGCATTTCTATCAAATGGCTCAGTCCATTCACTACAAATAGATCAAAAAGGAGGATTTTCATGAGTCTGATTCAAAACCTGCCCGCTGGCGCTCTGGACATTGTGGGCGACATCCATGGCGAATACGACGCCCTGGTCAGCCTGCTGGGCCACCTGGGCTACGACGAAAACGGGCAGCATGCGCAAGGCCGCACTCTGGTATTTGTCGGCGATTTTTGCGACCGTGGCCCCGACAGCCCCGCCGTGCTGGCGCTGGTGCAGCGTCTGGTGGAATCAGGGCGGGCTGTGGCGATTCTGGGCAACCACGAAATCAACTTGCTGCGTGAAGATGCCAAAGATGGCTCGGGCTGGTTTTTTGATGCGCGCACAGCGCGTGATCATGACAAATACGCCCCATTCCAGCGGCCTGACGCCACTGCCCGCGCAAGCATTGTGGCCTTCTTGTCGTCACTGCCCATAGGGCTGGAGCGTGAAGACCTGCGCGTGGTGCACGCAGCCTGGCAAGCGGACCAGATCGAAATGGTCAGGACACTCCCCCTGGGCAGCGTGCGTGAGCGATACGACCAGTGGGAGCAAGCCGCCAAACAATACGCGATAGAAACCCAACTGGAGCAACGCATGGCCACCGAGCTGGAACGCTGGGAGCACGACCTGGAAAGCCCGCACATGCAGCCGCCCTTCATGCACGCTATTGCCGAAAACGAATCCAACAAGCAGATGATGAATCCGCTCAAGGTGTTGACCTCGGGCGTGGAACGCAAAGGCACCGTGCCGTTTTACTCCAGCGGTAAATGGCGCTTTGCGCAGCGTGTGGCCTGGTGGGATGAGTACAAGGATGCCACGCCCGTCGTCGTCGGCCACTACTGGCGGCGGGTCAACACCATCGACCGGGCTACCGTGGGCAAAGGCGATAAAGACCTGTTTGAAGCCACCCATCCCTTTGCCTGGCATGGCAAGCAGCACAACGTGTTCTGTGTGGATTTTTCAGCGGGTGGCCGCTGGACGGAGCGTAAAGCGGGTACCACTGTGGGGCATGATTTCAAACTTGCGGCATTGCGTTGGCCTGAGAAAACTTTGCAGTTTGACGACGGGCACACCCTGGCTACCACGGATTTCCGCGCCAGATAAGGCAGGTGGAAAATGCGCCGACTCAAACTGCCCGCCATCGTCACCCTGGGGCTACTGTCGCTTGGCAGCGCCATTGCCGACGACACCCAAGCCTACCTTCACGCCATCAGCAAGTGGGATACGGCTGCCTGCTACAACGTCATGGATGCCGACCGGCGCACCCTGTGCATCGCCGAAATCAAGGCCACGCCTGCGCTGTGCTACTCAATCATCAACCCGTCCACCAGGGACGAGTGCATGGTGCGCGCCAGAACGAAATAGATTGTGGGAAGCCTCATCACTCGCCTGAAGAATTTTCGAAAAAATGATGCGTGAATTTCTTACTTCCCAAGAAGCTGCCGACGAACTCAGTTCACAAACCGGCAAAAAATGGACAGTTGGGCATATCCATCAAAAAGCGGCAGCGGGACAACTACCCGTGTGCTTTTTATACCGTGGCTATCTCGGATTATTCAGTGTGCCAATGGCAAATGGTCTGCTTTTTTCAACGAAATGGATGTATTGGGTGGGCTACCTACGCAGCAACGATGTTCAAACATCTTTGCCCACCGGTAAAAGCGGAAAAACTCTGGATCTACTGTGTCCGCGTAATGTCGCTGTTGCTATGCCTGCGCATGGTTACGAATTAGTCGAAGTACCAAACAATCAGGAGCTGCGAACGGCAGGAGAAAACGGAGAGTCCCGAGCCCGTGTTGTGCGTATGAGCGAATGGGTCTTCCACTCCGACGATCTAGCAAAACTGATTATTGGGTCTGAGAAAGAGAGGCGCAATAGTGTCGAAAATTTTGCAAAAGGCGATGAGAAGATCAATTCGCCTTCCCCAAACACTGCACCGATGGTGGATGCCAAAGTTGCCCCCGATGCCCAAAAAAAGAAGCGCCGAGGGTGGCGAAATGTAGCGTGGCCATATATGGTGCAAGTGTTCAATGCCGGACGATACACAACGGCAAAGCAATTTTTCAAAGCACTTGAAGCAAAGGCTGGGGCCGAATCACCGTTTGATCGTGGAACTGGCCCAAATGCCGATTGTCTATATGTCCGTGAGATCAGCCAAAGCCTGTCACTCAAAACAGTCGAAAACGCATGGGCCGAAATACGGTCGAACCGTAACCTAGCTTCTCCAATTTCCGTGGTTCCCGCGAATCCCGGCGGGAGTTCAGGGAGCGTGGGGAGTAAATAGTTCGGAACCTTCAACAGCGCCAAACGCGCAGAAAGGTTCACGAATGCAAGCCGCTTCAACTCCACAGTTCCCGCCACTGGAATCTGTAACCCGCCCCACGGTAGACACCGCCTCTGCCGCCTACTACCTCAACCGTAAGCAACAAACATTGCGGGGCTGGGCCTGCCATGAGGACGGACCATTGCGCCCCATCCGAATATCAGGGCGTTTGGCATGGCCCACCCAGAAAATCCGTGAACTTCTGGGAGTGGCTTCAGCATGAGCACCCTCAAAGAAGCCTTCACAGATATTGAAAATCTGCCAAATCAAACCGATCTAACCGATGAAACCTGTTTGCCGACGAGCAACGGTGAATTTTTAAGCGCCATTTTCAACGGACTGGCCGAGCCGTTACGGCCGTTCGTGCTGGGCTTTGCAGGCAAACCCAAAGACCGCAAAGCCTGGGGCGGCGAGGCGTGGCGCGCCAACAAGAGCAACACTGATAACCCAGCCTTCAATTGGTATTTCAGCCTGGCCACCTACCAACCGGCCGACGATGGTTACCACCGACGGGAAAAAGACTGCGCAGCGGTTTACGGTGTGATGCTGGACGACCTGGGCACCAAGGCTTTGCCACTTGACCGGCTGGATGCCTGCCCGCCGTCGTATGTGATCGAAACCAGCGAAGGCAATTTTCAAGCGGGGTATCTGTTCACGGAACCCGTATCCGATTTCGACAGCATCAAGGACTTGAACCAGAGCATGGTCGAAGCGGATTTGTGTGACCCTGGCGCTAAGTCACCCACCACGCGTTACGGCCGCCTGCCATTCGCCAGCAATGGCAAGACAGACCCGGCATTTCAGTGCAAACTGACGGAGTGGCACCCGGCGCGGCGCTTCACCGTGGCGGAAATCCTGGATCGTCTCGCGCTTGCACCACCGAAGGCAGAGACTAGCCGCAAAGCCACACCTGGGCGCAAATCGATGGCAATTGATTGCAATGCCGAGGACGGCGTTTACATCCCTCGGCCTGCTGAAAACGAGGTAATCGGCGCACTCAAGCTGCGCGGCCTTTACAAACAACCGCTGGGGGGTGGAAAACACGACGTGACTTGTCCTTGGGTGCATGAGCACACCGATCAGATCGACCATGGCAGCGCCTATTCAGAGCCGACCGATCTTTACCCAATTGGCTGGTTCAAGTGTCAGCATGGGCACGGCGACAAATACCGCACCGGCGCGCTGCTGGAGTTCCTTGGGGTCACATTCACGGCCGCAAAGCACAAACCCACCATCAGGGCCGAAGCTGGCAATATTGGCAGCATTGCCGACGCGGGAGAACGCGAGTTGGCAGCAACCAAGCGCTACTACCAGCGCGGCGGCCTGATTGTGTCTATTACTACCGATCCAGAAAGCCGCGAAACGGCTATCAAGCCAGTATCGCAACCGGCACTACTACGGGCGTTGTCAGGCTGCGCCATTTGGATCCGTTATGACGCACGCTGTGACGCCGACGTGGTGATCGACCCGCCACCCAAGCACGTCAACGTGTTGTTTGACTCTGAGGCGTATGTCCACCTACCTGCACTGTCAGGCATTGCGCGGCAACCCCACCTGCGCTCAGACGGCACGCTGGTGCGGGATGCAGGGTTTGATGCGCCTACCGGCTTGTTCGGGGTGTTTGATGCCCGCCGGTTCAATGTGCCCGACTTCCCCACCAAGGCGCAAGCGGCGCAGGCGCTGCATGAGTTGTGTGAACTGTTGGCGGAGTTTGAATTCGGCAACGGACATGCGCAGGCGGCCGCCGTAGCGGGCATCTTGACGGCCACCATTCGGCCAAGTCTGACCACCGCGCCCATGTTCCATATCAAAGCGCCTCAAATTGCATCAGGCAAGAGCTATCTGAGCGGGATCATGGCCACCTTTTCGAGTCCGACCAGCCCGTCAGCCGTGGCGTTTCCGACCAGCGATGAAGAATGCCAGAAGCTGCTGCTGGCAACCTTGCTGGCCGCGCCAGGTGCCGTGGTTTTTGACAACCTGACCACTGACTTGATCCCATTCAAGAGCCTGTGTTCTGCGTTGACTGAAGAGCACTTGACCGGGCGCATCCTGGGCTTGAGCAAAACCGCCACCGTGGGCACGCGGGCACTGTTTCTCAGTTCAGGCAACAATGTGGGCGCGGTGCGGGACATGGCTCGGCGCTGCATCACCATTGCGCTTGACCCACAGATTGAGACGCCCGCCACACGCCAGTTCAAGAACGACCCGCTGGCAACGGTTCGAGGTGACCGCGAGCGTTATGTCTCGCTGGCGCTGACGGTCATTCGTGCATGGATCATTGCAGGCGGCCCCGTCACCGCCTGCAAGCCCTTGGCCAGCTTCGGGCAGTGGAGCAATTGGGTTCGGCAGCCGCTGATGTGGCTGGGCATGGCAGACCCCGCCGAATGCGTGTTCGCGCAATTGGCGCAAGACCCCGACCGTGAGACATTGGGCCGACTGCTGCACGCATGGAAAACCACGTTTGGCAACATGCCCACAATGATTCGGGAGGCAGTTGACAAAGCGGTCAGTGGGTTTGGCACAGAGGAATTGCGCGAGGTTCTGCGGGAAATAGCCGACGAGCGCGGCGAAATCAACCGCCGCCGCCTTGGCAAGTGGATTGCCCGCAAACAAGGTGTGATCGTTGATGGATGGCGATTTGAGCGCGCCAGTGGCACTACATCGGCCGAGCGCTGGCACGTCAGGCCGGTCGCGTCGGTTTCAACGGTTACGTCGGTTTCCAATGCCGCGAACGGGAAAGCTATCAATAACTTTGAAGAGTCAGCATTTTGAATAGGGGCCGCTGTTCTGCTGAATAGGCAAACAACGGCGTTCGAACGGGTGGCATGGTCGAGAGGGTTATGCCTTTTTGACCCGTTGCCGTCTCAGCAACAGGGTCATAAATTCCTCGACCAGTTCTCGGTGATCCGGTGTCAGAGATGAATATTTGTTCGAAACCATCGCAAGATCAACGCCGGGATGATTCTGGTCAGCGGTGGGCTCCCCAGACTTGCCTCCACTGGGAGTTGCAGTCTCCATCCTACGGTGTAATTCCGAGACCGTGACCCCTAGCGCTGTTGCAATGCGCTCCAAGTTTTCCGGTGAATAGCCCTGAATTCCACGCTCAATGCGAGACAAGTTGCTGGCGTTAGTGTTGGCGGCCAAGGCGATTTCCTCAAGCGTCGCCTTCTGCGCTTCCCTTATCTCCCGAATGACTTGCCCGATTTTCATGGCCGCAATGGTGGTTTGCATTGACGCATCGCGCAAAGCGTGACACGTCAAATAGAATGACGCTTCACGTCAATTACAAACACCCCACATGCCTTTTCTTGATTGGGTCAATAAAGCCCAGGCGCAGCGCGCCACTGCTGACGTTCGCTGCCACCTGCTGCAATTCCTGTCCGCTCAAGGCGACTCGCAATCAAAAAAGCTGATCGCATCCTTCCATGGCCGATAACTACGACGACTATTCCAAAGAACAGCTTCTGCGCCTGCTGCGCGAACGGGACCGCAGGCCCAATTTCGGGCTGGTGTGGGAGCGCGATGAGATTGACCATGACCTATCGGTCAACAACGATTTTGTGGCGCTGGACTGGGATGCCAATTTGTCATGCGGCGATGGCCCGCAGAGCAATTTCATCATTGAGGGCGACAACTTCGATGCCCTGCGCACCTTGCGTATGACACACGCCGGTCGGGTGAAGTGCATCTATATTGACCCGCCCTACAACACCGGCAACCGGGACTTCATCTACAACGACAGCTTCATTGACAAGGACGACAACTACCGCCATTCCAAGTGGCTGGAGTTCATGTTTCGGCGGCTGGAGCTAGCCAAGGAATTACTGACCGAGGACGGCGTGATTTTTGTGTCCATCGACGACAACGAGGTGTTTCACCTGGGGCTGTTGATGGAGCAGGTGTTTGGCGCGGCGAACTTCATTGCCAACGTGATCTGGCAGAAAGTCTTTTCACCAAAGAGCACGGCGCAGCATTTTTCAGACGACCATGAGTACATCGTTTGTTTTGCCCTGAACAAGACCGTTTGGCGACCCAACCCGGTCCCGCGCTCTGTGGCACAGGACAAAGCCTACAAGAACCCCGACAAAGACCCGCGCGGCCCCTGGACTTCAGGCGATCTATCGGCGCGCAATTTCTACAGCAAGGGTACCTACCCGATCACCTGCCCATCCGGGCGTGTTGTCGCTGGCCCACCGCCCGGCAACTACTGGCGTTTTTCGGAAGAGCGGTTTCTTGAACTGGACCGTGACAAGCGCATTTGGTGGGGCAAGGATGGCGACAACATTCCACGCTTCAAGCGATTCCTTACCGACGTGCAAAAAGGCGTGGTGCCGCAAACACTATGGCAATACAACGAAGTCGGGCACACCCAAGATGCCAAGCAAGAAATTCACGACATTCTTCGATTTGAAAATACGACGGACGTTTTTTCCACTCCCAAGCCGGTGGCCCTGATGGAACGCATCATGCGCATAGCCACCAAGCCCGGCGACATCGTGCTAGATTTTTTTGCGGGGTCGGGCACCACGGCGCAAGCGGTGCTGAACCTGAACAAGGAAGATGGCGGCAATCGCCGCTTCATTCTGGTATCCAGCACCGAAGCCACGGCGGAAACACCCGACAAGAATTTGTGCCGCGATGTGTGTGCAGAACGCGTGCGGCGCGTGGTGACCGGCTACACCACCAAAAAGGGCGAGGCAACTGCCGGGCTCGGTGGTGGTTTTGCCTACCTGCGCTGTCGCCGCATTCCAGCGGCAACGGTATTTCGCGGCATCCAGCACACGCAGATATGGACGGCGTTGCAACTGATTCATGACGTGGCGTTGTCACCCTACCAAGCCGCATTGCCCATGCAGACTGCACAAGGCAAACGCTCGGTGGTGATCTATTTGCCCAAGGTGTCCGACGCCATGCTGGAGGCACTGCAAACCGAGATTCATGGGGCTGGACAAGCCGTGGTGTATTCATGGCAACCGGCCTTGCTGGCGCAACGCTTGACCGACCCGCGTTTTTCATTTGAGCCGATTCCGGCGTTTCTGGTCAACCGCTTCGGCGCGCGATCTAGCGCCAAGGGAGGACGGCCATGAGTGCCCCCGCACCGAAAGGCTACCAACGCGAAGCCGTAGTCAACGCACTGGAGATTTTTCGTTATGCCGAAAGCCAGTTTCGCCAGGCGGGTGACGATGCCAGCCGCGCAGCGGCGACGGCCTTCAATGGTTGTCTGCTGTTAGAAGCGCCGACCGGCTCAGGCAAGACCCTGATGGCCGGGATGATTGCCGAGACATTTGCCGCACCGGACCGCGATAGCAATGCGCAAATTGTCTGGTTCTGGTTTACGCCCTTTGCCACTCTGGTGGAGCAGGCAAAAGGGGCGATCAAGTCCACTTTTGTTGGATTGCGTGTGCGTGACCTGCAAGGTGACCGCAAGTCGCGCGGCACCAAGAGTGGCGACGTATATGTGACCACCTGGGCGTCGGTGGCGGCATCCAACGCGGCCACGCGTAAGGTGCGCAGCGGTGGCGAGTTTGTATTGTCCTTGGACGATTTGATAGCCGAGCTGCGCGCGGACGGTTTTCGCATTGGCGCGGTGGTGGACGAGGCACACCACGGCTTTGCCACTGCAAAAGAAGCCGTGCGCTTCTACCGCGAATCACTCAAACCCGACTTCACGTTGATGATTACCGCCACACCGGACGATGCCGATGTGGAAAAGTTCAAGAAGGCAGCGGGCATTGAGCATTTGCACCGTATCCGGGTCAGCCGCAAAGAAGCGGTGGACGCCGGGTTGATAAAGGACGGGATCAAGTCGATTGCCTATCTGGCTGCGGACGACCAAAAGGAGTTGGTGGACTTCGCAGCCACGGCGCTGGCCGATGGATGGGGGATGCACAACGCCATCAAACAGGGCTTGCAGACGGCAGGCATTGGCCTGGTGCCGTTGATGTTGGTGCAGGGCGCCAACAGTAAAACGGCAGTAGACGAAGCCCGAGCGCGCCTCGCGGCCATGGGCATACAGGAGTCAAAAATTGCCTGGTACGAGGCGGTTGACCCCAACGACGATTTGCTATCAGTGGCGATTGACGAACGTAAAGAAGTGCTGATTTTCAAGGTGGCTGTGGCGCTTGGGTTCGATGCGCCACGCGCTTTCACTCTGGTGTCCATGCGCGGGGCGAAGGACACCGACTTTGGCATCCAGGTGGTGGGACGCATCCTGCGCGTGCACAGCCGCCTGCAAGGGCCAACGCTGGAAAAGAAACTGCCCGAGCTGCTGCGCTGCGGCTATGTGTTTTTGGCCGATGCGGTGAACCAAAGCGGCTTGGTGCACGCGGGCGAAAAAATCAATGCGATTCAAAGCGAGTTATCGCATGTATGCCCGTTCACCATGGTGGTGAAGGTGGCCGGGACCAACGAGATTCAGGTTACCCACAAGGGGCAGTCGCAACTACTGTCTGTACCCTACACGCCGCCTGTATGGCCCACGCCAACAACAGACGCGAATATTGCCGCTGACGGAGTGCCGTTTGCGGGAGAGTCGCCTGCCTGGCAACAGACCGGAATTCTGACGAATCTGGTGTTGATGCCGTCGCCATCCGCACCGCCCGTAGCGGGTTATCCCGCTGAGCCACAAACGGCCCCTCTGCTTTCAGGCAACCGACGTTTTTCCATCCGCGATGGTGTTCCGCATGTCTATCGCTCGGAGCAATCCCCGCTTTCAACCGACGATCTGTTGACCTGCATTGCCGCCAACATTGCCATTGACGACAAGGCTTTCAGCGCTGGTTTTCGCCAGTCGGTGAAGGTGACCCGGCAGACGGTAGACCTGTTTGAGGGCAGCGAGGAAATACAGACGATGAATGCGCGGCTTTCCGACGCTGAAATTGCACGGCGTGCGCAGAGCGTCTTGTTCGATGCCGACAATCTCGACCCCCGTGACCTGCACGATGTACTTCTGGTGCGAGTCAAAACCGAGTACGGCCACCGTGGCGTTGACGCGGACGACGCCGGAATTGAGCTGGCGTTAAATCGCATCATGGCGGCCTACCCGCACTTGATTCGCAACGCTGCGCGCACCTGTTCGGCCAAGTTCAAGGAAACCTTTGACGCTGCGCCCTTGCCGGAATTTGTGGAATTGCCAGCAGGGGTTAAGAAATCGCGCCTGAATGTGTACGGTGTGATGCCGCAAGACCTGAACGGGCCGGAGCAGACGTTCGCGCAATTGCTGGATGCCGATACCTCGGGCACGGTGGAATACTGGTTTCGCAACGAACCGCGTAAGCCTTGGTCGATTGGCATTGTGATGCCCAGCGGGGTCCGCTACTTTCCCGACTTCGCCATCAAGGTTGCTGGCCGCACGGCGGGTGGTGGCCTGATGTTGGTGGAAACCAAGGGCAATCACATCCTGAACGGAGACAACACCGTGGACAAAGTGCTGGCCGAACACAAGCTGTATGGCGTGCCGCTGATGCTGGTGCAAGACGATGCCGGGCGATTCATGACCGTCAAACACTTCCCCAACACGGGACGCAACGAACAAGACCAGATTTTTAGGATTGAGAATCTGGCGGGGTATTGAACTGGCTGGGATTGAGTCGCTACGCTTTTGATAGCTGCTTGCGCACGTTCTATGAGGGCTAGCGGCCAATTTGGCATATAAACCGGAGGCTTTTGTGTGACCTTGTAGCCGTTGGCAACGACCCATTGTCTTCATCTACTTTGGCGGCGTTTGGGCCCCAATAAAGCCACCTTCTACGAGCTTGCGTTCATAGCTGTCACGATCCAACGGACATTCAATGAGCAAGTCAAAGTTCTGGCGGCTCAACTTGCACTGCCGGGCCATCATACCGAGCAGACTGTCATCAAGCTCTTTAACACCGTGGCTCGTCTTGGTGAACACGCTAGTCTTCTTGCCAGTCTTGGTGAAGTAGTTGAAATAGCTGTGGTCACCTTCTTTACGTTCAAAGCCTTTTTTTACCAGACTCTTTTCTACGTCACCAGGCTTACGCACCATGTGCAACCTCACTGAACGCGGCTAGCAAGGCCTGCTTCATTTTGATGGCCATGCCGTCAAGCGCATCGTCTTGCGCAAGGGCATATTCTTGCCAAAGCATCCCCATTTGTTCGTTCAATTCGCTGACCAACGCATCGCGCGTGCGGGCGAATGCATCGATGCCCAATTCAGCGTGTGTGACGCAAACAAGTTGCTTCGTCTCGTCGGTAGCGGGTTCCAAGGTGATACTTTGTTTGGCCCTTAGCATCAATTTTCCTACCTTGATGGTGTCGACCAACAAGGGGGACAAGTCAAGTTCCCTAATGTCGTTGACATTGGTGATCTTCTTTGGCGTGCCTGCATCATCTAGAACAATCAGACCGGTAACTTGGATCAAATCGCGCCGATTTTCAATCAGCAAGTCCTCGACGGCATCGTCATAGACGCAGTCCATCTCACGCTTGGTAGGCGGATAAAAGATGGTGACGATTCGATTAGTAAAGTTGATATTCGTTAAGTAACCTGTCACAACTTGGGATTGCGCCTGCTCATCGGCTGGCACGATGGCCGCCCTGATTGCCGAATCACTTTCGGTATTGAATTCTCCGAATTCAACGTTTGCTGCATCCCACAATTTCAAAGACCATTTGGCGTCCGCGCGAGGTGTCATTCCTCGAATTGCTTCAAGCACTCGATGGCGCAGGCTCACATCAGGCATAGCCTTATTTATGGCATCAGAGTCCCTTCTGGTGATACCGCCAGTGATCTTTTTGAACACGTCCATGGCCGCCGTGATGTGTTCTGCCAGCAAGTCATTGCCACCCAGCTCAATTGGAACCGCATAGCATCCAGGCACGGGCAGACGACACACCAGTTGAAAGCGGCTTCGCGTCGTAGCAGAAATGCGTGCACGTTGTTGAATCGTGCGCCCCTCGACGTGCACCCCGATTAGCTCAAAGCTACGCTGTGCGCTGGTAAGAATCTGCGCAAGCACTGCAGCTGGAACAGCATCACCGCTATCGGTGCCGGTCTCAATATGCAGGCTAAATGCAGTTTTCCCGTCGAGGTTGGTCATTGAAATTGAAGTAAATCTGCACCACTAGTTTAGTGGCGGCCAGAAATTATATGAACTCCTGAGGATTCCTTGTACCTTCCTAGATTCATAAGTCATGGCGTTGCTTTAAAGCGAATACCACCAGCGCGGTCATGCCAGGCGCGCTGTCTGCTGAGTCGCGCTTTGCGCTGTTGGCAGCGCACTAAGCATCACCGCTTTTCATTTTTGTGAGTCTATAGCTTTGGTCAGTGGCCAATGAGGAGTACCGCAATGGCCAGGCACCACGAAGCTGTCGCGTGGCTTCGGTGGGCAGCGCAGTCATGCTGGGCGGCCTGCTTTTTGATTGGACTGCGTTGCGCCCTGTGGGCCAGTCCACCCAGCATCACCGCTTTCGGTATGCCTGCGCTGTAGTGTCAATCAGTGCGCGCGGCGCTTGTGCGCCCCGCACAAGCGCTGGGGAGGTACATCGCCAGCGCTTCGCAAGTATTGGTCAGTGAGCTGGTGCGCAGATATGGCCTCGGCTTGCTGGCGCATCGTGCTGGATATGCCCTCACCTACCGCTCTGCCTGGAGCCATTGTGTGCGGCCATTCATGGGGTGTGTGCCCTCGCCCACACCTGTGCTTCGCCGCTGCGCGGCATCAGCCCTGCGCGCTGGTCTGCCCGTCCGCCCCCTGTGGGAGCGCCCTCAGCCCGCGCGCCTTTGTCTTTGGTCTTTGGTCTTTGCTATAAGTTTCGTAGCTGCTCACGCACGGAATACGCCTAGCTTACTTTTGATTCCTACGTCTGCGATTCTTGCGACGTTGGCCAAAACAAAATGTTTCAAACATTGCTACTGGATTCGGAAAATCGTCTTACATCCGCCCTTACATAGAGCGACCAAGAAAAAAGCCTGCTATCTTTTTAATAGCAGGCTTTTCTTTGTTTACTTGGGGTGGCTGATGGGGCTCGAACCCACGACAACAGGAATCACAATCCTGGACTCTACCAACTGAGCTACAGCCACCGTAGTAAGTAAATTATAACCTGCCCTAAGGCCTATTCTGAGACGGGAAGCAAATTTGCGCCTGCAACTGGCTTGGATACTTTAATTTGCGCCTTGTAACGGTTCTTCAGCAGTTCGAAGTAGGCCTGACTTTCTGCGCTGGCTACCCACTGGCCGTATTGGCCGCGTTCTTGTTGGGCTTGGGCGTCAGTCGCTGTGGTGCGCTCCATCACCCTGTTCACACGCACCAGCGTATAGCCCTGGCTACCCAGATCCACACCCAGCAAGACAGGCAGTTTGGTCGTATCGGCATGCATGACCTTTTCCATCACTGCGGGTGCGACGTTCTGTGGCTGGTCGCGTGCAACAACGACTGCAGCGGCCAGTTTCGCTGTATCCGGCTGCGCCTTCCATGCATCCAGTTTTGCCGTACCGTCTTGCTTGGCCAACTCGGCCGAACGGCTGCTCACCAGGCGCTCGCGCACATCGTTGCGCACATCAGCCAGAGGCAACACACGGGCAGGGGCGTATTGGGTTATGCGGGCGGAAACCAATTGATTGGCACCGACTTCGACGGCTTCGGTATTGCGTTTCTTTTCAACCGAGTCCGGGTTGAAGATTGCCGTCAGCAATTTCGCATTGGCGAGTGCGCCCTTGACATCCGCAGACGGCTTGCGCTGGACATTGCTGGCCGACTTGACTTCCAACTTCAACTTGTCGGCAATCTGCTTGTAGCTATCCGACTGCTCGTACACCGCGTTGGTAAAAGCCTCTGCCGTTTCGGCGTACTTGCGTTGTGCCTGCTGGGTACGCAAATCAGCCTCTATGGTCGGTTTGACTTCCTCAAACGTCTTTTGCTTCGGTGACTTGATGTCCACCAGTTTGATGATGTGGAAGCCGAAGTCCGACTCGACCAGATCACTGATATCGCCCTTCTTCATGGAAAAGGCTGCATCTTCAAAAGGCTTGACCATGGCGCCACGTCCAAAATAGTTCAGATCACCGCCAGAGGTTGCGGAGCCGGCATCTTGCGAGTTCTTACGTGCTACATCGCCAAAACTATCGGGCGCCTTGCGCACCTCTGCCAGCAGGGCCGAAGCTTTTTCCTTGGCCTTGGCCTTGTCAGCGGCAGCCATGTCTTTGGGTGCGTTGATGAGGATATGGCTGGCGCGGCGCTCTTCCTTGCCACTCAGACGCGCAACATTTTGATCGAAGTAGGTCTTCAGCTCTTCTTCGCTCACAGAAACGGTCTTCTTGATACTGTCCAAGTCAAGCACAACGTATTCCACAGTCGCTGATTCCGGTGCCTGGAACAATTTTTGGTTGGCCTGGTAATAGACGTCCATCTCGGCTTCGGTCGGATTAACCTGGCCCTTGTAATCTGCTGGCAGGAAGTTTGCAATCTGCACTTCACGGCGTTCAAAAAAGGCGTTGAGCGCAATATGGGCCTGGGCTGCTGGCGCCAGGGCCGTCGAAGCGATCCCACTCTCCACCTGACGCAGGGCCAGGTCTTTGCGCACGCGCGCCTCGAAGCCCTCAGGCGTCAGGCCTTGCGATGCGGCGAGTTGGCGGTAACGGTCCATGTCCAGCGATCCATCAGGCTTACGCAAGGAGGCAATGGTCGGGTTCTGCTGCAACTCGCGCGCCAAACGGGCATCGGTGCTGGAAAGGTGCGCGTCAGACGCTGCATCGGCCAACACGTGCTCTCGTACGATGCGCTCCAGTGTGCTGTAACGCGCCTGGGGGGAATCGAGTAGCTTGGCATCTATCGTGGGCTGCGCACTGCGCGCACGATCGACTTCGTTCTTGTGTGCGGCATCCCATTCTTCCTGCTTAAGGGAAAAACTACCTACCTTCGCTACCGTTTCACCACCCGCATTGAAACTGCGAAAACCATTGATGCCCACCAGCACAAACGCCGGGATGATCAAGAGGAACATGAGGGACATCATGATCTTTGTGTGCTTGCGAACAAAATCGAACATGCGCTTAACTCTCCATCAAATCAACAAAAAAAAGGCGAACAAACTTGTTCGCCTTTGCTTGGGTGGTGGGTGATGACGGGCTCGAACCGCCGACCTACGCCGTGTAAAGGCGCCGCTCTACCAACTGAGCTAATCACCCCACCTGAAAACCTGGGCTCAGTTCAATGCATCTTTCAATGCCTTGCCTGGGCGAAACTTCGGAACTTTTGCAGCCTTGATCTTAATCGCTTCACCAGTACGCGGATTGCGGCCTGTACGGGCAGCACGTTTGCCCACCGCAAATGTACCAAAACCAACAAGTGACACAGAGCCACCTTTTTTGAGGGTCGTCTTCACTGCACCAATGGTTGATTCCAGCGCGCGCGTAGCAGCAGCCTTGGAAATATCCGCATGTTTTGCAATGTGTTCAATCAATTCAGTTTTATTCACAAAGACCCCTTTAAGCTAGGCAAAGATGTTGAAATTGTTTTTATAGGAGGGAGTAAAAAGCAGCCACAACTGCCGCATCCCATTAAAGCCAACGTGCTTTTTTGTGTCAATACGCTAAGCAACGTTTAAAACATCGCGGACCGTAATTCTAATGGCATTTTTGCCGACTTAGCGCGTACGTGCGCGAATTTCTGGCAGCGCCTTTTGCAGGTAGTACACCATGGACCAGACCGTCAGCACCGCAGCAGCCCAGATCAATGCAACACCCCACACATGGGTATTGATCAGGCCGAACAACCTGCCATCAAACAACAAAAAAGGGATGGCAAACATCTGCACCACGGTTTTAAACTTCCCAATCATGTGCACGGCGACGCTCTTGGAAGCGCCGATCTGCGCCATCCACTCGCGCAAAGCCGAAATGGCGATCTCGCGCCCGATGATGATGAGTGCAACAAACACATCCGTGCGGCCCAGATGCACCAGCACCAGCACACACGCACAGACCAAAAATTTGTCGGCTACCGGATCCAGAAAGGCACCAAAGGATGAAGTCTGGTTTAACTTGCGCGCCAAGTAGCCATCCAGCCAGTCAGTGGCCGCGAACAGCACGAACATCACGGTCGCCGCAAGGTTTTTGTCGGCTACGTTGAGCCATGCATCGGGCAAATAGAACACCCCCACAATGAATGGAATTGCGGCTATGCGCGCCCAGGTCATGATGGTGGGAATGGTCAAAAACATACGCCATTGTGGCACGCCAATCCATGCATTCCACGGGCCGCTTCAAGAAGGATTACAGCCTCGCGGGGGCTTGGCACGGCAGGTTGGGCGGCCCTAGTGCAGCGCTCTGTAGATATCTTCCGCCAGTTCCCGCGAGATCCCCTCTACCGAGGCAATGTCTTCTGCGCTGGCCAGGGCCACACCGCGCACGCCGCCAAAGCGCTGCAACAATTTGGCGCGGCGCTTGGGCCCGATGCCGGCGATCTCTTCCAGTTTGCCCCCACCAACGCGCACCTTGGCGCGTTGCGCGCGCATACCTGTAATGGCGAAGCGATGCGCCTCGTCGCGAATCTGCGCCACCAGCATCAGCGCAGCAGAATCGGCCCCCAGGTAGACCTTGTCGCGGCCATCGGCAAACACCAATTCCTCCAGCCCGACCTTGCGGCCCTCGCCCTTTTCCACGCCGACGATCAGCGACAGGTCCAGCCCCAGCGACACAAACACCTCGCGCGCCATCGCCACCTGGCCCTTGCCCCCATCGACCAGTACCAAGTCGGGCAGCCGCCCCGTGCCTGCCGGCAGCACGCCACTGTGCTTGGCCTCGTTCAGCGCCTCTGCCAATTTGCTGTAACGCCGCATCAGCACCTGGCGCATGGCAGCGTAGTCATCGCCCCCGGTGATGCCTTCGATGTTGTAGCGGCGGTACTCTCCGTTCTGCATCTTGTGGTGATGAAACACCACACACGAGGCCTGGGTGTTTTCACCTGCGGTGTGGGAGATGTCAAAACATTCGATTCGCAACTCGTCCAGCGCTTCGACCGCCAGATCCAGCGCCTCGGCAAGCGCCCGCGTGCGTGCCTGTTGCGAGCCTTCTTCCGCCAGTAAACGCGCCAGTTGCAGCGCTGCATTGGTTTGCGCCATGTCGAGCCAGGCGCGGCGCTGCTCCCTGGGCTGGTGAATGGCTGAGACCTTGACTCCGATTTGCTCCGACAAGGCTTTCAGCAAATCCTTACCGACCGGATCACTGACCACCAGCACCGAAGGCATGGGTACATCAATATAGTGCTGGGCCAAAAAGGCTTCCAGCACCTGAACTTCGACGCTGGGGCGTGCTGCTTCATCGGCATCCTCCAGGCTTGCAGCCTCTTCCACGTGCACTGGAAAATACGGTCGGTCCCCCAGATGCCGTCCTCCACGCACCATGGCGAGATTGACACAGGCTTTGCCACCCTGCACCTTGACGGCCAGGATGTCGACATCACGGTCCGACACGTTGTCGACCGACTGCTGGTGCAGCACATTGGAGAGTGCCGCCACCTGGTTGCGGATTTCTGCGGCCTGCTCAAACTCCAGCCGATCGGCGTAGGCCATCATGCGGGTCTCGAGCTCCTGCATCACCTCGCGTGCATCACCTCGCAAAAAACGCTCGGCATTGGCCACATCCTGCGCGTAGTCTGCCGCGTTGATATGGCCCACACAGGGCGCCGAACACCGCTTGATCTGGTAGAGCAGGCAAGGCCTGGTACGGTTGCTGAAGACAGGGTCTTCGCACGTACGCAGGCGAAACACTTTTTGCATCAACAGAATGGCTTCCTTGACAGCCCAGGCACTGGGGTAGGGCCCGAAGTAGCGGTGTTTTTTCTCCACGCCACCCCGGTAATAGGACACGCGGGCAAAGGCATTGGGGTTGGGCACCATGCGCACGCCCACGGGCGCATCGCTGAAACCCTCCAGCGCCGGGCGCTTGGCCGTAGGCGCCTGGCCGGACATCTTGAGATACGGATAGCTCTTGTCGTCCCGGAACAGAATGTTGTATTTGGGATTGAGCGTCTTGATCAGGTTGTTTTCCAGCAGCAGCGCTTCAGCCTCCGAGCGCACGACCGTGGTCTCCAGCCGCACGATTTTGCTCACCATGTGGCCGATGCGGGTGCCGCCATGGTTCTTCTGAAAGTAACTGGACACCCGCTTTTTCAGGTTAATGGCCTTACCCACATACAGCACCTGGCCCTGGGCGTCGAAGTAGCGGTAAACGCCTGGCAGCGGTGGCAGGGACGCCACATCACGCAACAGGTCTTCGGAATGCTCAGAAATCATGGGCTGCATTGTCCATGGACAATGCAGCCCATGCTCTGGGATATTTTTTGCCGCGTAATCGACAACTTTGGTGACATCGGCGTGTGCTGGCGCCTCAGCGCCGACCTGGCAGCGCGGGGGCATACCGTGCGGCTTTGGGTGGACGACGTCAGTGCCTTACGCTGGATGGCACCCGGCGCATTAGAGGGCCAATGGCCCGGCATACAGGTGCTGGCCTGGGGAAAAGCCCAAAGCGTTCAAGCGCTGGAAGGCATGCTTTGCGCCGACGTCTGGATAGAAGCCTTTGGCTGTGACGTCCCGCAACCCTTTGTCACGCACTATGCGCGGGCCATTGCCAGTTCAGGATTTGACGCAGCCCGGGTCGGTCCCAGCGCCAAGCCGGTTTGGCTCAATCTGGAATACCTGTCAGCCGAACCCTATGTCGAGCGCTCGCATGGCCTGCCCTCCCCCGTCATGCACGGGCCTGCCAAGGGCTGGACCAAGTACTTTTTTTACCCCGGCTTCGGCACGCAAACAGGCGGGCTTTTGCGGGAACAGACCCTGGCTGCCAGGTGGCAACCGCCGGTTGCAGCCACCCGCGCGCAGTTTTTCTCGCGGATCGGCGTTCAGTGGCAAGGCGAGCGTGTGTTGTCCCTGTTTTGCTACGAGCCGCCAATGCTCAAGGCCGTGCTGGAACATCTGGCCGGCTTGCCCGAGCCCCTCTTGTTGCTGGTCACTGCGGGACGGGCCGGCAACGCCGTACGCGCCGTGTTGGGAACCGATACCACGCGCAACCGTTTACAAATCAGCCACCTGCCCGCGCTGACACAAACCGACTACGACGGTTTGCTGACAAATTGCGATATCAACTTTGTGCGCGGAGAAGACTCGGTTCTACGCGCCCTGTGGGCCGGGCGGCCGTTCGTCTGGCATATTTACCCCCAAGACGATCAGGCCCACGCCCCCAAGTTGGAGGCGTTTATGGAAGCACTCCACTTCAGTGCAGCTGTGCGCAGCCTGCACAGAGCCTGGAACGGACTGACGGCGACACCGCCGCACCCCCATTCGCTGCGGCCCTTAAACGCAAGTGAGGGCGAAGAATGGCAGGCGCAAGTGCAGGCGGCTCGGCAACAGCTATTCAAATTGCCGGACCTGAGCACCAGCCTGCTCCAATTCGTGCAGAAAAAACGTTAAAATTCAAGGCTTTGCTGATCTTGCCCCGAAAAATTGGGGTGGCAGATCACACCCCGCCGCGGAATGCGGCATACCTTAAGCTGATGGCCTGTGGCCTGCAGCTGCAACTGCTACCAGACATTTATGAAAATCGCTCAAGAAATCCGCGCCGGCAACGTCATCATGCACGGCAAGGACCCGATGGTCGTGCTGAAAACCGAATACAGCCGAGGCGGCCGTAACTCCGCTACCGTGCGCATGAAGCTCAAGAGCCTGATTGCCAACTTCGGTACCGAAGTGGTGTTCAAGGCTGACGACAAGATGGATCAAGTCATCCTGGACAAGAAAGACTGCACCTACTCTTACTTTGCCGATCCCATGTACGTGTGCATGGACGCCGACTACAACCAGTACGAAGTGGAAGCCGAGAACATGGGCGACGCGCTGAACTACCTGGAAGACGGCATGGAACTCGAAGTGGTGTTCTATGACGGCAAGGCCATCTCGGTTGAGTTGCCCACCGGCGTGGTGCGTGAAATCACCTGGACCGAACCCGCCGTCAAGGGCGATACCTCCGGCAAGGTGCTCAAGCCCGCCAAGATTGCGACCGGATTCGAGATCGGCGTGCCGATCTTTGTGGCCCAAGGTGACAAGGTCGAAATCGACACCCGCACGGGCGAATACCGCAAGCGCGTGTAAGCCTTTGAAGCCGGGGCCAGACCCCAAGCTGCCAAAGCCCCACCCCGGTGGGGCTTTTTTTTGCGCCGCTGAATCCGGCGCAGATCAAGACAACTTCGACTGGCCATAGGAAAATATGCAGTATCTTGATTGGAAGACGCCGCCATGCCGAGAACAGCCCCCACCCTGTCGATTCTGCTTGCCGCCCTGCTATGCAACCCCTTATTTGCCCAGATTTCCGCCTTACTGCCCAAGTATGGTGCGCAGGCTGGCGATGCCAACTTGGCTGTGGAAGTACAAAAAGTCCTTGCTGACGCCGAAGCGCAGTTCCACGGCGACCGCAAAAGGGCTTCTGCCGAATTTGCAGCCCGCGGCTGGGTGGTGCTGCGCCAAGGCAAAGGTGACGAGGCCATGCAGCGCTTCAACCAGGCCTGGCTGCTGCAGGGCCACAACGGCAACGCGCTCTGGGGCATGGGACAAATCGAGGCCAACCGGGGCAAGCCTGCGGAATCATTGAAGTTGTTTGGCGAGGCCAATCGCCTGATCGGCTTTGATGTGGACTTTGCCGTGGACTACGCACGCGCCCTGTCACTGGCCGGCGTCAAGCTCGGTGATAAAAAACTGCTGGACGAAGCCTTCAAGCGCTTTGCGCAGCTTCAAGCGCGCGCACCGCAAAGCACCCTCAACCTGCAGAACTGGGCCATCGCGCTCTATTACACCGGCCAATACGCTGCGGCGTGGGACAAGGTCAAAGCAGCGCAGGCCACACCTCGCGGCGCCGAAATGGACAAGAAGTTCGTTGCAGAACTGCAGTTCAAAATGCCGCGGCCTTAAAGAGGGGCCCGTGTACGACCCAGGTTATCCAGCATGTCCGCCACGATGGCGTCCAGATCGAAATGTGCGCGCCAACCCCAGTCGGCCTGGGCCGTCGCGTCATCAATCGTGCGCGGCCAGCTGTCGGCAATGGCCTGACGGAAGTCCGGCGCATAGTCGATCACAAAACCCGGAATGCGCTTGCGGATGGCCGCCGCCATTTCTTCTGGCGTAAAGCTCACCGCCGCCAGGTTGTAAGAGCCGCGCTCCTTCACGTGGTCTGACGGTGCCTCCATCAGCTCCAGCGTGGCGCGTATCGCGTCGGGCATGTACATCATGGGCAAGCGCGTGTGGGGCCCCAAAAAGCTGGTGTAACGCCCGGTCTTCAAAGCCGAGTGGAAGATGTCGATGGCGTAGTCGGTGGTGCCGCCTCCGGGCAGCGTCTTCCAACTGATCAGGCCGGGGTAGCGCAGGCTGCGCACATCGATACCGTGGTTGCGGTGGTACCAGGCGCACCAGCCCTCGCCCGCCAGCTTGGAGATGCCGTAAATCGTGGTCGGCTCCATGATGGTTTTTTGCGGCGTGGCATCGCGTGGCGTGGTGGGGCCGAAGGCGGCGATGGAGCTGGGCCAAAACACACGCGCGAGCCTGTGCGTGCGCGCCAGCTCCAGCACATTGAGCAGGCCCTTCATGTTCAGTTCCCAGGCCCACTGCGGGTGCTGCTCACCACGCGCCGACAGGGCCGCAGCCAACAGGTAAATGTGCGTGATGCCGTTGCGCTCCACGATTTCCGTCAGAGCCGAGGCCTCGGTAGCGTCCAGCATTTCATGGTGCACGCCAACGACACGCCCGCTCGGTGCCAGATCGCTGGTGACCACGGACTCCTTGCCATGCCGTGCGGCGAGGGCCACCGTCAGCTCGGTGCCGATCTGGCCATTGGCTCCGACGATCAGAATTTTGGGACTCATGCCTGCTCCGCCCCAATCAGACCCAACTCGCGCCCGGCCTGGGTGAACGCGGCCACGGCCTGCTCCAGATCGGCGCGACTGTGCAAGGCGCTCATCTGCACACGGATGCGCGCCTGGCCTTTGGGCACCACCGGGAAGAAAAAGCCGACCACGTAGATGCCCAACTCCAGCATGCGCGCAGCCAGCTTTTGCGCCAGCTCCGCGTCATAGACCATGATGGGCACGATGGCGTGCTCACCGGGCTTGATGTCGAAGCCGGCCGCGTGAATAGCCTGGCGAAAATAGCGCGTGTTGTCTTCCAGCTGGTCGCGCAGGGCCGTGGAGCCTTCCAGCAAATCCAGCACAGCGAGTGAAGCGCCCACAATGACCGGCGCCACCGTGTTGGAGAACAGGTAGGGCCGCGAGCGCTGACGCAGCAGCTCCACCACCTCGCGGCGCGCGCTGGTAAAGCCGCCGGAAGCGCCACCCAAGGCCTTGCCCAGCGTGCCCGTGATGATGTCCACCTTGCCAAACACGCCGCGAAACTCATGGGTGCCGCGCCCGGTCTTGCCCATGAAGCCACTGGCATGGCATTCGTCCACACCCAGCAGGGCGTCAAAACGGTCGCACAGCGCGCGCATGGTGTCGAGTCGGGCCACCGTACCGTCCATGGAAAAAACGCCATCGGTGAACACCAGCACATGGCGCGCGCCACCGGCACGCGCCTCTCCCAGACAACGCTCCAGGTCCACCATGTCGTTGTGGGCGTAACGGAACTTGCGCGCCTTGCACAACCGGATGCCGTCAATGATGGAGGCATGGTTCAGTGCGTCGCTGATCACAGCATCCTCCTCGCCCAGCAGCGGCTCGAACAGCCCCCCGTTGGCGTCAAAGGCTGCCGCGTACAGGATGGTGTCTTCCATACCCAGAAAGCGCGAAAGTCGCGCCTCCAATGCCTTGTGCAGGTCCTGCGTGCCGCAAATAAAACGCACCGAGCTCAGGCCATAGCCGTGTGTGCGCAGCGCCTCGTGCGCTGCCTGCACCACCGCAGGGTGTGAGGACAAACCCAGATAGTTGTTGGCACAAAAATTCAACACCGCGCGCTCACCGCCGTCAGCCGTCTTGATGCGGATGTGCGCGCCCTGGGGCGTGGCGATGATGCGCTCGGACTTGTACAGGCCGGCGGCACGAATGCCGTCGAGCTCCCGGGTCAGATGGGCATAAAAAGGATGGCTGACAGTCATGGCGGCACCTCGGGTTTGGGCGTCTGGCACAATGGTTCGACGATTGTCAAAAATTACAGTATATCGAATTTTATTCCGCTATACCGAACAAAACAAAGACCCACCGTAATCCGCCATGGCCCACAAGAACCCCCCAGAAGCCCAGAACGAGCCACCCCGCGTGGGCGATACCCTGGCCGCGCTGCGCCAGGCACAGGCCCTGTCACTGGACGAACTCTCTCGCAAGGCGGGCGTCTCCAAATCCATGCTGTCGCAAATCGAGCGCGCCCAGGCCAACCCCACGGTGGCCGTGGTCTGGCGTCTGGCCAATGCACTGGGTGTGCCGATTGCCGAACTGCTGGGCGGCGCGCCGGCAGCGAACGCTGCACCTGCTATCACCTTGGTCCCTACGCAGTCCACGCCCTCGCTGCGCAGCCCCGACGGCTTGTGCGAGTTGCGCATCCTGGGGCCGGTGGAGATGGCCGGGCAATTCGAGTGGTATGAACTGCGGCTGCAGCCCGGCGGCGCACTGGATTCCCAGCCGCACGAGCCGGGCACCCGTGAGCACCTGAGTGTGGCCAGCGGCAGCATTGAGCTGCAGGTGGGTGATGCCAGCCAGAAGCTCAAAGTCAGTGAAACCGCCCGTTATCCCGCAGATTGCAGCCACAGCATTCGCAACCCCAGCAAGAGCGCCGCCACCGCCTGGCTGGTCGTGATTCACCCCGTCTGAAAGCACAATAGAAACCATGAAAAACACCACCAAACTGGCCAAGGGAGGCCTGCACAACGGCTCCGCCCTGTTGCAGGAAACCACCCACGCGGCCGACGAATTACAGGCCGACGCCTACCGCCTGGCCTTTGCCGACACCGAGTTTTTGCTGCGCCGCGAAACGCGCGGCATCCGCATTCAACTGGAGATGCTCAAGCCTGATCTGGACCAAACCACCCAAGGCGTCAATGACACCGTGGTGGTTTTCGGCAGTGCGCGCTTCAAGGCGCCGGAAGATGCACAGGCCATGCTGCTTGCGGCCCAGGCCACGGCAGATACCAAGCAGATTGCCGAGGCTGAGCGCCAGGTGCGAAACGCCAAACACTATGACAATGCCCGGCTGTTCGCCCGCTTGGTCGCGACCCATAGCCTGAAGGCCGCGCCCGAGAACCGTCTGTTCATCTGCACCGGCGGCGGCCCCGGCATCATGGAAGCCGCTAATCGGGGTGCCTTTGAAATGGGTGCGCCCACGCCCGGCCTGAACATCACGCTGCCGCATGAGCAGCAGGCAAATCCCTATGTCACGCCTTCACTGAGCTTCAAGTTCCACTACTTCGCCATTCGCAAAATGCATTTCATGATGCGGGCCAAGGCATTGGTGGCTTTCCCCGGTGGCTTTGGCACGCTGGATGAACTGTTTGAAGTGATCACCCTGGTACAGACGCAAAAGGCCAAACCGGTACCCATCATTTTGTTCGGCACGGACTACTGGAAGCGGCTGATCAATCTGGATGTGCTGGTGGAGGACGGCACGATTTCTCCGAAGGACATGGATCTGATCCAGTACACGGACGATCCGGAAGAGGCTTGGCAGATGATTCGGGCGTTTTACGATTTACCGGAGACTTAAGGCTTTTTCACTCCCTCCCCTTTTTGACTCCCCCACCCTTTTAACTCCCCCATCCCCCCCGCCCCTTACCCCCCGTCGGGGTAAGGGGTGCCCAATGCGGACAGCCCATTTGGTTTTTTCGCGCCGAATGTGAAATGAATGACGCGGCGTCGCCCCCGTTTGGAGGACACTATTTCAAACCAGCAGTTCCGAGCGCAGGACACATTGCAGAACAACGCCAACCAAAAAAAACCAATCCCGGTAAGGCCCGAGCCGAAGTGAAGACGCCAAATGGGCTGTCCGACTTTGGCACCCTTACCCCGGCGGGGGGTAAGGGGCGGGGGGGATGGGGGAGTTAAAAACCCCCTCCAGAGCAAAAAACAGAGCAAAAACGAGAAAGTTAGTGACCCGCCGGTCGCAAATTCCAAGCGGCCCGCGCGCCAAGCGCCACCGCCGTCCCGACAGTCCAAAACACCACCGACACCCCCACCACCATCCCCGCAGTACCAAACAGCATCGGCATCAACACGCTGGACAGGTTGATGCTCATCAGCCGCAGACCCAGAGCCTGACCATGCAAAGCATGGGGCGTGATCTGGTGCAGGGTGCTCATGATCATCGGCTGCACCGAGCCCAATGCCAAGCCCAGCAACACCGAGCAGCAAGCCATCGCCAGGGGCGTGTGCGTGAAGGGGTAGATTCCAAACAGCAGCGCCGTGATCAGCATGGCGCAACTCACCACAACCCACTCCTTCAAATGCACCGCCAGCAGCGGCATGGCCACGCGCACACAGGCAGCAGCAATGGCAAAGCTGCCCAGAATGGCGCCGATCACCGAGGCGCTGAAGGCCCGCTCATGGCCGAGCACCGGCACGACAAAGGTGTGCACGTCCCAACAACTTGACAGCAGCCAGTTCACCAGCAAGAGGCGGCGCATGCCGGGCTCGCGCAGCAGTTGCCATACCTGGGGTTTGGGCACACCCTCGGGGTGCAGAACGGGCGGCAACTCTGCGGTGTTGCGTATCCAGACCCAGGTCAGCAGTGGCAGCAGGGCCATACACAAAAAGGCCGCACGAAAGCCGTTGGCGTCTGCCGCCGCACCCCCCAACCAGATGCCCGCATGGTCAATCAGCAAGCCCGCCATCACCGGACCGAAAAAATTGGAGACCGCCGGACCGATGGCCAGCCAGCTGAATACCCGCTTGAGTTCGGTGGCGTCGTGCGCCGCCCGCCCCACGTGGCGCTGCAAGGCAATCGAAGCGGCGCCGGTAGCCCCGCCCATGCACAGCGCACTGAGGCACAGCACTTCAAAACGCGGAAACAGCGCCGCCAGCAGGGCGCCGGTGAAGGCAGCCACCAGCGCAATACCCACCGGACGTTTCAGGCCATGCTGGTCGGCATAGCGCCCGGCCGGAATCGCCAGAAACACCTGCATCAGGGAATACAGCGCCAACAGGCAACCCACCGACAGCGCACCAAAGCCCAGCTTGAGTGCCAACAGGGGAGCCGCCATGCGGCTGCCGGCCATGGCGGCGTGCAGGCAGATGTGGCCGCAAATCAGACAGGCCAGGGCCCAGGGTGAGGTCTTGGCCAGTGGCGGCTGCTCGCTCATGCGCCGCTGCCAGGCTCGGCGCCTGCATCGGGCTCCAGGTCCAGATCGCGGTCCACGGCAATCAAGGCCTGCGCCTGCGTGTCCGGCAATGTTTCGACTTTCTTCAGGACGCGGTCCATGGCACGGCTGCGCACCTGCGCGCTGTCCAGAGTCTTGAGCACGGTCTCGGTTTGCGCTTTGACCTTCGCCAGCACATCACCGAACTTGCCGAACTCGTTTTTGACGGCCCCCAAGACCTGCCAGACTTCGCTGCTGCGTTTCTCCAGCGCCAGCGTGCGAAAGCCCATTTGCAGCGAACTCAGAATGGCCAGCAGCGTGGTGGGGCCGGCGAGCGTCACGCGGTGGTCACGCTGCAGGCTCTCCATCAGGCCGGGGCGGCGCAGCACCTCGGCGTACAGGCCTTCGGTGGGCAGGAACAGGATGGCGAAGTCGGTGGTGTGGGGCGGCTCCACGTACTTTTCGTTCAGGCTCCTGGCCTCCAGGCGGATGCGCAGTTCCAGCGCCTTGCCAGCGGCCTCAGCCGCGCCCGCGTCCGCCCTGCCCTGCGCGTCCAGCAGGCGCTCGTAATCCTCGTTGGGAAACTTGGCATCAATCGGCAGCCACAACGGCGCACCGCTGTCGGAGCGTCCGGGCAGCCGGATGGCAAAGTCCACCACGTTCTTGCTGCCGGGAATGGTGGCGACTTGGGCTGCGTACTGGTCGGGCACAAACACCTGCTCGAGCAACGCTTCGAGCTGCGCCTCGCCAAACATGCCACGCGTCTTGACGTTGGTGAGCAAGTGTTTGAGGTCGCCCACGCCCTGCGCCAGGGTCTGCATCTCGCCCAGGCCCTTGTGTACCTGCTCCAAGCGCTCGGCCACTTGCTTGAAGCTTTCGCCCAGGCGGGCCTGCAGGGTGGACTGCAGTTTCTCATCCACGGTGGCGCGCATCTCGTCGAGCTTGGCGGCGTTGGTAGTTTGCAGCTGCGCCAGTTGCGCCTCCAGCGTCTGGCGAACCTCGGCCATGCGCCGCGCGTTGGATTCGCTCAAGGCGCCGAGCTGCAGCGTCAGCGTGTCGGACAGGGACTTTTGCAACAGGGCGAGTTGCTGGCCGAAGGCGTCAATCTGGCTGTTCTGCGTGCGCGTGGCTTCGGCACCCTGCTGGGTGATGGTCTGCTGGAAGGTGGCCAGGTTGTGCGCCAGCTCCTGCCGGCCACCGCGCGAGGACTCGGAAATCTCCTGGCGCAGGGCGCGCTCCAGCGCCTGGGTGTTGGCGCCCATGGCAGACAGCAGGGCTTGGCGCGCGGCGTCATCCTGCTGCTGACGCGCCAGCGCCGCTTGCCCGTCGGGCTGGCGCATCGCCAACCACAGCAGTACGCCGGTATTTACCAGCACCAGGGCCAGCAGCACCCAGGACAGCAGGGCGTTCAAGGCAGCACCGTCCATTTAAGCGCCCGCGCGCGCCAGCACTTCCGGGTTCAGCGGCGTGACCGCCTTGCCATGCACCAGGAAGCCGATCAGGTTGTCCACGGCGAGAGCGGCCATGGCGCGGCGCGTGCCTTCGGTCGCGCTCGCAATATGCGGCGTCAGCACCACATTGGGCACCGTCAGCAGCGCTGGATGGACGGCTGGCTCGCCCTCAAACACATCCAGCCCGGCAGCGGCAATGCGTTTATCGCGCAGCGCCTCGGCCAGCGCGGCGTCGTCCACAATGCCGCCGCGCGCCAGGTTGATCAGGGTGGCAGTGGGCTTCATCAGCGCCAGCTCTGTCGCGCCAATGGTGTGGTGGGAGTCGGCCGAGTACGGCAGCACCAGCATCACGTGGTCGGCGGTCTGGAGCAGTTCTTCCTTGCCCACGTAACGGGCGTTGAAGCTGGCCTCTACGGCCGCGTCCAGGCGCGAGCGGTTGTGGTAGATCACCTGCATGCCAAAGCCCAGAGCAGCGCGACGGGCAATGGCCTGCCCGATACGGCCCATGCCGACAATGCCGAGCGTGGTGCCATGCACCTCGGCGCCGGAGAACATGTCGTAACTCCAACGCGTCCATTTGCCGGCGCGCAGGAAATGCTCGCTCTCGGTGACACGGCGTGCGGTGGCCATCAGCAGCGCAAAGCCAAAGTCGGCCGTGGTCTCGGTCAGCACGTCGGGCGCGTTGGTACCCAGCACGCCGGCAGCCGTCATGGCGGCCAGATCAAAATTGTTGTAGCCCACCGTCATGTTGGCGCAAAGCTTGAGTTGGCCACACCGCGCCAGCAGCCCGGCGTCCACCTTTTCGGTGCCGGTCATGAAGGCGCCCGCTTTGCCCTGCAGGCGCTGGGCCAGTTCCTGTGGTGACCAGATCACATCGTCCTGGTTGGATTCGACGTCAAAGTGTTGGCGCAGTTGCACCAACACCTCAGGGAAGATGGCGCGGGTAACGAGGATGGCAGGTTGGGTCATGTTGTTTGTAGATTCAGGTTCATGCGAGGCAAATGCCAAGCGCATCGTGGGAAAGGAACGGGTGTTCAGGCCGGCTGGGCGATTTCAAACACCTGGCGCAGATAGGCCAGGTACCGCTCGTCATCGCACATGTTCTTGGACGGGGTATCCGACAGCTTGGCCACCGGCTGGCCATTGCACTTCACCATCTTGATGACGATTTGCAGCGGCACGTAGCCCAGGTCATTGGTCAGGTTGGTGCCAATGCCAAAGGCCAGCTGGCAGCGGCCACGGAACTGTTGGTAGAGCTCAATGGTGCGCGGCACGGTCAGGCCGTCGCTGAAGATCAGCGTCTTGGTACGGGGGTCCACCCGGTTGCGCGCGTAGTGGTCGATCATGCGCTCGCCCCAGTCAAAGGGGTCACCACTGTCGTGGCGTGCGCCATCAAACAGCTTGCAGAAGTACATGTCGAAGTCGCGCAGGAAGGCGGTCATTCCATACACGTCGCTGAGCGCAATGCCCAGGTCGCCACGGTACTCCCGCGCCCAACTCTCAAAGGCATAAATCTGGCTGTCGCGCAGGCGTGGCCCCAGCGCTTGGCAAGCCTGCAGGTACTCGTGCGCCATGGTGCCCAGAGGCGTCAGGCCCAGCTTCATCGCCAGCCAGACGTTGCTGGTGCCGGCGAGTTGGCCCGGTACGCCGGGCGCATTGCCGGGGCTGTGGTGCGTACCCAGGCGCGCAGCCAGCACGCGCATCACCTCTTCGTGCCAGGGGCGCGAGAAACGGCGGCGCGTGCCGTAGTCGGCAATCTTCAGGTCGGCCAGGCCCTCGGCCCGCAACTGGCCGATCTTGACGTCCAGGCGCTTGCGCCCTTCGACAAAATCCGGCACCGCCTGGGTGTTGCGGAAATAGACCTCGTTAACAATGGCGAGTACCGGGATCTCAAACAAAATGGTGTGCAGCCAGGGGCCGACAATGCCAATGTTGATCTCGCCCGAGGGCAGTGGCGTAACCGTGATGTATTTTTCGTTGAGCTTGAACAGGCCCAGGAAGTCGACAAAGTCGCTCTTGACAAAGCGCATGGAGCGCAGATAGGCCAGCTCGCTTTCCTGGAAATGCAGGCTGCAGAGCGAGCGGATTTCTTCGCGGATTTCATCCACGAAAGGGGCCAGGTTCGCGCCCGGGTTGCGGCACTTGAAGCGGTACTCCACCTGGGCCCCGGGGAACTGGTGCAGTACGACCTGCATCATGGTGAACTTGTACAGGTCGGTGTCCAGAAGGCTGGTAATGATCATGGTGTGAGGTGTGCGCCGGTTTGCCCGGCCACCAGTGTAATGACTCGGTCCGCATGCGCAGCCAGCAGGGCATTTTGTTCCGCCACCAGCAGGGACATACCCTGGGATTTAAGCTGCAGCAGCGCGTCCCGGATGGACTCTACCAGCACAGGCGCAATGCCCTCGCAGGGTTCGTCCATCAGCAGCATCGTGGGCGATGTCATCAGCGTACGGGCAATGCTCAGCATCTGCTGCTCACCGCCGCTCATCTCCTGTGCGCGGCGCTTGTGCATGGATCGGAGTGCAGGAAATAGCGCAAACACCTGCTCCAATTGCTGCTTTGTGGAAACACGCTGCTGACCGCGCACTGGCATCCAGGGCGCACGCGCCGCCACCAGCAAGTTCTCCTGCACGGTCAGGTCTGCAAACAGGCGCCGGTCTTCCGGGACATAGCCCAGGCCCAAGCGGGCGCGCTGATAGGCGGGCCATAAAGCAATGGATTTCCCCTGGAATAGCACCTCACCCTGCACGTTCGGCCCCAAGCCGATCACGGACTGCAGCAAGGTGGACTTTCCAGCACCGTTGAGGCCGTCCAGCACCACCAGTTCACCCGGCCCCACGCGCAGCGACACCGCGAACAGCGCTTGTGCGGCGCCATACCAGGCGCTCAGGCCTTTGACCTCAAGCATGGTGAGCCCCGGGTGTCTGGCCGAACGAGCGGCCCAGGTAATGCGTGCGCACCAGTTCATTGGCCACCACCGCTTCTGCGCTCCCGCTCGCGGCGATCCGCCCCTGCATCAGCACCAGCACCCGGTCGGCGACGCCAAAGACTGCGTCCATATTGTGTTCGGTGTAGAGCACCGCCAAGCGTGCGTGCCCGGCGGTATCGCGGGTGAGCGAGCGCACCAACTGCATCAGCGCGGCGCGCTCGGAGGGTGCCAGGCCCGCCGCTGGCTCATCCAGAAGCAGTAAACCTGCCGGACGATGGCCTTGCCAGGCCCAGGGTCCCGGCTCCAGTCCGGCCAAGGCCATCGCCAGTTCCAAGCGCTTCTTGGCGCCATAAGGCAAGCTGCGCGCATCGACTGCTGCTTGCTCCCGCAGGCCGACACGTGACAGCAAGGCCCTGGCCGATTCCTGCGGTTGCCGATCCAAGCGTTGTAGTGGACTCAAGGCACAGGCACCCGGCAGCAACAGTTGCACGTTCTGCAAAACCGTGAGGGCTTCAAACGTTTGGGCCACCTGGAAGGTGCGCGCAATTCCGCGCTGCAATCGCTGCGCTGGCGGCAGGTGGTTCAGCACCTCGCCCTGCCACAGCAGTTGCCCGCCGCTGGGTGCGTGCTGGCCTGCAATGCAGGCAAAGGTGGTGGACTTGCCCGCACCATTCGGGCCTATCAAGGCCACGCACTCACCAGGCTGTGCCGAGAAACTCACGTCGCGCACTGCCTGCACGCCACCAAAGTGCTTGACCAGACCACGCACCTCCAGCCCCTGGTCCGTTCCCTGTGGCTCAGACATGCGTGCGCTCCCATCCGGCAGTGCGCCGCAGCCCACCTATGCCGGAAGGCGCCCACACCATGATGAGCATCACCAACAGACCCAGCGCACCGCGCCAGTAATCAAAGCTGCGCCCCAACCCGCTGCCCGCCAACACCATCACCACGGCGCCGGCCAGCGTACCCCAAAGCTGGTGCAGGCCACCCAGCAAAACCACCAGCAAGAAGTCGACCGAGGTGGAGACCGACAGAACCGAAGGAAACACCGAGCCCTTGTCCGCCGCGAACAGCCCGCCTGCCAAGCCGGCCAGCGTGGCGCTTTGCACCAAGACCATCCATTTGATTTTTTGCAGCGGCAAACCGCTGGCCGCCGCCCGCCCGGGCGCATCGCGTAAGGCCTGCAACGAGGCGCCCAGGCCGGAGCGCGAAAAGCGCCGCAGTGCCGCCACCGACCCCAGCGCCAGCAACACCAGCAAGCCGAAAAACCAGGTGCGGGTCGCCTCACTGACGAGTTGCAAGCCGATGAGTCCATTGTCACCACCGCTGACCGCAACCCATTGGCTGGCGGTGGCCCACAGCACCTGTGCCATCGCCAGCGACAGCATGGCGAGGTAGACGCCGCTGCTACGCACCAGCACCGCACCCGACAGTGCAGCCAGCAGTGCGCTCGCAGTACATGCCGCGAACAACGCGCCCATCAGTCCCCAGCCCCAGGCCAGATGCACCCAGGCTGCGGCATAAGCACCCAAGCCGAAAAACGCGGCATGGCCAAAGCTGACCAGCGCACCCAAGGCCATCATGGACTGCAGGCTGACGCCCACGATGACCAGAATCAGCACGTCGCTGGCCAAGGACTGCCAAAAGGCGCCAGCCCATAGGCAGGCGCCCATGGCGGCCCCCACGAGCAGGCACAGCATGACAAAGCGGCCGGACGCCCGGGGCCAGGGCACAAAACGCCGGCCCTGCTCCTGGGGCAAAGGCGCCAGAGCACGGCCCAGCAGGCCCCGGGGCCTGAAGGCCAGCACCAGGCCCATGGTGACAAACACCAACACGAGCGTGGCCTGCGGAAACCACAGCACACCAAACGAATGAACCTGCCCGATCAACATGGCCGCCAGAAATGCACCGCCAATGCTGCCCAGGCCGCCCGTCACCACCACCACAAAGGTCTCGACGACGATGCCCACATCCATTTGCAGATTGGCAGGCTCACGCGGCAGTTGCAGGGCCCCGCCCAGCCCCGCCAGCGCACAACCCAACACCACAGCAATCAGCATGAGCGGCTTGGCATTGACACCCAGCGCCGACAGCATGTCGCGGTCCAGCGTGGCCGCACGCAGGCGCATGCCCCAGCGCGTATGGTGCAGTACGCCATGCAAGCCCCACCAGACCAGTGGCCCCAGCAGAATGGTGAGCACCTGGTATTGCGGGAAAAACTCCGCACCGATCTGCACAGCGCCCTTGAGCCCCGGGAAGCGCGGTGCAAACACTTCGTCCGGCCCGAACAGCCAGCGCATCGCGTCGTGCAAGGCCAGGCTCAGGCCAAAGGTGGCAACCAATTGGTACAACTCCGGCACGCCGTACAGGCGGCGCAGCAGCAAAAACTCGGCCAGCGCCCCCACCAACGCGGCGCAGCCTGCGCCCAGCAGCATGGCCGCAGCGTAAAGCCAGGCACTGTCGGCCCAAGCGGGAAACCAGTGCACCAGCCAATGCGCCGAAAACAGCGCGCCCAGCATGAAGAAGCTGCCATGGGCAAAGTTCACGATGCGGGTGACGCCGAAGATCAGCGTCAGCCCGGAAGCCATTAAAAACAGCGTGCTGGCGTAGCTCAGACCGTCAAGCAGTGCAATCGCGAGTGCCGCCATGGCCTTTGTTCAATCGAGCCAACGGGTGAAATCCTGGACCGGCACGCGCGGCGTGTTCAGGGTATTGACCACGGCCGTCTCGTCGGCGTAGCCCAGGGACATGCCACAGACCAGCATCTCGTCAGAACCGGCACCTATCAACGGCATGATCAATTTGGCAAAGCCATTCCATGCCGCCTGCGGGCAGGTGTGCAGGCCCTTGCCGCGCGCGGCCACCATGATGCTTTGCAAAAAGCCACCGTAGTCCACCAAAGAACCCCGGCCCATGACCCGGTCCACGGTAAACATCAGGCCAACCGGCGCATCAAAAAAGCGGAAGTTGCGCTGGTGCTGAAGGTGCATTTGCTCCCGGTCGGCCTTGCCGATACCCAGCAGACCATACAGGCTCCAGCCGTTTTCGCGCCGGCGGTCAATATAGGGGCTGACCCATTTTTGCGGGTAATAGTCGTACTCCTCCTTGTACTGTTCGGCCAGTGCCGGGTCGGCGCGCATCGCGTCATGGGCGGCACAAGCCTGCTCCACCAAGGTGTTGCGGGTGTCCCCTTGGAGCACGTAGACCTTCCAGGGCTGGCAATTGGTTCCGGACGGTGCGCGGCTGGCCACTTCCAGAATGTGTTCAATATCGGCTCGGGCCACTTCCTGCGGGGTAAAAGCGCGCATGGAACGCCGGGAACAGATGGCTTCGTCAATCGCGGAAAGTGTCATGCAAGAGTCTCCAGAAGGGTTTTGAGAGAGGGTGGAACGGCTGTG
Organism: Comamonadaceae bacterium; assembly: GCA_947375135.1. Lineage (GTDB taxonomy): Bacteria > Pseudomonadota > Gammaproteobacteria > Burkholderiales > Burkholderiaceae_C > Allorhodoferax. The sequence continues at coordinate 28,945 of CANCER010000014.1, read as the reverse complement.
GGGCGGTGGGATTGCGCATCCACATAGACATGGACGAAATGCCCTTTGGCCGCGCAGAGTGCGTCTTCTCCAAACACGGCCAGTTCGTATCGCACGCTGCTTGCCCCGATATGCGCTACGCGCAGGCCGACCTGCACGGTTTGCGGAAAAGCCAGCGGCGAAAAATAATTGCAATGCGTCTCCACCACCAACCCGACCGTGGAGCTGTGCTGGATATCGAGCACATCGTTCTCAATCAGCCAGGCGTTGACGGCGGTATCGAACCAGCTGTAATAGACGACATTGTTGACGTGGCCATATGCATCGTTGTCCATCCAGCGGGTCGGAATGCTGCGCAAAACGCTGTAAGCATTGCGCGGCTCGGGCTCGGGACGGCTGGACGGTTTGTGGGGCATGGGGCGATTTTGCCAGCCGCACGGCACGGGCATGGCCCGGTTGTTCTTCGCGTGACGCGCCGGGGACTCATTTCGCATTTAGTAAAGCACCCCTAAGTTGCTGCATTGCAACAAAAAGTGCTTGCATTCATACATATCCTGATTACAATTCTCAACATGCTGCGGTGCAACATGACGGTCCCGGAGACCGGTGACAACGCAGACAAGTTAGTTCATGCCACTCATCTTTATTTGGAGAATCACAATGTCCGTACTCACCGTTGAACAAATCGTCGCAGCACAAAAAGCCAATATCGAAACCCTGTTTGGCCTGACCAACAAGGCATTTGAGGGGGTGGAAAAGATTGTTGAACTGAACATGACTGCTTCCAAGGCAGCGCTGTCAGAGGTCGCCGGCCACAGCCAGTCCGTGTTGAGCGTGAAAGACGTGCAAGAGCTGATCGCTCTGCAGTCCAACCTGCTCCAGCCGCTGGCTGAAAAGACGGCTGCTTACAGCCGCCACCTGTATGACATCGCCACCAGCACCAGCGCTGAATTCACCAAGGCTGTTGAGGGCCAGACTGCAGATGCGCAAGCCAACTTTGCCAATCTGGTCGATAACGCTACAAAGAACGCGCCTGCAGGTTCCGAAGCCGCTGTTGCCATTCTGAAGAGCTCGGTGACTGCTGCCACCAACGCGCTGGAATCCGTGCAAAAAGCTGTCAAGCAAGCAACGGAAGCGGCTGAGGCCAACTTCAACTCGGTGGCTACTTCCGCTACCGTTGCAGCCAAGCCTGCCGCCAAAAAGCGTTAATTTTCAAGCCGGTCACGAAAAACACATGTTTTTGTGACCGGACTCTGGAAGCCAAGGGAAAACCCTGAGATAATTCAAGTCATCAGGAACTCTTTGTTTCTACCCGGTTGTCTCCTCGGGTCCTTTCGAAACCTTCAGGTTCAGGGATCCCTTCAAGGCCTCGTTGCAAAACGGGGCCTTTTTTTTGGTCGTTTTGCTTTCAGCTCAGCGCATCTTGGCCGCAATCGCGGCACGCAATTGCGGCAGCGCCAGCAGCATGGCCTGGCGCCCCGCCTCAATGGAACGCTTGCGCGCGCCGAAATCGGCACTGGAGACACCGGTCAACACCGGACGCACCACCACATCCGCATCCTTGAGTTCAAAGGTATTGATGCTTTTGCCCATGATGGTGAAGGTCTGCAACAGGATATCCAACGTTCCTCCGGTGAGGTTGCCCTCGGGCGGGCTGGAGATATCCACTGCGATCACCAGCTCGGCGCCCATTTTTCGGGCCGCTCGCACCGGCACAGGCGATACCAGCCCGCCATCCACATAGTCGCGCCCGGAAATTCTGACCGGTTGAAAAACGGCCGGCACCGCGCTGGATGCACGCACGGCAGTGCCCGTGTCGCCGCGCTGGAACACTGTGTCAAGCCCGGTATTCAAATCAGTGGCCACAATGCCCAGCGGTAAGGGCATGGATTCAATCAGGCGGGAGCTGACCTGGGTGTTGACGTAACGCGCCAGGGCCTCGCCGCGCAAGGCGCCCCGGCTGAAGATTTGCAGTGACCAGTCGGCGATCGCCGCTTCGTCCATGGTCTCAGCTACCTGCTGCAATTGCGCACCGTTCTTGCCACTGGCATAGATGGCCGCGACCAAGCTGCCGGCCGAAGTGCCTGCAACCAGGGTCGGACGAATACCGGCCTCCTCCAGCACCTGTATCACCCCCACATGGGCAAAGCCGCGTGCAGCACCTCCGCCCAGCGCCAGCCCTATGCGTGGCGGCAGTTTGGCAGCAGGCGATGACGGCACTTGCTGAACCGGCCCGGCCACGGGGGGCGTGGTGCAGCCCACAACGGTCAATGCCAACAGGCTGGAAAGAATGCAGTTGCGAATAAAGGTCATGTGTATTGGGGGTGAGGGAAACGGGTTAGCCGGTATTCTGTGTCCAAACCTGCCAACGCGCGGGCCGCGTCAAAAAACCAAAGGCCCAGTTCCTTTGACAGAACTGAGCCCCGGTTTGGGAGCCTGTGGGCCTGCGCGATGGACTAGCGGGCTGTGGCCTCTTCCGGCTTGGATTTGCCTTCCTTTTTGGGCAGGGGCTGGATATCGAGCAGAACCTCGGTCTTGCTCTCGTCCTTGTCGTCCAGGTCCACCGTCAGGCGACCACCGTCGGTCAGGCGACCAAACAGCAACTCGTCAGCCAGGGCACGGCGAATGGTGTCCTGGATCAGGCGCTGCATGGGGCGTGCGCCCATGAGCGGATCGAAGCCCTTCTTGGCCAGGTGCTTGCGCAACTTGTCGGTGAAGGTGACATCGACCTTCTTCTCAGCCAGCTGGGTCTCCAACTGCAGCAGGAACTTGTCCACCACGCGCAGGATCACGTTCTCGTCCAGCGCCTTGAAGCTCACCAGGGCGTCCAGGCGGTTGCGGAACTCGGGCGTGAACAGGCGCTTGATGTCGGCCATCTCGTCGCCTGACTCGCGCGGGTTGGTGAAGCCAATGGTGGCCTTGTTCATGGTCTCGGCACCCGCATTGGTCGTCATGATGATGATGACGTTGCGGAAGTCGGCCTTGCGCCCGTTGTTGTCCGTCAGCGTGCCGTGGTCCATGACCTGCAAGAGCACGTTGAAGATGTCCGGATGGGCTTTTTCGATTTCATCAAGCAGCAGTACGCAATGCGGCTTCTTGGTGATGGCCTCGGTCAGCAAACCACCCTGGTCAAAACCGACGTAGCCAGGAGGCGCGCCGATCAAACGGCTTACCGCATGGCGCTCCATGTATTCGCTCATGTCAAAGCGAATCAGGTCAATGCCCATGATGTAGGCCAGTTGCTTGGCAGCTTCGGTCTTGCCCACGCCCGTGGGGCCGCTGAACAGGAAGGAGCCGATCGGCTTGTCGCCCTTGCCCAGGCCGGAGCGGGCCATCTTGACGGCAGAGGCCAGCACGTCGATGGCCTTGTCCTGGCCGAACACCACGTTGCGCAGATCGCGCTCCAGGGTCTTGAGCTTGCCGCGGTCGTCATTGGACACGTTGGCAGCCGGAATACGGGCAATCTTTGCCACGATCTCTTCGACCTCGGCCTTGGTAATGGTCTTCTTGCGCTTGCTGGCCGGCAGGATGCGTTGTGCCGCACCCGCCTCGTCAATCACGTCAATCGCCTTGTCGGGCAGGTGGCGATCATTGATGTACTTGGCGCTCAGTTCGGCCGCTGCCTGAAGCGCGGCCACTGCGTACTTGACGCCATGGTGTTCTTCAAAGCGTGACTTCAGACCCTTGAGAATTTCGACCGTCTGCTCGACAGTAGGCTCGACCACATCCACTTTCTGGAAGCGGCGTGAGAGCGCAGCATCTTTCTCGAAAATGCCACGGTACTCGGTGAAGGTGGTCGCACCAATGCACTTGAGCTGACCGGAACTCAGGCCCGGCTTGAGCAGGTTGGACGCATCCAGCGTGCCGCCCGAAGCTGCACCGGCACCGATCAGGGTGTGGATCTCGTCAATAAAGAGGATGCCATTGGGCTTGTCTTTCAGGGCCTTGAGCACGCCCTTGAGACGCTGCTCAAAATCGCCGCGGTACTTGGTGCCTGCCAACAGCGCACCCATGTCGAGCGAATACACCACCGCCTCGGCCAGAATGTCCGGCACATCTTTTTGCGTGATGCGCCAGGCCAGGCCTTCGGCGATGGCGGTCTTGCCGACACCGGCCTCACCTACGAGCAGCGGGTTGTTCTTGCGGCGGCGGCACAGAATCTGGATCACGCGCTCGACCTCGTACTCACGGCCGATCAGCGGGTCAATCTTGCCTTCCTTGGCCAATTGGTTCAGGTTGACGGTGTACTGCTCCAGTGGAGAAGACTTTTCGTTCTTCTCGGCGCCGCCCTCTTCCGCGTCGCCAGGTGCCTCATTGGCCTTGGCGGGCTCCGGGGGATCGTTTTTCTTGATGCCGTGGGCAATGAAGTTGACCACGTCCAAGCGTGTCACGCCCTGCTGGTGCAGGTAGTAGACGGCATGCGAATCTTTCTCGCCGAAGATAGCGACCAGCACATTGGCACCGGTGACTTCCTTCTTGCCGCTGCCGGTGCTTTGCACATGCATGATGGCGCGCTGAATGACGCGTTGAAAACCCAGCGTGGGTTGCGTATCCACCTCATCGGTGCCCGCCACTTGTGGCGTGTTGTCCTTGATAAAGTTGGCCAGCGACTTGCGCAAGTCATCAATATTGGCCGAACAGGCGCGTAATACCTCAGCAGCGCTGGGGTTATCAAGCAAAGCCAACAGCAGATGCTCCACCGTGATGAACTCGTGGCGTTGCTGACGCGCTTCCACGAACGCCATGTGCAGGCTAACTTCTAATTCCTGGGCGATCATGTGATTTCCTTTGCCTTGCGTTGATAAATAACTGTAAACCGTTTTGAACGACAGAGTTGTTAGGTCTGGGGTTCTCTTCAAAATTCAACGGGTTCACTCAAACATTTGAGCGGATGCCCTGCTTTGTGTGCAGCATCCAGCACCTGGTCCACTTTGGTGGCCGCCACGTCTCTGGAATACACGCCGCACACACCTTTGCCATCCAGATGGATCTTCAGCATGATTTGGGTAGCGGCTTCCAGGTCTTTGCCGAAAAACTCCTGAATGACCACCACCACAAACTCCATGGGTGTGTAATCATCATTGAGCATGACCACCTGGAACATGCCCGGAGGTTTGACTTTTTCGGGCACCCGTTCGAGTACAACGGAATTGCTGTCGTCCCGGTCGGGTACGCGCACCGGATTGGGAGCTGGGTTTTCAGGTTTATTGGTCGCCATGTTTTCCATTCTATCGGTCACCCCGAAACGCTGCATCACCCACACGATCTGGTGACACTTTTGTAACTATCAAGTCACCCGCACGAAAAAATGCCCTGCAGATTTGATTCAAAATAGCAGAATGAAAAAACTTGCCTGCCTTCTCCTCGCGCTTTGCTTCACCGGGGCCGCACTGGCCCAGGAAAGCCCGCAAACCCAGCTGCAACGCATAACGCTCACGGCCGGCATTCACCAGATGGAGATTCAGGTCGCCTTGACGCCGGAGCAGCACCAGATCGGGCTGATGTACCGCACCGAGATGCCCCAGGGCGAGGGCATGCTGTTTGTGTTCCAAGCGCCGAGCAAGCAATGCTTTTGGATGAAAAACACCATTCTGCCCCTGACTGCCGCGTTTATTGCCGACGACGGCAGCATCGTCAACCTGGAAGATATGAAGCCACAAACCACCGATTCGCACTGCTCGCTCAAGCCGGTGCGCTATGTGCTGGAAATGAACCAGGGCTGGTTTGCCAAAAAAGGCATCAAGCCCGGCTTCAAGCTGGCCGGGCGGCCGTTCACGAATTGATCAGGCGGGCGGCCTCAGCGGCGGCCACCTGGCCTTCGTCCGTTGGTACCACCCAAACTTCCACCAGGCTACCGGAGGCGTGGATCGCCATGGCCTTGTCGCCCTTGGCTTGGGCGTTGAGGCCCGCATCAATCTGCACCCCCAGATAGCCCAGGGCAGTGCACACATCCAAGCGGGTGACGGCGTCGTGCTCCCCAATGCCGCCGCTAAAGGCCAGCACATCCAGCCCGCCGATGCAGGCGGTCAGCGCGCCCGCCTCGCACACCACCCGGTGGGTGAACAATGCAATGGCTTTGTTAGCCGCAGCGCTCCCATCCTGGCGCAGGCGCCGCATATCGGCAGAAATGCCGGACACACCGAGTAGTCCGCTTTGCTTGTACAGCAGCGATTGCAGGCGCTTGTGATCCCAGCCCTGCTCCAGCAGGTAGAGCAGCACGCCCGGGTCCAGCGTGCCGGTGCGCGTGCCCATCACCAAGCCATCCAGCGCCGAGAAACCCATGGTGGTGGCGCGGCTCAAGCCGCCGGTGGCGGCGCACAAGCTGGCGCCATTGCCAAGATGCGCCATCAGCACACGGTCACGGCCGCGTGGCGTCAGATCCATCAGCGCACCCATGACAAACTGGTAAGACAAGCCATGAAAGCCATAGCGACGCACGCCCTGCGCACTCAACGCCTGCGGCAGTGCAAAAGCGTAATCCACCTCGGCCAGTGTTGCGTGAAAGGCGGTGTCGAAACAAGCCACCTGGGGCAACTCGGGAAAGGCCGTGAGAAAGGCACGAATACCGGCCACGTTGTGCGGCTGGTGCAGCGGTGCGAGCGAGTTCAACGCCGTGAGCTGCTCCAGAATCGGCGCATCGACGACAACGCTGGCGCGAAAGATCTGGCCGCCATGCACCACGCGGTGCGACACGGCTTCAATCGTCGGCAAGCCGGGCAAGCCGGCGAGCAATTGGCGCAGGCTTTTCAAGGCCAACTGGAAACTTCCGCCGGCTGGGGCGTCGGCAGACATTTCCAGCACCTGTTGATGTGACTGTCCCTGGTAGTTCCAGCCCATCACAGGGCTGCCACCGGGCTCCAGCCCCTCGATATTGCCGCTCAGCACATGGGGCTGCACCTGGCCCGCACGCAGGGGATGCATGGAAAATTTGAGCGAGGACGAGCCCGCATTGACTGCAAGAATGGCCATGGAGAAAGGGTTCCGGGTAAGAGGGCGGGGAGGATGCTTAAACGACTTTGGGAGTCCCGTTCTGGCGCAAGCGCTCACGCCGCCCACTGTGCGCGGCCAACTTGGCCAGCAGGGCCGAGGCCACGCGGTTCATAGGCCCATCCGCACGGCTGGTCAGGGCGATTGGCACGCGCGCGCCCAGCACCAAACCGGAGCCCGAGGCGCCCGCCAGGTATTCGAGTTGCTTGGCCAGCATATTGCCGCTTTCCAGATCCGGCACGGCCAGAATGTCGGCGTCGCCGGACACCGCCGACACAATGCTTTTGATCTTGGCTGCGTTGCGTGAAATGGCATTGTCAAAGGCCAGCGGGCCATCCAGAACGCCGCCCTTGATCTGACCGCGATCGGCCATCTTGCACAAGGCCGCAGCGTCCAGCGTGGAGGGAATTTCAGGGTTCACCGTTTCCACCGCCGAGAGAATGGCCACCTTGGGAATCGCCACACCCAGAATGCGGGCGAAGTCAATCGCATTCTGGATGATGTCGGCCTTCTCTTTCAGTGTCGGGCGAATATTCAGTGCCGCATCGGTAATCAGCAGCGGCTTGGGATACAGCGGAACATCAAAGCGGAACACATGCGACATCCGGCGGCCGGTGCGCAAAGCGGGCTGCTTGAGAACGGCCTGCATCAACTCGTCGGTATGCAGGCTACCCTTCATGATGACCTCCACATCGCCGCTGGCAGCCAGTTCGGCACCTCGCTCCGCCGCCTCATGGCTGTGCGCCACATGGACGATCTCGATACCCCGCAAGTCCAAACTGTTTTCTTCCGCCAGATGCCGAATGCGCAGTTCAGGGCCGATCAGCACCGGAACAATCAAACCGTAGCGCGCCGAGTCCAACGCACCGGAAAGCGATTCCATGTCGCAGGGGTGCACCACGGCACAACGCACCGGCTCCAAACCCTCGCCCTTGGCAAGCAAGTCCTTGAAGCGGGCTTCGGGGTCAAACAACTGAATGCGGGGCGCCGCCACCTTCACGGTGCGCATCTTTTCAGTCGGGGCACGCACGCCGGCCACGCCGCGCAGCACCACTTCACCCCGTTGATTCAGCACGGTGCAGTCGAACTCCACGCGTTTGAGTTCTGCAACGAGCTTGGTTGCAGTGGCGGTCACCACCAGAGTGTCTCCCACGTGCACGGGTTTGACGAATTGCAGCATCTGGTCCAAATAGACCGTGCCGGCGCCGGGAAACTGGTTGCCCAGCAGACCGGAGATCAGCGCCCCGCCCCACATGCCGTGCGCCACCACGCCTTGGAGCGCGGAGTCCTGTACAAAATCGTTGTCCAGGTGGGAGGGGTTGGTATCACCCGATACCGCAGCAAAGGCCTGTATGTCAGCCAGCGAGAGGGTCTTCAGAAGACGCGCACTTTGTCCCAAGATGATTTCTTCAAAAGTGACGTTTTCGATGAATTCGGTGTCTGTCATATGGTCCACGCTTTTATTGGTTTAAGTGGCGGAAAGTCGCTCCGACGACGCAAAGGAATAATACAAGGGTAAACCCTGAATTCCGTGAAGCCACACCCCCACTTGCACGCCGCTTGATCTGGGTCATCTTTTACGTCCCTTGGCCACCCGGAGGCTCAGCCGTTCACACGCAGACGAAACACCCGGCGGGCCAAATCATGACGATACTTTACATTTTCCAGTCAGTGCATTTCAATTTTATTTATTGTTTTCAACCAGTTACGAGATTTTGTTAAGGTTTTATATCATTTGACTTGGGGTACTAGGCACGGTATGCTCCCACGATGCGTTTTTTGACTCTATTGGTGTTGCTATGGTCTCTCGTGGTTTCCGCTCATGCCGGCCCGCTGGAAGCGACCGATGAAATGGGCCGTGCGCTTTCGGACGGAACCCTGTTGAACCGTTTGGGCGAGGTGAGCAACCGCATGGAAGCCAAAGCCTCACAACTCGTTGTGGGCGCCTTGGGTTTTCTGGGAGTGCGCTACCGCCGTGGCGGAAACGATGCTGAAACCGGCTTTGATTGCAGCGGCTTTGTCCGCGCCATTTACCAGCAAACCGCTGGTTTGCTGCTGCCGCGTCGTGCGTCCGAACAGGCCGCCGCTACTGAAAAGATCGACAAGACTGAACTCAAGCCCGGCGACCTGGTTTTCTTCAACACCATGCGCCGCGCTTTCAGCCACGTCGGCATCTACGTGGGTAATGGCAAGTTCATCCACGCGCCCAAGCCCGGTGGCGAGGTGCGTGTAGACGACATGGGTGCTTCCTACTGGATCAGCCGTTTTGATGGCGCCCGCCGCGTACCGGTAGACGCAAGCGCCACGATTCCCCAGCAATAGCAAGGCCAGCTAAACTCCGGCATGTTATTTTCTTCGCTGGGCTTGTCGCCCGCCCTCCTGCGCGCCCTTGAGCGCCAGGGTCTCCACACCCCCACCTCGGTCCAGTCGCAAGCCATTCCAGCCATCTTGGCGGGCAATGACACCATAGCGAGGGCGCAAACCGGCTCAGGCAAAACCCTGGCTTTTGGCCTTCCCTTGCTGCACAAGTTAGCCAGTGAGCCAGCGCAAAACCCGCGACAGGTGCGCGCCCTGGTACTGGTGCCCACGCGGGAACTGGCCATACAGGTCGGCGCTGCGCTGCGGGATCTGGCCAACCAGTTGCCACAGTCCATCAAGATCAGCGTCGTGTTCGGCGGTGTGTCCATCAACCCGCAAATGCTGGCCATGCGGGGTGGTACTGATGTGGTGGTAGCCACGCCCGGACGCCTGCTGGATCTTGTGCACCACAATGCCCTGAGCCTGGCCGCCACACAAATGCTGGTGCTCGATGAAGCCGACCGACTGCTCGACCTGGGTTTTGAAGCGGAGTTGCATCGCCTGTTGGGCCTGTTACCAGCCCAACGGCAAAGCCTGTTTTTCTCCGCCACGTTTGCGCCGGCCGTGGCCGCATTGGCGCACTCCATGTTGCGCGAGCCGGTGCAAATCGAAGTCGGTGCCACCGACCAGGAAAAGCCCGACATCACGCAGCAGGCCGTTTGGGTGGATGCACCACGCCGCACGCAGTTGCTGCGCCATCTGATTACCGCCCACAACTGGAAACGGGTGCTGGTGTTTGTCGCCACGAAACACGCCGCAGAAATTGTGGCCGACAAGCTGCGCAAGGCCCGCATTTACGCAGAACCTTTCCACGGTGAGCTCAGTCAGGGCAAACGCAGCCAGGTGCTGTCCGACTTCAAGGCCTCGCGCCTCAAGGTGGTCATTGCCACGGACATGGCCTCACGTGGGCTGGACATTGCCCAATTGCCGGTGGTGGTCAATTACGACCTGCCGCGCTCATCCGACGACTACACGCACCGCATTGGTCGTACCGGCCGAGCGGGTGAAGCCGGACTGGCCGTCAGCTTTGTCAGCAGCGACACAGAAGCCCACTTCCGCCTGATTGAAAAGCGGCACGGGCTGGCGGTGCCACTGGAAGTGGTTACAGGCTTTGAGCCAGTGGAGCTGGCGCCGGAGTCAGAGGGTGATTCGGACGCGCCAGCAGCCATGGCACCGCAACACCCGGCCCTCGGCAACACGGGCGGCATCAAAGGCAAGCGCCCCAGCAAAAAGGACAAGCTCAGAGCCGAAGCTGCCCGCCTACAGCCCTCCACAAGGCCCTGACCACACCGCGCGATAAACCGCAGACCCCGACAAAAAGCCCGGGCCCGTCAATGGCCCGGGTTTTTTTTGGGCGTTCTGTTGCAGACTCTTTGCGCGCCGGCGGCACGTCGGTGCAACTTTGGCGGTCAATCGCTGGCTGCGGGCCAAGGTCTCCACAATTGCTCCATATTTGCCCGGCACAGTCCCTGTCATCGCGGTGATCCACCGCTTATATGAAGGAGAATTTGATGCCGACCATCCGTTTTCGTGCCCCCTTGCAGCGCCCCTGGATCTACCGGTGCCTGGGCCTATGCCTGGGCCTGCTTGCGCTGTCCCTGACGGCTTGCCGTTCCAGTCCGGATGTTTTTGGCAACGGTCCTGTTTCACCCCCGGCCGCGGCTGCAACGCCGGTGCGGGTACCGGGGGACATGGCCAGCCTGGGAGAGGCACTTTTCCATGACAAAACGTTGTCCGAGCCTCCAGGCACCGCCTGCGTGTCCTGCCACGGCGCAGACACCGGGCTGGCCAGCAACCATGGCTCCACCATCGGCGTGGCAGTGGGCAGCAAGCCCGCTTCGGTCGGCTTGCGCAACACCATGGGCAACGGTTACACCAGCTTTATTCCGGCGCTGACGTTTGTCACCGAAAAGGGCGAGACCGAGGCCAGCGGTGGCCACTTCTGGGACGGCCGGGCCGACACCCTGCAGCAGCAGGCGCTAGGCCCGCTGCTCAACCCCATGGAAATGAACAACCCCGACCGCCAGGCCGTCGTGCGCAAGATTGCGGCCTCGACCTACGCGACCCTGTTTCGCCAGACCTTTGGCAGTGGCATCTTCGCCGATACTGACCAGGCGTTCGAAAAAGTTGGCGTGGCCATCGAAGCGTTTGAGCGGGCGCGGCTGCAACCGTTCAGCTCCAAATACGATGCCATGGTGCGCGGCAAGGCCGAACTCAGCGGCGCCGAGCAACGCGGCATGGCCCTGTTCATGGATCCGAAACGCGCGAACTGCGCGGGCTGCCACGTGATGAACCCCAAGAGCGGCAAGCCTGAAGACTCGCTGTTCTCGGAGTTCACCTATTACGCCACGGGCATCCCGCGCAACCAGGCGATTCCACGCAACGCCGACCCGCGCTTCTTTGACCTCGGCCTGTGCGGCCCGGAGCGCAGCGCCCCAGTGCTACCTGCCGATATGCCGGCAGGCGTACGCATCGAGGATTTCTGCGGCAAGTTCCGCATGCCCACGCTGCGCAATGTGGCCCGGCGCGAGGCCTTTATGCACAACGGCTATTTCCACGACCTGAGCGAAGTGGTTCGCTTTTATTCCACCCGCAACTCGGACCCGCGCCACTGGTATGGCCCCGGCGGCAAGCCCAACGACCTGCCGGCCCCGTATGCCGGCAACATCGAGACTACCAAGGCGCCATTCAACCGCGCGCCCCGCCAGGGACCGGTGCTGAATGAAAAAGAGGTCAGCGATGTGGTGAGCTTTTTGCAGACACTCAGCGACGGTTACATCACACGCTAAGCCCTACCATTGCCGCATGCACATCCCCAAACTCAAAATTGCCCACCAGTTGTCGCTGCTGATGGCGGCCTTGGTGGTGCTGGCGGTGGTGGTGGTGGGTGGCTTGACGGTGTGGAACCTGCAGCGGGGGTTTTCGGAGTACCTGCGCCAGCGCGAAGAAGAGCAGCTCACACGGCTGGTACAACTGCTGGAGCGCCGCGCCACGCGCGACCCCGGCATGGACTGGCTGCGCGGCAACCGCCAGGCCATGCGTGCGCTGATGGACGAACTCGCCGGGCGCGAACCTCGCGATGGCAGTAACAGCAGGGACAGCCAGGATGGCCGGCCGCAGCGCGAACGCCCGCTGCTGCGCGACGACGGCGTCAGGTCGGAGGACAGACCACCGCCCCGCGATGACCCTGCGCCTGGTGACCGCCCACCACCGCAGCCCCAGCCGGGCAGTTTGCAGCAGCGCGTGCTGATCCGCGACGCCCAGGGGCGCTGGCTGGCGGGGCGCGAGGCGCCGGCGGGCATGCGCGTGTCGGTACATGAGGTGAAGGTGCATGGCGCGGTGGTCGCCAGCGTGGAGTTGCTGGAAGAGGCCAGGCCCGAGGGCGTGGATGCCCATTTTCTGCAGCGCCAGTACGTCGGCCTGACCACGGCGGCGGTGGGTACCATCGTGGCCGCCATCCTGGCCGCACTGTGGATAGGCGGACGCTGGAGCCGGCCTCTGCGCGCACTGCAGACGGCAACACAGCGGATTGCGCGCGGCGACCTGTCGGTGCACATTCCGGTCGGTCGCGCGCCGGGGGCGCTGCACAGCGGTGCGGTGGAGGTTGACAACCTGATTTCCGACGTCAACGCCATGGCGCAGGCGCTGGCTGCGCTGGAGTCGGCGCGCAGCCGCTGGATCGCCGAGATATCGCACGAACTGCGCACGCCGCTGGCGGTGCTGCGCGGGGAACTGGAGTCGATCGAGGACGGCGCACGCCAGCCGACCCCAGCGGTCATGTCCAGCCTGCGGGAGGAGGTGATGCAGCTGACACGCCTGGTGGAGGACCTGCACCTGCTCGCTGTGGCCGATATCGACGCCATGCCCTGCGAATGGGTCAGCGGCGACGCCGACGAGGCACTGCGGCGCATCGCACGGCGCTTTGAAACGCGGGCGACCCAACTCGGTCTGCATCTGGAGATTCTTGCTCCAGGCACACAGGTGGCGGTGCAGTGGGACTTCGGGCGCATCGAGCAATTACTGTCGAACCTGCTGGAAAACTGCCTGCGCTACACCACGGCGCCAGGGCACATCCGGGTGCGCTGGCAGGTGAGGTCGCAGGCGCTGACGCTGGTGGTGGAGGACAGCCCGCCGGGGGTGGCCACCGCGCATCTCACGCGAATGTTTGCGCCGCTATTCCGGGTGGATGCGGCGCGCGGGCGCACCGGGCAGCAGGGCAGCGGCCTGGGCCTGTCGATTGCGCAGGCGATTGTCCGCGCCCACCGCGGCAGCATGGCGGCGAAAGCCTCCGCGCTGGGCGGCGTAGCCATTACAGTCGAGCTCCCGCTGCAACCCCAGCGCCTGGAGCGGCGCACATCCAGAGCATGACGCAGACCACCGCACCCCTGTTGATCGTCGAGGACGACGCCAAGATTTCCGACATGCTGGCCAACTACCTGCAGGCGCAGCAATTTGCCACCTTGCAATGCACCGATGGCTTGCAGGCGGTGGATTGGGTGCGCAGCAAGAACCCTGCGCTGGTGCTGCTCGACGTGATGCTGCCCGGGCTTGACGGCATAGGCGTGTGCAGCGCGGTGCGGCAGTTTTCGACGCTGCCCATCATCATGGTGACGGCGCGGGTCGATGAAATCGACCGCTTGCTCGGGCTGGAAACCGGCGCCGACGATTACATATGCAAACCCTTTAGCCCGCGCGAAGTGGTGGCGCGCATCCGCGCGCTGCTGCGGCGCACCCAAGGCCAGTTGGGCCCGGCTGCAACCCCCGGTGGATTCGAGCTGCAGGCCGAACGCCACCAGATCCGCTGGCAAGGCCAATTGCTGCCGCTGACCCAGGTGGAGTACCGGCTTTTGCGCCTGCTGCTGTCGCGCCCGGGCCAGGTGTTTGGTCGGGCGCGACTGCTCGACAGCGTGCACGAGGACCTGCGCGATGTCAGCGACCGGGCGGTAGACAGCCACATCAAAAACCTGCGCAAAAAACTGGAACAGGCCGGCACCGGCGACAACAGCATCACCTCCGTCTACGGGGTTGGCTACCGGCTGGACCTGGCGCCTTCGGCCTGACGCATAGGCGGCATGTCGATGCAGTCGGCAACCAACCCGATAGCCAGGGCCGCTGCACCGACCGTGCCCTCGCCCCCCCGGATATTGCCGCTGCCGCAGTTCACCAAGTTCAAACGGACATGTTGTCCCGCGCCGGCGGCGACAATGACGCCTTCGTTCCATCAACCCCACACAATTCCATGAATCAAACTTTTCGCATTGCAAGCCTCAGCGCTGCCCTGGTGACCTTGTCCTTGTCGACCTCCAGCCTGTGGGCCCAGGACGCTGTGGCTGCGGCGTCGGCCAAGGAGGCCGGTGCCGTGGTCGCAGCCAGCGGGCTGGTGTACCGCGCCCTCAAGGACGGCACGGGTGCCAGCCCAACGGCCAGCGACAAGGTCAAGGTGCACTACCGTGGCACCTTCCCCGATGGCAAGGAGTTCGACAGTTCCTACAAGCGCGGCGAACCCATCGAATTCGCCTTGAACGGCGTCATTCCCTGCTGGACCGAAGGCGTGCAGCGCATGAAGGTGGGCGGCAAAGCCAAACTCACCTGCCCATCGGCCATCGCCTACGGCGCACGGGGTGCCGGCGGTGTGATTCCGCCCAATGCCACGCTGCTGTTTGAAGTGGAACTGCTGGGCATCAACGGCAAATAGGCGCCTCATTCCGGCCGCCGCCCGGCTGATGCTCCGAATGCAGGCGCTGCAAACGCAAAGTCTCAGCCCAGCGAACGGGAAGACTGCCTCGACTCGCCCGACACGCAGAGCGAACTGCCGGGCGGTCCGTCGCTACCCGGGCTTTAGAAGTTAAAGCCGATGCGCGCCTGGAGCAGCGCGTTGTCGGCGCCGCTGCGACCGGGCTTGATTTCCTTGCCCTCGGTCGCCTGCCAGCGCAGGCCGAGGCCGAGGTTGAGCGGGCCCATCCGGTAATCGAGGTCGGCGCCCAGTTGCAGCGCGAACAGGGTCGCGCTGTGGCCGGCGATATCCGCGTTGACCAGGCCGATGCCGGGGCCGACGCCGAAACTAAGGCCCTGGTTCATTTTGACCGTCCACCGCGGATTGATTTCGAAGTCGGTCAGCTTCAGTCCATCGTGGTCAAACTGGCCGAGCGAAATGTGCGTGCGCATGACGCCGCTCGGTGGTTGCAGCAGCAGGCAGTTGAGGGCCAGTTCGATTCCGCTGTAGGGGCCGGCGCCGCCATGCTGCGGGTCGAGCGAGCCGGCGACGGCGGAGACAGTGACTTCCGGTTTGTATTCCGCGTCGCGCACAGGCAGCAGTTTCCAGTCGCCGGCGAAGGCGCTGGAGGAAACGGCGAGCAGGCCGAGCAATAGGGAAAGAGCGGTACGTTGCATGGTGAAACTCCTCAGGTTGGTTAGAAGCGTGCATGCTACGTATCGTCGGCGCGAAGATATGTAACCTGGGTCACGGAGAAAATCCGACACAAATGCCTTGCGAAACCACAAACTTTTGCGACCTATAAACCGCCTTTCCAAAAAAAACCCGAACCATCACTGGTCCGGGCTTTTTTGGGGCTTAAAAACTACTTACTTACTTGCGCGCCGGCGGTACGTCGGTGCAACTGCCGTGGGCAATCTCGGCTGCCATGCCGATGCTCTCACCCAGCGTGGGGTGCGGGTGAATCGTCTTGCCGATGTCCACCGCGTCGGCGCCCATCTCAATCGCCAATGCGATTTCACCGATCATGTCGCCGGCGTGGGTGCCGACCATGCCGCCGCCCAGGATCTTGCCGTGGCCATGCGCTTCCGGGGAGTCATCAAACAGCAGCTTGGTGACACCTTCGTCGCGGCCATTGGCAATGGCGCGGCCGGACGCGTTCCAGGGGAACAGGCCCTTCTTGACCTTGATGCCCTGCGCCTTGGCCTGGTCTTCGGTCAGTCCCACCCAGGCCACCTCGGGGTCGGTGTAGGCCACGCTGGGGATCACGCGGGCGTTGAAGGCGGCAGAGGCCAACTCCTTGTTACCCAGCAGTTCTCCGGCAATCACCTCGGCTGCCACGTGCGCCTCGTGCACCGCCTTGTGCGCCAGCATGGGCTGGCCGACCACGTCGCCGATGGCGAAGATGTGGGGCACGTTGGTGCGCATCTGGATGTCGACATTGATGAAGCCACGGTCTGTGACAGCCACACCGGCCTTGTCGGCGGAAATCTTCTTGCCGTTGGGCGTGCGGCCCACGGCCTGCAACACCAGGTCATAGACCTGGGGGGCGGGCGCGGTGCCGCCTTCTTCAGCGGACGCAAAGGTCACCTCAATGCCTTCGGGCAAGGCGCGTGCGGACACGGTCTTGGTCTTGAGCATGATGTTGTCAAAGCGCGGCGCATTCATCTTCTGCCAGATCTTCACCAGGTCGCGGTCAGCGCCCTGCATCAGGCCGTCCAGCATTTCCACCACGTCCAGGCGGGCGCCCAGGGTGCTGTAGACCGTGCCCATTTCCAGGCCGATGATGCCGCCACCCAGAATCAGAATGCGCTTGGGAACATCCTTGAGCGCCAGGGCGCCGGTGGAGTCCACCACGCGCGGGTCTTCCGGCATGAAGGGCAGGCGCACGGCCTGGCTGCCGGCGGCGATGATGGCGCAATTGTCAAAACAAAAACGACATGGGCACCCGACTATTCGGTCGTATCCAGATCCAGTATCAGTGGCTCCCAGACTTCTACGTCAACGGGTCAAGCTCACGAGTGATTCACTCGGTATTTACCAACGAAATATTCCACGCACTTCGCTCCACGGCAGAAACATAAGTTCTAACCAGATCGGCCTCAAATGCCATGTGCGCCTGGGACCAGCCACGCGCCACCCTCAAAGTGAGAATCTGTAACCTCAGAACAGCCTGAATGTTGCTCTTCCTAGGGAAACTACTAGGAAGTTTGGGCTTGCCGGACATTGACCAAGCTTCTAAAAGCAATACATTTGCGTCTACGGATGCGTTTTTGACAAAAAAATAGAGAAAAATTATGCAAATCTCAAAAATTTTTCGCAAAAATACAAACAACTTAGCCACATAAGTGGTAAAAAATTCACATGCCTTCAACCATAAAAAAAAGAAGATGAAAGCAACTCTCGTAACACAGCTGATGGTTTTGGTGTCTCTATGCAGCAACCTGCTTTTCAGCGGAAACGTGCAGGCGCAAGAACTCCCTGTTGCATCGATGCATTGGAAGATAAACCGCTACCACAATGCGCTAAAAATCAAAGAAGATTTGAGCAATACGTGGGAGATGGAAGCGGAGTTCGAGGCATTGACTGAGCAAGGCGCACAGGCTATCGGTCAATACACCAAGTCGTACAACCGTGATCTGGAAACGACTGCACTTGCTGAGGCCTATACGCACAAAGCTGACGGCAGAAAAATTGCCGTGCACAGTAGCGCCATTCAAACCCAAGTGGGGGTTGTATCTGGCGGTAACGGCATTAGCTGGCCGAATGTGAACGTCATTCAGGTGACCTTCCCCGACGTACAAAAGGGTGATCGCACCTACGTCCGGTTCATTGGAGCAGAAAACAAATTGTCACTGCCCAACTGGTTGCGGAGGCAGGAGTACATTGACCCAGCACTAACTTGGGATGAATTTTCTTATTCCGTGCAGGCACCTGTGGGCAGTCCGGTTCAACTCATAGCGGTGGGCCTAACCGTCAATCGCAGTGAAAATGCAGGCCAAACTACGTGGCAAATCGGTGGGAAATACAAGTCGAAGTCTGTAGATTCACGCATCGCCAATTGGCAGACTAGTATTCCAAGGCTTTTGCTGTCGAGCTTTTCAAAACAAGAGCAATTCGCTACGGCATACAGTGAGGAGAACAACAAAAAGGTATTGGTCGACGCGGAAATAAAAAGGCTCGCCAACACTATCACCCAGGGTCAATCCACTGATTACGCAAAAGCCCAGGCCATCTACGACTGGATTCGCCAAAACATCCGTTATATCGCCAGTTATATCGGACAGGGTGGTTATATTCCACACGATATTTCGGATGTTTTGAAGACCCGCTATGGAGATTGCAAGGACCATCAGCTACTATTACAGACCCTGCTAAGCGCAGTGGATATTGAAGCGGTACCGGCCATGATCAATGCAGCTGCCCCGCAATATGAGCTTCAGGACTTACCCGTGGGTTTTGATCATGTCATTACCTACATCCCTAGTCTGCAGTTGTTTGTGGATGCAACTGCTTCCCTGATACCCTTTGGCCACTTGCCTTGGTCAGACGCAGACCGCCCGGTAGCGGTGGCATTGTCAAGCGGCGCAGTGCTTATGCGAACGCCTTCCACCACCGCAACGGAAAATACGGTCAGCAGCGTATCGGTATGGAATATAAAGGCCGATGGAAAGGCCGATTTGGACATCAGCATCCAAACGACGGGCTACGCCTCTACGGAAATGCAAAACCAGCTCGAGCAAATACCGGCAGGTATGAGTGGTGTAGCCATACAGCGAATACTTAAAGAAAGCGGTTGGCAAGGTCAAGGATTTGCCCAATTTCCTGCCGTGCAACGCAAGGAACTCGCACAAACCATGAACGCACAAGTGGAAGTGCGAAACTTTGTGTCCGATCCAAGTGGCGGAAGTAGTGCCCCGAACCCCCAGTTGGCGCTGAAGATTTATACGGCAGATAATTTGGGACTTTACACCCAGGGCAATCGTGAATTTTCTACTGTTTGCACGCCAATTACCGTAAACGAGGTTTTTGAATTAATTTTTGATAATGCACATAAAATTATTCGCGTACCGAAAAACTACAGCTTTAAAAGCTTAGATGGTATTGTGTTTTCGGCCGAATACGAGTTGCATGGTAATACATTGAAAGGAAAACGCAATTTCACTACACTCCAACCCCGGCACTACTGCACTGCGGAGCAATATGCAACGCGGTTGCCAAGCTTGCAGGCAATTGCACAGCACCTAAATGCGAGTGTTTTGTTTACGAAATAGCGATATCTAACTGACTACTGAAATATTGGACGGCACAACGGACATCATCACCCCAGCAAAGGTCGGATTTTTTGGAACTTATTGGGCGTATTTTTGGATATAATTTCGGTTGATTTGTGGTTATTTATATTTATGCAAAAACTTTTAGAAAAATTATCATTTTTAAAATATCCGAGTGTAACTTTTTTGAAAAATTTTATTGCCATATATACATTAACCTTGGTGACATCAACCTTATTGGTTTTGATTCTCATACGTACGATGACAAGCCATCCATCTTTTGAATTAAAAATATTTTATGAAATGATGAAAAAAATGTATATTTTTGCGGTGCCGGTGGCAATTTTAATTGCATTCGCCAAATCAAAAGGTAAGAAGTAAAAGTATACCGCTAACCCTGCGCGGTAATTAAGCAGGGGACTGTAAAAGGACAAAAGATGAAAACCATTGATATCAATCAATTACCTGAAATCAGCGGCGGTGAAAATCATAGTATGAGTAATACCGGAGGTAGTGACGGTGGAAGGGACGCAGCAGGATGCAGAAGCGATGCAGCGAGTGGATTTGGTATCGGAGCCACGGTCGGTGCGGCAATTGGTTTGGCGGGTGGGCCAGCAGTGTCTGCTCTTGGCGCCATGGCTGTTGGATTGGCTGGCGGAGCCGTTGCTATTTCAAACAGTCCCGCATGTCAGGGAAGCGGGGGCGGTGGATCGAGTCGTGTCATTTGTACCCATTTCTTCCGCAAGGGCCAACTACCCCAAAACATCTGGCGTGCTGATATGGAGTTCACCTTCAAAAACCTGTCGCAAACTACAGTACGTGGCTACCACGTTTGGGCTATCCCTTACGTGCGCTTGATGCGCAAATCACCATTGGCCGAGAAAATCATGCGCCCGTTGGCTATCTGGCGTGCTGAAGAGTTAGCCTTCAAGATGGGGGTACTGGAAAAGGGCAATTGGAAGGGCAAGGTGGTTCGTGCGATATGCGAACCGATTTGTTTTACCATCGGGCTGTTTGCCAAAGAACAAAACTGGGAAAGCCTCTGGACGCAAGCTCCAAAGGCCACGCCACTTGTTGAAAACACCCCAGCGGCCTAATCCAGTATTTTTGAACCAAGCACCCTGTTACAGCAGGGTCTGCTTACCGTAAGGTTACACAGTCGCTGAGGGTTTCCGACGCGATTGTGTACCGGTTTTGCATCTTTTGCTTTGACTGCGCAGCAAATTGCGCCGCCGGCCGAGAGCGCCCCCCATACCCAGATTCAATGTCTTTGTTTCGTGAAGAAGCGCAAAACGCGCATCGTCCCAAATTGCATGGCGAGATCATTCTCTATTCCTCATGGCAATGGTGGGCGCTTACGGCTGCGGTAGCGCTCTTTGTGTTGGGGTTGGTGGCGCTTGTGTTTTGGGGCGAATACACGCGGCGCGTGGCGCTCTCTGGCTATCTAACCCCTGTTGCCGGGGTAATGCGTATCTACAGCCAGCAAGGCGGCAGGGCCGCCAAGGTTTGGGTTAGGGAAGGTGATGTTGTTTCCGCAGGCCAAGCTTTGGTGACCGTTGCAGATGAGCGCGCAGACGCTGCAGGGCGGGACGCGCTGGGCCTTGGCGCCAATCAGTTGCAGTCTCGCGCAGGCAACTTGCGCAGCGTCATAGCGCAGCAGCGCTCGCTATACAACCACAACCGTGAATCATTGGTGCAGCGCATTACTTCATTGGAACAAGAAATCGCGCAATTGCAACTTGAGCAAAAAACGCAAGCGGCGCGGTTAGCCTTTGCGCAGCGCACCCAACGCCGGTATTTGGAACTGGAGGCCGAGAAGTTTGTCTCCCCGCTGGCGGTGCAGGAGAAGCAGGAGGCCGTGGCCGATCAGGAGGCACGCCTTCAAGTTTTGCAACGCACTCAAACCCAGCTCGTGCGTGACCGTGAAACTGCGCGCAGCGATTTGGCGGAGCTTCCCATGCGTGAGAACACGCAAATTGCAGAATTGGAACGCACGCTCAGCAGCACGCAGCAGGACTTAATTGACCTGAACATCAAGCGGGAATTGACCGTTACCAGTCCCCATGCGGGGCGTGTTTCAGGGCTGACCATTCAGCAAGGGCAAGTAGTTGTCAACGAACGCCCGCTGATGATGTTGCTGCCCTATGGGACTGCTATCGACGCCAACAGACAGACGATGGCTAACTCGTCTGGCAGCGAGCTTGAAGCACACCTGTTCGCCCAAAGCAAAGATGCGGGTTTTGTCCGCACGGGGCAGAAAGTTTTTCTGCGCTACAGCGCCTACCCTTTTCAAAAGTTTGGGCACTACAAGGCCACCGTTATCGAAGTAGCCCGCACGCCTTTGCTTCCCAGTGAATTGCCTTTTCCAATTGCCCCAAAGGCCGAAACCGGGTTGTTTAGCGCCCTGTCTGGCGCGGCTGCGCAAGGGACGGCAAGCAGCGAGCCGCTGTTTCGAATTCGCGTAGCGCTAGAACATCAAACTGCACGCGCATACGGTGTGGAGCAACCCCTACAAAGCGGTATGCAACTTGATGCAGACGTCATGCTAGATACACGCACGATTTTTGAATGGGTAATGGAGCCCGTCTATTCACTGAGAGGCAAGTATTTTGGTGGACGAAACTAAATCCGCACCGGCCAAGGCACTGCTTTTTGGTGGTGGACGTAAAGTCCAGTTGATTCTGCAAACGGAAGCTGCCGAATGCGGCCTGGCCTGTTTGGCGATGGTGGCATCGGCGCATGGGCTGGCAATGGATTTGGCGGCTGTACGTGCCAAGTGCCGTCGTGCTGGACCCAGCGATTGGAGAACGCAAGTTTACGCTGGCACAACTGTCCAAGCACTTTACCGGAGTGGCCTTGGAACTCTCGCCCACCCCCGGCTTCACACCGCGCGATGAAAAGCAGCGCGTTGGTTTACGACAGTTAATGGGTCGCGTGGTGGGGCTAAAGCGGCAGATGTTGCAAGTGTTTTGTATTTCCCTGGGTTTGCAGCTGTGCGCGTTGGTGAGTCCACTGTACGTTCAGTGGGTGGTTGACCATGCCCTTACATCGGGCGACAAAGACCTGGTCACTTTGCTTTCCATCGGTTTTATGCTGTTGGTTTTTGTGGAGGTGGGGATTGGTGCATTGCGCAGTTGGGTAGTGCTGCGCATGGGGACCGAGGTGGGTGTGCAATGGTCCATCAACGTGTTTGCCCACTTGCTGCGCTTACCGCAGGCGTATTTTGAAAAGCGGCATTTGGGCGACATAGTTTCGCGCTTTGGTTCGGTAGCGTCCATTCAGCACACGCTGACGACCAGCTTTATCGAAGGTGTCATTGACAGCATTCTTGCGCTGCTCACGTTGGGGTTGATGTGGATGTACAGCCCATTGCTATCGGTAATCGTTTTGTTCTCGGTATTCGCTTATGCGTTGTTGCGCATCAGTGCGTATCCAGCGCTACGCCAAGCGACTGAGGAGAAAATTGTGTTGGCTGCCAAGCAGCAAAGCAATTTTCTGGAGAGTACACGCGGGATTCAGGCAATCAAACTGTTTGTGCGAGAAAGCCAACGGCAGGTTCTGTGGCACAACCACATGATCGACAGCACCAACCGGCTCATCAAAACCCAGCGCTTCATGCTAGGGTACGAATTGGCTGAAGGATTGCTATCCGGTGTTGCGAATGTGGCGGTCATTTGGATGGGTGCCGAGCTCATTTTGTCCAACGCATTTTCGATTGGAATGCTGTTTGCGTTTGTCAGCTACAAGGGTGTGTTCACCACACGAATGATGGGTTTGGTGGGCAAAGGCATTGAGGTCAAGATGCTCGGTTTGCAGACCGAGCGCTTGGCGGACATTGTGCTGACGCCCAAAGAAACCAATATAGGAAAAAACCCAGTCAAAGGTGCACCAAGTGCTGCAGTGGCGACGCCAACGCAATTTTTACCACCGGGGCCACTGCGCTTTGAAAATATCAGCTTCCGGTATTCGGAGCTTGACCCCTGTGTCCTCAAGGACCTAACGCTTGAGCTTGCTGCCGGTCAATCAATTGCCATAGTTGGGCCTTCGGGCTGTGGCAAAACGACGCTTGCCAAGCTTGTTTTGGGACTTCTACACCCCAGTAGCGGACATATTTTGAAAGGGCAAACAGACATTACCACTCTACGCCTGAGCGCATGGAGAAGTCGCGTCAACGCGGTAATGCAGGACGATCAATTATTTGCTGGCTCCATTGCCGACAACATTACCTTCTTTGACGAGTCACCCAACCAAGAGCGTTTGGAGCATGTCGCAAGACTTGCTTGCATCCATGACGACATTGAAAAAATGAGTATGGGGTACAACACCCTCGTGGGGGATATGGGTACTGCACTATCAGGCGGGCAGAAGCAGCGAATTTTGTTGGCGCGGGCACTTTATGGCGAGCCAGAAGTCTTGGTGCTGGACGAGGCTACCAGCCATTTAGATGTGGCTTTGGAAAAGGCCATCAATCAAGCCATTCAAGCACTCACTATCACGCGCATTGTGATTGCGCACCGGCCTGAAACCATTGCAGCCTGTGATGTTGTGTTGAACTTACCGGACTTCAACCATGCAAAGGACTCTACAGCCACGGTGGGAACTCAGCTAGTCCAGTAGGCATCCCGCCTTTTTTGGTGTGTGTCGCCACATTAAATATGCCGCGCAGACCCTTCAAAGTCTACGCGGCCTGCTGTTGAACTGCTAAGTTCTCAGCGGTTTTTCACCCTCACTTGCGCGCCGGTGGCACGTCCGTGCAACTGCCATGTGCAATCTCCGCCGCCATGCCGATGCTCTCGCCCAGCGTGGGGTGCGGGTGAATCGTCTTGCCGATGTCCACCGCGTCGGCGCCCATCTCGATCGCCAGGGCGATTTCACCAATCATGTCGCCGGCATGCGTGCCGACCATGCCGCCGCCCAGGATCTTGCCGTGTCCATGCGCCTCGGGGGAATCATCAAATAGCAGTTTAGTGACACCTTCGTCGCGGCCATTGGCAATGGCGCGGCCGGAGGCGTTCCAGGGGAACAGGCCCTTCTTGACCTTGATGCCCTGCGCCTTGGCCTGGTCTTCGGTGAGGCCGACCCAGGCCACCTCGGGGTCGGTGTAGGCCACGCTGGGGATCACGCGGGCGTTGAAGGCGGCAGAGGCCAACTCCTTGTTACCCAGCAGTTCTCCGGCAATCACCTCGGCTGCCACATGCGCCTCGTGCACCGCCTTGTGCGCCAGCATGGGCTGGCCCACGACGTCGCCGATGGCGAAGATGTGGGGCACATTGGTGCGCATCTGGATGTCGACGTTAATAAAGCCACGGTCTGTGACGGCCACACCGGCCTTGTCAGCGGCGATCTTCTTGCCGTTGGGCGTGCGGCCCACGGCCTGCAGCACCAGGTCATAGACCTGGGGTGCGGGCGCGGTGCCACCTTCTTCGGCGGACGCGAACGTGACCTCAATGCCTTCGGGCAAGGCGCGTGCGGACACGGTCTTGGTCTTGAGCATGATGTTGTCGAAGCGCGGCGCATTCATCTTCTGCCAGATCTTGACGAGGTCGCGGTCAGCGCCCTGCATCAGACCGTCCAGCATTTCCACCACGTCCAGGCGTGCGCCCAGGGTGCTGTAGACCGTGCCCATTTCCAGGCCGATGATGCCGCCGCCCAGAATCAGCATGCGCTTGGGAACTTCCTTGAGCGCCAGGGCGCCGGTGGAGTCCACCACGCGCGGGTCTTCGGGCATGAAGGGCAGGCGCACGGCCTGGCTGCCGGCGGCGATGATGGCCTTCTTGAAGGCGATGACCTTCTTAGCGCCGGTCTTTTCCTGCGCCGTGCCGCTGGTCTCTTCCACTTCGATGTGGTTGGCGCCGACAAAAGCACCGTAGCCGCGCACGGTGGTGACCTTGCGCATCTTGGCCATGGCGGCCAGTCCGCCGGTCAGCTTGCCGATGACCTTTTCCTTGTGGCCGCGCAGCTTGTCGATGTTGACCACGGGGGTGCCGAAGTCCACGCCCAGGGCGGCCATGTGGGACACCTCGTCCATGACGGCAGCCACGTGCAGCAGCGCCTTGGACGGGATGCAACCCACGTTCAGGCAGACGCCGCCCAGCGTGGCGTAACGCTCGACGATGACGACCTTGAGGCCGAGGTCGGCCGCACGGAAGGCCGCCGAGTAGCCACCGGGGCCACCGCCCAGAACCAGCACATCGCATTCCAGATCGACGGTACCGGCGAAGGAGGATGCGGTGGGTGCGGGGACCGCAGACGTCGCTGGAGCCACGGCCGCTGCGGGTGCAGCAGCAGGCGCCGACGCAGGTGCAGCGGCTGCGGCAGGTGCGGATGCAGGAGCAGCAGTACCGCCCTCACCTTCCAACACCAGCACCAGCGTGCCTTGCTTGACCTTGTCGCCCAGCTTGACTTTCAGTTCCTTCACCACACCACCGTGGGAAGAAGGAATTTCCATGGAGGCCTTGTCGCTCTCCACGGTGATCAGGCTTTGGTCCGGCTTGACGGTATCGCCCACCTTGACCATCAGCTCAATCACGGTGACTTCGTCAAAGTCACCAATATCGGGAACCTGGATGTCTATGTTTGCCATCTTCGTTCCTTAGAGCAACACACGGCGGAAGTCGCCGAGGATCTGGCCGAGGTACACGTTGAAGCGTGCGGCGGCAGCACCGTCGATGACGCGGTGGTCCCAGGTAAGGGACAGCGGCAACATGAGACGTGGCTGGAAGGCCTTGCCATCCCACACCGGCTGGATGCTGGATTTGCAGACACCCAGAATCGCCACTTCGGGGGCGTTGATGATGGGCGTGAAATAACGTCCGCCAATGCCACCGAGTGAAGAAATGGTGAAGGTCGCACCTGACATTTCAGCCGGGCTGAGTTTGCCGTCGCGCGCCTTCTTGGCCAGTTCGCCCATCTCTTGCGAGATCTGGAAAATGCCCTTCTTGTCGCAGTCCTTGATGACCGGAACCATCAGGCCGTTGGGCGTGTCGGCCGCAAAGCCGATGTGCCAGTAGTTCTTGTAAACCAGGGCGTCGCCGTCCAGGCTGCTGTTGAACTCGGGGAACTTCTTGAGCGCAGCCACGCAGGCTTTAATCAGGAAGGCCAACATGGTCACCTTCGCCGCACTGGGGTTCTTCTCGTTTTCCTTGTTGGTGGAAACACGGAAGGCTTCCAGATCGGTGATATCGCAGTCGTCGTGGTTGGTGACGGCCGGAATCATGATCGCATTGCGCAACAGGTTGGCGCCGCTGATCTTCTTGATGCGGCTGAGATCCTTGCGCTCGATTGGGCCGAACTTGGCGAAGTCCACCTTGGGCCAGGGGATCAGACCAAGCGCTGCGCCGTCGCCACCGGCGGCGGGCTTGGCTTGCGCTGCAGCGGCCAGGGTCTGCACCGCGCCGCTCATGACGGAGCGGGTGAAGGATTGGACGTCGGCGTCAGTGATGCGACCCTTGAGGCCGGTGCCCTTGACTTCATTCAGCGGCACGCCGAGTTCGCGGGCGAACTTGCGCACGGAGGGCGAGGCGTGGGGCAGGCCGATGGGCGCTGCCCCGGGAGCGTGTGCGGGCACAGCAGCAGGTGCTGCAGCAGCCGCTGCAACGGCCGCCACAGGCACGGCAGCAGGAGCCGCAGCCGCAGCAGCCGGTGCAGATGCCACGGGAGCGGAAGCAGCAGCAGGCGCCGAGCCTTCCAGAATCGCCACCAAGTCACCGATGTTGACCTTGTCACCCAGCTTGATCTTGAGTTCCTTGAGCACACCGGCCGCGCCGGACGGGATTTCCATGGAAGCCTTGTCGGATTCCACGGTGATCAGGCCCTGTTCGAGCTTGATGGTGTCGCCGACCTTGACCAGCATTTCAATCACGGTGACGTCCTTGAAGTCGCCGATATCGGGCACGCGCACTTCCACCGGGCCTGTGGCAGCAGGGGCTGCCACAACAGGAGCGGCAGCAACGGGTGCAGCAGCAGGAGCCGCAGCTACAGGCGCACTGGCCGCAGCAGCTGGCGTCACAGCGGCCGCTTCGCCCGCCGCTTCCAGCATCAGCACGACAGAGCCTTGCTTGACCTTGCCGCCCAGTGCGACCTTGATTTCCTTGACCACACCAGCTTGGCTGCAAGGGATTTCCATCGACGCCTTGTCGGATTCGACGGTGATCAGGCTTTGTTCGGCCTGGACCGTGTCGCCGACCTTGACCATCACCTCGATGACCGTGACTTCATCAAAGTCGCCGATGTCGGGGACTTTTACTTCTATGAGTGCCATATTCTTTGTCTCACTTTTTAAGTTAGTGGGAGATTCTTAGCTGCGACCGCACATGGCTAGGCCATGTGGGTCTTCACGCAAAGGGGAATCCCGTTGCGCGCTTACGCGTAAAGAGGATTGACCTTTTCGGTATTGATGCCGTACTTGGCAATGGCTTCTGCCACCTTGGCCACCGGCACGCTGCCGTCTTCGCTCAGCGCCTTGAGGGCCGCAACCACGATGTAGTGGCGGTTGATCTCGAAGTGCTCGCGCAGCTTGCTGCGGAAGTCGCTGCGGCCAAAGCCGTCGGTGCCCAGCACCTTGTAAACACGGCCGGCGGGGATGAAGGGGCGGATCTGCTCGGCATAGGCCTTCATGTAGTCGGTCGATGCCACCACCGGGCCGCTGTGGGCGGCGAGTTGCTGGGCCACGAAAGACACACGCGGGGTTTCCAGCGGGTGCAGCAGGTTCCAGCGATCGGCGTCCTGGCCGTCGCGGGTCAGCTCGTTAAAGCTCGGGCAGCTCCAGACGTCGGCGGCAATGCCCCAATCGGCTTCCAGAAGCTCTTGTGCCGCAAAGCTTTCGCGCAGGATGGTGCCGGAGCCCAGCAGTTGCACGCGCTTCTTCTGCGCAGAACCGGGCTTGCTCAGGTACATGCCCTTGATGATCTGCTCCTCCGTGCCGGGGGTGAGGCCGGGCATGGCGTAGTTTTCGTTCAGCAGGGTCAGGTAGTAGAAAACGTTGTCCTGCTTTTCCACCATGCGCTTTAAGCCATGGTGCAGGATCACGCCCACTTCGTGCGCAAAGGTCGGGTCGTAGGAAATGCAGTTCGGAATCGTGCCGGCCATGATGTGGCTGTGGCCGTCTTCGTGCTGCAGGCCTTCGCCGTTGAGCGTGGTGCGCCCTGAAGTGCCGCCCAGCAGGAAACCGCGCGCTTGCATGTCGCCGGCCGCCCAGGCCAAGTCACCAATGCGCTGGAAGCCGAACATCGAGTAGTACACGTAGAACGGCACCATGATGCGGTTGCTGGTGGAGTAGCTGGTGGCTGCTGCAATCCAGCTGGCCATGCCGCCGGCTTCGTTAATGCCTTCCTGCAGGATCTGGCCCTTGACGTCTTCCTTGTAGTACATGACTTGGTCTTTGTCGACCGGGGTGTACTGCTGGCCTGCGGGGTTGTAGATACCCACTTGGCGGAACAGGCCTTCCATACCAAAGGTACGGGCCTCGTCCACCAAAATGGGCACCACGCGGGGGCCCAGGGCCTGGTCGCGCAGCAGTTGGGTCAGGAAACGCACATAGCCTTGGGTGGTGCTGATCTCGCGGCCTTCGGCCGTGGGCTCCATGACCGCCTTGAAAGTTTCCAGCGACGGCACGGTAAAGCTCTCGTCCGCCTTG
>CANCER010000013.1 GCA_947375135.1 Comamonadaceae bacterium | reverse complement strand
GACTACGACACCTCCATCCCCGAGTTTCGCGGTGACCGCGAGCAGCTGATTCAGACCGTGCTCAACATTGCCCACAATGCGGCCCAGGCGCTGGGCGACCGCATGGCCGCGGGTGATGCGGAACTCACCTTCAAGACCCGCGTGATGCGCCAGATAACTTTTGGCAAACAGCGCTACCGGTTGGCATTGGAATTGCATGTCATTGACAACGGACCTGGCGTGCCAGATTCGATCAAGGACCGCATTTTCTACCCGCTGGTGTCGGGCAGAGATGGTGGCTCCGGCCTGGGGCTGACATTGGCGCAAACCTTTGTACAGCAGCACCAGGGCATGATCGAAGTCGATAGCGTGCCCGGCCGTACGGATTTCAAAATTCTGATTCCGTTACCGTAATGCCAGAGACAAGGGATAAGAAGACCATGAAGCCAATCTGGATCGTTGACGATGACCAATCCATACGCTTCGTATTGGAGAAGGCTTTGCTGCGGGAACATTTGCCCACGCGCAGCTTTTCCAATTCGCGCGATGTGCTGGCGGCGCTGAGCACCGCTGCGGACGATGAAGGCCCGCAAATTCTGGTGAGTGACATTCGCATGCCGGGTGGCTCCGGCCTCGAACTGCTGGACAAGGTCAAGGCCAAGTACCCGGCCCTACCCGTGATCATCATGACCGCTTTTTCCGATCTGGACAGCGCGGTCAGTGCC
This sequence comes from Comamonadaceae bacterium, assembly GCA_947375135.1. Lineage (GTDB taxonomy): Bacteria > Pseudomonadota > Gammaproteobacteria > Burkholderiales > Burkholderiaceae_C > Allorhodoferax. The sequence goes on along the minus strand of CANCER010000013.1, from coordinate 94,269 downwards.
TTTCAGGGTGGTGCTTTCGAGTACCTGCCCAAGCCCTTTGATCTGCCCAAGGCGGTGGAGCTGATTCGCCGCGCGGTGGAAGAAAGCCAGCGCGAAGAGGTCAGCGAAGAACTCCTCGCTGATGCGCCCGAGATGCTGGGCCAGGCACCGGCCATGCAGGACGTGTTCCGCGCCATCGGGCGTCTGGCGCAAAGCAATGTCACGGTGCTGATTACCGGCGAGTCCGGCTCCGGCAAGGAACTGGTAGCGCGCGCGCTGCACAAGCACTCGCCGCGCGCGGGTGGCCCGTTTGTGGCCATCAACACCGCAGCCATTCCCAAGGATTTGCTGGAGAGCGAGTTGTTCGGCCATGAGCGGGGTGCCTTTACCGGCGCCCAGACCATGCGGCGCGGCCGCTTTGAGCAGGCCGATGGCGGCACGCTCTTTCTGGACGAAATTGGCGACATGCCGTTTGAACTTCAGACACGCCTCTTGCGCGTGTTGTCGGACGGCCATTTCTACCGTGTCGGCGGCCACAGTGCCGTCAAGACCAATGTGCGCGTGATTGCCGCCACCCACCAGGACCTGGAGCAGCGCGTCAAGGACGGCGGCTTCCGGGAAGACTTGTTCCACCGCCTGAACGTGATCCGCCTGCGCCTGCCCGCATTGCGCGAGCGCAAGGAAGACGTGTCCATGCTGACCCGCCACTTCCTGCAACAAAGCGCCCAACAGTTGGGTGTGGAGCCCAAGCGCATATCCGACGCGGCCCTGGTTTGGCTGGAGGGCTTTGCCTTCCCCGGCAACGTGCGGCAGCTGGAAAATCTGTGCCACTGGCTGACCGTCATGGCGCCCGCGCAGCTGATTGAACCCAAGGACTTGCCGCCTGAAATCGGGGTTTCCCGCAGCGATGCCGCCCAGCCCCAGCAGGCCGCACCGCCTGCGTCTGTGCCCGTGCCTGCGGAAGCAGTCACTTCGGCCCCCGCTGCGCCCTTGCCCTACTTTCCTGAAGCAGTGGCGGTGGGTTCTTCCGCCTTCTCAAGCAACCTGCAGGAATGGGAACACGGACTGGAAGGCGAAGCCATCGCGCTGCTGGCCTCCGGCAGTCTGGAGGTGTGGGATGTGCTGACCAAGCGCTTCGAGTCGCGCCTGATCCTGGCCGCCCTGGCCAGCACCAAGGGCCGTCGCATCGAGGCGGCCCACAAACTGGGCATTGGCCGCAACACGATCACCCGCAAGATTCAGGAGTTGGGGCTGGAGTGAGCCGATCGCGTCCTGCCGCGGGGAGCGTGGGAGCTACGAAGCAATCTCCACGACCACTGGAGCGTGGTCGCTGGGGCGCTCGTTCTTGCGCGGGGTCTTGTCGATCACGCAGGACGTCACCTGCGGCGTGAGCGCATTGCTCACCAGAATGTGGTCAATGCGCATGCCGCGGTTGCGCCGGAAGCCCGCATCGCGGTAGTCCCACCAGCTATAGCTCTTGGGCGGCTGCGGGAACAGCCGCAAGCTGTCGGTCAGGCCCAGGGCGATCAGGGCGTTCAGGTGGTAGCGCTCTTCGTCGGTGCAATGGATCTGGTCGCGCATGCCCTCCGGATCCCACACATCCAGATCGTCAAAGGTGATGTTGTAGTCGCCAATCAGCAGCAGGCGCGGGTGCGCCACCAACTCTTCTTTCAACCAGCTGCGCAGGCCCTTGAGCCACTCCATCTTGTACTCAAACTTGTCGCTGCCGGGCTCCTGCCCGTTAGGGAAATAGGCGCCCACCACACGCACACTGTGCTCACCCACGCCTACGGTGCCGGTGATCACGCGCGCCATGTCGTCGTCAAAGCCAGGGATGTTTTTCACCACGTCCGCAGCGGGCGTGCGGCTTAAGAGTGCCACACCGTTGTAGGTCTTCTGACCGAAGCACTGGGCGTGGTAACCGGCCTGGGTAAAGGCATCGAACGGAAACTTGTCGTCCGTCAGTTTCAGTTCCTGCAGCACCAGCACATCGACCGGGTTGGAGATGAGCCAGTCCAGCACCTGCGGCAGGCGCACGCTCAGGGAGTTCACGTTCCAGGTGGCGTATTTCATGGTTTGTTTTGAGTCGGTAGGAGGGGGACGCGGATTGCCATGCTGCGGCACTATAGTCGATCCATTGTGCCCACAAGCCCGAGGTGTTGATGATCATGTTCCCGCCCATTTCCAGGCGCCTTCCAGCGGCTGCGGTGTCCCTTGTCCGCGCCGGTGCGGCAGGGGTGCTGTTGCTGGCACTGGGTATGGCTGCGCCCTTGCAAGCGGCCGAATCGGTGCGCATCTCGCTGATCGCCCTCAACGACTTCCACGGCAACATCCAGCCACCCGCTGGCAGCCTGTTGATGCCGGACGCCGCCAATGCCAATGGAGCGCGGGTGTCTGCAGGCGGTGCTGCGTATCTCTCCACCCTGGTGGGCGAACTCAAAGGCCGCAACCCCGGCCACACGCTGGTGGTAGGCGCGGGGGACCTGGTGGGTGCCACGCCGCTGGCCTCCGGCCTGTTCCATGATGAGCCGACGATTGAGGTGCTGAACCAGATCGGGCTGGATGTCTCCAGCGTGGGTAACCACGAATTCGACAAGGGCCGTACCGAGCTGCTGCGTCTGCAAAGGGGCGGCTGCTATCCGCGCACGGCCGATGGTGCCAGCGGCGTGATGGGCGTGGACACCTGCATGAACGCCGGCAGCTTTGCCGGAGCGAGGTTCCAGTACCTGGCCGCCAATGTGCTGGACACCGCCAGCGGCAACACCCTGTTTCCCGCCACGGCGCTGCGTGAGGTGGGCGGCGTGAAGATCGGTTTTATCGGCCTGACTTTGCGTGCCACGCCCTCGGTAGTGACACCGGCCGGTGTGGTGGGCCTGCAATTCCTGAGTGAGGTAGCCACCGTCAACCGGCTGGCGCCGCAACTCAAGGCCCAGGGAGCCGCCGCCGTGGTGGTGCTGATTCACCAGGGCGGGCAGACCAGCGCGCGCACCGTGCAGGACAAAACCTGCCCGGATTTCAGTGGCCCGATTCTGGCGCTGGCCGATGCCTTTGACAGTGCCGTGGACGTGGTGGTCAGCGGCCACACGCACCAGGAATATGTGTGCGTTCGCCCGGACGGCAAGCTGGTCACGCAAACCGGCTTTTATGGCCGGCTGCTGACGCTGATTGATCTACAGATCGACCCGCAGGCCCGCAAGGTGTTGGCCAAGGACGCCAACAACGTCGTGGTATTCAACGGTGCGGTGGTGAAGGACGCCAACGGCAATCTCTTGCCCCTGCCGCAGGGTGCCAAGGCGCTGTTGCCCGACCCGGCGGTGGAGCAGATCGTGCGGCGCTATGGCGACTTGACTGCGCCGCTGTCGGAGATGGAAGTGGGCAGGCTCACCCTGCCGCTGGACCGGCGCGCCAACGTGGCCGGTGAAAGCACCCTGGGCGCGGTGATTGCCGATGCCTTTCTGACCGGTACCTCGGACACCAGTTATGGCGACAAGCCGGCGCAGATCGCGTTTACCAATCCGGGCGGGCTGCGCAGCGATTTACCCAACCTGGCGCTCACCTTCGGGCAGTTGTTCAGCGTGCTGCCCTTCAACAACAACCTGGTCAGCATGGACCTGACCGGTGCGCAACTGCTGCGCCTGCTGGAGCAGCAGTGGGAGCGGCCGCAACCCGCTGGCGGACGCATCCTGCCGGTGTCGAATGGATTCAGCTACACCTGGGATGCCAGCCAGCCCGAGGGCGCAGCGCCCGGCCGGGGTCAGCGCGTGGTGCCGGGCTCCATGCGGCTGCATGGTGAGCCCATTTCTATGGAGCAAAGCTACCGTGTGACGGTCAACAGCTTCATGGCCTCCGGCGGCGATGCCCTCAGCGTTTTCAAGCAGGGCCGCAATATGCAGGAGGGCGAAAACGACCTGGTGGTGGCCAAGCTGTATTTCCGCCTTAAAGGCATCCTGCCGCCGCCGCAGATGGGACGCATCCGGCGGGTGAACTAAACGCCGGGCTTAAATGTGCAGGGCTGCGAGGCCACCCACCACGATGCCCACTCCACCTGCGCCAAACATGGCGTATTCCAGCCACTTCTTCTTGGTCAGCAGGGCGATGGCAGCCAGCGCAATCGCCACCTGCAGCACGGTGGTGGCCTGGGCCCAGCGGTGGTGCTGGTGCATTTGCTCATCGCTCTGGTGCTCCCATGCGGTGGCTTCGCTCTCCATTTTCTCGGCCACCAGTTTGATGTCGCCTTTTTCCTTGTCGTACCGCTCAATTTTGGCCAGGTAAGCGGCTTGCTTGGCTTCGGGCGCCAGGTCGCGCGCCAGCTCAGCCAGCGCCTGCTTGGTGCTCTTGGATTGGTAAAAATTCCACTGGTTGGAAGCCTCAGTCTTCTTGATCGCGGCATTGTTTTTATACAGGCCGGCATTGGCTTGCGTCGCGCCGCCCATGTAGGAAAACACGGCGCCCACCGTGGCGATGATGGCGGTGAACATGGCGATCTGGTTGATCATGCCGCCGCTGCCGTGGCCGCCCTGCTGGGCGTGCTCTATCTCGTGGTCATGCGGGCCGTGTACGTGAAATCCATCTGCAGACATAGTTCAAACTCCTACCTGTATTAAAGTAATGAAACGGTAATGCAGCCCCGTGGCTGTCATGTGTTCTTCCCGCGCGGTTTCCTGCCACGCCGGGCCGAAGGTGGGTGCAAAGGCATCGCCCTCGAAGACATTATCTATTTCGGTGATGACAGCCGTACGCGCCAGCGGCTCGGCCAGGGCATACAGCTGTGCGCCGCCAATCACCCAGACATCGGCTGCATCGCAGCACAACGCAATGGCCTGCTGGAGCGAACCGGCGCGCAGTGCGCCCGCCTCCTGCCAGTCGGTTTGCCGCGTCACGACCACATTGGCGCGTCCGGGCAGCGGGCGGAACTTAGGCGGCAACGAGTCCCATGTCTTGCGCCCCATGATGACCGGGCAGCCCAGTGTCATGCGCTTGAAGTGCGCCAGGTCCTCCGGCAGATGCCAGGGCAGGGCGCCGTCCTTGCCAATCACGCCGTTGCGGCTGCGCGCAAATATCAGGTTCAGTGGCATGGCTTGCCTACACCGCCACGGGGGCCTTGATGGCCGCGTGGCACTGGTAGTCCAGCACCTCGAAGTCTTCTAACTGGTAGTCGAAGATCGATGCCGGCTGGCGCTTGATATGCAGCGTGGGGTAAGGGTAGGGCGCGCGGCTCAGCTGCTCTTCCACCTGGGCGTGGTGGTTGCTGTAAATGTGGCAGTCGCCCCCCGTCCAGATGAAGTCGCCCACCTCCAGGTCACATTGCTGCGCCAGCATGTGGGTCAGCAGCGCGTAGGACGCAATGTTGAAGGGCACGCCCAGAAAGATGTCGGCGCTGCGCTGGTAGAGCTGGCAGCTCAAACGCCCCTTGCCACCCGGCTCAGTGCTTGGCGCCACATAAAACTGGAAGAAGGCATGGCAGGGCATGAGTGCCATCTTGGACAGATCGGCCACATTCCAGGCGCTGACGATCATGCGGCGCGAATCGGGGTTGGTCTTGAGCGTGTTCACCAGCTCGGTGATCTGGTCGATATGGCCGCCCTCCGGTGTAGGCCAGCTGCGCCACTGCACGCCGTAGACCGGGCCGAGTTCGCCGTCGGGCCTGGCCCATTCGTCCCAGATGCTCACGCCCCGCTCGTTGAGCCAGTGGTTGCTGCTCGAGCCGGTGAGGAACCACAGCAGCTCCTGGATGATGGAGCGCAGGTGCACCTTCTTGGTGGTCACCAGCGGAAAACCTTCGTTCAGATCAAAGCGCATCTGGTAGCCAAAGGCGCTGCGCGTGCCGGTGCCGGTGCGGTCGGCCTTGTTCACGCCGGTCGTGTAGACATGGCGCATGAAATCTTCGTACTGGGAGCGCACGGGGCGGGTTGCTTGCGGGCTGGTCATAGCGGTAGGGCTGTTTAGAGAATTTTGGTATTTTCGTTGCAAATGCCAGAAGTCTGGGGCGCAGTGCGGACTGCGCAGGCAAAGGAGGAGACCGCGCAGCGGTCGGGGGACACGGAGCAGGCCGCTCTGCGCCCCAGACGCCTCAGTCCATCAAAGCTTCAGCACGCGGCCGGGGTTCATTAGATTGTGGGGGTCCAGTGCCAGTTTGATGGCGCGCATGACCCCTAAGGCGACGGGCGATTTGTGCTCGGCCAGCTTTTCACGCTTCAGGCTGCCAATGCCATGTTCGGCCGAGATGGAGCCATTAAAGCGGTCCACCTGCGCATAAACCAGCGCATTCATCGGCTTTTCCTGCGCGCGCAAAAAGGCCTCGGCATCCGCGCCCACAGGCGCCTGCACGTTGTAGTGCAAATTGCCGTCGCCCAGATGGCCGTAGTTCACCATGCGTGCGCCGGGGAAGGCTTCCTGAATGGCCGCATCCGTCTCGCGTACAAAGTCGGGGATGCGCGATACGGCAATCGAGATGTCGTGCTTGATGTTCAGGCCTTCTTGCGCCTGCGCCAGCGGGATGCTCTCGCGGATGTGCCAGAGTGCGCGGGCCTGGGACAGGTTTTCGGCCACGACGGCATCCAGCACGCAGCCGTCCTGCAGGGCTTCTTCCAGCAGGCTTTCCAGCAGGGCGCGGGCATGGGCTTCGGAGTCGTGGTCCGACACTTCCAGCACCACGCAGAACGGATCGTCGCCCTCGAAGGGAACAGGCTGTTGCGGGAAATGCTTGCGCACCAGGCGCAGGGCGAATGCACCCATGACTTCAAAGCCGGTCAGGCCGGAACTGAGCTTCTGGTGTGCCAGGCCCAGCAGTTCCACGGCAGCGTCCAGAGAGGGCACCGAGGCATAGGCCGTCATCATGGACTTGGGGCTGGGGAACAGCTTCATGGTGGCCGCAGTGATCACGCCCAGCGTGCCTTCCGAGCCGATGAACAGGTGGCGCAGGTCATAGCCGGTGTTGTCCTTGCGCAGGCCGGAGAGGCCATTCCAGACCTCGCCTGCCGCCGTCACCACTTCCAGGCCCAGGCACAGCTCGCGCGTATTGCCATAGCGCACCACCTGCGTGCCGCCGGCGTTGGTGCCCAGGTTGCCGCCCACCGTGCAGCTGCCCTCGGAGGCCATGCTCAAGGGATACAAAAAGCCCGCCGCTTCGCAGGCCTCCTGCAGGGTTTGCAGCACGCAGCCGGCTTCCACGGTGACGGTGAGGTTGGCGGCGTCCAGTTGGCGGATGCGGTTCATGCGCGCCAGGCTCAGCACCACCTGGGTGCCACTGGCGTCCGGCGTAGAGCCCACCACCATGCCCGTGTTGCCGCCTTGCGGCACCAGGCTCACCTGCGCAGCGGCACAGGCTTGCACCACGCGCGCTACCTCGTCGGTGCTGGCAGGGCGCACCACGGCCAATGCCTTGCCCTGCTCGCGCTTGCGCCAGTCCAGCTCCCAGGCGCTCAGGTCGCCCTCGCTCAGCACATGGGCGGTGCCCACGATGGTTTGCAGGGTTTGCAGGAAGACTGAAAGTTCGTTGGGATGCATGGGGTACGGGGAATCAGGCAAGGGGTGCGGGTGCAGCAGGCCCAGCCGCTGCCGCGCTGCGCTGGCGCGTGCGGATATGCAGCAGGCAGGCACCGAACAGGCTCAGGCACAAGGCCACTTCCAGCAGGGCCAGGTAGTTGCCGGGGGCGCGGTCGCCCCAGGCACGTACCACGCCCTCGATGAAATACAGCCACACCACCAGGCTGACCCAGCGGTAGGTGTACATCTTGTTCTTGAGCAAGCCGCCAATCGGGATGCACAGCGGCAGCACTTTCAGCGCCAGCCAGGAGCCACCGGGGCGCAGCGGACTGAGCCACAACTCCCAGGCCAGGCCCAGAATAATCAGGGTGATGAGGCTGCTCACAGCCAGCCAGCGGCTGAGTTGTACGGCAGGTGAGGGGGGGGTAGAGGGGGCGGGGGCGGCGATATGCATGTCAGTGGCATCATAGCGGCATGAGATCGATTGACCGCTTCAAAATATGGCTTGCCGATGCCGCCAGCGTGCGCTGGCTGGAGGCCGCCCATACCTTGCGTGAGCGCTTTCGTGAGGACCGTCTGGGCCTCACCGCCAGCAGCCTGACCTTCACCACCACCATTGCCCTGGTGCCGCTGATTGCCGTGGTGCTGGCGGTTTTTACCGCCTTCCCCATGTTTGCCAAGTTCCAGGACGTGCTGCAAAAGTGGCTGGTGGAAAGCCTGGTGCCCGATTACATCGCGCGCCAGGTGCTGGGGTATCTGAACCAGTTCGCCGGCAAAGCCAGCAAACTCGGTGTGGCCGGTCTGGCGGTGTTGCTGGCCAGTGCCCTGGCGCTGATCTTCACCATAGACCGCACGCTCAACAGCATCTGGCGGGTACGTGCGCGGCGGCCCTTTGGTCAGCGGGTGCTGATCTACTGGGCAGCTATCACGCTGGGGCCCGTGCTGCTGGGTGCATCCCTGAGCATGACGTCCTATGCGCTGTCGGCCTCCAAGGGGCTGGTAGGCACCATCCCCGGTGGCGTTGGCTTCCTGCTGGACCTGTTGCAGTTTTTGCTGGTGGCCGGCGGTATGGCCGCCATGTTCCACTATGTGCCCAACACCTTTGTGCGCTGGGGCCATGCCTGGATGGGCGGGCTGTTCGTCTCTTCCTGCATGGAGGTGGCCAAGAAACTGCTGGCCCTGTACCTGAGCCAGGTGCCGACCTACTCGGCCGTGTATGGCGCCTTTGCCACCTTGCCGATTTTGCTGGTCTGGATTTACATGGCCTGGGTCATCGTGCTGCTGGGCGCCGCACTCACGGCCTATGTGCCCAGCCTGATTGCCGGCATCCCGCGCCGGCGCAGTGGCGTGGGTTGGCAATTCCAGTTGGCCCTGGAGGTGCTGCGCGCGCTGGACCTGGCTGCTGCTACGCCGGAAAAAGGCAGAACCATGGCCCAGCTCTGCACCACGCTGTCAGCTGACACCCAGCGCATGGAAACCGTGGTGGAAGCCCTCATCGCGCTGGACTGGATCGGCCAACTCAACGAGGCCGACGTCTACGGCGCCGAGGCCCGTTTCATCCTGCTGGTCCAACCGGACCGCGTGACGCTGGCGCCCCTGATGCACAGCCTGTTGCTTCCGCGCAGCGCCGCCACCGAGAAACTCTGGAGCCAGGCACACTGGCCCACTATCACCTTGCGTGCCGTGCTGTGAGCGGCCACCCAAGCCCATTCCCCATTGTCGGTATAGGCGCGTCTGCGGGCGGTCTGGCCGCGTTTGAAGCCTTTTTTTCCGCCATGCCCGTCGATCGCGATCCGGGTATGGCCTTTGTGCTGGTGCAACACCTCGCACCCGACCGCAAAAGCATTCTCAGTGACCTGATTCGTCGCTACACCCGCATGCAGGTGTTCGAAGTCGAGGATGGCATGAAGGTGCAGGCAAACTGCACGTACGTTATTCCGCCCAACCACTACATGGCTTTCCAGAATGGCTCGCTGCACTTGCTGGAGCCGGATGCCTCGCGCGATCCACGGTGGCCGATTGATTACTTCTTCGCGTCGTTGGCTGCAGGCCAGCGCGAGCGTGCGATTGCCATCGTTTTATCGGGCACCGGCAGTGATGGCACCCTGGGTGTGCGCGCCATCAGGGATGCCGGTGGAATGGTGATGGCACAAAGCACCGTCTCCTGTGAGTTTGACGGCATGCCGAGTAGCGCCATTGCCACTGGCCTGGTGGACTACCAAATGCCGCCGAACGAAATGCCCTTGCAACTCATGGCCTATGTGGCCCGTGGCGGTCGCGACAGGCCGCGCACAGCGGGGCTGCCAACCCCCAAAACAGAGGCTGCCCTCAACAGGGTGTTCATGTTGTTGCGGGCCCAGATGGCGCATGACTTTTCGCAGTACAAGCCTAGCATCATCCACCGCCGCATTGACCGGCGCATGGTGGTGCTTCAAATCGAAAACTTTGACACCTATGTGGCCTACTTGCAGCAGAACCCGACGGAAGTCCAGGCACTGTTTCGCGACTTGCTGATTGGAGTCACCAATTTCTTCCGTGACACCAAGGCCTTTCAGGTGCTCGAAGAGCAGGTCATTCCCAACCTGTTTGCGGGCAAACCGGCGGGAGCGCCGGTACGGGTCTGGTCGGCGGGCTGCTCCACAGGGGAGGAGGCTTACTCTCTGGCCATACTGCTGGTCGAACGCATGGAGGCGCTCAAGCAAAACCACATCCTGCAGGTGTTTGCAACCGATATTGACAGGAGCGCCATTGCGACCGCCCGTGCCGGCCAGTATCCAGCCAGCATCGCCGTAGATGTCAGTGCCGAACGCCTGGCGCGCTTTTTTGTACTGGAGTCCGGTGGTCAAACCTACCGCATTCACAAGCGTATCCGTGACTTGCTGGTGTTCTCCGAGCAGGACCTGATCCGCGATCCACCCTTTTCCAAGCTCGACCTTATCAGCTGCCGCAACCTGCTGATTTACCTTGGCGCGGATTTGCAAAAGCGACTCATGCCACTGTTTCACTACGCATTGAAACCTGGCGGCATGCTGTTTCTGGGAAGCTCTGAAGGCATCGGGGAATTCGATTCCCTGTTTGCCGTGCTGGACCAAAAAGCCAAGGTTTACACACGCCGGGAGGGTCTGGAAGACGTGCGCCGCGCCGACATAGGAACTTTTTTCAAGCCGGTCCATAACACCATGAATACACCGCTCCCCAACGAAGCAGCGCACGGGTCTTCACTTTCCAAGAAGCTGCCACTGCGCGAACTCACCGAGCAGGCCATATTGCGGCAACTCGCCCCTGCCTGCGCCCTGGTCAACGCCCAGGGCGATCTTTTGTATCTGCACGGCCGCACAGGCACTTACCTGGAACCCAGCCCGGGCGAAGTGGGCGTTCAAAACATACTGAAAATGGCGCGCGAGGGCCTGCGTGCCGGCCTCAGTGGCGCACTGCAACAGGCGGTCAGTACGCTGCGCACAGCAAACGCAAGCAACCTCCATGTCCTGTGTAATGGTCACTTTACCCGCGTCAATCTGGGCGTCCATCCGGTGGTTCGGAGCGTCAATGCGCGGCATGACAATCCTTTGTATTTGGTGATGCTGGAAGATGCCTCCGATGTGCCTGCACAACCAAGCAGCACCGCGGAGCGGTCGCAAGGCACCCCTGTGCTGGACGCTGAGGACCGAATTCAGTCGCTCCTAAAAGAGCTGCGTGCCAAGGACGAGTGCCTGCAAAGTGCCCAGGAATTGGTGGAAAGCTCCACCGCGGAACTCAATGAGTCGACCGAGGAAATGCAGGCCGTCAACGAGGAACTGCAATCCAGCAACGAAGAGTTGCAGACCTCCACAGAAGAGTTGCAATCCGTCAACGAAGAGCTGGCGACTGTGAATGCCGAGCTCGAAGTGAAGGTGGCCGATCTGTCCCGCGCCAATGACGATATGAACAACCTGCTGGCGGGCACCGGTGTGGGCACCTTGTTTGTAGACCAACAACTTCGCATCATGCGCTTCACCCCGGTCATCGGGGAAATCATTCACTTGATCGACACCGATATTGGCCGGCCGGTTGCGCACTTTGCGGCCAATCTGCCGGGCTACACCAACTTGGTTGCGGATGTGCAAACCGTGTTGGATACGCTAACGCCCCAAGAGACCGAGGTGCGCGCCCAAAACGACCGCTGGTACAACCTGCGCATCCAGCCCTACCGCACGCTGAACAACGTGATCGAAGGGGCCGTTCTGTCGCTGGTTGACATTACGACCTTGAAGCACTCCGAAGAATCCTTGCGCACTGTTACGAGTGCCTTGCAGCGCATGGCGGTGGTAGTCCGTGACGCGTCTGACGCCATCACCCTGCATGACCTGGAGGGGCGCACCATGGCCTGGAACCCGGGTGCGGTGCGCCTGTATGGGTGGAGCGAGGCACAGGCACTGCAAATGAACGTGCGGGAGCGTATTCCCGAGGCCTTGCGTGCGGACGAATGGGCCAAGCTGGTCAAGTTGAGCCATGCCAAAGTCCTGGAACCCTACCTCACCGAGCGCCTCACCCAGTCGGGTGCGGTGGTCCGTGTATCCATTATTGCCACGGCGTTGCTGCGCGAAGACGGTCAGGTCTACGCCGTTGCCACCACGGAGCGGGTCAGCCCGGATGGCAAGCCTGACTAGCCGGCCTCAGTCCGGGGCAAGCGCAGGAGCGTTTTGCGCAATGCGTCGGGATTCTGCGATCGGACCATCGCCGGTGTTTCCTTGTGTCGTACAACGCTCTTGACCGAGGCCATAGCGCCGGAAGAAAGCCAGAGCGACCATTCAGCCAACACCGACGCCAGGCTTGCCACCTCGACCTTGCGCAGATGAAGGGACAGTCCCTATCCCTTTTCAACCCGGTTCGTTGCGATGCCATGGCCCATCAGGCCACCCGGTGCAAACTGTGCGAAGGCCGGTGCGTAATCCGGATGCCAGCGTGAAAGGGGCGGGCGGTTCTCCACCAGGTCCGCTGCAGCCCACAGAATTCGGCGCTCATCCAGTGCACGGGGAACGTCGTTATCAGGACACAGGATGTAGAAGTCGCCCGCGTTCAGGCGTTCCAGCATGAAGTCCACGGTTTGTTCAGGGGTCCATGCGGCGGGTGGTTTTTCGGAACGCCCTTGTGCGGTCAGCTCCGTGAATACGAAGCCGGGAATCAGCAGGTGCGCTGTGACCTGACAGCCGGGTGTATTGCGCAACTCATGTTGCAGCGCTTCGGTGAACACTTTGAGACCGGCTTTGGATACGTTGTATGCCGGGTCGCCGGGCGGTGTCGTGATGCCTTGTTTGGATCCGGTGTTGATCACCAGGCCCGGCTTGCCGGCTGCCAGCATCGCCGGCACAAACTCCCGCGTTCCCTGCACCGCACCGCCCAGGTTGACCGCCAGCACACGGTCCCAAGTGCCTTGCTGGTCGAAGAGGGAACTGCCGGGTTGTATGCCTGCGTTGTTCATCAACACGTCGACACGACCCCACCGGCTGCGCACCCCTTGGTGCAAGCGGGCCAGGTCCTCCGGTCTGCTCACGTCTGTCTCCATACCGAGCACCCGGTCAGCACCAGAGTCGGTCACCTCTGCGATGTCCCGCAGTGCCTTATCCATGCGTCCTGCGCCCATGTCCGCAATGCAGACGCACATGCCTGTTGCAGCAAAGCGCTTGGCCGCTGCCAGACCAATGCCTGAAGCGCCACCTGTGATGACGGCGACAGAACCGGGAACCAATGCGGGATGTGTCATGGACATGCCACCCTTTCAGAGCAAGCTCTTAAACCACTGCAGTCCGCTGCGTGTGCCATCAGGCACCGCACCCTTGAGAGGACGGTATTCACAACCGATCCATCCGCTGTAACCCAGCTCCTCCAGAACCTGGAAGAGATAGGGATAGTTCAGCTCACCGGTATCGGGTTCATTGCGCGCGGGCACCCCGGCAATCTGGATGTGCCCTACGTTTCCGCTTGGCAGGTAGTGGCGTATCTTCATGGCCACATCGCCTTCGACGATCTGGCAGTGGTAGAGGTCCATCTGCACTTTGAGATTCGGTGCGCCCACGGCAGCCACCACGGCATGCGCCTCGTCCTGCCGATTCAGGAAGAAGCCGGGAATGTCTCGCGTATTGATGGGCTCCATCAGAACATCCACGCCCTGTAGTGCTGCGCGACCGGCGGCCCAGGCCATACGGCGGATATACAGCGCCATCAGCTCGGCTCTGCCGTGCGCCTGCGGCTGCAGGCCGGCCATCACGTGGATACGCGGGCAGTGGAGCGCGGCCGCATATTCCAGCGCGCGCTCTATGCTTTGGCGAAATTCATCCTCACGGTCCGGCAAGCAGGCGAGTCCGCGTTCGCCTGCGGCCCAGTCTCCGGGGGGCGCGTTGAACAGCACCTGCGCAAGCCCGTTTGCGTGAAGTCTTTGCGCAATGTCTTGCGCCGTGAAGTCATAGGGGAACAGGTATTCGACGGCCGTAAAGCCATCGTCAGCGGCGGCTTTGAAGCGGTCCTGAAATTCGAACTCCTGGTAGAGCATGGACAGGTTGGCAGCAAATTGGAGCATGTTGGTTTGCATTTTGCGCCAAAGGTCTGGCGCAATTCATTGATTTGTCAATTTGTTAATCCGTCCACCATGGAGACATTCAGTCCTGCTGGGCCCCAAGCGTGAAAGCATGGCGGCCCGGATCGTCAAACCTGCCTGGCCATATCGGTGTATCGCATCGGCAGCATATGCTGGTAGGGCAGGCTCAGTGTCAGTGTCAGCGACACGCAATGTGTACTGTGCGTGTGGATAACGCAACGTGCCTCTGCGCCATAGGCCGCCGCTGCCTTGTAAATCTGTGCGTGCAGTGCGATGGTCTTGCTGGCCTTGCCGCCACCGGTCGGTGTGATCAGAAATCCATCGTCCAGCCGCACGCTGATGTGGCCTGCCGTGGCATGCACGTAGCCCCGATCAAACAGGCTTTTGCCTCCGCGGCAAATCTCCTCGCGCTTGCTGGAAGCAGGCCACTTGCCTGTTGGTGGCCAGCGCGCAGCTGCCCGAGACCACCGCCTTCATGCTGGAACGCCAGTCGACACAATCCACCGATGCGCCGAAGGGGCTCTTGCGCGTCAACGCCACATTGGGCTTTGGACGCAACCACATTGCTCCGTTAATGTCAAAGTACGCCAAGCTCTATCCGGGTGTGCAAGTGCAGCTGCCGTTAACGGTTCATCCGCTACCCGTTACCGACGAGGCCTTCGACTTGTGTTGCGCCTCTTGTATTTAAAGAGCCATGGAACACCCAAAATGCCCAACGACCTGGCCCGCCACAACTGCATTTTGATTCGCCAAGGCGATGACGCTTACGGCACTTGGCATCTTGCATCCCGCAACAATCGGGAGGCGTTCCAGGTTCGCGGCAACCTGCGCACCAATGACGGCGAGATTGCAGTGAACGGAGCCCTTGCTGGGCATGGACTATTGAAGCGCGCCGAGTGGGGCATCGAAAAATATCATTTGACCCCAGGCAGTGAGCGGGTGGGTCACGCGTGAGCACACGGGAAGGAGGGGGCTGTCTCCCGCCTACCCGGTGCTTCAGCCGCGCCCCTCCTCAGGCGCCCGGCGCCGACACGCGGTGCCTTAACTCCTGCGCAAATCCCGTGTAAACGGAAATTCCTTGCTAGCTGCTACGTTGATCGTGGCCGGGGGAATCACCATCTCACCCGGGGTGTGGCCCATGGCGATAAAGCGCGAGTGGCGGCGGCTTTCGGCTTCGAAGGAGTTGACCGGGAAGCTCTCGTAGGCCAGGCCGCCCGGGTGGGTGACGTGGTACTGGCAGCCGCCCACCGAACTCTTCATCCACGTGTCCACGATGTCAAAGGTCAGAGGCGCGTGCAGGCCGATGCTGGGGTGCAGGCTGCTCGGCGGGTTCCAGGCCTTGTAGCGCACACCGGCCACAAACTCACCGACCGTGCCGGTGCTGTGCATGGGCAGGGCCTGGCCGTTGCAGGTGACCACGTAGCGGCTTTCGTTCATGCCGCTGACGCGCACTTCCACACGCTCCAAAGAGGAGTCGACATAGCGCGCGTTGCCGCCGGCCGTGCCTTCTTCGCCCATCACATGCCAGGGCTCCAGCGCATTGCGCAGCGTCATCTCGATGCCCATGCTCTGCACGGTGCCCAAGAGCGGGAAGCGGAACTCGTAGTGCGGCGCAAACCAGCTGGCGTCAAAGGCGTAGCCTGCCCTATTCATCTCGGTCATCACATCATCAAAGTCCATCTTGATGAAGGTGGGCAGCATGAAGCGGTCGTGCAGCTCGGTGCCCCAGCGTGTGGCCGGTGCCTGGTACGGCGTCTTCCAGAAGCGGGCCACCAGGGCGCGCAACAAGAGCTGCTGCACGCTGCTCATGTGCGGGTGCGGTGGCATCTCAAACGCACGCAGTTCCAGCAGGCCCAGTCGACCCGTGGATGAGTCGGGCGAGTACATCTTGTCGATGGAAAACTCGCTGCGGTGGGTGTTGCCGGTGGCATCGATCAGGATGTTGCGCAGCGTGCGGTCCACCAGCCACGGCGGCATGCTCTGGCCGTGGAGCTCGCGGTTCTTGTAGATCTGCTCGATGGCGATTTCCAGTTCGTAGAGCTGGTCGTTGCGGGCCTCGTCTACGCGCGGGGCCTGGCTGGTCGGGCCGACAAACATGCCGCTGAACAAATAGCTTAAAGACGGGTGGTTGTGCCAGAACAGCAGCAGGCTGGCCAGCAACTCCGGCTTGCGCAGGAAGGGGCTGTCTGACGGTGTGGCGCCACCCATCACAAAGTGGTTGCCACCACCCGTGCCGGTGTGGCGGCCGTCGGTCATGAACTTTTCGGCCGACAGGCGCGATTCAAACGCCGCGTTGTAGAGGAACTCGGTGTTGCGCACCAGTTCTTTCCAGTTGTTGACCGGGTGGATGTTCACCTCGATCACGCCGGGGTCGGGTGTCACTTGCAAGAGTTTCAGACGTGGGTCGCGCGGGGGCGGGTAGCCTTCCAGCACGATCTTGACCTTGAGTTCTTCGGCCGTGGCTTCGATGGCGGCCAGCAGGTCCAGGTAGTCTTCCAGCAGCTCCAGCGGCGGCATGAAGATGTAGAGCACGCCCGACTTGCTGCCAATGGCTTCGGCCTTGGGGCCGTTGGCGCGGCGCGGGTCGCGCACTTCCACGCACAGGGCCGTGCGGGTGACCCAATGGGCCGATTCCTGGCGCGCAGGCTGACGGGTAAAGTCTTCCGGCTCGGGCTGGGCCGTGGCTTGCGCGTTGGCCGAGACGGTGCTGGTGGCCGCACTGGCACGGTTTTGTTGCAGGCGGCGGGCCGCTTCGCTGGCCGCGCCGGGGCCGGCCAGGTAGGGGGCATCGGCGGCGCGGCGGGTCGTGCTGGCGGCTTTGCCGTTGTTTGCAGCATTGCTGCCGACCAAACCGGCGCTTGCGCTGCCGGCTGCAGCCGCCATTGCTGTTGCATCTGTACCGACCGACGCGAAGGGCGTGCCTGCGCTCATGCCGGGTGCATAGCGCGCGGCAAAGTTGGCATGCGCGGGCAGGGTGCCGCGCGGTGCGGTCGGGTCCAGCTCAATCAGGTAGGGGTAGTCACCCTCGCTGACCCAGGGCAAGGAGTCGAGTGGCAGGCGCAGGCCCATGGGGGAGTCGCCGGGCATCAGGTACATGCGCTCGTCGCGGAAGAACCAGGGGCCGGTGGTCCACTCAGGCCCGGTCAGGCGCGCGCCGACTGCGGGTTTGACGGGCAGCACATAGCCGATCACGGTGTCAAGTTTTTGCTCGAACACGCGGCGCAGGCGCGAGCGTTCCATCTCGTCGTCGAGCCGGCTGTTGAAGGGGTCGACGTTGACGGGCAGGCGGCGTTCGCGCCACAGGTAGTACCAGCTGTCTTCATAGGCCGGTGTCACGTACTTGTCGGTCACGCCGAGCTTGCTTGAGAGGGTGCGGATGAAGTTGCCGGCGTCTTCGCTGGTGTAGTGGGTGGGGTCGCGCTCGTCGGTGAACAGGGCCGGGTTGCTCCAGACCGCTTGCTTGTCGGCACGCCAGTAAATGTTCAGCGCCCAGCGCGGCAGTTGCTCGCCGGGGTACCACTTGCCCTGGCCGAAGTGCAGAAAGCCGCCCTGGCCGTACTCGTCGCGCAGCTTGTGTACCAGGGCGGTGGCAAAGCCGCGCTTGGTCGGTCCCAAGGCCTCGGTGTTCCATTCTGCGGCTTCGCGGTCGTCCACGCCGACAAAGGTGGGCTCGCCGCCCATGGTCAGGCGCACGTCACCGGCAGTCAGCTCGGCATCGACCTTGTCGCCCAGGGCCATCACCTCGGACCACTGCTCGCTGGTGTAGGGCTTGGTGACGCGCGGGGATTCGTACAGGCGCGTGACTTCCATCAGGTGGGCAAATTCCACTTCGCTCTTGTCCACGCCGCCTTCAATGGGCGCAGCGCCCGAGGGTTGCGGTGTGCAGGCCAGGGGGATGTGGCCTTCACCGGCCAGCAGGCCGGAGGTGGCATCCAGGCCGACCCAGCCGGCGCCGGGCAGATAGACCTCGCACCAGGCGTGCAGATCGGTGAAGTCGACCTCGGTGCCGCTGGGGCCGTCGAGCGACTTCACATCGGGTTTCAACTGGATCAGGTAGCCGGACACAAAGCGCGCGGCCAGGCCGCAGTTGCGCAGCAGCTGCACCAGCAGCCAGGCCGAGTCACGGCACGAGCCGCTGCCCTTGGTCAGGGTTTCTTCCGGCGTTTGCACACCGGGCTCCATGCGGATGGTGTAGTTCACATCCTTGTGCACCATCTGGTTCAGGTCGACCAGAAAGATCACGCTGCGGCGCTTGGTGTAGTCGATCTTCTTCAGGTACTCGGCTACCAGCGGCGTCATGGGGTCGGCCAGCAGGTAGGGCATGAGCTCTTCCTTGAGCGCGTCGGCGTAGACGAACGGGAACTCTTCGGCCTCGGGTTCCAGGAAGAAGTCGAAAGGGTTGTAAACCGCCATCTCCACCACCAGGCCGACAGTGACCTTGAACTCTCGGGTCTTCTCGGGGAACACCAGGCGCGCCTGGTAGTTGGCAAACGGGTCCTGCTGCCAGTTCAGGAAGTGGACTTCGGGCTCGACCTTCAGGGAGTAGGAGATGACCTTGCTGCGGCAGTGCGGCGCCGGGCGCAGGCGGATAACCTGAGGGCCGAGGGCAACCAAGCGGTCGTAGCTGTAGTGGGTGACGTGGTTGAGCGCTGCGTGGATGGACATAGGCGTGTCTTTATTTGTGTTCTCGGTGGGCCGTGTGGCTATTGCAATTCGCTTCGATGTTAACAACAGTGCATGTTCCGGCCATTACAGCCGGCCCCCGCTTTTAAGCAAGAGACGGGCCATGCCGATGCAGGCGCTAGGATGGACACCATGCCCCATGCGCCGACTTCCGCCTCCTTGCAGCGCTCAGCCCCGTTCGCGGCCCTGTTCGGCTGGGTGCTGGGCACAGCCTTGCAACTGCAGCAGGGCGCGCTCTGGCCGCTGTGGGGGTACGGGCTGTTGTGTTTGCCGGGTCTTGCCTTGTGCGCGGTCTTGTGGCGGGGCCGTCTGCTGTGGCTCAGGGGTGTTGGCCGTGCACTGGCCTGGTCGCTCCTGGGCTGCGCGCTGGGTTTCGCGGGCACGGGTTTGCGCAGTGTGGCTTTCGAAGCGCAGAGCCTGGATCCGGTGCTGGAAGGGCGTGACGTACTGGTGAGCGGCGTGGTCACCGACATGCCACAGCGCAACGAGGCCGGTCTGCGCTTTACGCTGGCAGTCGATGCTGCCACGCTGGAAGGGCGCCCCGTGCGGGTGCCCGACCGTATGGACGTGGGCTGGTACGGCGGTGTCTATTCCCTGGCGGGTGAGCAGGTGGCCCTGCAAAAGCAGCCTGGCGACGTGCGGGCCGGTGAGCGCTGGCGCATGACGCTGCGCCTCAAGGCCCCGCACGGCAGCCGCAACCCCCATGGGTTTGATTTCGAGCTGTGGCTGTGGGAGCGCGGCGTACAGGCCACGGCCTATGTGCGCGCCGGCAGCACGGACCCCGAGCCGCAGCGCGTGGAACAGACCTGGACACACCCGGTGGCCCTGTTGCGACAGAGCGTGCGTGAGCGCATCGCCAGCCATGTGGCGCAGCGTCCATTTTCCGGTCTGATCGCCGCCTTGGTGGTGGGGGACCAGAACGCCATCGACCGGGTGGACTGGGACGTGTTCCGCGCCACCGGCGTGGCCCACTTGGTCAGTATTTCGGGCCTGCATATCACCATGTTCGCGTGGGGCGCGGCCTGGCTGGTGGGGTGGCTGTGGCGGCGTTCGCCAGGGCTGTGCCTGTGGTTTGCGGCACCTTCGGCTGCCTTGCTCGGGGGCGTGTTGCTGGCCCTGGCCTACTCGGTTTTTTCCGGCTGGGGCATTCCGGCCCAGCGCACCTGCCTGATGCTGGCCACCGTGGCCCTGCTGCGTCTGAGCGGGGCACGGTGGCCCTGGCCGCAGGTGTGGATGCTGGCCTGCGCCGTGGTGGTGGCGGCCGACCCCTGGGCCTTGCTGCAAGCCGGCTTTTGGCTGAGCTTTGTGGCCGTTGGTGTGCTGTTTGCTACAGACGCCGGTGTGGCGCAGCCCCGCGCGGGCGTGGCGGGTGGCACGGTGTCGCGCCTGGCGGCCATGCTGCGCGAGCAGTGGGTGGTCACCGTGGCCCTGGCGCCGCTCACCTTGTTGTTGTTCGGCCAGGTCTCCCTGGTCGGCTTGTTGGCCAATGCCGTGGCCATTCCCTGGGTCACGCTGGTGCTCACGCCCCTGGCGATGGCTGGTGTGCTGCTGCCTTTTTTGTGGGAACTGGCGGGTGGCGCCATCGCGGTGCTGATGGCTGTTTTGCAATGGCTGGCCGCATGGCCCTGGGCTACGCTGACCCTGGCTACTGCGCCCTGGTGGATGGCGGCAGCGGGCGTGCTGGGCGGTGTGCTGCTGGTGGCGCGTTTGCCTTGGCACCTGCGCGGTCTGGGTCTGCCCTTGCTATTGCCCGTGCTGCTGTGGCAGGCGCCTGTGCCGCCTGCCGGAGAGTTTGAGCTGCTGGGCGCCGACATAGGGCAGGGCAACGCCGTGCTGGTGCGCACTGCCACGCACGCCTTGCTGTATGACGCGGGCCCGCGCTACAGCCTGGAGAGCGATGCCGGCCACCGCGTGCTCTTGCCTCTGCTGCAGGCGCTGCACACCCGGCTGGACCTGCTGGTGCTGAGTCACCGCGATACCGACCACGTCGGCGGTGCGCCCGCCGTGCTGACTATGCAGCCGCAGGCCGCGCTGCTGAGCTCCATTGCCCCTGATGACCGGCTCCAAAGCCTGCGCAAGGCAGAGCGCTGTGCGGAAGGTCAGCACTGGGAGTGGGATGGCGTGCAGTTCACCGTCCTGCAGCCCCAGGCTGCGGCTTATGAGGCCCCGCACAGTCCCAATGCGCTGTCCTGCGTGCTGCGCATCCAGAGCGCGGGGGCGCAGCCGCGCACCGCCTTGCTGGTGGGTGATATCGAGCGCGCGCAGGAAGCAGCGATGCTGGCTGCGCAAGTGCCTGTCCAGGCCGATCTGCTGCTGGTGCCGCACCATGGCAGCAAGACCTCGAGCAGCGAGGCTTTTCTGGACGCCGTGCAGCCGCGCCAGGCCTGGGTGCAGTCGGGATACCGCAATCGCTATGGCCACCCCGCGCCGGACGTGATGCAACGCTACGCCGAGCGCGGCATTGTGGTGCACGACTCGCCCCATTGCGGTGCCATGCGCTGGAGCTCCGAGCGGCCCTTGCAAACACTTTGCGTTCGATCAGAGGAGAAGCACTACTGGAGCCGCCATGTGCCATAACAGTGCGCTAGCAGGGGTTAGTATGCTGGTGCGAAGCTTGCTTAGAGAATAAATAGAGATTGCGTTCAAGAGGATTTATGCAGAAATTTGACGAGATGTACACCAAGCTGCCCTACGAGTTCTTCTCCAAGGGCGAACAGATTCGTGACCACTACAAAATCTATGACGAGTGGCTGGCGCGCCAACCCGGCGACATGATGGCCAAGCGGCGCGAAGAAGCAGAAATGATCTTCCGCCGCGTCGGAATCACCTTCGCCGTCTACGGCGAAAAGGACGAGAGTGGTGCCGGCACCGAACGTCTGATCCCCTTTGACCTGATCCCCCGCATCATCCCGGCCAATGAATGGGCCAGCATGGAAAAAGGCCTGGTACAGCGCGTCACCGCGCTGAACCGCTTTATCCACGACATTTACCACGACCAGGACATCCTCAAGGCCGGACACATTCCGCGTGAGCAGATTGAAAACAACGCCCAGTTCCGCCCCGAGATGGTCGGCGTGGATGTACCGCACAACGTGTATTCGCACATCTCCGGGGTGGACATCGTGCGCGCCCCGGACGCCCAGGGCAACGGCGAGTACTACGTGCTCGAAGACAACTTGCGCGTGCCCAGCGGCGTGAGCTACATGCTGGAAGACCGCAAGATGATGATGCGGCTCTTTCCCGACCTGTTCAGCGCCCACCGCGTGGCACCCGTCGCGCATTACCCCGACTTGCTGCTCGAAACCCTGCGTGCCAGCAGCCCCGAGACCACGGCCGAGCCCTCCGTAGTGGTGCTGACCCCCGGCATGTACAACAGCGCCTATTTCGAGCACGCCTTTCTGGCCCAGCAAATGGGCGTGGAGTTGGTCGAAGGCCAGGACCTGTTTGTCAAAGACAAGTTCGTCTACATGCGTACCACGCGCGGCCCGCGCCGTGTCGATGTGATCTACCGCCGCGTCGACGACGACTACCTGGACCCCACCGTGTTCCGCCCGAGTTCCACGTTGGGGTGCTCGGGTCTGATTGAGGCCTACCGCTCCGGCCACGTCACCATCTGCAATGCAGTGGGTACCGGCATTGCCGACGACAAGTCGATCTACCCCTACGTGCCCAAGATGATCGAGTTCTATTTGGGCGAAAAGCCCATCCTGAACAACGTGCCCACCTACATGTGCCGCAACAAGGACGACCTGGCCTACACCATGGCCAACCTCAAAGACCTGGTGGTCAAGGAAGTGCACGGCGCCGGCGGCTACGGCATGCTGGTGGGGCCCGCTAGCACCACGGCTGAGATTGAAGATTTCCGCAAAGCTGTGCTGGCCAACCCCAGCGGCTACATCGCGCAGCCCACGCTGAGCCTGTCGAGCTGCCCGACCTTTGTGGAAAGCGGCATTGCCCCGCGCCACATCGACCTGCGCCCCTATGTGCTCTCCGGCAAGACCGTGCAAATGGTGCCCGGCGGCCTGACCCGCGTGGCGTTGAAAGACGGCTCGCTGGTGGTGAACTCATCCCAAGGCGGCGGAACAAAAGATACCTGGATTTTGGAGAACTAAAAAAATGCTGTCACGTACCGCAGACCACCTTTTCTGGATGTCCCGCTACACCGAGCGGGCCGAGAACACCGCCCGCATGCTGGATGTGAACTACCAGACCTCGCTGCTGCCCCAAAGCGACGCCGTCGCCCAGATGGGCTGGCAGGGCCTGCTGAGCATCAGTGAACTGACCGGCGCCTACACCAAGCAATACGACACGGTGAACGCACGCGAGGTGATGGACTTCATGGTGAAAGACGAAAGCAATCCGTCTTCCATCGTGTCCTGCCTGGGCGCGGCCCGCGAAAACGCGCGGGCCGTGCGCGGCGCGCTCACCACCGAGGTCTGGGAGACGCAAAACCAGACCTGGCTGGAAGTCAAACGCATGATCAAGAGCAGCGAGTTCGATGCCGACCCCTCGCAGTTCTTTGAATGGGTGAAATTCCGCTCGCACCTGTCACGCGGCGTGACCGTGGGCACCATGCTGATGGACGAGGCACTGCACTTCATGCGCCTGGGCACCTTCCTGGAACGCGCCGACAACACCGCGCGCCTGGTGGATGTGAAGTTCCACGCCGTGCAAAGCGACTTCTACGGTGCCGCCAACGAGCGCGACCAGGAATACGACTTCTACCACTGGAGCGCCATTCTGCGCAGCGTCTCGGCCTTTGAGGTCTACCGCAAGGTGTACCGCGACGTCATCCGCCCCGAGCGCGTGGCCGAGTTGCTCATCCTGCGCCCGGACATGCCGCGCTCGCTGCACGCCAGCCTGAACGAAGTGGTGAACAACCTGGCCCTGGTGGGCAGCAACCCGGACAGCGAGACCCTGCGCCGCGCCGGCAAACTGCGTGCCGAGCTGAAGTACGGCCGCATCGACGAGATTCTGGCCACCGGCCTGCACGCCTATCTGACGCAGTTCCTGGACCGCGTCAACGATTTGGGTGCCCACATCAGCCGCGAGTACCTGGTGGCCAGCTGATCCTGCGCTCCCGCACTACACGCCGGACACGCCGGCCTGCGTCAAAAACGCCTTCAGGTGTTTGATGTGGTCGCGCGTGCAAACGCTGCTGTGGTGGGGGTGGTGCAGGAAGTCGGTGACCTCGTTGAGGGTGACCTTGAAGCGTGCGCCGTTCGCGGGCTCGACATGGGCGCCCAGGTGGTTGAGCAGCGACTCCACTTCCCGCCAATGGATATTGCTGCCGGGTGCCTCCTGCAGGATGCTGTGCAACAGGGTGTCATGTTTGTGGCTCATGGTGTTGTGCTTTCAGTAGTTGCGTTCTTCGACGCGGTTTTTAGTACGGGACTGGTAGCCACGGCGCCCACGGTGGGCGTGAATGGAAGCTGCCCGTCACCATCCTAGTAGCAATACCCCGCTGTGATTAGAGGTAACGCACAAACGGAGAAGCCTGCGTGCGTCCAGATCCGCACACGTTGTGTGGGGTCGCGGCCGGATGCTCCGCCACCTGCGCCGCTACGGCCTCTGCCACGGCTTGACCCAACGCAATCACCGCCATGGCGTAGTAGCCTGCTGACGCTGGCCGGGAACGCCCGAACCTGCGTGGAAATGATGGAACCGGTCCGTGATGAACAGAAAGGGTTTCGGCAATCAGAACGTCACAGATCGAGCCCTCACACCCACCCCTGCCGCCAGACGCTGTCGTCTTGCAGGTCCCGCCAGGCGATGACCTGCGTGGCTTTCGAGAATACGGCTTCGACTTCCACCCATTGAATGGGATCGCCGGGCAAGGCCGATTGGATCACTTGGCTGACCAGAAAGTGCTTTTGTTTGGCCACAGGAGTGACAGCGGTCCATTTGCTCAGGAGCAGTTTCTTGGGGTTCAGGGGGTTCATGGCTTTGGATCGTGTTGGAGTGGATGGAAGGTGTGGATCATCGCCAGCGATGGGTCAGCCGCGCACTACCTCGCTGCCACGGCCTCTGCCACGGCTTGACCCAGCTCAATCACCGCCATGGCGTAGTAGCTGCTCCAGTTGTAGCGGGTGATGGCATAAAAGTTTTCTGTACCCGCCACGTACTGGGGCGGGGCCTCCCCGTTTTGCAGTTCGATCAGCGCCAGCGGCCCCTGGTATTGGGTGCCGGGCGCATCCAGCAGCGCGCCCTTGGCTGCCATCTCTGCCACGCTGAAGGTGGGCAGGATGTCGGGCGCCAGCAGGGCAGCCTTGTCCAGCGTGGTTTCGTCAAAGTGCAGTGCGAAGTGGGTGGGCATGCCGGCTTGCCAGTGGAAGGCTTTGAAGTAGTTGGCGACCGAGCCGATCACATCGGCCGGGCTGTTGAACAGGTCCACGCGGCCGTCGCCATCAAAGTCGATGGCGTATTTGACCCAGCTCGAGGGCATGAACTGCGGCCAGCCCATGGCGCCGGCATAGCTGCCGCGCAGTGCCAGCGGGTCGGTGTGGGTGCGTGCGGTCAGCGCCAGGTACTGTTCCAGCTCGGCGCGGAAGAAGGCGGCGCGCGCCTCGGCTTTGGGGTGGCTGGGCGGGAAGTCAAACGCCAGCGTGCACAGGGCGTCGATGACCCGGAAGGTGCCGGTGTTCTGCCCGTAAATGGTCTCCACACCGATGATGCCGACGATGATGCTGGCCGGCACGCCGGTCTCTGCCTCCGCGCGCAGCAGGGTTTCCCGGTTGGCCAGCCAGAAGCGGGTGCCGGCTTGGATGCGCACCGGCTCTACAAAGCGGGCTCTGTAGGCGGCCCAGTTCTTGGGCACGCCCACCGGCGGCGGCAGTATGGCCTTGGCAATGCCGGGCATGAAGTGCGCCTGGCCAATGGCCTGTCGCACCCAGTCGGCTTCCAGCCCCAGCCGCGTTGCCAGGGCTTCGGCCTCTTGCATCACGTCGGCGCGCGCGGCATAGGCCGGGCCCGCAGCTTTGGAGGGTTCGGCTGCCGCAAGGTGGGTCCTGGACAGTTTGGGCTTGGGGTGTGGTTTTGGACTGGCCGCTCCGGCTTGCAGCGCACAGGTGGCGAGCAGCACGGCGGCCATTGATTTTTTGAAAAAGTTCACGGGTTCAGAGCTTTGGTTTGGAGTGGTTGCGGCCAGCGCAAGTGGTGGAATTCCCGTCGCAGTGTACCCAGCGTGCGGCGGGCCCGGGCCGGGGTTTGCGCGGGTGGCGCATAGCGCCAGGCTTCCAGGCGCAGCAGCCAGTCCTGAATGCGTTGCAGTTCCAGGGTATGCACGGCGTGCCGTGCGGCCGGGTCTGCGGTCACGTTGGCGTGTGCCTGCAGGGCCTTGGCCAATTGCCGCGGTGGCGCGTTGCCCGCCACCGGCAGACCGGCCTTTTGCAGCCTGGCCGCAGCGGCGTGCAACAGACGCAACCAGGGGTCCTGGCGCCTGCGCGCCCCGTGGGCCCAGGCGGCACCCAGCAGGCTGGCGCCCACGACGATGCCGATCAGCACCAGGCTCAGGTCCTCCCAGCCGGGCGCGGTAAAGCCGATGTCGCGCAGCAGATGGAGCTGCCTGGCCTGGGAGTAGTTCAGCACCCACTGGTTCCAGTGGTTGTTGGTGGCTTCCCAGAAGGCGCGCAGCGTGATCTCAATACCCGGGCCCATGGCACCCAGCGCCTGGGCGATCGCACTGCGCGGGGGCAACAGGCGTTGCAGCGCGTCGGTGCGCGTCGGTGCCACGGCCGCAGTGGGGTCCACCCGCACCCAGCCCTGGCCCGCCATCCAGACTTCGGCCCAGGCATGGGCGTCGCTCTGGCGCACGGTCCAGTACCCGTCCTGGCTGTTCAACTCCCCACCCTGGTAGCCGGTGACCACGCGGGCCGGCACGTCGAGGGCGCGCATCAGCAGCACAAAGCTGGAGGCAATGTGTTCGCAAAAGCCTTCTTTGCGGTCAAACCAGAATTCGTCAGCCGTGTGGTCGCCATACAGGCCGGGCTCCAGCGTGTAGCGGTAGCCGCCGGTGTGCAGTTTGTCCATCACGGCGTTCACCAGGGTGGCTGCGTCGGCGTTTGCATAGCGCGGGTCGCGGCGCAGGTCCAGCGCCAGTTGCAGGGTGCGCGGGTTGTAGCCGGCGGGCAGGTCGATGCTGTCCTGCAAGCCCAGTTCTTCGGTGGTGGGGCCGTGGTGGAAGCGGGTGAAGCTTTGCGCCTTGAAGCGCACCAGTTCGCCAATGGGGCGCTCGGCGGTCCATTGCAGTTCGGGGTTCTGGCGCAGGGAGTAGCCCTTCAGGTCCGGCGTCTCAGAGGCGGCATCCAGCAGGGGCAGCCAGGGGTGGTTGTTGCCCTCCAACGTCATCTCGTAGCGCACGGGCGTGCCGCTCACCTGCAGATTGCCGGCCAGTTGCATGGCGGCCGGAAAGGCCGAGCGCAGCGGCTTCCATGCGTGCCCGTCAAAGGTGCTGAGCACCGGGCCGCGAAAGTACAGATCGCGCCGTGGCGGCACCGGGCCTTCGAACCGCACGCGCAGGGCCACGCTGCTGTCCAGGGCCAGGCTGGCAATGGTGCCCACCTGCATGGTGTTGGAGAGGCCCGTGCGTGCGCCCGTTGCATCGTCCGGCAGACCCCAAAGCGGCGCCACGCGGGGAAACAGCACAAACAGCAGCACCATGATGGGCGCACCCAGCAGCGCCATCCAGCCCGCCGTGCGCGCTGCCAGCAGCAGGGGCGGGCGGCCTGCGGGCATGTGCTGGTTGACCAGCGCGGTCAGCAGGCCCAGCAGCCCGACCACCATGGACATCGCGGTGAGCAGGCTTTGCGAGAAAAAGAAGTTCGACAGCAGGGCAAAGAAGCCCAGGAAGAACACCACAAAGGCATCGCGCCGGGCCCGCATTTCCAGCGTCTTGAGCGCCAGCAGCACCACGACAAAGGTGACGCCGGCATCGCGTCCCAGCAGCGTGCGGTGGCTCAGGTAGGTGGCGCTGCAGGCCAGCAGCAGCAAGAGCAGCAGCCACCAGCGCGAAGGCAGGGGCCGGCCCTGCAGGGCGATCCCACCGCGCCACAGCAGCGCCAGCGCGGACATGGCGCTGCACCACAGCGGCAGGTGCCCGGTTTGCGGCAGGATGACCCAGGCAATCACGGCCAGTAAAAAGAGCGTGTCACGGGTGTCGCGCGGCAGGTGGGCAAGGCGGTGCAACAGCTTCATCATTCGGCGGCCTTCAAAACAGGGCCAGCGCTGACAGGCAGGCGCGCTTGTGGGCTTCGCCACGGGCGGGGGCAATTGCAAGGCCTGGCAGGCGCAGGCCGTAGTGCAGACCGGCGCTGTCTGCGGCCAGCACCCAGGCGCACAGGCGCGAGAGCTTTTGTTCCAAGGTACCCGCCGTGGCGGCACCGGCGGCAAAGGTGCCGACCTGCTGCCAATCCAGCCACAGCGCAAAGTGCCGGGTTTGCGGTGTATCGCGGCTGACCAGTTGCCCGGTCTTGGCCACTTTCTTCCACACCACGCGCTTCAAGGCGTCCCCCCTGCGGTAGGCCCGCACGCCCTCGCATTCGCCGCTGCTGTGGCGTTGCGCGGTCTGCGCGCCTGCGGCACCGGGCTCACCGTCGGGCAGTGGCGGCGCATGCACCTCGGGTGCGGGATACACCAGCAATCGGGCTGCGGGGCGCCACACCGTCCACACCCGGAAGGTGCCCAGCGGGAAATGCGTTTCGGCCGTCAGCGCGGGCAGCGCCTGCAGGCCCCGCCGCTCGGGATGGATGGCGATAGGGACTTTGGCGCTGCCTTGCGACCCCACATCGGTCCAGCTCCACTGCTTGCTGCCCAGCGTGGCCAGCCCGATGCCGTAGCGCGGTGTTTTACGTTGGCTGTGTACATGCACCGTGAGGCTGGCTGCGCTGCCGGCAAAGGTGGGCGCGGGTGCTGCCAGGTGCAGGCTGAGCCCGCGCAGGGTGCCGTGGCCGACGTGCATGCCCACGACCGCGCAACCCGCCAGCAAAAAGGTCAGCCCATAACCCAGGTTGAGCTGGTAGTTGATGCTGGCAAGCAAGAGCACCAGCAGGGTGACGCCCAGCATCCAGCCGGGGCGGGTGGGGAGGATGTAGACGTTGCGTTGGGTGAGCGTGGTGCTGTCGGCGGGGTGCAGGCGGTTGAGCCAGAAGCGGTTGATGCGTGCGCGTGCGTGCTGCAACGGGTGTCGCAGGGGGGTGGGTAAGGTGGTTTTTGTGGTCGCGTACAAGCTTTATCTTTCGCTGGGTTTTGGGTTTGTTTTCGGGGCTTGGCTTTTAACTCCCCCATCCCCCCCGCCCCTTACCCCCCGTCGGGGTAAGGGGTGCCCAATGCGGACAGCCCATTTGACCCTTGCGCGCCGACCAGGGGAAAAAGCGCGTGACGTAAAAAACAAAGGTTTTGTGTGCGGCGCCTGTAAGGCCGCAGCCGAAGCGACGCAACCCAATGGGCTGTCCGCTTGGGCTCCCCTTTCGCCCCGGCGGGGGTGAAAGGGGCGGGGGGGTAAGGGGGGGAATACAAAAGCCCCGCAGGGAGCAGCCCCACCCAGTGACCAAACCGTCAACCGACCGCAATGCAAATGCAAAGGCAAATTCAAAGCCATGCCACGCAGCAAACCCATTCAAGGCAGCGGCACAGCCGCAACCATCGCCCGCACCTGTTCCTCCGCACCCCGCCCCGCACGATCCACCGGCACCAAGCGATGCGCAATCGTCTGCGGCAGCACCGCTTGCACATCATCCGGCGCCACATAATCACGCCCGCTCAGCAAGGCCTGCGCCTTCGCCGCGCGCAGCACGGCCATACCGGCACGCGGGCTCAGGCCCTGCACAAACCATTGCCCGCTGCGGGTCGCGGCGATCAGGTCCTGTACATAGTCCAGCAGCGGCCCGGCAGCGTGCACGGCGTGCACCAGCGCCTGCAACTGCTGGAGTTCGCCGGGCTGCATGACGGGTTGCAAGGCGTCTGCCAGGCCGCGCCGGTCTTGTCCGCTGAGGAGTTCCCGCTCGGCGGCGCGGTCCGGGTAGCCCAGGGAGATGCGCATCAGAAAGCGGTCCAGCTGCGACTCGGGCAGCGGGTAGGTGCCCACCTGGTCCAGCGGGTTTTGGGTGGCGATGACGAAGAAGGGCGTGGGCAGGGGCCGGGTTTCGCCCTCCACCGAGACCTGCTTTTCCTCCATCGCTTCCAGCAGAGCGCTTTGGGTCCGGGGGCTGGCGCGGTTGATTTCATCGGCCAGCAGCACCTGGGCAAAAATAGGGCCGGGGTGAAAGACAAAAGCTTCCTTGGCGCGCTCGTAGACCGCGACGCCGGACAGGTCACCGGGCATCAGGTCCGACGTGAACTGAACGCGCGAAAACTGCAGGCCAAAGCTGCGGGCCAGCGCATGCGCCAGCGTGGTTTTGCCCACGCCCGGCACATCGTCAATCAGCAGGTGGCCACCGGCCAGCAGGCAGGCCACGCAGTCCTGGATCTGGCCGGGTTTGCCCACGATCACCGTGTTAAGCTGATCCAATAGTATTTTGAGTGTGCGTGGTGCGTCCATGGCGGGACGTTACCCGAATTTTCTGAAATGCGAGTTCCCCGTGAGTAAGACCGGATACTTCTCCCACAGCGACTGCAGTCGACACGACATGGGCGCGGGCCACCCCGAATGCCCGCAGCGCCTGGCTGCCATAGACAAGCGCCTGCGCACCACCGGCGTGGCCGATCAACTGGAATGGCGTGAGGCGCCGCTGGCCCCGATTGCGGATCTGGAGTTGGCGCATGGCCGCATGCATATTGCTGCGCTGCGCGGCCTGACCGATGGTCTGCGGGACGAGGTGCAGGCGGGTGGCCCGTCCCATGCGCAAATCGACCCCGATACCTGCATCAATATCCACACCTGGGACGCGGCGCTGCGTGCCGCCGGAGCGGCCCTTGCCGCCACCGATGCTGTGATGGCCGGTGAGCTGGACAATGCTTTTTGCGCGGTGCGCCCGCCCGGCCACCACGCCTGCCGCGACAAGGCCATGGGCTTTTGTTTTTTCAACAATGTGGCGGTGGCGGCGCGCTATGCGCTGGACCGGCATGGCCTGAAGCGTGTGGCCATCATCGACTTTGACGTGCACCACGGCAACGGCACCGAAGACATTGTGTCCGGCGACGAACGCATTCTGATGGCCAGCTTTTTCCAGCACCCGTTTTACCCTTATGGCGGTGCGGCTTCTACGGCCACCAACCTGCTGAACATGCCGGTGCCGGCCTACACCAAGGGCGATGCCATCCGCGAATTGGTAACCAGGGTTTGGCTGCCAAGGCTGGATGCATTCAAACCCGAGCTGATTCTGATCAGTGCCGGCTTTGACGCGCACCGCGAAGACGACCTGGGGCAGATGGGGCTGGTGGAGGACGACTACGCCTGGATCACCCTGCAACTCAAGGAACTGGCCGCGCGCCATGCCAAGGGCCGTATGGTTTCCTGTCTGGAGGGTGGCTACAACCTGGACGCGCTGGCCCGTAGCGTGGAAGCCCATGTGCGTGTGTTGGCGGGCATCTGATGCAAAAGGTTCCCGCTCCCGAGCCGATTGACGACTTTGCAGGCTGGCTCACCGCGCTTTCCCAGATTTCGGTCCTGACGGAACTGGCTGCATTGGCGGGCTGCGCGTTGCTGGCCTGGGCGCTGGTGCGCGGCTTGCGGCGGGCCCTGGGGCAGGACGATGCGCGTTCCATCTGGTTTGGCCGGCGCAATGTGGACGGTGTGCTGTTCCCGCTGGTGCTGTTGTGCCTGGCTTTTCTGGCGCGTGACGTACTCAACCGGTTTGTGTCGGTGGCGCTGCTCAAAGTGGCGATCCCGGTCCTGGTGTCTTTGCTGGTAATCCGCGTGGGCGTCAAGGTGTTGCAGGCGGCTTTCCCCCAGTCGAAATGGGTGCGGCCCTTGGAGCAGACCATCTCCTGGCTGGCCTGGCTGATCATGGTGTTGTGGGTGAGCGGCCTGCTGCCGGTGGTCCTGAATGAACTCGATCAAATTGGCTGGAAGGTGGGCAACAGCCACCTGACTCTGCGCAATATGCTCGAAGGCGCGGTCACTGCCGGTGCGGTGCTGATCTTCACGCTGTGGCTCTCAGCCGGCATCGAGGCCCGCGTATTGCGCAATGCCACCGGCGGTGAGCTGTCCCTGCGCAAGGCCATTAGCAATGCGGCGCGCGCCATCCTGATGTTTGTGGGCCTGATCGTCGCGCTGTCTTCGGTCGGCATTGACCTGACCGCCTTGTCGGTGCTGGGGGGCGCGGTCGGCGTGGGTATCGGGCTGGGCCTGCAAAAGCTGGCTGCCAACTATGTGTCAGGCTTCGTGATTCTGGCCGAGCGCAGCATGCGCATTGGCGACAACGTGCGGGTGGATGGCTTTGAGGGCATCATCACCCAGATCAATGCGCGTTACACCGTGATCCGCTCGCTCACGGGGCGCGAGTCCATCGTGCCCAACGAGATGCTGATCATCAACCGGGTGGAGAACCTGTCGCTCGCCGATTCGCGCGTCTACCAGTCCACCGTGGTGTCGGTGGGTTATGCGAGCGATGTGACCCAGGTGCAAGGGCTGCTGCTGCAGGCGGCGCTGGACCAGCCGCGCGTGCTGCGCGAGCCGGCTCCGGTCATTCAGTTGTCCAACTTTGGTGCCGATGGCCTGGAGTTCACCGTGGGTTTCTGGATCAACGATCCCGAGGTGGGGCAGGGTGGGCTGAAGTCCGATATCAACCTGGCCATTCTGGCGGCACTGCGCGCCCACCAAATCGATATACCGTACCCGCAACGCGTGGTTCATCAGCTTTAAAGCGGACTACAATGCAAAAAAGCACGATCGTTCTATTTATATTTATGCAGACCTTCGCCTCTGCAAGTCGCCGACAAGGCGACCCGCATACAATGAAAAGAGTTGACGCGCACGTCAATTAGAAGCAAGTACAAACAACCCTCTGGAGCAGAAAGCATGAAAGTCCTGGTACCCGTCAAACGCGTGGTGGACTACAACGTCAAGGTCCGCGTCAAGTCGGACGGCAGCGGTGTAGACATTGCCAACGTGAAGATGAGCATGAACCCCTTTGACGAAATCGCGGTGGAAGAAGCCGTGCGCCTGAAGGAAAAGGGCGTAGTCACCGAGATCATCGCTGTCTCCTGTGGCGTGGCACAGTGTGCGGAGACCCTGCGTACCGCCATGGCCATTGGCGCAGACCGCGCCATTCTGGTGGAAACCTCCGCCGACCTGCAGCCCCTGGCGGTTGCCAAGCTCTTGAAGGCCCTGGTCGACAAGGAGCAGCCCGGCCTGGTGATCCTGGGCAAGCAAGCCATTGATGATGACTGCAACCAGACCGGCCAGATGCTGGCCGCGCTGGGCGACTGGCCCCAGGCCACGTTTGCCAGCAAGGTTGCCATCGTGGACGGCAAGCTGCAGGCCACGCGCGAAGTGGACGGCGGCTCGGAAAACCTGAGCCTGACCCTGCCCGCCATCATCACCACCGATCTGCGCCTGAACGAGCCGCGTTATGTGACGCTGCCCAACATCATGAAGGCCAAGAAGAAGCCGATGGAAACCTTCAAGCCCGAAGACCTGGGCGTGGACGTTACGCCGCGCATCAAGACCCTCAAGGTCGTCGAGCCTGCACAACGCAGCGCCGGTATCAAGGTGGCCGATGTGGCCGCACTCGTCGATAAATTGAAGAACGAAGCAAAGGTAATCTGATCATGACCGTACTCGTCATTGCTGAACACGACAACGCCTCCATCAAGCCTGCCACCCTGAATGTGGTCGCCGCAGCCGCCCAATGCGGTGGTGATGTGCATGTGCTGGTTGCCGGCTTCAACGCCGCCGCCGCAGCTGCAGCAGCAGCCCAGATCGCCGGTGTCTCCAAGGTCATCCATGCCGATGAAGCCGGTCTGGCCCATGGCCTGGCGGAAAACGTCACGGCCCAGGTGTTGGCTATTGCAGCCGCATACAGCCATATCGCTTTTGCAGCCACCGCGTCCGGCAAGAACATTGCCCCGCGCGTGGCCGCCAAGCTCGATGTCGGCCAGGTGTCAGACATCACCAAGGTGATCAGCCCCGATACCTTCGAGCGCCCCATCTATGCGGGCAACGCCGTAGCCACCGTGCAAGCCACCGACGCGACCAAGGTCCTGACCGTGCGTACCACGGGCTTCGACCCGGTCGCCGCCACCGGTGGCAGTGCCGCTGTGGAAGCCCTGGCTGCGGTGGCCGCCAGCGCCAGCGTCAGCTTCCTGGGTTCCGAGATCGCCAAGAACGACCGTCCCGAACTGACATCCGCCAAGATCATCGTTTCCGGCGGCCGTGCCCTAGGCAGTGCCGAAAAGTTCACCGAGATCATCACCCCCCTGGCCGACAAGCTCAATGCCGCGATGGGCGCATCCCGCGCTGCGGTGGATGCGGGTTATGCACCCAACGACTGGCAAGTGGGCCAGACCGGCAAGATCGTGGCCCCGCAGCTGTATGTCGCGTGCGGTATCAGCGGCGCCATCCAGCATCTGGCCGGCATGAAGGACAGCAAGGTGATTGTGGCCATCAACAAGGATGCCGAGGCACCGATCTTCTCCGTGGCCGACTATGGCCTGGTGTCGGATCTGTTTGTCTCTGTGCCTGAACTGGTGGCCGCGCTATAGGCCAGTCAGTTCAACAGGGCATCCATGGGGTGCCCTTTTTTTTCGTTTTTTAATACATCAGTGGAGTTCGTCATGAGTTACATCGCCCCCGTCAAAGACATGCTGTTCAACATCGAGCACCTGGCCCACATCGAACAAATCGCGCAGATCCCGGCCTTTGCCGATGCCGGTTTGGACACCGCCCAGGCCGTGCTGGAAGAAGCTGCCAAATTCAACGAGGGGGTGCTGGCTCCACTGAACTGGGCCGGTGACCAGAATCCCACCAGCTTCAAGGACGGCGTGGTGACTGCCACGCCGGGCTTCAAGGAAGCCTTCAAACAATTTGCCGAGGCAGGCTGGCAAGGCCTGCAGCACCCGGCCGACTTCGGCGGTCAGGGCCTGCCCAAGACCATTGGTGCGGCCTGCATCGAGATGTGCAACAGCGCCAACCTGAGCTTTGCCCTATGCCCGCTGCTGAGCGACGGCGCCATTGAAGCGCTGCTGACCGCCGGCTCCGACGAGCTCAACGCCGTCTATCTGGAAAAGCTGATCAGCGGCGAGTGGACCGGCACCATGAACCTGACCGAACCGCAGGCCGGCTCCGACCTGGCGGCAGTGCGCACCCGCGCCGAGCCGCTGCCGGACGGCACCTACAAGGTGTTCGGCACCAAGATCTACATCACCTGGGGTGAGCACGATATGGCCGGAAACATCGTTCACCTGGTCTTGGCCCGCGTGCAGGGCGCGCCCGAAGGCGTGAAGGGCATCAGCCTGTTTGTGGTGCCCAAGTTCATGGTCAATGGCGATGGCAGCCTGGGTGCGCGCAACGACGTGCACTGCGTCAGCATCGAACACAAGATGGGCATCAAGGCCAGCCCCACCGCTGTTTTGCAATACGGCGACAACGGCGGCGCGATCGGCTACCTGGTCGGCCAGGAAAACCGCGGCCTGGAATACATGTTCATCATGATGAACGCCGCCCGCTACGCCGTGGGTGTGCAGGGCATCGCGATTGCCGAGCGCGCCTACCAGAAGGCCGTGACCTTCTCGCGCGACCGCATCCAGAGCCGCCCGGTCGATGGCTCACTGCCGGGCGCCGGCCCCATCATCAACCACCCCGATGTGCGCCGCATGCTGATGACCATGCGTGCCTACACCGAAGGCTGCCGCGCCATGGCCACCACGGCGGCCAGCGCCTATGACGCGGCCCACCACCACCCCGATGCCGACACGCGCAAGGCCAATCAGGCCTTCTATGAATTCATGGTGCCGCTGATCAAGGGTTACAGCACCGAGATGAGCCTGACCGTCACCTCGCTGGGTGTGCAGGTACATGGCGGCATGGGCTTTATCGAAGAGACGGGTGCTGCCCAGTACTACCGCGATGCCAAGATCCTGACTATTTACGAAGGCACCACCGCCATCCAGTCCAACGATCTGGTCGGGCGCAAGACCGCGCGCGATGGTGGCCAGACGGCCAAGGGCATTGCCGGTCAAATCGAAACCACCGAAGCGGAGTTGACCGCCAGCGGCACCCCGCACGCCTTGGCCGTGGCCAAGCGCCTGAAGGCCGCCCGTCTGGCCTTCCTGGACGTGGTGGATTTTGTGGCCGGCAACACCAAGGCCCACCCGAACGCCGTGTTTGCCGGCAGCGTGCCTTACCTGATGCTGGCAGGCAACCTCATGGCCGGCTGGCAGATGGCGCGCGCTTTGCTGGTGGCTGAAAAGGCCGTGGCTGCGGGCACTGATGTGGCCTTCATGCAGGCCAAGGTCACCACCGCGCGCTTCTACGCCGACCACATCCTGAGCCAGGCACCCGGCGTGCGCGATGCCATTGTTGAAGGCGCGGACAGCGTCATCGCCATGGCGCTGGACGCGTTCTAAATCGAAAGGCCCCGCATGTCGAAACTGCCACCGCCCCTGGACCGTTTGCCCTTTCCGGTGATCGGCTCACCGCTGTTCATCATTAGCAACCCGAAGTTGGTGATCGCCCAGTGCATCGCTGGCGTGGTGGGCTCCATGCCGGCACTCAATGCCCGGCCTGCCGAGCAACTCGAAGAGTGGCTCATCGAGATCACCGGGGCGCTGGCAGCCCACAATGCCGCGCATCCGCAACAGCCGGCAGCGCCTTTTGCCATTAACCAGATCGTGCACAAAAGCAATGCACGCCTGGCGCACGACATGGCGCTGTGCGTGAAGTACAAGGTGCCCATCATCATCACCTCGCTGGGTGCGCGTGAGGACGTGAATGCGGCCGCGCATTCCTACGGCGGTGTGGTGTTGCACGACATCATCAACAACAAGCATGCACACAAGGCGATCGAGAAGGGCGCCGATGGCCTGATCGCGGTGGCCGCAGGGGCAGGTGGCCATGCGGGTGTGAAGAGCCCGTTTGCCCTGATCCAGGAAATCCGCCAGTGGTTTGACGGCCCGGTGGCGCTGAGCGGCTCCATCGCGACCGGCGACGCCGTGCTGGCAGCGCAGGCCATGGGTGCCGACTTTGCTTACATCGGCTCGGCCTTTATTGCCACCGAAGAAGCCCGGGCGGCCGAGGGCTACAAGCAGTGCATTGTGGAGAGCACCTCGGACGATATTGTCTACAGCAACCTGTTTACCGGTGTGCACGGTAACTACCTGGCACCCAGCATCCGCGCCGCCGGCATGGACCCGGACAAACTGCCGGTGAGTGACCCCACGGCGATGGACTTTGGCGGCGACAAGGCCAAGGCCTGGAAGGAAATCTGGGGCTGCGGCCAGGGCATCGGTGCGGTCACGCAAGTGCAGCCGGCCGCTGCCTACATTGCGCAACTCAAACGCGAATACGCGGCTGCCAAGGCGCGATTATTGGGCGTTTGAGCGGTGAAGCCATCCATGCGTTTTCTGGTGCCGGGCAGTGTTTGCGCACTGCTGGCGTTCGCGGAACCTGTCGTTTTACGCCCCTATGCAGTGAAGCGGGTCAGGTGCGGCGCGTCTCCGGCCTTCCATGCCGGCACTTTTTCCATCACGGCAGCGAAAGTGGGCGAGGCCTCGAACCCTGCCAGCCAGCGCTGCAATTGCGGCCAGGGTTGCGCCGCGAACCAAGCCTGGTCGGTGTGCGCAAACTGGCGCACAAAGGGGGCGATGGCGGCGTCCAGAAAGCCCCAGTGCCTGCCCTGCAAAAAGGGCTGCGCAATCAATCGTTCTTCCCATTGCTGCAGCGTGGCGGCACCTTGTGTGCGGTGGTCCAAGCCATCGGCCAGGGCAAAGCGGGCCGGGTATTTGTAGCGGTCCAGTGCCTGCTTGAACGGGCCGTCATTGAGCGCGATGCAGGCCAGCGCCTCGTCCAGGGTGGCAGTTCCTGCAGGCAGCCAGCCCGGCGGATCTTGCTGCTGCAAGGCCCAGTGCATGATGTCCAGGCTTTGTTCGATCACCGCCCCGTTGGGCAAGGCCAGCACCGGCACCGTGCCCTTGGGTGAGGCTTGCAGCAACTCGGCCGGTTTGGCTTTGAGCGTGATCTCACGCAGTTCCACTGCCACACCCGCAGCCTGCACTGCCAGACGCGCTCGCATGGCATAGGGGCAGCGGCGAAAGGAATACAGCACCGGCGCAGATGTCGCTACATATTCCTGTGGCCGCGTGCCTGTGCCCGTTGCAGCCGCCGTGGAGGCGCCCTGTTCGCTCATTTACAGGTCTTCCTGCAAGGCCTGGCGCGCCTTGGCGCGCTCCCATTGGCGCTGGCGTTCGCGTGCGCCGCTCTTTTGCGCCTTGGAGGTGGTGCCATGGCAGCGCGGGCAACTGACGCCGGCCTCATACAGCGCGGACTCCGTCGCACCCGGTTCCAGTGGTTGGCGGCAGGCGCGGCACAGTGCGTGCGGCCCGGGTACCAGCCCGTGGCCCACGGACACGCGCTCGTCAAATACAAAGCATTCGCCCTGCCACAGGCTCTGCTCCGGCGCCACCGTCTCCAGGTATTTCAGGATGCCGCCTTCCAGATGGAACACTTCTTCAAAGCCGCGCGCGCGCAGATAGGCGGTGGACTTTTCGCAGCGTATGCCGCCGGTACAGAACATGGCGACCCGGGGCTTCTTGCCGGACGGGGCTGCGGCTAGTTGCGGTTGGGCGTCCAGCCAGGCCGGCAGTTCGGCAAAAGTTTTGAGCTTCGGGTTGATGGCATGGGCGAAGCTGCCGATCTCCACCTCGTAGTCATTGCGCGTGTCCACCACCACCACGTCGGGGTCAGCAATCAGGGCGTTCCAGTCGGCCGGTTGGACATAGGTGCCGGCCATCAACGTGGGGCTGATGTCCGGCACATGCATGGTGACGATTTCCTTCTTTAATCGCACCTTCATGCGGTGAAACGGCGGTTTGTCGGACCAGGATTCCTTGTGCTGCAGGTCGGCCAACAGCGGGTCGGCGCGCAAATAGGCCAGCACGGCGCGCACATCGCCCTCGGCGCCGGCAATGGTGCTGTTGATGCCCTCGTTGGCCAGCAGAATCAGGCCTTTGACCTGGCGCTGCGCACACAGGGCCAGCAGCGGCGCTTTGCGCGCCTCGAAGTCGGGCAGGGTGACGAATAGGTAAAAGGCGGCGGTGAGATAGGGGGCGGGCATGGGGCCATTTTGCCCGTGGAATCCACGATGCGCCGCGCCCTTGTGGGTATTCCGGAGGCTGATTTGCAGTCGCTGGATGCGCTGTCACAGGTGCAGAACGTGTCCAGAGCCGAACTGATTCGTCAGGCGGTATCCATGTATCTGGCCCAGTTCAAGCCTGCAGAAGATGCCAATGCGGCTTTCGGCCTGTGGAAAGGCACCCGGGTTGACGGTCTGGCCTACCAGTCCAAACTGCGAGACGAATGGTGAAGCCGCATTTTTGACACCAACGTCCTGATCGACTTTCTGAACGGAGTCGGTGAAGCCAGAGGCGCGCTGGATCGCTATCAGGATAAAGCGATATCCAATGTGATTTGAACCTTGGGGCGCATGGTGCCTAACTCGGCCAGGTCGATCCGTGCTCCGGCACCATGGCGCGCCAGCCCAGT
Organism: Comamonadaceae bacterium; assembly: GCA_947375135.1. Lineage (GTDB taxonomy): Bacteria > Pseudomonadota > Gammaproteobacteria > Burkholderiales > Burkholderiaceae_C > Allorhodoferax. The sequence goes on along the minus strand of CANCER010000013.1, from coordinate 54,916 downwards.
TCGCGCTGGATGCGTGCCCGCAAGGTGTCGGATGCCTGCCGCTCGCCGTGCACCACATACACCTGCGCCGGTGCTGCGGGCATAGCGCGCAGCCAGTCCAGCAACTGGTTGCCGTCGGCATGGGCGGAAGCCGATTGCAGGTTCACGATTTCCGCCTCCACCGCCACATCGTGCCCGTGGATGCGCACACTGCGCGCACCGCCGGCCAGTGTGGCGCCCCGGGTGCCGGGCGCCTGAAAACCGGTCAGTATGACCATGTTGCGGTGCTTGCCTGCGTGCTGTTCCAGATGGTGCAGTACGCGCCCGCCGGTAGCCATGCCGCTGGCCGACAGGATCACCATGGGGCCGTGGCGTGAGGCCAGTGCTTTGCTCTCATCGGTGCTGCTGACCATGGTGGCGCTGTGTGTCAAGGCGCGCACTTCACTCTGGTTGAGCCGGTGCTCGCCGGCATGGTGTTCAAACAGGTTGGTGGTGTGTACCGCCATCGGGCTGTCCAGAAACACCGGCAGCGCCGTCGGAATGTCGCCGCGGGCTTTCAGTTGGTTGATGGCATGCAGCAGGGCCTGCGCGCGACCTACCGCAAACACCGGCACCACCGCGACGCCGCCGCGCGCTGCCAGACGGTGCAGGGCGGGCCCAAGTTCTGCCAGCAGGTTGTCGACGGGGTGGCTGCGGTCGCCATACGTGGATTCGATCAGCACCGTGTCGGCAGCGGGCGGTCGGTCGGGCGGGTTCATGAGGCTGTCATCCGGGCGGCCCAGGTCGCCGGAGAACAGAATGCGCCGGCCCGCCACTTCCAGCAGTACGCTGCTTGCGCCCAGGATATGTCCCGCACTCTGGAAGGTGGCGCGCCAGCCGGGAATGGGTTGGAAGGCAGTGCCCATGTCTACGGTCTTGATCAGCGGCAGGCAGTCCAAGGCGTCCTGGCGGGTGTAGAGAGGCAATGCCGGTGCGTGTTTGGAGAAGCCTTTGCGGTTGGCAAACTCGGCATCCTCTTCCTGAATATGGCCGCTGTCGGGCAGCAGAATTTTGCACAGATCGCGTGTGCCCGTGGACGCGAACACATGGCCGTTAAAACCTTCCCTGGCCAGCAGCGGCAGGTAGCCGCTGTGGTCCAGATGGGCATGGGTCAGCAAGACGGCATGGATGGATTGCGGCAACACCGGCAGCGGATTCCAATTGCGCAAGCGCAGCTGCTTGAAGCCCTGGAACAGCCCGCAGTCCACGAGCAGGCTTTCATCCTGGTGCCGCACCAGGTACTTGGAGCCGGTGACCGTATCGGCTCCACCCAGAAAGGTAATGCGCACACCCATATCAAACCCCCAATAAAAAATGCCACCAGGCCTTTATAGACCTGGCGGCATCGCTTGCCCATCGAATAACGCAAGGAAATCGCGTTACGGGGGCGCCTTTTTTCGGCGCTAGCTGAAGAAGCTCTTCAAGCGGTCCGTCCAGCTGTCACCGGAAGGAGAGTGCTTGCTACCGCCCTTTTTGAACGAATCGTCCAGCTCCCGCAGCAGTTTGCGCTGGTGCTCGCTCAACTTGACCGGCGTTTCCACCACGATGTGGCAGTACAGGTCCCCGGGGTAGCTGCCGCGCACGCCCTTGATGCCTTTTCCCCGCAGGCGGAATTGCTTGCCGGTCTGCGTGCCTTCAGGGATGTCGATGGCAGCCTTGCCGGCCAGCGTGGGTACATCGATCTCGCCACCCAGCGCGGCCGTGGCCATGCTGATGGGCACCGAGCAGTGGATGTCATCGCCGTCGCGCTCAAAGATGTCGTGCTTCTTGAGGCGGATCTCGATGTACAGGTCCCCTGCCGGGCCGCCGTTGGTTCCAGGCTCGCCGTTGCCGGCACTGCGGATGCGCATGCCACCGTCGATACCTGCCGGGATTTTGACTTCCAGGGTCTTCTGGCGCTTGATCTTGCCCTGTCCATGGCAAGCCGTGCAAGGCTCGGGAATCACCTTGCCATTGCCGCGGCAGGTGGGGCAGGTTTGTTGCACGCTGAAAAAGCCCTGGCGCATCTGCACGGTACCGGCACCGCTGCAGGTACCGCAGGTCTTGACCTGGGTGCCGGGTTTGGCGCCGGTGCCCTTGCAGGTGTCGCAGCTGTCCCAGCTGGGAATGCGGATTTGCGCGTCCTTGCCACGGGCCGCTTCTTCCAGGGTGACTTCCATGGCGTAGCTCAGGTCGCTGCCACGGTAGACCTGACGACCGCCGCCGGCGCCGGGACGCCCGCCGCGCTGCTGGCCGAACATGTCACCGAAGATATCGCCAAAGGCTTCGGCGAAACCGCCATAGCCTTCTGCGCCTGCACCGCCACCACCGCGGTTCGGGTCGACGCCGGCGTGGCCGTACTGGTCATAGGCGGCGCGCTTCTGCGCGTCCGACAGCATCTCATAGGCCTCTTTGGCCTCCTTGAATTTCTCTTCGGCCGCCTTGGTGGCGTCACCCTGGTTGCGGTCCGGGTGGTGCTTCATGGCCAGCTTGCGGTAGGCCTTCTTGATGTCCTCTTCGCTGGCATTCTTGGCAACGCCGAGGGTTTCGTAATAGTCTCTTTTGGCCATGTTCAATCGGGGTCTGTTTACAACACAAAAGCCGCGTTGAGCCACCCAAGGTGTTCAACGCGGCGCGCAGGGGCGAACGTTCGCCGTCGGCGTTTAGCCCTTCTTGACTTCCTTGACCTCAGCGTCCACGACGTTGTCGTCGTTGGGCTTGGCCGAGGCTTGGCCTTCCTGCTCGGGGGCTGCACCACCGGCAGCGCCCGCTTCGGCCGCCTGCTTGGCTTGCATGTCAGCGTACATCTTCTCGCCGAGCTTCTGGCTCACGGTACCGAGCGCTTCGCTCTTGGCTTTGATGGCGTCCTTGTCGTCCGACTTCAAGGCCTCTTCCACTTCCTTGATGGCGGCTTCGATCTTTTCCTTTTCGCCGGCATCGAGCTTGTCGCCGTACTCGGTCAGGCTCTTCTTGACGCTGTGGGCGTTGGCTTCGGCTTCGTTGCGGGCCTGCACCAGTTCGAGCTTCTTCTTGTCGTCGGAAGCGTTCACTTCGGCGTCTTTCACCATCTTCTGGATTTCTTCTTCGGTCAAACCGGAGTTGGCCTTGATGGTGATCTTGTTTTCCTTGCCGGTGCCCTTGTCCTTGGCGCCCACGTGCAGAATGCCGTTGGCGTCAATGTCAAAAGACACTTCGATCTGCGGCGTGCCGCGCGCTGCCGGCGGGATGCCTTCGAGGTTGAACTCACCGAGCAGCTTGTTGACGGCTGCAATCTCGCGCTCACCCTGGAACACCTTGATGGTCACGGCCGGCTGGTTGTCGTCGGCGGTGGAGAAGGTCTGGGCAAACTTGGTCGGGATGGTCGTGTTCTTGGTGATCATCTTGGTCATGACACCGCCCAGGGTTTCAATACCCAGGGACAGCGGTGTCACGTCCAGCAGCAGCACGTCCTTGCGGTCACCGGAGAGCACCTGGCCTTGAATGGCAGCGCCAACGGCCACTGCTTCATCAGGGTTCACGTCCTTGCGGGGTTCGCGGCCAAACAGCTCCTTGACCTTCTCTTGCACCTTGGGCATGCGGGTCATGCCGCCGACCAGGATCACGTCATGGATGTCGGCCACGTTCACGCCGGCATCCTTGATGGCGGTGCGGCAGGGGGCAATGGTGCGCTCGATCAGTTCTTCGACCAGGCTTTCCAGCTTGGCACGGGTCAGCTTGACGCTCAGGTGCTTGGGGCCGGAGGCGTCGGCTGTGATGTAGGGCAGGTTGATGTCGGTCTGCGAGCTGCTGGAGAGTTCGATCTTGGCCTTTTCAGCGGCTTCCTTCAGGCGTTGCAGGGCCAGCACGTCCTTGCCCAGGTCCACGCCCTGTTCTTTCTTGAACTCGGCAATGATGAAGTCGATGATGCGCTGGTCGAAGTCTTCGCCGCCCAGGAAGGTGTCACCGTTGGTGGACAGCACTTCGAATTGCTTCTCGCCATCGACATCGGCGATTTCGATGATGGACACGTCAAAGGTGCCGCCGCCCAGGTCATAGACGGCAATCTTGCGGTCGCCCTTTTCGTTCTTGTCCAGGCCGAAGGCCAGGGCCGCAGCCGTGGGTTCGTTGATGATGCGCTTGACATCCAAACCGGCAATACGGCCGGCGTCCTTGGTGGCTTGGCGCTGCGCGTCATTGAAGTAAGCGGGCACCGTGATCACGGCTTCAGTCACTTCTTCGCCGAGGTAGTCTTCGGCGGTTTTCTTCATCTTGCGCAGAATGTCGGCGCTGACCTGTTGGGGTGCCATGCGGTTGCCGCGCACTTCGACCCAGGCGTCGCCATTGTCGGCAGCAGCAATCTTGTAGGGCATCAGGTCGATGTCCTTTTGCACTTCTTTTTCAGTGAACTTGCGACCGATCAGGCGCTTCACTGCGTACAGCGTGTTGCGGGGGTTGGTGACCGACTGGCGCTTGGCGGACGCACCGACCAGCACTTCGCCGTCTTCCTGGTACGCAATGATGCTTGGCGTGGTACGCGCGCCTTCTGCGTTTTCAATAACCTTGGGCGTGTTGCCTTCCATGATGGCCACACAGCTGTTGGTGGTGCCGAGGTCAATACCGATGATTCTTCCCATGATGTACTCCTGCTTGATTCAAAATTCAGATGTTTACGAGGTGTGGGCTGATGGCCGGCTTTCAAGCCCACCGGCCCCTTCTTTCGTGCGCTGATTCAGCGCACGCTGTGCTTACTTGGCGGCTGCCACTGTCACCAGCGCCGGGCGCAGAACGCGCTCGACGATGGAGTAGCCTTTTTGCAGCACGCTGACCACCGTGTTGGCTTCCAGTTCGGAAGGCACCACGCTGATGGCCTGGTGTTGGTGCGGGTCAAACTTGGCGCCGGGCTCGGGGTTGATGGCGATCACCTTGTTGCGCTCCAGCGCAGCAAGCAACTGGCGCAGCGTGGCCTGGGCGCCTTCGCGGATCTGGTCGGCGCTGGCGTCCTTGATGAGCAGGCCCGCTTCCAGGCTGTCAGCGACGGGCAGCAGGCTATCCGCAAAGCCTTCCACGGCAAACTTGCGTGCCTTGGAAATTTCTTCTTCGGCCCGGCGGCGGGCGTTCTCTGCATCGGCCTTGGCGCGCAGGTACTGGTCGGCCATCTCGGCGCTCTTGGCCTTGAGTGTGGCCAGCTCTGCCTGCAGTGCGGCCATGGCATCGGCTTCGGTGGCGTTCAGGGCTGCGGCCAGTTCTTCGGCACTGGGTTGGCCGGGGGCTTGGTCTTGGTCGGGGGCGGTAGGGTGGGTTGGTTCAGACATGCTGGTGGGTCGCAATGAAGGCTGCAAATAAAACGATGCCCCGCAGTTGGGGGCAATCGAACCGGTTTCAAGAGCCCCTCCCTGCAGCAAGGGCAAGGCCGGGGCAGGGATGCTTCCTAGACGGCCAGCAGTTCCACGTCAAACTTGAGTGTGGCGTTCGGGGGGATCACGCCGCCTGCGCCACGCGCACCGTAGCCCAGGGCTGCAGGGATGATCAGGGTGCGCGCACCGCCCACCTTCATGCCGGCCACGCCTTCGTCCCAACCCTTGATCACCATGCCGGCGCCCAGGCTGAACACGAACGGATCGCCGCGGTCTTTGCTGGAGTCGAACTTGGCGCCCTGAACGCCGTCGTTAAACAGCCAGCCGGTGTAATGCACCTTGACGCTGTTGCCGGCTACTGCCTGGGCTCCGCTGCCCTCTACTGTGTCCAGATATTGAAGTCCGCTTGCTGTGGTTTGCATGAATATTCCTTGGGGTTGTTGCGAGTCCGTTATCGCGCGGCGAAGTACCGGGTACGGGCCAACCCTAAATTATGCCGCATAGGCCTGGCAAGACCGGCTACTGGGGTGGCTTGGGCTGGCCGCCAGCCCAGCGGGCCGCGAAGGCGGGCCATTCGCTCAGGCGCTTGCTGAACTCGGTACCGACCGGCGTCAGGCAATAGCCTTCGCTGACGTGCGTCAGCAGGCCGGCTTCACGCAACTCCTTGATGCGGGTGTTCAGGGTGTTGGGCGTGATGCCGCCCACACTGTCCTGCAAAAGACGGAAGGTTTGCGCACGGCCGTCTTTGAGCGCCCAGAGCACCCGCATGGCGTAGCGGGCCTCCAGCAGGCTGAGCAACTGCCCCATGGCCAGCAATTCTTTGGTACCCATGCACGCACCCCCTGTTCGCAACCGTTCGTGCGCCAGCTTATCGCAATTACACGCGCAGCACATTTCCGTGCGCATCCCTGAGCCACCGCGCACGCTGCAGCCCACGCAGCGAACTGCACACCACCAGCGCCTGCGCCGACAGCACGTCGTCCAGACCGAGCGCTTTTTCACCGATCTGCGGGTGGCGCTGCAGCAGACGCTGGCGCATGACCGCTGCCAGCACGCCGCACCGCAACGGTGGTGTCCACCAGCGGCCGTCCAATTGAACGAACAGGCTGCTGCGGGCACCTTCGCACACCTCGCCCCGGTCGTTGAGAAAAACAGCATCAAAGGCCTCGCAGGCGATTGCCTTCTGGATGGCTGCGTCATAGGCGCTGCGCAGTGAGGTCTTGTGGTTCAGCAGGGCCGCCTCCTGTGCGGGCACGGGGGTGGCCGAGAGCACCAAACCGGCCGGGCCGACGGCCCGGGCACCGAGGACGCTGTGCTGCAAACGGACGTCACCGTTGTGCTGCAGATCGAGGCGCAGGCGATACGACTGCGCCGGGTCCAGAGTCTGCAAGTACGCCGCCAATGTGTTGGCAACCGTTGCTGCATCGCAGGCAAAGCCCAACGCCCGGGCGCTGGCTTGCAGTCGCTGCAGATGCTGCGGCAGCCGCACCGCGCGTCCATGCTGCACACGCAGGGTTTCAAACAGCGTTAAGCCGGGCTCCATTTCCCGCAGGTAACGCGTCTTGGCCTGGACTTCGGCAAATTCTTCTGCGGCATCCGAATCCATCACGATGCCGTTGCCCACGCCGAGCAGGGCCGCACGCCGCCCGGATTGTTCTGCACCCAGAACGATGGTGCGAATGGCCACCGACAGGCAAAAGTCGCCGGCAGGGGATCCGGCAGTGGGGGCATCCACCCAACCTATCGCACCGCAATACAGGCCGCGGGCTCCGGATTCCAGGGCAGCAATCAAATCCATGGTGTGCAGCTTGGGTGCGCCGGTAATCGAACCACAGGGGAACAGGGCGCGCAGCACCTCGGGGAATGGAACACCGGTGCGCAAGCGGGACGTGACCGTGGAGGTCATCTGGTGCACCGTCTTGTACGTTTCCACGGCGAACAGCGTGGGCACCTGGACCGAACCGGTTTCTGAAATGCGGCCCAGGTCGTTGCGCAGCAGGTCCACGATCATCACGTTTTCGGAGCGGTTCTTGGCGTCGTGGGCCAGCCAGTGCGCGCGCTGAAGGTCCCGTTCCGGATCGGCAAGCCGTGCGGCCGTGCCCTTCATCGGGCGGGCCGTGAGTTGGCCTGCGGTGTTGCGCACAAACAGTTCGGGCGATGAAGACAAAACCCACTGGTCTGCAGCGCTTGCGGATTCACTGGAAATGCCGGGCAGCAAGGCCAGCGCGCCAAAGGCCACCGGCTGCATGGCGCGCAGGCGCCGGTACAGCCCCAGGGGTGTGCCGTATTGCGAGCCGCGCATGCGCAAGGTGTAGTTGACCTGGTAGGTTTCGCCCCGGCGGATCAGCGCATGGATGTGCGCGATGGCAGCTTCAAATTGCCCCTGGTCGATTTCGGCTTGCAAATCGCAGATGCCGGCAGGCGAGGGGGTGTCGCTGCCGTCCTGTTGCGCCAGCCATTGCGCCACCGCCCCGGCGCCCAGCGTCTGCAGCCTCTCAAACATGAACACGCGCAAGGCGCTGCGGTCCCGCGCGGTGACCTGTGCCAGCCCGGCCTGTTGCAGCTTGCAGCCCCATTCGTAGTCCGCGAAGATGGCGGCGTGCAGCCCCTTGCGCTGGTCGGCCGCGACGGCCTGCCAGAGCGCATCCAGCGTGTGCGGATCGGTGCAACGGTGTTCGCGCACAAAGCCGCTGTACAGCCTGCTGCTGGGCGCAGCCGCAGTGGCGTGGCAGTCGTCCAGCAGGACAAAGACATCGTCCAAATCAAGCTCCTAAAAACCAAAGTGGGCTGACAGCCCACTTGGTTTCCTATTACAGCGTGTCGGTGAAGCTACGCAGTTTGTCGGAGCGACTTGGATGTTTCAGTTTGCGCAAAGCCTTGGCTTCAATCTGGCGGATGCGCTCACGCGTCACGTCAAACTGCTTGCCCACTTCTTCCAGCGTGTGGTCGGACGTCATTTCGATACCGAAGCGCATGCGCAGCACCTTGGCTTCGCGCGGCGTCAGGCTGTCGAGGATGTCCTTGACCACATCGCGCAGACCGGCCTGCATGGCGGCTTCCATGGGGGCGGTGTTGGCACCGTCCTCAATGAAGTCACCCAGGTGGCTGTCGTCATCGTCACCGATGGGGGTTTCCATGGAGATCGGCTCTTTGGCGATCTTCATGATCTTGCGGATCTTGTCTTCCGGGATCTCCATCTTCTCGGCCAACACGGAGGCATCGGGCTCAAAGCCGAACTCCTGCAGGTGCTGGCGGCTGATGCGGTTCATCTTGTTGATGGTTTCGATCATGTGCACCGGAATCCGGATGGTGCGCGCCTGGTCCGCAATCGAGCGGGTAATGGCCTGGCGAATCCACCAGGTGGCGTAGGTCGAGAACTTGTAGCCGCGGCGGTATTCGAACTTGTCCACGGCCTTCATCAGACCGATGTTGCCTTCCTGGATCAGATCCAGGAACTGCAGGCCGCGGTTGGTGTACTTCTTGGCAATCGAGATCACCAGGCGCAGATTGGCCTCGATCATCTCTTTCTTGGCCGCACGGCTGGACGATTCGCCCGAGTTCATGCGCTTGTTGATGTCTTTCAGCTGGGCCAGGGGCACGACCACGCGGGACTGCAGATCGGTCAGCTTTTGCTGCAGATCCTGCACCGGCGGAATGTTGCGACCCATGACGGCAGACCAGGGTTTGCCGGCGGCGGCTTGCTTTTCGATCCACTTCAGGTTCAGCAGGTTGCTGGCAACCGGCTGGTTGTTTTTGTCGCGGCCGCTGAATTCGGCAATGAAGTTTTCCTGGGAGTAGCCGCACTTGTCGACGATGATGCGACGCAGTTCGCGCTCCATCTTGCGCACATCATCCACCTGGCCGCGCACCATGTCGCACAGCTTCTCAATCGCCTTGGCGGTGAAGCGGATGGTCATCAGCTCTTCGCTCAGCGCATTCTGGGTCTTGACGTAGGCAGGCGTGCCGTAGCCTTCCTTGTCATAGATCTTGTGGATTTTTTCGAACAGTTCGCGCAGCTTGTCGAAGCGTTCCAGCGCCTGTTTCTTTAACTCTTCGAGCTTCTTGGTCAGCGCCTTGGAGCCGCCCTTGCCGTCGTCGTCATCGTTCTCGTCGAACTCGTCGAAGTCTTCTTCGGCCACATAGTCATCGGCCTCGTTGGGGTTGGAGAAACCGTCGACGATGGTGGTGATGACCACCTTGCCTTCGCGGATGTCTTCGCCCAGGCGCAGGATTTCGGCGATGGTGGCGGGCGACTTGCTGATCGCCTCCATCATGGCCATCAGGCCGCCTTCGATGCGCTTGGCGATTTCAATTTCGCCTTCGCGGGTCAGCAGTTCAACCGTGCCCATTTCACGCATATACATGCGCACCGGGTCGGTGGTGCGGCCGAACTCGCTGTCCACGGTGGACAGGGCGGCTTCGGCTTCTTCTTCGGCTTCTTCTACCGTGGCGGCGGTGGACACATTGTTGTTGAGCAACAGGGTTTCCGCATCCGGGGTCTGTTCGTAGACCGCGACACCCATGTCGTTCAACATGGAGATCACGACTTCCAGCGTTTCGGCATCGACCAGCTTGTCGGGCAGATGGTCGGAAATTTCGCCGTGCGTCAGGTAGCCGCGGGTCTTGCCCAGGGTGATCAGGGCCTTCAGGCGCGCGCGGCGCTTGGCCATGTCTTCTTCGGACAGCACGGTCTCGTCCAGACCAAACTCTTTCATCAAGGCGCGTTCTTTGGCCTTGCTGATTTTCATGCGCAGCGGCTTGACCTTTTCACCGGTTGCGGTGACGGTGGTTGCGGCTTCGGGCTCACCGGCCAGGTCCGCTTCGATGTCGGACATATCCATGTCTTCACCGTCTCCACCGCTCTTGGCTGCGGCAGTGGCAGCCTTTGGCTTGCGACCGCGCTTGGCACCGGTGGCTGTATCGCTGGATTCAGTGGCGGCGGCTTTGGGCGGGCGACCCGGCTTTTTCTTTGCCAGAAGTTCGTCGGCTGCGGCTTTCAGAGCGGCTTTGGATGTGGACACAGGTGCGGCTTTCTTTTCGGTCTTGGTCGGCGCTTTGCTGGCGGACGGGACGGCGTTGGTGGCTGGCTTGGCTGATTTTTGAACGGGCATGCGAAAACCTCAGGACATCAAAACAATTCGAGCAGACGGGTCAAACGCCAACCCGGTCGCCTCAGGCGCCTCAGGTGGCAGGGTAGGGAAGGAAAGTCCCACGGCAAGATGTGAGGGCGAACATTTGGAATGCAATCCTTGCGGTGAGGTGGCCTGCTGCGAACGGTGTCTGCATATGGCCTGGCCCGGAGGTGTTGCTGTCGCTCTTGCCTGATCAGCCTTGGATTATACCTTCGGATTGCACTTTTTCCAGTTGCAGCCGGCGTGTCTGGAGTTCACGGTAGCGCAGCAAAGCCTGCGGATCGGCCTTGGAAGCCTCGATGGCCTCGGTTTCCTGCTGCTTGAGGCGGTCTATCAGCATGCGGTGGAGCAGGTCGCGCAGTTCGGGCGCCGATTCGCTTTCGGGTTGCACCGGAATGGCCGGGCCGGACATCAGCCGCAGTGCCAATTCTTCGCCCGCGTGTCCCGTCAAGGCCTCGCGCAAGGCCTCCCAGGGCAGGGCGCCGTGTTCGTGTAATTGCCCTTCCAGCCAGGCCAGCAGGGGGCCGTGGGGCTCGGGCAGTTCGCACAAAAGGGCATGGTCTTCATTGCTCAGGGTGTTCCACAAAACCGACTGACCCATCAGAATGCGCGTCGCATGGTCGGCCCGGCTGGCCGGCTGGGAGCGCCCGCCGGGTCGGGCGGAGCGGCCGCCAAACGCACCATAGGAGCTTGCCTGGCCCCAACCGCTGCGGTCTGCGTTGCTTTGGCCAAAGTCGCCTTTGTTCTTGCGCCAGCCGCCATCGCGCGCCGGTTTGGTCGCGGCGGCGGCGGCCGGATTCCACAGCGCGGACAGTTCGCGTCCGGTGAGCTGCACCAGGTCGGCAATTTCGCCCAGCAGCTGCATCTTGAGGGCACCATCGGGCATGGCGGACCACAGTGGCTTGGCGTTGCTGGAGAGGTGCGCACGGCCCTCGGCGCTGTTGAGGTCCAGGCCCTCGCGCGCGGACTCGATCAGAAAGCGGCTCAAGGGTGTGGCCTCGGACACATAGCGGGCAAAGGCTTCGCGGCCATTGGCACGGATAAAGCTGTCGGGATCGTGCTCCGTGGGCAAAAACAGGAACTTGATGCTGCGCACGTCTGTGGCGTAGGGCAGGGCGCCGTCCAGCGCCTTGCGCGCGGCGCGCTGGCCGGCGGCGTCGCCATCAAAACTGAACACCACCGCATCGGTAAAGCGGAACAGCTTTTGCACATGCTCGGCCGTGCAGGCGGTGCCCAGCGTGGCTACCGCGTTGGGAAAGCCCAGCTGCGCCAGGGCGACCACGTCCATATAGCCCTCGGTGACCAGCACATAGCCCTGGTCGCGCAGGGCGGAGCGGGCTTCAAACAGGCCGTAGAGTTCGCGGCCCTTGCTGAATACCGGGGTTTCCGGTGAGTTCAGGTACTTGGGCTTGTCGTCACCCAGAACACGGCCGCCAAAACCGATGCACTCGCCCTTGATGTTGCGGATCGGGAACATGACACGATCGCGGAAACGGTCGTAGCGCTTCTCCTCGCCGCCGTCCTCTTCCACATTGCTGATGACCAGCCCACTTTCGACCAGCAGCGGGTCGTCGTAGTGCGGAAACACGCTGGCCAGGCTGCGCCAGCCCTCGGGCGCATAGCCCAGACCAAACTGCTTGGCAACCTCGCCCGAAAGGCCCCGGCCCTTGAAGTAGGCAATGGCGCGGGGCGAATCTTTCAGCGCCTTGCGGTAGGCATCACCAGCCTGCTCCAGTACGCTGGTCAAGGTGTGCTGCTTCTCGCGCTGCTCCTGGGCGCGGGCCCGGTCCTGCGGCGTGCCTTCTTCTTCCGGCACTTGCATGCCGTATTGCTGGGCCAGGTCTTTGACGGCTTCGATGAAGCTCATACCGGCGTGGTCCATCAAAAAGCTGATGGCGTTGCCGTTTTTGCCGCAGCCAAAGCAGTGGTAGAACTGTTTGGTGGGACTGACGGAGAACGAGGGCGACTTCTCGCCGTGGAAGGGGCACAGGCCCATGAAGTTGGCGCCGGCCTTCTTCAAGGGCACATAGCGGCCGACGATCTCCACCACGTCGGCACGTGCGACCAGTTCCTGAATAAATGTTTGGGGAATTGCCATGATTGAACGCGAGAGCTTAATCGCCCAGGACCAGCCCTTCCCGGCGCGGGTCGGCACCGCCCTGTAAATAACCGGGCTGTCGTTGCAAGGCCTGCAGGCCGCTGGGCAGCGGTGTCTCCACCACCGTGTGCCCGCGCGCGCGCAAGTCGGTGAGGGTGGCAGCGCTGAAACGGTCCTGTTCCAGAAAAAGCGGGCCACCCAGGGTGCCGAAATTCGGCAATGCAATGGCCTGTTGCGGTGTCAAGTCCCAGTTCAGCAGGCCCAGCAGCGTTTTGGCGGTGAAGTGGATGATGAAGGCGCCGCCCGGGCTGCCGGCGCTGATGCGCAACTGGCCCGTAGTCTTGTCGAAAACCAGCACCGGCGACATGGACGAGCGCGGGCGCTTGCCCGCCTCCACGCGGTTGGCCACGGGTTGGCCGTCGGCACCCGTGGGCTCAAAGCTGAAGTCGGTTAGCTGGTTGTTGAGCAAAAAGCCGCCGCGCAGCCCCTTGCCACGATTGACCATCAGCCGCGCGCCCCAGCCGTCTTCGATCGTGCTGGTCATGGCCAGCGCGTTGCCATAGGCATCGATGATGGAAATATGGGATGTGCCGTGCTCCGTTTGGTCCGGCATGGCGGCGTAGCTGACCTGGAGTGGCCCCGGAACGCCGGGCAGTACCGCTTTCATGCCGGGGCCGTCGGGCGCGATCGCGCGGGCCCGTTCCGTCAGGTAGGCGGGGGCCAGCAGGCTTTCCCAGTGGCCCGCCGGTGCGGCCACAAAGGCCGGGTCCGCCACATACCGGGCCCTGTCGGCAAAGGCCAGGCGCGCGGCCTCGGTGTAGCGGTGCAGCCATGGCGCGCCGGGCTGGCCTTGCACCAGTGGCAGGTCGGCGCCCGGCGTGGCATTCAAGATACCCAGTATTTGGCCCAGGGCCAGCGTGCCGGAGCCGGGGGGCGGCATGCCGCAGATGCGGTAGGTCCGCACGGTGGCGGCGACTGCATAGTCAAAACACAGAGGCTCTCGCAGCACGGCTTGGTAGGCGGCCAGATCTTCCAGCGACAGCGTGCCGGCATTGGGATGCGCTTGCACCTTGTGCACCAGCGCCTGGGCGACCTCGCCCTTCATCAGCGCATCCGGCCCCTGGTCTGCGATGGCTTGCATCACCTCGGCCAGTTCGGGATTGCGCAACAGGTGGCCGGCAGGCCAGGGCCTTCCTTGGGGATCGAAAAAGTAGGCCAGCGCATCCGGATCGGACTTGAGTGCCACCTCGGCTGCAAGCAGGGCGGCCATGCGCGGGCTGATGGCAAAGCCCGCTGTGGCCAGCCGGATGGCCGGCTGGAACAGGGCCCTCCAGGTCAGTTTGCCGTGCTGTTGGTGCGCCAGAAACAACATGCGCAAAACACCGGGGACCCCGACCGAGCGGCCACCCACCACCGCGGCCATGAAGGGCAAGGCCTTGCCGCCGGCGTCCAGAAACAGTTGGGGCGTGGCCCGTGCGGGTGCGGTTTCGCGCCCGTCATAGGCCCGGGTCACCTGGCCGTCGTGGTGGACCAGGAACGCACCGCCACCGATGCCGCTGGACTGTGGCTCCACCAGCGCCAGCACCATTTGCACGGCGATGGCCGCATCCACCGCGCTGCCACCAGCCTGCAAAATCTCCAGGCCGGCCTGCGTTGCCAGCGGGTTGGCGGCGGCAACGGCATAGCTGTGCGTGGTCCAGCCGGGTTTCTCGACCACGCCGCTGGAGCGTTCCGGTTGTGCCAGTTCCCAGGCGTGGCCCTGCAGGGCCACGCCAAGCAGCGCGGCCAGCAGCAGGGCACTGCGGCCGGGCGCCAGCCACCGGGCCACGGCTGCGGGCAGGGTGTCAAGGCGCATAGGCTACTTTTTGACCTTGGGCAGGCGGCCCAGCAGGTAGAACTCCGGGTTGGGCAGCATGCCGGTGACGCTGGCCACGCGGTTGGACAGGCCGAAAAAGGCGGTGATGCCGGTGATGTCCCAGATGTCTTCATCGTTAAAGCCGTGGGCCTGCAAGGCCGCAAAGTCGGCTTCGTCCACGGCCTGGCTGTTTTGGCAGACCTTCAGGGCGAAGTCCAGCATGGCGCGCTGGCGCGGCGTGATGTCGGCCTTGCGGTAGTTCACCGCCACCTGGTCGGCCACCAAGGGCTTCTTCTCGTAAATACGCAAGAGCGCACCATGGGCGACCACGCAATACAGGCACTGGTTGGCGGCACTGGTGGCCGTGACGATCATTTCCCGGTCGCCTTTGGTCAGGCTGGACTCCTCGCGCAGCATCAGCGCGTCGTGGTAGGCGAAAAAGGCCCGCCATTCGGCCGGGCGGCGCGCCAGGGCCAGAAAAACATTGGGAATGAAGCCGGATTTTTCCTGTACTTCCAGAATCTTGGCCTGGATGTCGGCGGGCAGGGTATTGAGGTCGGGCAGGGGGAAGCGCATGGAGGTCTCCTTGGTGGGTATCAGTAATGCGGCGGCAAGTCGTCGCGCAGGTTGCGCTGCGTGCCGCCCTCGCCGGCCGTGGTGGCCTGGTCGCGCAGCAGGCGCAGTTCATTCACCAGGGCATCGAGGGTGCGCTGCTGGCGAATGATGATCTGGTCGAGCTTGTCCACCAGATCTTCGGTAAAACTGGCCTTGATTTCCAGCGCTTCCAGGCGCTGTTCCATGTCGCTAAGTGGGTTCATAGCGTGGATTGGAACAGATGCCGGGCCCCTGCGGTGCCTACGGCTGGTTCAGCAGGGCCTCGAATTCGCCGGGGCTGATGGGGCGGGCGAACAGGTAGCCCTGGCCGTAGTCGCAACCCGCCTCGGTCAGCAAGGCGCACTGCTGTGCCGTTTCCACACCTTCGGCAATCACCTGCATGCCCAGGGCATGGGCCATCACAATGATGGCCTTGCACAGGGCCAGATCGGTGGAGCCGGGGACCAGGTTGCGCACAAAGGACTGGTCGATCTTGAGGAAGTCGATATCGAACTTCTGCAGATAGGCCAGCGACGAGTAACCGGTGCCAAAGTCGTCCAGCGACACCTTGACCCCGGCGTCGCCCAGCGCCAGCAATTGATTGCCCACCACATCGCTGGTGTCCAGCAGCAGCCCTTCGGTAATTTCCACCACCAAAGCATCGCCGGGCAGGCCCAGTGCGTGCATTTGCAGGCCCCAGGAGGCCTGGCTGCTGTCGTGGTGGCGGAATTGCACCGGCGAGCGGTTCACGCTGATCTGGAAGTCGGGGTGCAGGGTGCTGCGCCATTTCTGCACCTGGGCTGCCGCCTGCCGGAACACCCAATCGCCAATGTCCACAATCAGCCCGCTGGATTCGGCAATCGGGATAAAAGCGGCCGGGCTGACCAGGCCGCGCTTGGGGTGCTGCCAGCGTATCAGGGCTTCGGCCTTGCGGATGGAGCCGGTGGCCAGCTCCACAATGGGCTGGTAGAGCACACGGAACTGGTTGTCGTTGAGCGCGGTGCGCAAATCGCTGGCCAGCCGGACCCTGGTTTGAGCGGCCTCCTGCAAGGCCGGGGTAAAAAAGCTGAAGCGGTTGCGCCCCTCGCCCTTGGCGACGTACAGGGCCTGATCGGCATTTTTGTACAGGTCTTCGATCTCTGTGGCATCTGTCGGGAACAGGGTGATGCCTATGCTGGCCGAGACGAAGACCTGTTCATTGCCGATCTGGAACAGCCCGTCCATGGAGCGCAGAATTTTCTGCAGCACCGGCTCCAGCGTGTCGGCGATGGAGATGTCCGTCAGGATCACGGTGAACTCATCACCTCCCATGCGGGCCACGGTGTCTGACTCCCGCACACAGTGTTTGATGCGCCTGCCCGCTTCCACGAGCAACTGGTCGCCACTGTTGTGCCCCAGGGTGTCATTGACTTCCTTGAAGTGGTCCAGGTCGATAAACAGAACCGCTAACCGCTGGCCGTTGCGCCGCGAGTGCCTGATTTCCTGCTCCAGGCGCTCCCGCAGCATGCGCCGGTTTGGCAGGCCTGTGAGCGTGTCAAAAAAAGCTTGCTGGCGAATCAGGGCTTCGGCGCTCTTGCGCTCCGTGATGTCCGTGTGCGTGCCAATCATGCGCAGCGGGCGGCCATCAGCGTCGCGGCTGATCAGCATGCCGCGGCTCAAGACCCATTTCCAGCTGCCGTCTTTGCAGCGTATGCGGTGCTCGTTGAAGTAGGTCGGTGTGTGTCCGTTGAAATGGGCGTTGCGCGCACGCTCCATTTCTGCCCGGTCTTCCGGATGGGTGCGATGGTCCAGTTCCATGGCCTCGCTGGCGACTTCCCCGTCTTCGAAACCGTACATCTCGATCAGGCGCTTCGAATAAAACTCCACCCCGCTGGGCACGTGCCAATCCCACACGCCGTCACCGGTGCTTTCCAGCGCCAGCTTCCAACGGTTTTCCGCGTCCAGCAGGGCCACCTGCGCCAGTTTGGCGTCCGTGATGTTTTGCACCACCGTGGTCCGGGAAATCAACTGCCCGTTCTTCCACAGCGCTGTTCCCATGGCATGGATCCAGATGCGCTGGCCTTTGGCCGTGATGGCTTCGAGTTCAAAGTCGTGCGTGGCGGGCTGGTTGACGGCGTCGGAATACGTTGCACTGACCAACGCCATGGAGCGTGGCGTCAGGAAACGCCCGGCAGTGGCCAGGGCCGTACCGGGTGTGAACTCCTGCGGGGAGGTCTGGAAAATGCGGTACACCCCTTCGGTCCAGTACACCTGATCGCTCAGCATGTCCACTTCCCATCCACCGACCTGGGCCAAGGACTGCATAGCCAGCAGCAGTTTGTCCAACCGGGCACGGTCGGTTTCCACCCGGACATAGTCCGTCACATCTGAAAACGTACGCACCATCCCGCCCTCAGGCAGCAGTTGCGACTTGACCTCCAGCGTGCGGCCCTTGGGCGTGACGCGCAGATAGCGCTGGGGTAGCGCTGCCTGGCCATGGCTGCGGATATAGGCGCGTGCAGATTCCTCCACGCCCTGCAAGTCAGGACCAAAGTCGCCACGGCCGAGTTGCAGCCGGTGTACTTCTTCCAGAGCGGGCTGGCGGCTCAGGAGTTCCGGGCTCAAATCCAGCAGTTCGCAGGCACGTGCGTTATAGGAAATGACGCGCTTTTGGGCATCCAGCAAAAAAATGCCCTGGCTGATGCTGCCCAGCGTGTCACGCAACAGATGCGAACGCTCCAGCAGATCGGATTCGGCAGCCTTGCGTTCCTGGATGTCGGTGTGCGTGCCTATCATGCGCAGGGGTTTGCCCTGGGCATCGCGCTGCACCACCATCCCGCGCGAGGCGATCCAGCGCCAACTGCCGTCCTTACAGCGAATGCGCAAATCGACGGCGTAGCTGGGGATGTTCCCGGCCACATAGTCGGCAGTGGCGCGCGCTTGGGTCGGCAAATCGTCCGGGTGAACGCGGCTGGAGAACTCCTGGTAGCCCTGTTTCAGTTCACCAGGGCTGTAGCCCAGCATTTCTTCCCAGCGCGCCGAGTGCCTTTGCGCGCCGGTGACCACGTTCCAGTCCCAAACGCCCAAGCCCGTACCGTCCAGCGCCAGCTCCCACGGATTTTCCTGATCGGGCGGCATGGGCGGTGTCCCCCGGGTTTCTGCAGGAATGGATGGGTGCGGCATGGCAGGTCGGTAACGCGGTGCAGGGGTTGACGCGGAAGAACGGAGCGCCGAATGCCACGTATCGGCACGGAGCAGCCCCCCTCGTGAATGAATTCGCGTCGATGTTACTTGGATTCACCTGCCTCGCAGCTTCAGGCCTTCCTTTTTGCGAACTTGCGCGCCGTCCACTGGCCCAGGTCATCGATATAGGTGAACACCGCCGGAATGATCAGCAGACTTAAAAAAGTAGAGGTGATCAGCCCGCCGATCACGGCAATCGCCATGGGCGCACGGAAGCTGGTGTCGGCCGCGCCCAGGCCGATGGCAATCGGCATCATGCCGGCGCCCATGGCCAGCGTGGTCATGATGATGGGGCGGGCGCGCTTGCGGCAGGCGTCCATCAGCGCTTCCCAGCGCGTCATGCCGTGTTCGCGCCGGGCCAGGATGGCGTACTCCACCAGCAGGATCGAGTTCTTGGTGGCCACGCCCATCAGCATGATCAGGCCGATGAGGGACGGCATGGAAAAGCTTTTGTCTGCCAGCAACAGGCCGACAAAGGCCCCGCCCAGGGACAGGGGCAGGGCAAACAGAATCGTCACCGGATGCAGCAGGCTCTTGAACAGCAGCACCAGCACGATGTAGATGCACAGCACCCCCGTCAGCATGGCCAGCCCGAAGCTGGCAAACAACTCGCCCATGACCTCGGCATCGCCCACCTCGCGCACCGCCACGCCGGGCGGCAGGTTTTTGATAGAAGGCAGGTTCTGCACGGCCAGTGCCACGTCCCCCAGCGGCAGGCCGGAGAGCTCGATGTCGAAGTTGATGTTGCGCGAGCGGTCGTAGCGGTCAATCACCGCCGGCCCGCCGGCCACTTCCAGCGTGGCCACCTGGCTCAGCATCACAGGGCCATGCGTGCCGGGCACGCTCAGGCGGCCCAGCAGGTCGAGGTCGGTGCGGGCCGCGCTGTCGAGCTTGACGACGATGGGGATCTGCCGCTGGCTGAGGTTGAGCTTGGGCAGGGCGGCATCGAAGTCGCCCAGGGTGGCAATGCGCAGGGTCTCGCCAATGGCCGCACTGGTCACGCCCCTGTCAGCGGCGCGGGCAAAGTCGGGGCGCACGGCAATCTCAGGGCGCACCAGGCTGGCGGTGGACGCCACATTGCCCAGGCCGGCAATGGTGCGCAGGTCGCGCTCCACGGCGTGGGCGGCGGCATTGAGTGCTGAGGGGTCTTCGCCGCTGAGCACCAGCACGTATTTCTCGCCCGAACCACCCAGCCCGACCTTGCTGCGGATGCCGGCAATGGGTTCCAGTGCGTCGCGGATGTGCTGCTCAATGCCCTGCTTGCGCGGGCGCGCCTTGCGTTCGTCCAGCAGGATGGTGAGCGTGGCCTTGCGTGCCTCGCCCACGCCTTGGGGGGCAAACGGGTCGCTGCCGGCGGCACCGCCGCCTATGGTGGTGTAAATGCTCTTCACATGCGGCACCTGCATCAGGCGCAGCCGCGCGTCTTCAGCCACGGCCCGGGTCTGGGCCAGGGTGGAGCCGGGCGGTAGTTCCAGATAGGCCTGGGTTTGCGAGTTGTCGTCCGGCGGAATAAAGCCCTTGGGCAGCAGCGGGATCAGCATCAGCGAGCCGACAAAGAAGGCGCAGGCCGCGAGGAAAGTGATCAACCGGTGGCTGACGCACCAACGGGCCCAGCGCATGTAGATGCGCATCCAGCCCGGCTCGGCGTGCGCGGTGACGATGGGCTTGAGCAGGTAGGCCGCCATCATGGGCGTGAGCACGCGTGCCACCAGGAGCGAAGCCGCCACCGCAAGGGAGGCCGTCCAGCCGAACTGCTTGAAGAACTTGCCGGGTATGCCGGCCATGAAGGCCGTGGGCAGAAACACGGCAATCAGCGTAAACGTGGTGGCGATCACGGCGAGGCCAATTTCGTCGGCCGCTTCCATGGCCGCCTGGTACGGCGACTTGCCCATGCGCAGGTGGCGCACGATGTTTTCCACCTCCACGATGGCGTCGTCCACCAGGATGCCGATCACCAGCGAGAGCGCCAGCAGGGTCACCACATTGATGGAGAAGCCCAGTTGCTGCATGCCGACAAAGGCCGGAATGGCCGACAGCGGCAGCGCCACGGCCGAGACAAAGGTGGCGCGCCAGTCGCGCAGGAACAGCCAGACCACCAGCACGGCCAGGGCCGCGCCCTCGTACAGCAGGTGCATGGAGCCGTCGTATTCCTCCTGCACCGGGGTCACAAAGTCAAACGCCTCGGTGATCTGCATATCGGGGTGCTGCAGGCGCAGCTCTTCCAAGGCCTTGCGTACACCGGCGCCCACTTCCACTTCGCTGGCACCCTTGCTGCGCGCCACTTCAAAACCCACCACCGACTTGCCATTGAGCAGGGCCGCCGAGCGCGGTTCCGCGACCGTGTCCCGGATGGTGGCCACCTGGTCCAGCCGGATATGGCGGCCGTCGGCCAGGCTGAGCTCCATGGCTTCCAGCGCACGCGCCGAGGCCACCGTGGCCAGGGTGCGCACGGGCTGCTCGCTGCCGCCAATGTCGGTGCGCCCGCCGGCGGACTCCTGTTGCATGGCTTTGAGCTGGCGCGAGATATCGGCTGCGGTGGCGCCCAGGGCCTGTAGACGTGCCGGGTCCAGCGCCACATCGATCTCGCGGTTGACCCCACCCACGCGGTTGATGGCACCCACACCGCGCACCGACAGCAGCTTGCGCGTGATCGTGTTGTCTACAAACCAGCTCAGGCCCTCATCGTCCATCTGAGCCGAGCTCACGGTGTAGGCCAGCACCGGCGAGCCGGCCAGGTTGATCTTGCTGACCGCCGGGTCGCGCAGGTCAGACGGCAGGTCGGAGCGGATCTGGGCAATGGCCGAACGCACATCGTCCACGGCTTCCTGGCCCGGTTTTTCCAGCCGGAACTCGGCGGTAATCGTCACGCCGCCGTCCTGCACCTTGGTGTAGATGTGCTTGAGGCCCTGCAGGCTGGCGATGGCGTTTTCCATCTTGCGCGCGACCTCGGTTTCCAGTTGGGCCGGTGCCGCGCCGGGCAGGGAGGCAGAAATGACCACCGTGGGCAGATCCAGATCGGGGAACTGCTGTACCTTCATGCTGTTGAAGGCGATAAGCCCGGCAAACGTGAGCATGACAAACAGCATCACGCCCGCAATCGGGTTCTTGATCGACCAGGCCGAAACGTTCATGGCGTGGCGTCCTTACTGGGCGGCGGTGCTGATACGCACCGTGTCGCCATCGTTCAAAAACCCGGCACCGGCCACGGCCACCGTCGCATCGGCGCTCAGGCCCTTGAGGATTTCCACCTGATCGCCCACGCGCCGCCCGGCTTCCACTTTTTGCTGCGCCACTTTGTTCTCCTTGCCCACGGTAAACACGTAGTTAAAGCCGTCACGCACCACCACGGCCTGTTGCGGCACCGTCATGGCGTTGGATTGCCCCAGGGCAAATTCACCCCGCGCGTACATGCCGGCCTTGACGGCCGTGCTGGCGGGTGTTGCCTGCAAGTCCACGTACACCAGGGCGTTGCGCGTCTGTGCATCGACCGTGGGTGCCACCATGCGCACCCGGCCTTGCACCGTGCTGCCACTGGCGCTGGTGAGGTGCACGGCGGTGCCCGCCTTGATGCGGCCCAGCTCGGCCGCCGTGACTTCGGCGCGCCATTCCAGGCGGCCCTGGCGGATTAGACGGAATAGCTCGGCGCCGGCCCCCGTGACCGCACCCACCGTGGCGCTGCGCGCCGAAATGATGCCGCTGTCCGGCGCCAGCACCTGCGTGTGTTTCAGGCGCAACTCTTGTTGCACCAACGCGGCCTGGGCACTTTGCACGCGCGCTTGGGCTGTCAAGTCAGCCGTGCTGTATTGGCTGATCTGCTGCGTACTCAAAGCACCGGACGCCTGCAGGCTGCGGGCGCGTTCGGCATTGGCGGCGGCATCCGCTGCCTGGGCCTGGGCTTCCGCCACATTGGCACGGGCCAGGGCCAGATCGGCCTGCACGCTCTCGGACGCAAACACGGCCAGCACCTGGTCGCGCTTGACCAGGTCGCCCACATTGGCGCGCACTTCCAGCAGTTTGAGACCGCCGGACTCCGAGCCCACGCTGGCTTCCTGCCAGGCTGCAATATTGCCGTTGGCCGCCAGCCGCACGGGCAGGGCGCTCTGGCCGGGCCGGGTGGTGGTGACCGTCATGGAGGCCTTGGGTGTGGCGGCGGTCTTGGGTGCATTGGCGCTTTGGGCGCGGCCGTCGGTGCCGGCCAGCAGAAACAGCAGGGCGCAGAGGCCCAGGGTGCGGGCGGCGGCGGCGGTGGGTGTGCGGAGGTTCTTCATGGGTCTGTGGGGGCTTGGGTCAGGATTTGTCTTGCGGTACTGCGGCATCGCGCTTCCAGCCGCCGCCTAAAGCGCGGTACAGCGCGATCCAGGCCTGCGTGCGCTGCAGGTCCAGTTGCAACAGGGTGGTTTGCGCCGCCAGGGTGATGCGTCGGGCGTCTTCCAGCTCAGGCAGGCTGGCTGCACCGGCCTGGTAGCGTGCCTGGGTGGCCTTGAAGGAGGTGCTGTAGCCCTGGGCGGCCCGTGCGGCGTCGTGCTTTTGCGCGTCCGTGCTGGCCAGGCTGAGCAAGGCGTCTTCCACCTCGCGTACGGCTTGCCGCACCCTGGCCTGGTACAGGGCGACGGCCTCGGTGTAGCGGGCCTGTGCCACTTCCACATTGGCGGCGCGTCGTCCCCCGTCGAGCAGGGGCAGGCTGACGCTGAGCGGTCCGATGGACCAGGTGCTCAGATCGGTCGTGCCCTGCGCGCTGCTGTAGTTCAGGGTGCCGATGGAGCCATTCAGCGCCAGACGGGGATACCGCTGGGCCTGGGCTGCACCCAGGTCGGCGCTGGCCGCAGCCACCTCGCGCTCGGCGTTGTACAGGTCCGGGCGCTGTGACAGTGCGTCGGCCGGCACACTGGCCACCCCTGGCAGGCTGGCGGGCGACGCTTGCCGGGTCGCGCTGTTCAGGCGCTGGCGCAGGTCGGACTCTTCCAGGGCGGTCAGGGCCACCAGCGCTTTGACGCTGCTGTCACATTGCAGGCTCTGCTGCGCGCTGCGCGTGCGCCCCTCGGCTGCGCCTGCCTGGGCCAGCGCGGCCACGGCGGGCGCGGTGAAGCCGGCACGCACGCTCAGTTCGGCCAGACGTGCCGTCTCGCTGCGCGAGGCGGTGTCGGCCTGCACCAGGGCCAGCACCTGCGTGCAGGAATGCCAGCCAAAATACACGGTGGCGGTCTCTGCTGCCACGGATACCCGCGCCTCGTGCCATTGCGCCCCGGAGCCCTGCAGGCGCGCTTCAGCGGCCTGCGCGGTGTTGCGGTTGGCACCGAACAAGTCCAACTCCCAGGAGGCGTCCAGGCTGGACTGCAAACCGGTGCCTACCGTCGGGCTGACACTGGAGACGCCACGCTGGGCGCTGGCGGTTGCGCTCAGGCTGGGCTGGTTGGCGCCGCGCGCGCTGCCGAGTGCAGCGCGGGCCTGCGCCAGACGCGAGGCGGCGCCGGCCAGCGTGGGGCTTTCTTTCTGGCTGGCGGCAATCAGTTGCAGCAGCAGCGGGTCATCCAGTTCCTGCCACCACAGCGCCAGATCCGTGCCGCTGCCGCCATGGGGCAGCGGCGCGTTCCAATGGGGTGGCACCCGCGTTACAAGGTCGTTGGGTTCGTTCCGGGCGGTCAGCAGGGCGCAGCCGCCCGCCAACAGGCCCAAGCCCAGGGCGGCACCAAGACGGGCCAGACGGTGTAGTGGTTTCAAAAGGGAGTCCTTGGACGGCATCATTTCAAAGGTGCGAAGCTTAACTTCTTCACCGGCCCGGACTGGCGCGGGGGGCTATTGCTGCAGGGCTTAGCCGGCGGTCAGCTTGTGCACCAGATCCGCCGTGGTGCTGGCCCGGTATTTGCGCATGAGCCTGGAGCGGTATATCTCTACCGTGCGGTGGCTGATGTCCAGAGCCTTGCCGATCAGCTTGCTGGTCATGCCTTGCAACAGGTAGGCGGCTACCTCGCGTTCGCGCGCGGTCAACTCGGCCTTGACCGGGCGGCTGGCGCTCAAATCTTCAAAGCACCAGATGCCGGCTTCGTGCGGTGCCGACTGGTTGAGTGCGCGCCCGGTCACGTGGCACCAGAACGGTTCGCCCGCAGTGCGACCCCCCAGGCGCTTCATGATGCGGTTATCGGCATAGGTGCCGTTGCGGTTGAGGATGGGCGCGATGCGCGCGCCGGTGCGCTCGTACTCGTCGGCGCTGGGGTACAGCAGTTGAAAAGACTGGCCCACCAACTGCTTGCGCTCCACGCCGAACATGTCGCACAGGTGCTGGTTGCAGTCTGTGATGCTGCGGTTGCTGGAGAGTGCCAGGCCCACCGGGGCCAGATCGAAAGCGAGGCGGTAATCGGTATCCATGGGGCAGTTTCTCAAGGGCGTTGAAGCAAACCAAGGGTTGGACACTACGAAACACTACGTATGTGATTACGTAGTATCGTATGTGCACAGTCAATACAGGAGAAACGTGTGGTGAACAAGGTATATCCCAGCGCCGCGGCGGCGCTTGAAGGCATCGTCCGCGATGGCCAGACACTGGCAGTCGGCGGTTTTGGTCTGTGCGGCATTCCCGAGGCGCTGATCGACGCGCTGCGCGATAGCGGCGTGAAAGACCTGACCGTCATCGCCAACAACGCCGGCGTGGACGGCTTCGGCCTGGGCAAACTGCTCGATACGCGCCAGATCAGGAAGATGGTGTCTTCCTATGTGGGCGAGAACAAGGAGTTCGAGCGCCAGTACCTGGCGGGCGAACTGGAACTGGAGTTCACACCCCAGGGCACGCTGGCCGAGAAACTGCGTGCCGGTGGTGCCGGCATCCCCGCCTTCTTCACCAAGACCGGTGTGGGCACGCTGGTGGCCGAGGGCAAGGAACTGCGCGACTTTGACGGCGAGACCTATGTGATGGAGCGCGCGCTGCTGCCGGAGGTGTCCCTGGTCAAGGCCGATGTGGCCGACATGTCGGGCAACCTGCGCTTTAACCTGACCGCACGCAACTTCAACCCCGCTGTGGCCATGGCCGGAAAAATTTGCGTGGTGGAAGTGGAGCGTATCGTCGCCACCGGTGAGATTGCACCGGACGACGTGCACCTGGCGGGCATCTATGTGCACCGCATTGTGGTCAACCCGACCCCCGAAAAGCGCATCGAAAAGCGCACCACCCGCGCACGCAAAGTTTGAGGAGAACGATATGCCCTGGACCCAAGACCAAATGGCCGCCCGTGCGGCCTCCGAACTGCAAGACGGTTTCTATGTAAACCTCGGAATCGGCATCCCGACCCTGGTGGCCAACTTTGTGCCCGACCATGTGGAAGTCTGGCTGCAAAGCGAGAACGGCATGCTGGGCATCGGCCCCTTTCCGTACGAAGACGAGGTGGACGCCGATCTGATCAACGCCGGCAAGCAGACCGTCACCACCATCAAGGGCTC
Organism: Comamonadaceae bacterium; assembly: GCA_947375135.1. Lineage (GTDB taxonomy): Bacteria > Pseudomonadota > Gammaproteobacteria > Burkholderiales > Burkholderiaceae_C > Allorhodoferax. The sequence continues at coordinate 29,257 of CANCER010000013.1, read as the reverse complement.
CAGTATTTTTGGCAGCCACGACAGCTTCGCCATGATCCGCGGCGGCAAGATCAATTTGTCCATCCTGGGCGCCATGCAGGTGAGCGAGAAGGGCGATCTGGCCAACTGGATGATCCCCGGCAAGATGGTCAAGGGCATGGGCGGCGCGATGGACCTGGTGGCGGGTGTCAAGCGCGTGATCATCCTGATGGAGCACGTGGCCAAGAAGAAAGACGGCACGGAAGACTTGAAGATATTGCCGCATTGCACCCTGCCTCTGACTGGCGTGGGCGTGGTGGACCGCATCATCACCGACCTGGCCGTGATGGACGTCACGCCCGAAGGCCTGAAAGTGGTGGAGATGGCACCCGGCGTGACGCTGGAACTGCTGCAAAGCAAAACGGGTGTGACGCTGATCTGACAGCGCTCCCTGGTTTGCTGAGATGACCAAAAGCCCTGGCGTTCTGCTCCAGGGCTTTTTGCTTATGGGCGGCGAATTTGGCGCGCGCCGCTTCTGCTATGTTCAAGCCTTATGAAAAATACACGTTTGCGGGTGGTTGCGGCCTGGCTGGGCCTGTGTGCACTGCAGTTTTGCGGCAATGCCCTGGCCAAGACACCCGGTGAGGTAGCCGTGGGCGCCCCGCTGCGCGAGGCCACGATGCACGGACTCAACGGCCCGGACCGGCTGCTCTCGCATTACCGCGGCAAGCCCTTGCTCATCAATGTGTGGGCAAGCTGGTGCGGCCCCTGCCGCGCCGAGATGGGTTCGCTGGAGCGCCTGGCCTGGAAAGACCAGGGCAAGCGCTTCAACCTGATTGGCATCTCCACCGACGACAGCGAGGCTGCCGCCAAGCGCTATCTGCAAAGCGCCAATGCCACGATCAACCACTACAGGGACCGTGCGCTGGAACTGGAGAACATGCTGGGCGCCGAGCGCCTTCCGTTAACCTTGCTGGTGGATGCCCAGGGGCGGGTGTTGGCACGCTATTACGGCGCCAGGGAGTGGGACAATGCAGAAGCAGCCCAGTGGATCGACGCCACGCTGCGCAACAAGAAATAACGGCCCCGCAACTACGCATGGAATTCAAACCCGTCAGGTACGTGGGATTGCTGGCTTTGCTGACCATCGTCGCCATCATTTTCTCGGTCGGCTTTCTGCTGTGGGGCCTGCGCGACCGCGAGCTCAACCATGCCCATCTGGAGACCATCAGCCTCACGCGCATGCTGATGGAGCAGACCGAGAAAAACCTGGAAAGCACCGACCTGCTGATGCAGAGCGTTCAAGAGCGGTTGCTCACACCGTTTGGCGTCAAACTGCCCCTGGACAGTGACCCTGTGCGTTTATTGCTCAGCTCCCGGGTTTCCGGACTCAAGCAACTGAGCGCGCTCTTTGTGGTCGATGTCAACGGCTTGGTGGTTAACTCCTCTCGCGACATCACCGGGCTGCCCTTTTCTGTGGCGGATCGGGATTACTTCAAAGCATTTGCGCAGGGGCGGCCGGACTTCATGTACCTGGCCAAGCCGGTGCGCAGCCGCATCGACAACACCTGGACGTTGACACTGGCGCGCAAGCTCAAGGGGGCGGGCGGCCAGTGGCGTGGCATCGTGGTGGCCGCAATCCATATCGATGACTTTGAACGCACGCTCAGCACCGTGCAAATCGACTACCCGCGCCCGATTGGTATCTACATGATGGATGGCACGCTGGTAGCCAGCCTGCCGCACCGCGATACCCTGATCGGGGCGCAGGTTCCGGAACTGCAAAGCGGGACCCTGCCCACCAAGTCCCAGCAAATCCGGGTGATCAACCAGACCAACGAGCGTACCGGCAGGGAATCGATTGCGATCGGCAAGCTCTCCAGCTTCCCTTTGTTGATCAGCGTGACGGACGTGGAAAACCTCAGCCTGGCCTCCTGGCGCGACACGGCCATTCCGATTGCCTTGGGTGCGGTGCTGGTGTGTATCTTCACGGCCCTGATGGCCACTTACCTGGTGAGCAAGCTGCAGGGCAAGAGGGTACTTTCCATGGCCTTGAGTGCTGCCGACGAGCGCTACCAGCACACCGTCAATTCGGTCATGGATGCGATTGTTGCGGTGGACGAACACAGGCACATCATCATGTTCAACCCGTCGGCTGAAGCCATGTTTGGTCTGAACGCAGCGCAGGCCCTAGGCCAGCCGCTGGAAATCCTGATGCCCGAGCGGCTGCGTGCCGTTCACCACCAGCATATGGAGGGTTTTTCTGCCAGCGAGACCGTATCGCGCTCCATGGCGCCGCAGCTGGAGATTTTCGGCTTGCGCTCCAACGGCATTGAGTTCCCGCTGGAGTCCACCATTTCGCATTCCCTGATCGGCGGCAAGATGCAGATGACGGCGGTGCTGCGCGATGTGACCGAACGCCGCAAGACCGAGTCCGCCCTGCGCACCGTCAACACCCAACTGCGCGAGTTATCCGCCAGCCTGCAAAACGTGCGCGAAGAGGAGCGCAAGCGCTTCTCCCGCGAGTTGCACGACGACCTGGGTCAGCGCCTCACCGGCCTCAAGCTGAGCCTGTCGTGGTTGGGCAGCCGGCTGAAGGAAGGCAAACCGACGGCCGTCTCGGATGTGGACGAGATGCGCCACCAAATGGATGCGGCGATTGGCTCGGTGCGCCGCATCGCTGCGGAATTGCGCCCGCGCGTGCTGGATGATGTGGACTTCCGTGAGGCGCTCACCTGGCAGACCCAGGAGTTTTTCAAACACAGCGGCATTCAGATTGAACTGGACTTGCAAGCGGCCAATCGGGTGACGGAAGACGGCCTGGCCACCGCACTGTTTCGCATCGTGCAGGAAGCCCTGACCAACGTGGTGCGCCATGCGCAAGCCAGCAAGGTACTGGTCTGCCTGCACTACGCAGACGAGCAATTGCTTCTGCTGATCAGCGACAACGGTCGCGGCTTTGATCGCGAGGGCACTGTGGGTGGCGTCGGGCTGGTCAGCATGCGCGAACGCTGCGGGGCGATTGGCGCTTCGTTTTCTGTCAGCAGCCATATCGGCGTTGGAACACGCGTAGAGGTAACCGTACCCATGAAAGACATTGCAGCCAACGAGGTGCAGACATGACGGCAGACGTATTGATTGCGGACGACCACGCCATTATTCGTGACGGCTTGCGCAAAATCCTGGCCGACACCTACGACCTGGTAGTTGCCGGTGAAGCCGCTAACGGCATCGCAGTGATGGAGCAGGTGCGCGCCAGAGACTGGGATTTGCTGGTGCTGGACATCTCCATGCCGGGGCGCAACGGGCTGGAGCTGGTCAAGCTGGTCAAGGCCGAGCGGCCCAAACTGCCCATTCTGATATTCAGCATGCACCCGGAAGAGCAATACGCTGTGCGCGCCATCCGGGCGGGCGCCTCGGGCTATATCTCCAAGGAAGGCGACACCGACCTGCTGCTACCGGCCATGCGCCGGGTGGCTGCAGGCGGCATGTACATCAGCCCCAAGGTGGCTGAACTGCTAGCGGGTGATATATCCCCGCACAGCCAGAACCTGCCCCACACGCTGCTGACCGATCGTGAGTTTGAGGTGTTCCGCCACATCGTGCGCGGCGAAGCGTTGACGGCCATCGCCGAAGAATTATCCCTGAGTGTGAAAACGGTCAGCACACACAAAACCCACATCCTCGCCAAGATGAATATGTCGACACAGGTGGATTTGGTCCGCTACGCGATCGATCAGAACTTAACCGACCTGTAGCCCGCCAGGGTTGCATGTCGTCCTGCGCGCCGCAATGGCTGCAGGAAATTGGCAAGCGAAACAGCAAGCCTACGCGACCTCCCGTTTCAGGGACTTGTCGCAGATCAATGTTTATGAATTGAGGCAATGCCCGAGTTTGAATAGGAATTTTCCTATGGTCAGATTCGGCGCGTTCCTATGAGTTTCGGCATTTCCCGTCGCGACAATGTCCCAACTGTAAATATCCGTAAACCCTATCTGGAAGCTTGCTTCGGAAAGACCTGCTCATGACCTTCACTGCTCCTACCTCATTCAAACTATCCGCCATCTTGGCTCCCCTGGCCATGGCCGCATTCCTGGGTCTGTCCGGCTCTGCGATGGCTGCAGACATCGACGCAGACGGCGCCATGGCTTTGGCAAAGAAGAACGATTGCTTCAAATGCCACGCCATCGACAAGACCAAGAAAGGCCCTTCCTACAAAAAGGTAGCCGCCAAATACAAGGGCAAAGCTGAGGGTGAAGAAAAAATCATCCACAACATCACCAGCGGCAACAAGGTCAAGCTCGAAGACGGCACCGAAGAAGACCACAAGATCATTGATACCAAAGACGCCAAGGCGCTGAAGAACCTGGCCCAGTGGATTCTGTCGCAATAGTTCTTGCAGCAAAACACCTTTGGTTTAACTGCCTAGCTTGGTAACAAAAGTTCAACAACATGCATAAAAGTCGTTTACTACTCTGGATCCTGGCATCCCTCATCAGTCTGTCCGGGGTGCTGACGGCGTTGCCGGCTTTTGCAGCCGGCAGCAGTGCTGCAAAGGTCACTGCACCTGAACCCAAGCTCGACAACGCGACTTGCCTGACTTGCCACGACAGCAAAAAAGGCAAGATTGAAATGCCTGGCATCGGTGGCGACAAGCACACCGTCAAGGGCGTCAGCAACGACAAGTTTGGCAAGAGCGTGCATGCCAAGATGCAGTGCGTGGCTTGCCATACCGACATCGTGGACAGCGCCGCTCCCCACCAAAGAAGCACTGCCAAGTCGCCTGACTGCGCAAGCTGCCATGAAGGGCTCTGGGAAGAGGCCAAGAAGGCAGGCGCTGCTGGAGACAAGCCGCGCTTGGAAACGGTCGCTAAAAACATAGAGGCTTATAAGAAGTCATTCCACGCGCAGCCGGACAAAGACACACCGTCCTTGCCCAAGGCCAGTTGCACCCAGTGCCATGACACCCATGCCTTCAATGTGCCCGCTGACAAGAAGAGCGCGCAATATGCAGAATGGCGTCGTGATGTGCCGCAACTGTGCGGCAGCTGCCACGACGACCAACTGGAGACCTATTCCGCGTCGATCCACGGCACCGAATTGCTGGACAAGAAGAACGACAAAGCCCCGGTGTGCATCAACTGCCACACCACGCACGAGATCACCAACACCTCGCTCAACAGCTTCAAGCTGCTGGTGACGGAAGAGTGCGGCAGCTGCCACAAGGACAACCTGGCTTCGTATCGCGACACCTACCACGGTCAGGCCAACAAGCTCGGCGGTGCGGACACGGCCAAGTGCTACAACTGCCACGGTAGCCATGACATCCTGCCCGCCAGCGACCCCAAGTCCAAGATCAATGTGGCCAACCGCCTCAAGACTTGCCAGGCTTGCCATGACGGCAAAAAGCGTGAGCTGGCCACCGAAGGCTTTGTGAGCTTTGGGCCCCACGCCAACGCACACGACTTTGCCAAGTACCCGCAAATGTGGATCGTCACCAAGTTCATGCAAGGCCTGCTGATTCTGGTGTTTGCCTTCTTCTGGGCACACTCCGGCCTGTGGTACTACCGCGAATGGCAGGACCGCAAGTCACACGTCGCCGTGCCGCATGTACGCACTGACGGCATCGTCCAGGAACAGAAATTCTTCCAACGCTTCCCGGTGGGCTGGCGCATTGCCCACCTGGCCTTCGCCCTGATCACCATGACCCTGGTGTTGACGGGAACCTCGGCGCTGTTCTCGCAGACCAAGTGGGCACCTGTGGTGGCGTCCATGCTGGGTGGCACCCATGGCCTGGCCATCATCCACCGGGTGGCAGCGTCTCTGTTCATCGGCATCTTTGCCATCCACTTTGTGTATGTGATGCAAAGCCTGCTGCGCGACAAGACCTTCCGCTGGTTCGGCCCCAACTCGCTGATCCCCAACTGGAAAGATCTGGCTGATTGCATCGGTATGTTCAAGTGGTTCCTGGGCATGGGCCCCAAGCCCCGCTTTGAGCGCTGGACCTACTTTGAGAAGTTCGACTACTGGGCCGTGTTCTGGGGTGTGTCCATCATTGGTAGCAGCGGCATCATGCTGGCCTTCCCGACCATCACGGCCAAGTTCCTGCCAGGCTGGATCTTCAACATCGCAACCGTGGTGCACGGCGAAGAGGCCTTCCTTGCGGCAGTGTTCCTGTTCACCGTGCACTTCTTCAACAACCACTTCCGCCCGGACAAGCTGCCACCGCCTGACATCGTCATGTTCACCGGCCTGCAGTCCCTGGAAGAGTTCCGCGCAGACCACCCGGCCCAATACCAGCGCCTGCTGGACTCGGGTGAACTGGAGAAGTTGCTGGTGGATGGTCCATCACAACCCATGACCCGTCGATCCAAGATCCTGGGCCTGGTACTGATTGCTGCTGGTTTGACTTTGTTGGTGCTGGTCGTCAACGGGTTTGTGACCAGCCTGCATGTGGGCTAAAGAGAGTTCGATAAAGAGTAAGTTGTTCAATTGAAAGAACAGAGGTAAATGATGACAAAATTATCAAGAATCAAGCAAGTGATCGTGCGTGCATTGCAATGCGTCACGCTGGGAACGGCGTTGCTGGGTGGGGCGGCATATGCTGCCGATGCACCCAAAGACCTGGTGCTGAACGGCGATGCCAAGTGCACCGCCTGCCACGACGAGTCCGACTCCCCTGGAGTCCTGGCAATCGGTAAAACCAAGCATGGCACCCGTGCTGACGGACGTACCCCAAGCTGTACCAGCTGCCACGGCGACAGTGCCGCACACATCGGCTACAAGGGCAGCGCCAAGCCGCCAGCTCCGGATCGCACTTTTGGCAAGAAGAGCAAGAACACTGCGGCTGAGAAAAATGTGGCTTGCACCACATGCCACCAGAATGACTCCAAGCGTCACTTGTGGGTTGGTAGCGCACACGAAGCAGCAGATGTGTCTTGCACATCCTGCCACGAAGTGCATGCAGCCCATGACAAGGTGCGTGACAAACGCACCCAGCCTGAAGTCTGCTACGCATGCCACAAAGAGCAGCGCGCACAGTTCAATAAGCAGTCTCACCACCCGACACCTGAAGGCAAAGTGTCCTGCTCGGATTGCCACAATGCCCACGGCTCTGCTGGCCCCAAGCTGATGAAACGCGATAGCGTAGTTGAAACCTGCTACACCTGCCACATGGAAAAGCGCGGCCCGTTCGTGCACAACCATCGGCCTGTAACTGATGATTGCAGTAATTGCCACCAGCCACACGGTGCAACTGCCGACAATCTGTTGAAGGCTCGCCCACCTATGGTGTGCTACCAATGCCACAGCGGTCACGGAACACCTGGTGTTGCTGGTATCGCGCCTGCTGCCACAACGATTGGTAAAGCCAATACCTACATCGAACAGGCACGTGGATGCTTGAACTGCCACACCGAAATTCACGGCAGCAACAACCCCAATGGCGGTCAGAACCTTCTGCCACCAGCCTTCTTCTTGCGTTAATAGGAGCAGAACATGTCTAAGAATCACTTTTTTGAATTGAAACTGGCTCCACTTGCCGCTGCACTTTTGGTGGCGTTCGGAAACTCGTACGCCCAGCAAACGGAGGAGGTGCAAGCGCTGATCTCGCCTAATGGGAGTTCGGTATCGGTCGGTGCCGGCGCTATCAGTGGCGAAAGCAATGCCAGGCGCTTTGGCCAATACACCGGCCTGAACAAAGACGGCGCCGTCTTACTTGACTTCGAGTCGGTCACGCGCGACGACGCGACTGGCACGTGGACCAATATTTCAGGCCGTAATTTAGGTCTGGACACAAGGGACTTGAATTTCTCCCGTCAAGTGCAGGGCGACTGGAAGTTTGGTGTTGATTACAACGAGATTGTTCGTAACGATCCTTATGTCATTAATACCGGTATGACCGGAATTGGGACTTCCAGCCCAGTTATCAATCTGATCAAGACGCCAGCTATGCCTGCCGGATATGCTGCAGCAACAGGATTAGCCGCCAGCAATGGAGTTGCTGGCCATGATGAGAATTTGAAGCTCAAGCGTACGGCCCTTGGCATCGGTGGTGACAAGTGGATATCACCTGGTCTGCAACTGGAAGTCAATTTCCGGAACGAAGACAAGAAGGGTGCACGCATGTTTGGTCGCGTGGGCATCACTTCCAGTGACATGATTTACAGCCCCACACAAGGTGCAGGTGCTCTTGGCGGCAACGTGGCACTTTTGCTGACACCGGAACCGATTGATTCGAACATCCGTACGATCGACACCAAGTTAAATTTCAGCCATGACAAATTAGCTGTTACTGGTGGCTATTACGGCTCTTTCTATACCAATAATATGGGCAGTCTCACACCTGTCGTGCCGGGTACACTCAACCGTGGTGCATTGTGGGATGGTGGCGCAACTCTGCTTGGATGTGCTAATTTGACTGGTGCATGTACGATTCAGCAGATTGCATCATCTGCGGTCGCACTACCTGCAGATAATCAAGCGCACCAGTTGTACTTCAGTGGCACCTATGCGTATTCGGACACCACGCGCACCAACTTCAAGTTGTCTTATACCCATGCCACCCAGGATGAAGGCTTTGCCGGAATAGGTTTGTCGCCATCCATTACAGCCCCTGCAAGCTTGGGCGGTGCGCTCGACACGACTCTTCTGCAGTTCGGCTTGGCCATGCGGCCGGTGAAAGATCTCTCGGTCAATGCCAGCCTGCGCTATGAAGACCGTAATGACATGACCGCAGTGCGTGTTTATAACTACGGTAAGACCGGTGCTGCCTTGGATGCCACAAACAACTGGGCATCAGGTTCGCAACAACGTACTGACGCCAAGTTTGATGCTACCTATCGGTTAGCAGCAGGTTACTCAGTACTTGCTGGTGCTGAGTGGGAACGTAAAAAGAATCCCGTGTTACCTAATAACACGGCGATTTATGGAACAGGTGGTCTGTTAGTTCGCGAGACTACGGATGAGAGTGGCCTGCATTTGGGTTTCCGAAAGGCCATGGCCGAAGACCTCAGTGGTGCGTTAAGCATGGAGTACAAGGTGCGTCGTAGCGGGGATGATTGGAAAAGCGGAGACAACGCGAAGGGTAATACGGTTGTTGTCAAGGCTGCCGATGGTGCTTATGTGTTGCCCGATATGTATATGGATCGTGACAGGACGAAGTTACGTGCAAATATGGACTGGGATCCTAGCGAAAACCTTTCGGTGCAAGCAGTGCTGGAGCACGCTCAGGATGACTACAAAAGAGCATGGACACCGGTGACTACGCAAGTGATTGCGATACAACCGGGTGCCCGAACAGTCTCCAATGATTCGGTAACTTTGGATGCCAGTTACAAGGTGTCAGAAGTTTGGCAAATCGGCGGTTACTGGACTCACAGTGAAAGTCGTTGGAGTGTCAATAAGAGTGGACTTGGCGATGACACCAAGAATTTGACGAACACATTTGGTTTGTCCGTAAAAGGCAAGGTATCTCCTGGCTTCTTGGTTGGCTTCGATGTATTAGCAGCCGACGACGTAACTACTTTGCAGAATTTTGTTGCTCCAACTGTTGCAGGTCTGGCAGCACAAGGAACGCTTACCAACGCAAATCTGGCCGGAAATATTGGCGGATATAACGGTACGAGAAGTCCGGGTGGGAACTATCTGCCGACCATTACGTACAACTCGGTTAAGCTGAACCTGTACGGTGTGTATGACTTGGACAAGAAGTCGTCGGTGAAGGTCAATATGGCTTATCAAGAGTTGAAGTCCGATGATTGGCAGTGGTCATACAACGGTGTACCGTTTGTATATTCTGACAATACAACCGTCAGTAACCCCAACCAGTCCGTCACCTTTGTCGGTGTTTCTTATGTCCGGAAATTTTAAGTAACAAGGATAAACTTTCCTGGCCCGGCACCTGTAAAGGTGGCCGGGTTTTTTTAGCCGCGCCAAAAGCGACTTGGCTCTCCACCTTGACCCTAGCCGATTCCGCATCAGGATTGCCAGCGGAGGGGTCGCAGTTCGTCAATGCGGCTGTTCATGTGAGCAGGCAGTACTGCCAGCACGTCCCTCAATAGGCCCATGGTTCTGAGCCCATCTGACCAAGGATACTTGAACGTGTATTTCGACATCGTCCGCTATCGACCGGAATACCCGAACTGCCCAAAGGCAACGAAGGCTGCTGCCAAGGTCAAATGTGCGTAAAACAACAAAAAACCCGCAACGCCGGCTCGGCGTTGCGGGTTTTTACATTACTTGCTACCGTCTGAAATCGTCAGATGGTGCCCGGGGCCGGAATCGAACCGGCACGCCTTGCGGCGGGGGATTTTGAGTCCCCTGCGTCTACCAATTTCACCACCCGGGCTGGAATGAGAAACTAATCAAATTATGGCACATTTAAGGGCATGAACTATCCCACCATCGAAGACGCAATCGGAAAAACTCCCTTGGCTGCCCTGCAGCGCATAGGCGCACAGGAAAATGCCCAACGCAACAACGTGGTGCTGGGCAAGCTGGAGGGAAATAATCCGGCCGGCTCGGTGAAAGACCGGCCCGCGCTCAGCATGATTCAGCGGGCACAGGAGCGCGGTGAAATCAAACCCGGCGACACGCTCATTGAGGCCACCTCCGGCAACACCGGCATTGCCCTGGCCATGGCGGCCGCCATCAAGGGCTATCGCATGATCCTCATCATGCCGGAGGATTTGTCGATCGAACGTGTGCAGACCATGAAGGCCTTTGGTGCCGAACTCATCCTCACACCCAAGAGCGGCGGCATGGAATACGCCCGCGACCTGGCCGACAAGATGGTGCGCGAAGGGCAGGGCGTGGTGCTTGACCAGTTTGCCAATGCCGATAATCCGCGCGCCCATTACGAAACCACCGGCCCCGAGATCTGGGCCGACACCCACGGCCGGGTCACGCACTTTGTGAGCGCCATGGGCACCACCGGAACGATTACCGGCGTGTCCCAGTTTTTGAAAGAGAAAAATCCGGCCATCCGCATCATCGGTGCGCAGCCGTCCGAGGGCTCGCGCATCCCCGGCATTCGCAAGTGGCCGCAAGCGTATTTGCCCAAGATTTTCAACCCGGCGAATGTGGATGAACTGGTGTATGTCAGCCAAGCTGACGCCGAAAATATGTGCCGGCGCCTTGCCAGGGAGGAAGGCATTTTTGCCGGCATTTCCGCGGCCGGTGCCTGCTGGGTGGCGCAACAGATTGCGGCACGCGAAACCGATGCCACCATTGTGTTTGTGGTGTGCGACCGGGGCGATCGCTACCTGTCCACCGGCGTCTTCCCTGCCTGAAGGGCATCGCATGCCTTGCACGACCCTACAATGCGACGGACCTAGGAAAACATATGCAGATCGACAAAGAAATTGACACCCGTGGCCTGAACTGCCCCTTGCCCATACTGAAGGCTAAAAAGGCTTTGGCGGAGTTGCAAAGCGGCCAGGTCCTTCAGGTGGTGTCGACCGATGCCGGCTCACTGCGTGATTTCCAGGCCTTTGCCAAACAAACCGGCAACGAGTTGCTGGACCAGCAGACGCTGGGTACGGATTACATCCACGTTTTGCGCCGGCGTTAAAACGCAGAAGCGGGCCCGAGAGCCCGCTTCCTTTTTTTTTACACAGCGGTCGCACAGACCGCTGCCCGGACTTAGCCCAGACGCGCTAACTGATCGCGCATCTTGACCACGGTGTCGGAGAAGCCCGCCACGCGCTTGCGTTCCTGCTCAATCACGGCCGGCGGGGCCTTGGCCACGAAAGCCTCGTTGGAGAGCTTGCCATGGGCCCTGGCGATTTCGCCTTCGAGTCGCGCCACTTCCTTGCCCAGACGCAGCTTCTCTGCTGCTACGTCCACTTCCATGTGCAGGCAGATGCGCGCGTCGCCCACCACGGCCACGGGGGCGGCCTGCGCCGCAGCTTGCCAAGAGGCTTCGTCGGCAAACAGCTTGACCTCGTTGAGTTTGGCCAATGCTTGCAGAATCGGCGCGGAGGTTTGCAGGAAGGCGGCTTCGGCCGCGTTTTGCGCCACAACATACAGCGGCAGGCGGGTGCTGGGCGGCACGCTCATCTCGCCACGCAGGTTGCGGCAGGCATCCACCAGCAGCTTGAGTTTGACGATCTGTGCAATGGCCGCTTCGTCAATGCGCTCAGGCTGGCTCACGGGATAGGCTGCGATGCTGACCGAGGGGCCCGCGCGACCTGCCACGGGCGCCACTTTTTGCCACAGCTCTTCGGAGATAAACGGGATCACCGGATGGGCCAGACGCAGAATGGTTTCGAGTGTGCGGATCAGCGTGCGGCGGGTGCCGCGCTTTTGCGCGTCGTCGCCGGTCTGGATTTGCACCTTGGCGATTTCCAGGTACCAGTCGCAGAACTCGTTCCAGACAAAGTCGTAAATCGTGTTGGCCACGTTGTCCAAGCGGTACTCTTCAAAGCCCTGGGCCACTTGGCTTTCAGTCTTTTGCAGCAGTGAGACGATCCAGCGGTCGGCCGCCGTAAAGCGCAGGTAGCCATGGGCCGGGCCACCCACGGAGCATTGCTCCTTGGTGTGCTCCAGCAGGCCGCAGTCCTGGCCTTCGCAGTTCATCAGCACAAAGCGGGTGGCGTTCCACAGCTTGTTGCAGAAGTTGCGGTAGCCCTCGCAGCGCTTGCTGTCGAAGTTGATGCTGCGGCCCAGGGACGCCAGTGCGGCAAAGGTGAAGCGCAGGGCATCGGCACCATAGGCCGGAATGCCTTCTGGGAATTCCTTTTGCGTGTTTTTGCGCACGGCGGGCGCTGTCTCGGGCTTGCGCAGACCGGTGGTGCGTTTGTCGAGCAGAGGCTCCAGGGAGATGCCGTCGATCAGGTCCACCGGGTCGAGCACATTGCCTTCGGACTTGCTCATCTTCTTGCCCTGCGCGTCGCGCACCAGGCCATGGATGTAGACGTGTTTGAAGGGTACTTTGCCGGTGAAGTGCGTGGTCATCATGATCATCCGGGCGACCCAGAAGAAGATGATGTCGTAGCCGGTGACCAGGGTGCTGCTGGGCAGATACAGGTCGTAGTCCTCAGTCTTCTCGGGCCACCCCATGGTGCTGAATGGCACCAGCGCGCTGGAGTACCAGGTGTCGAGCACATCCTCATCGCGACGCAGGGTCTTGCCCGGGGCCTTGGCCTGGGCTTCTTCTTCGTTGCGGGCGACGATCACATTGCCGTCTTCGTCGTACCAGGCCGGGATCTGGTGGCCCCACCAGAGTTGGCGGCTGATGCACCAGTCGGTGATGTTGTTCATCCACTGGTTGTAGGTGTTGACCCAGTTCTCGGGCACAAAGCGCACTTCGCCGGACTGCACGGCATCAATCGCTTTTTGCGCGATGGATTTGCCGGTGGCATCGCCCTGGCCGATCTGGTTCATGGCGACAAACCACTGGTCGGTCAGCATGGGCTCGATCACCTGGCCGGTGCGGGCGCAGCGCGGCACCATCAGCTTGTGCTTCTTCACTTCGACCAGGAAGCCGCCGGCTTCCAGATCGGCCACCACTTTCTTGCGGGCAACAAAACGGTCCAGGCCCTGGTAGGCGGCAGGGGCGTTTGCGTTGATCTTGGCGTCCAGCGTCAGCACGCAAATCATGGGCAGCTTATGGCGCTGGCCGACGGCGTAGTCGTTCTGGTCGTGCGCGGGCGTGACCTTGACCACACCGGTGCCGAAGGCCTTGTCCACGTAATCGTCGGCAATGACCGGGATCTCGCGGTCGCACAAGGGCAGCCTCACCATTTTGCCGATCAGGGCCATGTAGCGCTCGTCTTCGGGGTGCACCATCACGGCCACGTCGCCCAGCATGGTCTCGGGGCGGGTGGTAGCGACAGTGATGTCGCCGCTGCCATCGGCCAACGGGTAGCGGATGTGCCACATGGAGCCGTCTTCTTCCTCGCTCTCCACTTCCAGATCGCTCACCGCGCTCATCAGCACCGGGTCCCAGTTGACCAGGCGCTTGCCACGGTAGATAAGGCCCTGCTCATAGAGCTGCACAAAGGTCTCGGTCACCGTTTTGGACAGTTTTGGGTCCATGGTGAAGTACTCGCGGCTCCAGTCCACGCTGTCGCCCATGCGGCGCATCTGGGTGGTGATGGTGTTGCCACTCTTTTCTTTCCATTCCCAGACTTTTTTCACAAAGTCGGTGCGGCCCAGGTCGTGGCGGCTGACCTTCTGGTCGGCGAGCTGGCGCTCCACCACGATTTGCGTGGCAATACCTGCGTGGTCGGTGCCGGGAATCCAGGCGGTGTTGAAGCCGGACATGCGGTGGTAGCGCGTCAGGCTGTCCATGATGGTCTGGTTGAACGCGTGTCCCATGTGCAGCGTGCCGGTCACATTCGGGGGCGGCAGCTGGATGGCAAACGAAGCGGCGCTGGCCAGGGGGTTTTGCGTGCCACGGTAGCCGGCAATGCCATAGCCGCGCTTTTCCCATTCGGGGCCCCAGTGCGCTTCCAGCGCAGCCGGTTCAAACGATTTGGACAGCGATTGCAGGCCCGGTTGCTCGGGCGTGCTGGTGGCGGGGGAGGGAGTTGTGGGGCTGGGAGTGGCTTGGTCGGACATGGTCATTCAATTAGAGCGAGTATCGATTTTACCGGCCGGCCCATGGATGGCTGGTTTGCGCAGAACAAGGCCCCGCCACGGCAGTGAATTGGTGCCTGCGCTACCATCTTGCCCCATGACACCATCCGAAACCACGCAACGTAAACTGCGTACCGGCCCCTGGGGTATGGCACTGCTGCATACACGCTACTCTGCCTTTGTGATGCCGTTTTTTCTGTCCATCATCATGACTTGCGTGATCTCGCTGGTGAGCACCTTGCGCAGTGCCGGCCCGGCTCCGGGTTTTTTGCCGCTGTGGCTGGGTTCGTGGGCTTTGTCGTGGGTCATTGCCTTTCCCACTCTGTTGGTGGTGCTGCCTGTGGTGCGCAAAGTGACCTTTATTTTCGTGCAAATGCCGCACGAAGCCGAGCCGCACTAAAAAGTCTCGGGCGGCGCCCCTGTGCGCTTGTCAACGCAAAGGGCTGACTCTTCGTTGCATGGATGGCCATTGAAGTCGCGCGATTTCCCTGGTTACCAATAATTCATCCAATAAAGAGTAACCAAATTGCGTAATGCGTCTTGTCGCGTCCTTGTGGCGCTGGCTGTGGCTTCTGCCATGGCTTTTCTACCCGGTGCGGCCCATGCGACCGAGCTGCAAACTCAACCCGTTCCCGGTGGGTGGGTATCCGTGGCCCTGCAGGAGGACCTGGTGGTGAGGTCCGCCAGGTTTGCGATTGCTGAGCAGTCCAGGCGGATGCGCAGCGAACTCAAACTGCTGTCTATCAAACATGCGCGCCGGCAAGTGGTGGCCGGCACCAACTACAGCATGAACCTGATGGTGCAAGGCGAAGGCAAGCGCCAGCTGGTGGTTGCAACGGTTTGGGTCAAACCGGACGGCACCATGGAGCTCACACGCTGGCATTGGGTCTAGATAGGAGCAAGAGCCCCCACGCTCCCCGCTGCGCGTGGTTCGCTGCCCCCCCGAGGGGGCTAATCCTGCTTGGGACGGCCCGGCGCAGGATTGTTGCCCCCACGCTCCCCGCTGCGCCCAAGCGGGATAATGGGCACATGCTGTTCCTTCTATCCCCCGCCAAATCCCTGGATTACGAGACGCCGTTGCAGGGTCAGCCGCACACTGCGCCGCTGTTCGTCAAAGAGTCCAAAGTCCTGATCGACGTACTGCGCACCCAGTCGCCGCAGCAGATTGCCGAACTCATGGACCTCAGTGACAAGCTCAGTGCGCTCAATGTGGCGCGTTACCAGGCCTGGTCTACCCGCGCTTCTGAGAAGAACGCCCGGCAGGCTGCGCTGGCCTTTGATGGCGATGTCTATGGCGGATTGGACGCGCGCAGCCTGGCTGCCGACGACCTGGCCTGGGCGCAGGACCATGTGTGCATTCTGAGCGGCTTGTATGGCGTGCTGCGCCCCCTGGACTTGATGCAGCCCTATCGCCTGGAGATGGGTACACAGCTGCCCAACCCGGTTGGCAACAACCTGTACGCCTTTTGGGGCAGCCGGATTTCTGAATACCTGAACACACGCCTGCGCAAAGACGCCAGCCCCGTCGTTGTCAACCTCGCGTCGCAGGAATATTTCAAGGCGGTCGATACCAGGGCCCTGAAGGCGCAGGTGGTGGACTGCGTGTTCCAGGAGTACAAGGCCGGGCAATACAAGATCGTCAGCTTTTTTGCCAAGCGCGCACGCGGCCTGATGGCACGCTACGCCACCGTCAACAAGCTCACGCATACCGACCAGCTCAAGGCCTTTGACAGCGAGGGCTACGCCTTTGACGCCAAGGCCTCGACACCGCTCAAGCTCGTGTTCAGGCGCGCCGCATGAAGGTCCAAGCCAACGGACTTCACATCGAAGTCGAAGACTCGGCCAGCACCGTCGCCGATCCGGCACACAAACAGCGTCCTGTCGTCCTGCTGATCATGGGCCTGGGCGGGCAGTTGGTGGACTGGCCGGACGCCTTTGTGCAGGCGCTGCTGGCTACGGGTTACCGCGTGGTGCGCTTTGATAACCGCGACATTGGCCTGAGCGCCGCTCTGGACCACCTGGGCAACCCGAAGGTGACCTGGACCATGGTCAGGCTGCAACTGGGCATGCACCCCCAGCCGCCTTACCCCTTGCGCGACATGGCGGCTGACGCCATCGGCGTGCTGGATGCGCTGGGCATAGCCCGCGCCCATGTGGTGGGCCTGAGCATGGGCGGCATGATCGCGCAGCGCGTGGCCATTGCCGCGCCCGGGCGTGTGCTCAGCCTCACCAGCATCATGAGCAGCAGCGGAGCCAAGGGCTTGCCCGGCCCGCTACCCCATGTGCTCAAGGTGATGATGACCCGACCGGCCGGGCATGACGAAGAGTCAGTGGTGGCGCACTTCCAGAAATTCTTGCAAACCGTTGCCGGCCCGGCATTTCCCATTCCTGTCGACGTGATGCGTGCGCAACTGCGGCTAGCCTACCGCCGCAGCTACCGCCCCATTGGCACCAAGCGCCAGATGCTGGCCGTGATGACGGATAGTGAGCGCGCGGCACTGTTGTCCCGCATCACATGTCCGACGCTGGTGCTGCATGGCCGTGCCGACCCGCTGGTGCCCTTTGCCAATGCCGAAGACACAGCCCGCCGCATCCCCGGTGCCACACTCAAAGGCATAGACGGCATGGGCCACGACCTGGCGCCCCAAGGCGTGCAACTCATGCTGCAAGCCCTGATTCCCCATCTGCAGGCAGCGCAATTGCGCACCGCCACAGGCGCATGATCTGCCACGCGCTCATCCATCCGAACTCCCCATGAATACACCTGAACAATCGCAACTCGGCAAGGCCTCCGCCTACATGGACCAGTACGACGCCTCCCTGCTGTTTCCCATTCCCCGTGCCGTCAAACGCGCCGAGATCGGCATCACCGCTGCCTGCCCGTTTTTTGGTGCCGATATCTGGACCGCCTACGAGCTGAGCTGGCTCAACCTGCGCGGCAAGCCGCAGCTCGCCCTGGTGCACTTCACCATCCCCTGCGAGTCGGTCAACATCGTCGAGAGCAAGTCCTTCAAGCTCTACCTCAACAGCTTCAACAACAGCCGTTTTGCCGACGCCTCCGAGGTGCTGGCCCGCCTGCGTGCCGACATCAACGAAGCGGTGTGGCGCGGTGCGGTGGTGCAGTCGTCCGTGGGCGTGCGCATGATCGCTCCCGAGCTGTTTGACCGCGAGCCCATTTACGAACTCGACGGCCTGAGCCTGGACCGCCTGGACATTGACTGCACGCGCTACCAGCCCGCGCCCGATCTGCTCACGGCCAACACCGCAGACGAATCGCCGGTGCACGAAGTGCTAGTCAGCAACCTGCTCAAAAGCAATTGCCTGGTCACCGGCCAGCCCGACTGGGGCACGGTGCAGATCAGCTACACCGGCCCTCAGATGGCGCACGAAGGCCTGCTGCAATACATCGTCAGTTTCAGAAACCACAACGAGTTCCACGAGCAATGCGTGGAGCGGATTTTCATGGACATCTGGACCCGCTGCAAACCGAGCCGGCTCACCGTCTATGCGCGTTACACCCGGCGCGGCGGGCTCGACATCAACCCCTTCCGCACCAGCCATCCGCAGGCTTTGCCTGTCAACTCCCGCAACGCGAGGCAATAGGCCAACAGGCCGCAATCCATGACATCTTTCAACCAAGTCACCTCCATCCCCACGATTCACTGGCAGGAGGGCGGCGTGGAGTGCAGCGCCCGCTGGCGCTCCGAACGCGGCGCAGCAGCGCCCAAAAAAGTAATCCTGGCTGATGACACCATGAGTGCCGACACCGCCTACCGCCTGGCCTGCGAAGGCACGGCCCTGTTGTGGCGCGGCGACTTCCAGAACGCGCGCCAGATGCTGCAGGCCCTGGGCCGCCGCATCGACCAGAGCGCCAGCACCGACAAGCGCGGCCGCCGGCCCCGCCAGACCGGCTTCAAGGATGTGCGCCACACACCCGAAGAAGCGGCTGCCGCTGCCGCCAAGGGCTTCCATGTGCACCGCCAGGCCCAGGCGCAGCGCGCCCGCGTGCTGGGCATGGTGCTGCTGTCGTTTGAGGGGGATTACGGTCTGGCCCTGCGCCGCAGCCCGGATGCGCGCCTGGCCTGTGCCCAGGCCTGGGGCATGGCTGCAGAAGGCGAGGGCACCAGCGTCGCCTCCATGCGCGAGTTGCTGGGCCTGATCAGCGCCTTTGAGTGGCGCAAGAACGGCGTCGAAGTTCCCGCACTGGGCGAGGCACCCCACAACCGCATCCACCCTTACTATGGCGTGTACTCCCCCCTGCGCGGCGAGTACGTCGGCCTGGTGGCCACCGCGCCGCTGGCCAAGAACCCGGCTGCGCTGACGGCATTCGACATCGGCACCGGCACCGGCGTGCTGGCTGCCGTGCTGGTGCGCCGTGGTATCGGCCATGTGGTGGCCACCGACCTGGATGACCGTGCGCTGGCCTGCGCCGCGGACAATTTCGCCCGGCTGGAAGTCAGTGCCAGCGTGGAGCTGCAAAAGGCCAATCTGTTTCCCGAAGGACTGGCCGATATCATTGTCTGCAACCCGCCCTGGCTGCCAGCACGTGCCAGCTCACCCATAGAGCATGCGGTGTACGACGAAGGCAGCGCCATGTTGCTGGGTTTTCTCAACGGCCTGGTCGCCCACCTGACCCCCAAGGGCGAGGGCTGGCTGATTTTGTCCAACCTGGCCGAACACCTGGGGCTGCGCACCCGCGCCGAACTGCTGGCGGCCATCGCGTCTGCGGGCTTGCGCGTCAAAGCGCATATGGATGTGAAGCCGGTGCACGCCAAGGCTGCGGACGCCACCGATCCGTTGCACGCGGCGCGCAGCGCGGAGATCACGTCGCTATGGCGCCTGTCCGCCGTCGAAAAGGCTACGCCGCAGTAAGCGCGGCCTGCGCAAAGGGTTTCCGGCTGAACACCTCGCGCAGCATCGGCTCAAAGTGGCCAAGCGGCCGGGTTGGATAGGCGGGATCAAACGCGGCCTGGTCGTACTTCTCCACAAAGCGCTGTGCGGAGTCAAACCAGGGGTGGTCTTTGTAGGCCAGATGGCCGGCCGCGTCCTTGCCATAGTGGTGGGCGTAGTACTGCATCTGGAACAAGCCGTGCATCTCAATCACCCAGGTCACTTCCGGCCGCACATAGGGCTTGAGAAGGCTGGCGGCAAACTGGGAGTGGTTGTCCGGTGCCAACTCGTCGCCCAGGTCGTGCACCAGTGCGGCCACAACCATCTCGATATCGGCGCCATCGTCCTCGGCGCGCGAGGCGCTTTGCAGAGAATGCTCCAGGCGCGAAAGCTTGTAGCCCTGCAGCGAGCCGCCCAGGCGCTCCAGTGCGAGCAGCAGCCTGTCCGGCAGGGCGCGGATGTAGTCGTGCTCCAGCTTTTGCAGGAATACGTATTCCTCCTGCGTGCCGTCTTTCATCTGGGTAAAGGAAACGGATTCCATGTGCTTGTCCTGTAGGTGTGGGGTGGCTTTGGCGTGGTGCTCAGCCGAATTTTCGTTGTAGCACCAAGTACTCGCTACGGGGGCCGTCACGGTCCACATAGCAGCCCTGCAGCTGGCGGTGGCCCTCGGACGGGTCAAAGGAAGTGCGGCCGTGCAGCACGCGGTTGTTGTCAAACATCATCATCTCACCGGAATTGAGGCGAAAACGCAGCTCGTACTGCGGGTCTTCAAACAATGTGCCCAGGCGCTTGCGGGCGGCGTGGTAGCGGCGTGTGTCCTCCAAGGACATCAGCGGAATGTCATCCAGGCGCGGGCTGTAGTGCACACCCGTCATCTGTCCTTCGCCATCCAGCTCAATCATGGGCTTGACCGACACCAGGTGGGTGGTGGCATCGCGGTACTCAAAGCGCACCGGAATGCGGCTCAGCAGGGCAAAACCCTCCGGGTCTTCGGCGCGCAGTTGTTCGGCCACGGCCAGGCTGTCGACCAGGGTGGACAGGCCGCCCGAGGTTTCGTTTTGCAGGCATTGCAGGATTTGAATGCCGGGTACCGGCGTGCGATAGGGGTTGTCGGTATGCGGCCCCAGGGCGACCGGGCGGTAGGCCAGATCGGTAGAGTCAGGCCGCGAATAAACCTCGAAGAAGCTGCCGAAATTGGTGGTGCGCACATGGCCAAAGCGCTGGGCGATGTGCAAGATCGAGTCGGCCTGCGTGGGCGTCTCGTTCACCAGCAGAAAGCCGCGTTCAATGAAGTCCCGCAGGGCACGAAAAAGTACCGCTTCATCTTGCAAATCAGCCCACAGGTAGACCGGCAGGGGTTGCAGGTCGGCGCGCCAGGGCCGTGCGGCGGGGCAGCCGGTGGTCAGCACCGTGCCTTGCAGCAGTTCGGTCGGATCAAAGTGGCCGGCAAAGCCGTCGCTGAAGGACAGGTGCACCAGCTCGTTTTCGAAGCGCGCGTCCAGCAGGTACAAGTCATCGGGCAGCAGATGCGGGTTCATCAGGCGCTGGCCGGTGACGGTGTCGCGTTGCGTCGGGTCCGGGCTGCGGGCGCGCAACCACAAGGGCGGCAACTCGGTGTCCTGCGTGCCGCGACGCATGACAACGCGGGCCTGACCCGCTGTGGTGTGAACAAGAATTTCTGGCATGGCGTGAGGGCTCCGGTGGCAGGGGCCGGTCCAAACAATCTGTCGTGAACCGGGTGGCTGAAGTCTGCTTGATGTCGGTCAACGATTCAAACGAAAAAACTTCCGGTATAAGATTAGTTTCGCTAATGGCTCACTTATGGATACCGTATGGCACGTCTCCCACCCCTGAACTGGCTGCGCGCCTTTGAAGCGTCGGCGCGGGCCTTGAGCTTTACCGCGGCGGCCGAAGAACTGAGCATGACGCAGTCCGCCGTCAGCCAGCAGATCAAGAGCCTGGAAAGCGCCATGGGCCGCGCCCTGTTTTTGCGCCGCGCCCGCGGGCTGGAGCTCACCGACGAGGGGCGTGGCTACCTGCCCACCGTGCAGGCCGCGTTTGCCATGCTGGAGGAGGGCACCACCGTCTTGCAAAGCCGCAACCACCCCGACGTGCTGGAACTGCAGGTCAACCTGTCGTTTGCCCTCTACTGGCTTACGCCACGCCTGAGTCAGTTCATGGAGGAGAACCCCGGTGTGCAACTCAACCTGGCCACCTCCGTGTGGCACGAGGAGCGTGCCAGCGATGCCGCGTCCGTGCAAATCGTGTTTGGCCTGGGCAAGCGCGAAGGCATCAATGGCCGGCGCCTGACGCGCGACAGCATCTTCCCTGTGTGTACCCCCAAGGTGGCGCGGCAGATCAAGTCGCTGGACGACTTGCGCAAACAGCGCCTGTTCGATCTGCCCGGCACCGCCCAGAGTTGGGGTGCGTGGTTCAAGGCCCATCCGGACGGCGGCACCGTTCCTGTGCCCACGGTGCACCGTGCCAGCACCTGGGCGCTGAGTGTGGAGTGGGCCAAGCGCGGCTTGGGTGTGGCGCTGGCGCATGAAACCATCGCGAACGATTTGCTGGCCTCGGGAGAGTTGGTGCGCCCCTTCGATTTTTCCATCCCGCTCAAAGAGGCCTATTACCTGATCGCCCCGGAAGGCACCCGCACGCGCCATGCCAGCAAGGTGTTCAAGGACTGGTTGCTGCGGGAGATGGCGGTGTTTTTGGGGTAGTGGCTTTGGGTGACGGGTGCTGCTGTATTCTCAGTCCATGACGCCACAAGAATTCATTGCCAAATGGGGTCCGGGTGGACCGGCCTATGCCCTGAATGAGCGCCAAGGTGCGCAACCTCACTTTATCGACCTGTGCCAATTGCTCGGTGTGCCGACCCCCGGCAGCAGCAGCGACTACCTCTTTGAGCAGGACACCCTGATTCTGGGCGCAGCAC
The DNA here is from genome assembly GCA_947375135.1 of Comamonadaceae bacterium. Taxonomy (GTDB): domain Bacteria; phylum Pseudomonadota; class Gammaproteobacteria; order Burkholderiales; family Burkholderiaceae_C; genus Allorhodoferax. The sequence goes on along the minus strand of CANCER010000013.1, from coordinate 6,891 downwards.
GTGGCTATGCGGACGTGTTCATGCGTGACCACTTTGCCTGGGAAAACAAGGCCCCCGGCCGCAACCTGGACGATGCGCTCAAGCAGCTGCTGGGCTACAGCCTAGCGCTCTACAACCCGCCGCTGCTGGTGGTGAGCGACCGGCTGATCATCCGCGTCCACACCCAGTTCAACGGACATCCTTCCGAAGTGCATGCAGTGGCTTTGCACGAGTTGGATCAGCCCGAAAAGCAGGCCTTGCTGCGCAGGCTGTGGACCGACCCAGAGAGCTTTCGCCCCAAGAAAACCAGCCGCGACATTACCGAAGCCGCCGCCAAGAGCTTTGCCACGCTGGCCGATGGCTTGCGCAAACGCGGCCCCGAGCGCGCGGCCGACCCCCAAGGCTGGCAAACCCATGCCGACGAAGTGGCGCACTTTCTGACCCAATGCCTGTTCTGCTTCTTTGCCGAAGACGTGGGCCTGCTGCCCGGGCGCATGTTTGAAGGCCTGGTGGGCAACAAGAGTTTGACCAGCGACCGCTTGACGCAAGGGCTGAAGAATCTGTTTGTCACCATGCGCAGCGGCGGCATGTATGGCAACGACGACATACCGTGGTTCAACGGCGGTCTGTTCAAAAAAGTGAATGTGCCCAGCCTGTCCATCATGGAAATGACGGAGCTGCGCAACGCCGCCGCACTCAACTGGTCGGCCATCGACGTATCCATTTTTGGCACGCTCTTTGAACGCGGGCTGGACCCCTCCAAGCGCAGCCAGTTGGGTGCGCATTACACCGACCCCGCCACCATCATGCGCATCGTGGAACCGGTGCTGGTGCGGCCCCTGTCGCAGCAATGGGCGGCACAGTTTGAAAGCATACGCACGCTGATGGACAAGAGCCTCAAGCGCGGCGACAAACACCACAAGGCGGCGCAGCGGCAGTTTGTGCTGTGGCTGGAGCAGCTCAAGCATTACCGTGTGCTGGACCCTGCCTGCGGCAGTGGCAACTTTTTGTTTCTGGGCCTCAAGGCGCTCAAGGACATCGAGCACAAAAGCCATCTGGATGCCGCCATCGTCGGACTGGACCGCGAGGCCGATCTGGTCACCGGCCCGCACAACGTGCTGGGCATAGAGCTCAACGAATACGCCGCCGAGCTGGCGCGCGTGACGGTCTGGATTGGTGAGCTGCAGTGGCGCATAGAACACGGCTACGCATTCAAGACCAACCCGGTGCTGGAGCCGCTGGAGCACATCGAATGCCGCGATGCGCTGCTGTCGTTTGCTGGCGAGCAGGTAACAGAAGCCGCGTGGCCCCAGGCCAGTGTGGTGATTGGCAATCCGCCGTTTTTGGGTGATCGAAAAATGATCCGCGAGCTGGGCGAGGAATACACTTTCACATTGCGACGCACATACGAAGGTCGAGTTCCTGGTGGTGCCGATTTGGTTTGCTATTGGTTTGAGAAGGCACGCAAAGCGATTGAAGTGAATGGCCTCGGCGCTGCTGGACTAGTTTCAACCAACTCCATTCGTGGCGGTCAAAGCCGCAGGGTGCTCGAAGCCATTTGCGACACCACGCGCATCTATGAAGCGTGGAGTGACGAAGGGTGGGTGAATGATGGCGCGGCGGTGCGTGTATCGCTCATCGCTTTTGGACAGGCCCATCAAGATGCAATGTTGGATGGCAGTACGGTATCTTCCATTGCGGCGGACCTTAGCGCGCAGCAAATCGGCGACTCAACAGACCTCACTAAGGTTGTCAAGCTGGCCGGGAGTGCTGACGCATCTTTCATTGGTACTCAAAAGAACGGACCGTTTGACGTTTCACGCGAAGTCGCTGTGGGTTGGCTTACTTCGCCCAACCCGCACGGCAAGTCCAATGCACTGGTCGTACGGCCATGGGCCAATGGTTTGGACGTAACGCGGAGGCCACAAAATCGGTGGGTGGTGGACTTCGGCTGTGACATGGCGCTATCAGAGGCAATGCTGTACGAAGCACCGTTTTCACACGTAGAGCGGTACGTCAAGCCCACGCGCGCCGAGGTTCGACGCGAATTTCATCGCAAAAATTGGTGGCTTTACGGTGATGCACGGCCTGGTTTGCGTAAAGCCTTGATGTGCCTTCAGCGGTTTGTGGTGACTCCCATGGTTGCCAAGCACCGGGTATTTGCCTGGATGCCCGCCATTCAGATTCCTGAGAACCTATGTGTTGCCATTACACGCTCGGATGACACCACCTTCGGCATCCTGCACAGCCGCTTTCACGAGCTCTGGTCACTGCGCATGTGCACTTGGCTCGGCGTTGGCAACGATCCGCGCTACACCCCCACCACCTGCTTCGAAACATTCCCATTCCCCGCCGGCCTGACCCCCGCCGACACCGCCCACCAGCGCACCGAGGCCACAGCCGACGGCGCATGGATACCCGCCGACTTGGCCGACCAACCGGGCGCACGCCAAACCAAAACGCTCAAGCAGCACGCGATAGCCATAGCCACCGCAGCCAAGAAGCTCAACGACCTGCGCGAACAATGGCTCAACCCGCCCGAGTGGACCGACCGCGTGCCCGAAGTCGTGCCGCTGGGCATGACCCGCAGCCCCTACCCCGACCGCATCCTGCCCAAACTCGGCCACGAAAAAGACCTGGCGGATCGCACCCTCACCAAGCTCTACAACCAGCGCCCCGCCTGGTTGGATGCTGCCCACAAAACACTGGACGCTGCAGTGGCCGCCGCCTACGGCTGGGCCGACTACACAGCCGCGATGACTGATGAAGAAATCCTGAAGCGGCTGCTGGCTTTGAATCTGGAGCGTGCGGCTTAGGCCGTGAGCGTGTGCTTGAGCACGCGCACGATGGCTTGCAAAGCGGCATGGGGGCCTTCTGACTCGCCGCTGAGGTCGTAGCTGGCGTCATGCGAATAGCCGGTTCCGCGCGCCAGCAGTTGGCCGTCTTTCACGGCGGTGTCTACCGCCATGGCCGATGCCTGCGCGGGCACCGTGCCGTCCCCCGCGGCATCCGGTTCAGACAGTTTTGCGTGCACGCCCCAATCGCCTTTACGCAAGTAAATTTGCATGCCGGTCATGGGCTCTATGTCGGGCAGGCGCTCGCGCTGCAGCCTGGTGTTGCGCTCGGCATCCACTGCTTTGCTCAGATTCCAGCTGACAGTTTCGTAGGCCCGGTGGTCGCTGTCCATGCCGTAATGGGCGTGGGTGATGGGGTGGAAGTCGCCGGCGGCTTGGACTTTTGTATGGAATTTTTGTGCGTACCCAACCGATTTGCGGTATTCAAGAAGAGCCTCCTTATCCTTCAATCCTGCTGGATTCAACCATTCTTCGTTAAGCATGCGCCACCAGCCGTCCTGTTCCAGGTAGATTTCTGCATATGGATCGCCACCCGCTTTGGGCAGCTCCTTTAAAACCGTGCCACCCTCGTCCACCACCCGCAACCACGGTTTGCCTGCGTTGTAGCGGGCATTGGGTAGCAACTCCAGTGGCCCGGCGTTGAGCGCCAGGGCTGGGGTAACGTAATCGCCCGTGGGTCCCAGCGCCTTGGAGCCGATCCAGTCCTTGATCCAGCCATCCAGGCCGTGTGTCGGCTCGCCACCAAAGCCACTGACCATGCGTTTGTAGGTGGCCGCTGCGCCGTCCGTTGGCATGACACCATGGAACACGCCCGCTACTTTGTCGCCAGCACCGCCCACCGTGCAGGCCGCGCGCGCCACCAGCCCGCCCATGCTGTGCGTTACCAGAATGACCTTGTCGCAGTTGCGCCCCGTGTCGGCATAGAAGTGGATGGTCTTGTCAATGAAAGTGGCAAGCGCCTTGCCGGAATCCAGGTTGCTTTGCAGCCAGTTGTAGCCAAAGGCATGTACCGGGCTGTCTGCCTTGAGCAGAATATCCAGATCATCCGGGCTGAGCGGCTTGCCGGGCTTGCCCTCCACCACGCCCAATGGATTTTTGGTGGCCGTTTGTTTGATGGACGTCAGCGTGGCGTTGTCTTGCAGGCCGTCGCCCTTCAACTCGCGCTTGTGCCGATTCAATTGGCTATCCAGCCAATCCAGAAAGCCGCCATAAAACGCTGCGGCTACGGTGCCCCAGCCCAGGTCGCGGGCTTGTTGTTCTCTCAGACCTGCGAGCGGAGTAGTCTTGGTCTTGTCATCGACGGCGATTTCGCCACGCTCATCTACTGCGACCTTGTCATGCTGGAAGCGCAACTGGTATTGGTCTTGTTTGCGGTTTACCCACTCCTTGGCCAGCGTAATGGTGCCATCTACGCGCCAGACCGGTTCGTCTGCGTTGACAACGATTTTCTTGGCGCCGTTTCGAATGTCCACTTTGGCTTTGAGATTGCTGCCCATAATGCCTGGCACAAAGATGACGGGCACTACCCGCAGCGCTGGCAAATATCCAATGCTGATGCTGGTCCGTCCCTCAGGCGTAGTGCAGCTTTGAAAGCGAAAGCACTTTGCATCTGCCTGCCAGCCCTCGGCAAAGGCTTCACGCTGGTGCATGCTGTTGTCGTCGGAAACTATCTGGTCTGTCATATCAGTTCACCACTTGAATTTGTTGACCGTCGGGAAGGGCTCCGACTCGCCATTTGAAGGTGGATAGTGCGTAGTCCCACAACTTGATGAGTTCGGCCTCGGGTGGTAGCGTGGCATAGGGCTTGCCGTTTGCCGTGGCGGGATTCTGTGGGGTATTGAGACTCACCGTAATCGCGGGCTTCAGGATGCCACCATCCAATTGGCCTTTGATAGCCCACTGCATGCTGTAGACGATATGACCATCATTTCGAGTGGCTCGTGTGAGGTATTCCTGCCCAGCAATGCCAGACAAGCTGCGTTCGCGCTTGCGTATTACTTTGTATTCCTTCAAGCCATTCGGTGCATCGAAATCCAAAAGCGCGTGGGCGTGGTCTTCTTCGTACTTGAGCTCTTCGTAAGAATTGGTAAGCAGAACCTTGTAGTTGTTTTCGTTGTATGCCACAACCAACTCTGTTCCATGCGCGAGTTCAGAGATCAGTGCCGCTCTTGCATTCCTACCGGTATCGCCACTGATCACCGCGCCATCCACACACAGGCCGTCGCGACTTGGAAACTGTCCTGCTTGCAGCGGGTGAATGCGTTCAAGGATAGGGGTGTACCGGGCGACATAGGGTTTGAATAATTCTGGCGTCGGCGCTACGTTTGGCGTGTCGATCATGCCAAATCGCAGTTCGTAGGCGTGGTCCCTGTCCAGATACACGTAGCGCTCCAGCACCGGCCCCCAAAACGATGCCTCGTTGTCGTAGTGGAAAACAAAGACAGCGTTATTTCCCACCTTCTCAAAATGCGCCAGTCGGGATGGAGCGTCGTCATGGGTCTGCGCAAGATAGCGCTTGCGTACCAACTCTACACCATCCCAAAACGCCGGTTCAGACATCGGCGGAAGGCGTTTGACGATGGCATCATCGAAGTCGGTGCTCCAAGTTAATTTCCGGTCTTCCGGCATGCTCATCATGACGCGACCGACGCAATGGGTTTTCCAGCTCATGTTTGCTCCTGAGTCTTGTGGATTGGGGGGAGTGGGCCAGGTCGTTTGTGCAGAGGCACAACCTGAGAGAAGCAGGACCAAGCCCCAACGTGCCAGGGGGCGTGGGCGCGGTGCGGTAAAGATGCCAAACATATCTGCACATTCCAAAGGCTGTACCGAATGGCCAAGGATTGGCGGCTCGGTGATTGAAGCGGGTGGGGATGGAAGGCCGGAATGGCCTTCGGCGATTTATATGTTGGGCCGCAAGGACCAGCGAAGCTGCGGTGAGATTGCAGATTGCCCGTTGCGGCGCAATACCAGTGGCTCCAACGCGTCATGGTATTGACGATGAATTATAGGATTGCACCGCTGCATGCAATGGACGACGTGGAGTTCGAGCACGACACAAGCGTGGGACGTGAGGTTTCCCCTGGGTATCATGCACCACACGAACGATTAAAAAAGTTGCCCCGTCAGTTCATCCGCATCCATGCCCTGCGCCGACACCGTGCGAAGCGCCGATAGGTCCGCTGCCTTCGCATCCTCCGCCTTCAACAGCGCTCCCACCCGCACCCCCAACAGCCGCAGCCGCTTTTGCAACGGCGCCCGCTTCAGGCACTGCCCGGCAAACTGGCGTATCTCTTTCGCATCGGCAGTGAAGTGGTCAATCGTCTGGTCGCGCGTGACGATCTGGAAATCGTCAAAGCGCAGCTTGATGCCAATGGTCTTGCCCACATAGCCCTTACGCTGCAGGTCGCCCGCCACCTGCTCGCACAGTTTGGTGAAGATGGCGCCCAGCTCGGCGCGGTCGCGCACGGCATGCAGGTCGCGCTCAAAGGTGGTCTCGCGGCTCATGCTCACGGGTTCGCTTTCGGTCACTACCGGGCGTTCGTCCTGGCCGTGGGAGGCGGCGTGCAGCCAGGCGCCGGTGCGTTCGCCAAAGGTGTCCATCAGCCACTGCTGCTCGCGTGCGGCGAGTTGGCCGATCGTCTCGATGCCGTGGCTTTTGAGCTTTTCGTCGGCCTTGGGGCCAATGCCATTGATCTTGCGGCAGGCCAGCGGCCAGATTTTTTCTTCCAGATCGTCTTCCAGCACGATGGAGATGCCGTTGGGCTTGTTGAACTCGCTGGCCATTTTTGCCAGGAGCTTGTTGGGTGCGACACCGACGGAGCAGGTCAGGCCCGTGTCGTCAAAAATCGCTTTTTGCATCAGCCGCGCCAGCACGCGCCCGCCCTCGCGCTGGCCGCCGGGCACGTCGGTGAAGTCGATGTAGAACTCATATGGCGAAAATATAGTACGCAAAATCATTGTATGTATGACTGTAAGTGTCTGAAATAAAGTCTTAATTCACTTTTTTGGCATTCAATTACATTGCAAATGCGTACTTTTATGTATTTTAAATAGAGTA
>CANCER010000012.1 GCA_947375135.1 Comamonadaceae bacterium | reverse complement strand
GCTGCTCTGATGGGTTCTTCGGCATTTGCCCAAACGGAAGTTGTTGTGGGTGCAGGCGCAGGTGGCGCGGCGGGTGCTGCCGTGGGTGGCGTGTCGGTGGCTGCGGCAACCTTTGTGGCTGTGAGCGCCACCGTTTTTTTGGCTTCCAGCAAGGCAACTTCTAGTACCACCGGTACGAAGTAATTTGTACGAAGCCAGCGAGGCACCTTGCGGTGCCTTTTTTTTGCGTGCTATTTTTTGCAGGTGATGTTTGCGTCCAATTTTTCTTTCAGTCGGTGTGCTTCTTGGCTTGGTTGTGGGCGGCTGCGCCACCACCACGTCGCCTTCGGCAGACGCGATACAAGGTTTGTTTGCCACGGCCGGCACGGGAATTAGCAAGGACTTGATTCCCCGGCAGCCGGACCCCCGTTTCACCTATCTGCGCGTGCAGGTGCAGGGGCATCCGCCGGGTTTGCTGGTGCTGGGCTATGTGGAGGTTCACCCTCTGGGGCCGGTGGAGGTGTGGTACTCCGGTCGCGGGGAGACGGTTCGTCTGCAGAACGGCCGCGTGGTGGGTAGCACGGGCACCTTGCGTAGCTGGGCTGGCGTGCACTTCGAGCCGCCGCCTGTTGCCTGGTCTGCGGTCGGCCCCCAAGGCGTAAGCTATGAGCGCCAGCACGATGAGATGCCGGGCTACCGCTTTGGCATCCGGGAGCGGGTGCAGTTGAGTGCCTGGCAGGGACTGCCGCCGCTGGATTTGCCCGACACCTTGCCGCTGGCAACAGCGCAGGGCTACCAGTGGTTCCGTGAAGCCGCAACGCCGCTGAACGGGCAAGGCGCTGCGGCGCTGCCGGATGCCTGGTTTGCCTTGGGGCAGCGCGGGGGCAAGCCCGCCATCGTGTATTCCGAGCAGTGCCTGGCGCCTGATTTTTGTATGAAATTGCAGCGCTGGCCGCTGGTGGAAGTGACAAAGTGAAGTTGCAAACGATGGGTGCAGTCCGACTGCTGGCGTTGTGTGTTTCGGCGGCGGTGTGCAGCATGTCTGCCATGGCGCAGGCTGCGGGCTCGGTGGCTACCACGGTGCCTGCCCAGGCGATCGTGCCGGGGGAGCGTTTGAGCGATTGTCTGTTGCGCAATGCCAGCACAGACACCGATTTCACGTCCTTGCACTGGCGGGTGAACGCCCAGCGGCCGTCGCAGGAGCAGTTGCAACGTGCCGTGGTGGAGCAGTTGGGCGCCCTGCCAGCCCTGGCGCAGTGGCTGGGCCGTTTGCCCGTGACCGGGCGGCTGGCTTTGGCGCAACACGATGCGCGCTGGTTGCAGGCCTCCCCGCAGGAGGACCCGGTGCTGGGAAGCGACCAGCAGGTGGAGTTGCTGCCACGCCCGGCACAGGTAGCGGTGCTAGCCGAGACGGGGGACGTGTGCCTGGTGCCCCATCGCCCGGGTTTTTCTGCCAGAGACTACTTGGTGCTCTGCGCGTCAGAGGCCGGCAAGCCCGCGCCCGGTACGGCTGCGGATGGGGTCTGGCTGGCGCAGCCGGATGGACGGGTGACCCACTTTGGTGTGGCGCCCTGGAACGAGCAAGCGCAGGACGAGCCCGGCCCGGGCGCCTGGCTATGGGCGCCGGGCAGGAATGCGGGCGTGTCACAGGCTACTTCCAGCAATCTGGCGCAGTTCTTGGCAACCCAGTTACCGGCCGAAGTGGTGTTGCCCGCTCTGGGCCTGGCCTATCGCACTGCGGCATTTCCGCAAAACGCCGCAATGTCCAGGCCCGCGCGCGACCAGGCGCTGACGTCCAGTAACTGGGGTGATATCGGCCTGCTGCAAACCCCCTCGGCCCGCATGGAACGCGCGGGCGATATGCGCCTGAATTTCAGCGGCGTCTCGCCTTACACAAACTTCAATGTGATGTTGCAGCCTCTGGAGTGGTTGGAGCTGGGTTTTCGGTACACCGACATTGCCAACCAGTTGTACGGCCCCGCCATTGCCGGCGGGCAGACGTACAAGGACAAGTCGATTGACCTGAAGCTGAGGCTGCTGGAGGAGGGGGCCTTGACGCCGCAACTGGCCGTGGGCCTGCGCGATATCGGTGGCACCGGGCTTTTCTCGGGCGAGTACCTGGTGGCCAGCAAGCGCTGGGGCAACTGGGATGCCAGCGCAGGCTTGGGCTGGGGCTATTTGGGTGGGCGGGGCAACATCACCGCGCCTTTGGCCTTCCTGGGCGAGGGTTTCAAAACCCGTCCCGCGCCAAATGTGGGCGAGGGCGGTGTAGTCAGTACCACCGGCATGTTCCGTGGCAATGCAGCGCTGTTTGGCGGGGTGCAGTGGCATTCGCCGGTGAATGGCCTGATTCTGAAGGCGGAGCTTGACGGTAACGACTACCGCAACGAGCCCTTTGGCACGCGTCTGCCTGCGTCCAGCCCGCTGAACGTGGGGGCGGTGTTCCGCTACTCGCCCTACGTGGATCTCAGCGCCAGTTGGGAGCGGGGTGAGCGGCTTGGGTTCGGTGTGACTTTGCATGCGGCGTTGGACAAACTGGAGTCGCCCAAGGTGATGGACCCGGCCTTGCCACGGGTGCAGCCTTTGCCTGCAGCGAATGCGGTGTCAGCCCCGCTGACACCGGCCGCCTGGCGTGCAGTGGCACAGGCCGTGGGCAAATACACGGGCTGGACGGTGCTGGCGTTGGACCAGCACTTCAGCACCCTGACCGTCACGGTGGAGAGTGACGACACCTTGTTTGTGCAAGAGCGGGTGCAGCGCGCCATTGCCGTGTTGCACGACCTGGCACCGGGATCGGTGAAGCATTTTGAGTTTCAGCTGCAGCAGCGCGGCGTGGCTTTGTCGAACATTGCGGTGGACCGGGTGGAGTGGGTGGCACAGCGCACCCAGGCGCAGGTACCGGCTTTAAAGTTGGCTGCTGAAGTCGTCAGCCCGGGCCGCGCCGTCCCGGTGGCCGCCGGCGAGGTGCCGGTTTACAGCAAGCCGATGGATACCCTGCTGAACATCGAGTGGGGCCCGAGCTACAGCCAGATTTTGGGCGGGCCGGATGGTTTCTTGCTCTACGAGGTGGGGCTGCAGGCGAAGCTGGAAAAGCGCTTCACGCCCGGCACCTGGCTGAGTGGGAGCGTGAATGCCCGGCTCTTGGACAACTACGAAGGCTTCAAGTACGACGCGCCCAGCAACTTGCCCCGTGTGCGTACCTATGCGCGCGAATATGTGACCACTTCACAGCTCACCATGCCGGTGTTGCAGCTCACGCATGTGGAAGACCTGGGCGCGGGCCACTATGCCAGCGTCTATGGCGGCCTGTTGGAGGACATGTACGCCGGTGTGGGCGGCGAGTGGCTTTACCGCCCCTGGCAAAGCAAGCTGGCCTTGGGTGTGGATGTGAACCGGGTGCGCCAGCGCGACTTTGCACAGAACTTTGCTGTGCGCGACTACCAGGTCAACACGGGCCACGCCACGGTGTATTGGGACACGGGCTGGAACGATGTGCAGGTCAAGCTCAGTGCCGGGCAGTACCTGGCCGGCGATACGGGTGCCACGCTGGACGTCAAGCACGTGTTTCGCAATGGCACGGCGATAGGTGCCTGGGCCACTCGGACGAATGTGTCGGCCGAGCAGTTTGGCGAAGGCAGTTTTGACAAGGGCATTTACGTGAGCATTCCGTTTGACGTGATGCTGCCCAAGTCGGCGCCCGGGGTTGCCAATGTGGTCTGGAACCCGCTGACGCGCGACGGCGGTGCACGCCTGAACCGCAGCGTGAGCCTGTTTGACATGACCCGCCAGCTTCGTTAAACGGATCAGCCGGTGGCCAGGCGGTAGCCGACGCCGGTTTCGGTCAACAGGTGGCGCGGCTCGGCCGGGTCTTTCTCGATCTTGGCGCGCAATTGCCCCATGTACAGGCGCAGGTAGTGGGTGTGTTCGGTGTATCCCGCCCCCCACACGTCGCTGAGCAATTGCCGGTGGGTGACCACCCGGCCGGCGCTGCGCACCAGGCGTGCGAGCAGGTTGAACTCGGTGGGGGTGAGGTGCACGGGTCGTCCGTTCACAGTGACCAGGCGGCTGGTGAGGTCGATCTGCAGGTCTTCGAGCGCATGGGTGGTGACGGCTGCCGCGAGGGCGGTGCCGCGGTGGCGCAGTGCTACACGGATGCGGGCCAGCAACTCGCCCACGCTAAAGGGTTTGACCAGGTAGTCGTCCGCGCCGGCGTCGAGCGCCTGAATTTTTTGTGCCTCCTGGTGCCGCGCCGAGACGATGAGGATGGGCAGGCTGTGGGTCTTGCGTACTTCCTGCACCAGGCTGAGGCCGTCTCCATCGGGCAGGCCGAGGTCCAGCACCAGGATGTCGGGCAAGTCGTGGCGGATCAGGGCTGCGGCTTCGCTGAGGGAGACGGCGGTTTGCACCGTGAAGCCTTCGACGGACAGCGAGGACTGAATCAGCGCCCGGATTTCAGAGTCGTCTTCCACGACGAGTACGCGTAGGCTCATGGAAGTTCCCCGGCGGGTTGTGCGCTGAGCGGCAGGCGCAGGCAAAAGCTGTTGCCCCCGCCCCGGCGCGGGTGCAGGCTCAGGCTGCCGCCATGCACGGAGGCAATCACGCGCCCCAAGGCCAGGCCCAGACCGGCTCCGCGCTGGCCGGACTGGTCGTTGCGGGAGTAGGGCAGGAAGATGCTTTGCTGCAACGCGGGGGGGATGGCCGGGCCACGGTCTTTCACGCAGACTTGCAGGGCGCTGTCGCTCAGGCTGGCCTGCAGCACGATGGTGCCGGTGCTGTACTTGAGGGCGTTGTCCAGCAGGTTGGCGATGAGTTGGGCAATGAGCACGGGGTCCACCCGGATGAGTGGCAGGCCTTCGGGTATGCGGGACTGGATGCGCCGGGCGCTGTCACGCACGCGCATGCGGGCAAGCACGGTGCCCACCATTTCTTCCATGGACTCCCAGTCGCGCCGGGGGGGCTGTGCGGCATTGGTCAGTTGCACGAGCTGCAGGGTGTTTTCAGTGATGGTGGAGAGGTAGCTGGCTTCGCTGACGATGCTGCCCAGCAGGCGAGCCTGTTCGGCCGCATCGAGTTTGTCGCCCTGGGTTTGCAGGGCGGAGGCGGCGCCCACCACGGCGGCCAGCGGGGTGCGCAAGTCGTGCGAGATGGCGGCGAGAAAGGTGCTTTGCACCTGCTGGCGCTGGGCCTCGGCTTGGGATTTCTGCATGTCTTGCGAAAGGCGCAGGCGCCACAGGGTTTGTGCCAGCAGCGCGCACAGCGCCTGGGCGTGTTCGCGCCCGGCCAGGTCTGCGGCGTCAATGTTCTGAACGCACACGGCGCCTTCCATCTGGTTCCGGTTGCCCAGCGGCAGGTACCAGGCGTTCAGGCCCGGCCAACGCCCGGTGCCCGGGCCCAGTGCAGCAGCCTCGCGCATGCAGGTCTGTAGCCCGTCGCGCACAGCGGGGTCTGCGCCGGGTGCGAATGCGGTGGAGGGGTCTTGTGGCAACAGCGCCAGGATGCAGGGGCCCGCAAAGGCCTGCGCAAACGCCTCTTGGCCGGACTCCGTCACGCCGGCCACACTGCGGGTGTCGGCCAGTTGGGTGGCCAACATTTGCAACTGGGTGGCGCGCAGGGCGTTCAGGTGGGCCAGCCGGTTTTCACGCCGCAGGGCGGCTGCTTGCTGGCTGATGATCAGCGCCACCAGCAGCATGACAAAGAGGGAAATCAGGTGTTCCTGGCTGTCGACTTCAAAGGTCCAGCGCGGCGGCACAAAGAAGAAGTTGAAGGCGGTGACGGCTCCCACAGCGCACAGGAGCGAGGGCAAAAAGTCCAGGGTGTAAGCGGCCAGCACGACCACCAGCACGTAGAGCATGGCTTGGCTGGTGAGCGAAACATGGTGGTCGAGCAAAAAGCCGCCCGCCGTGGCGGCCCCCAGATAGGCCCCTACCGCCAGCCAGGCAACCCAGCGCGGTCGGGAGGAGGATGGCGTTGCTTGCATGGTGCGTGCAGGTTAGCACCCCAGGCATCAGGATGGCGTTAGGAGTCGGCAGGAAAAAAGCCCCGGCTGTTTGCACAGGCGGGGCTCAGGGAGGCTATGGGAGGCTATTGCAGCTTATTGCTTGATGGCTTCAACCTGGATGACCAGCTTGACGTCCTTCGGGAAACCCCAGTCGATGCCGTAGGCCATGCCGAAGGCGGTGCGGTCGATGGTGGCTTCAAAGTCGCCGCCGCAAACTTCGCGCTTGAGCATGGGGCTTTGGTAGCAGTTGAACTGGTTGGCCTTCAGGGTGACGGGCTGTGTCTTGCCCAGCAGGGTCATGTTGCCGGTGATGGCGGTCACTTTGTCACCGGCGAAGGTGAACTTGTCGCCGGAGAACTTGATGGTGGGGTACTTGGCGGCGTCAAACAGGTCGGCGCTTTGCAGGTGCTTGTTGAAGGCATCAAAGCCGGTGTTCACCGAGGTGGTGTCGATGGTGACGTCCACTTTGCCGGTCTTGGCAGCGATGTTCAGCTGGGCGGTGCCTTCCTTCTTGTCGAAGCGGCCACGGTTGGTGGAGGTGCCGAAGTGGCCGATCTCGAAGGTCACGTAGGTGTGCGACGGATCGAAGGCGTAGGTGGCGTTTTCAGCATGGGCAACGCTGGCACACAGGGCGGCTGCGGCCGCGAGGGCCAGAATGGTCTTGTTCATTAAAAATACTCCTGAGGGGGTTGTGGTGGAAAAAAGAGAAAAGAAAAAAAGAAACTTGCGGTGATTTAGAGCTTGCCCATGCCGCTGAGCGCGAGCTTGAACTTGACCTGGACGTCGTCTGCCACCATGGAGGTGTCAGCCCATTCGCCTTCGCCAATCTTGAAGGTCAGCCGCTTGAGGGCGAACTGGCCGGTGGCGGTGGTGATGCCGTTGGCCTGGGTCAGGGCCACGGGAACGTCCACGTCCTTGACGTTGCCCTTGATGCTGAGTTTGCCGCTGATCTGGTACTTGCCGCCGCCCAGTGCTTTGACAGCGCCGGACTGGAAGGTGGCCTGCGGGAACTTGGGCACGTTGAACCAGGGCGCCTTGGGCAGTTCGGCGTCGGACTCCGGCGCACCGAGGGTGGCACTGCCGGTGTCGACTGTGAAGGCAATTTTGGCGGCCTCTGGCTTGGCGGTATCAAAGCTGATTTGGGCATCAAACTTCTTGAATTGGCCGTCCAGAGGGACGCCCATTTGCTTGGTCACGAAGCTGATGGAGCTTTGGCCGGGGATCAGTTTTTGTTGCGCCAGGGCGCTACCGGAGAAGCCGAGCGCGGCAGCCGACAGGGCCAGCAGGGCAAGAGTGGAGGGCAGTTTCATGGGAATTTCCGCAAAGTGAAGGGGTTTAGCCGCGCAGTGACATGCGTTTGAGCAGGCCGTCGCGGTCAACAAAATGGTGCTTCAGGGCGGCTGCAACGTGCAGCAGCACCAAGGCAGCCAGGGCAAAGGCGCTGATCTGGTGCCAGGGCTTGATCAGTGCGGCCAGGGCCTTGTCCGCGCCGACCAAGTCGGGCAGGGGAAGGACACCAAACAGCACTACGGGGAAGCCGGCTGCCGAGGTGTAAGCCCAGCCAATCAAAGGCACGGCGAAAAACAGGGCGTAGAGCGCAACGTGGGTCAGGTGGTGCGCCTTGAGCTGCCAGCCGGGCATGGCCAATGCAATGCTGCCGGGCAGGGGCGGCGCGGGGTGTGTGGCGCGCCACAGCAGGCGCAGGGCGGACAACACCAGAATGCTGATGCCGGCCCACTTGTGCCAGTTGAAGAGCTTCAGGCGCTGCGGCGAAAAGGGCAGGTCTGCCATGTAGACGCCGAAGAAAAAGATAGACACTAATGCCGCACCAAGCACCCAGTGCAGAATAATTGACACGGTGTGGTAGCGGTTTTTTGCGTTAAGTTCTAATTGCATGGCGCAAGTGTAGAACGCAATCCATTGCTAATATTTGCGCCGGATTGTTGACTAGGTAGCAATTTTTTGAATGGCTGGTGGGCCCGCCACGGGCCCGCACCCCTCCCGCACCCCTCCCGCACCGCTCCGTTAAGGGTTCACCAGGACCAATTTCCCCTGCACCGCGCGTGATCCCATGCGGGCGTATGCGGCTTTGAGCGAGGCCATCGGCAGGGTGCGGTCTATGACCGGCTTGATCTTTCCCGCCGCATACCAGCCCACCAACTCCTGCAGCATGGCGGCGTTGGCGGCGGGTTCGCGCTTGGCAAAGTCGCCCCAGAACACGCCGACGAGGGATGCACCCTTGAGCAGCGCCAGGTTGAGTGGCAGTGCCGGAATGGGGCCTGCGGCAAAGCCGATGACCAGGTAGCGCCCGCGCCAGGCAATGGAGCGAAAGGCGGCCTCGGTGAACGCGCCACCGACCGGGTCGTACACCACGTCCGGGCCTTTTCCACCAGTCAGTGCTTTCAGCGCTTCGCGCAGGTTTTCCTGGCCGTAGTCGATGGTGGCATCGGCGCCTAGGGCCGTACACAAGGCACATTTTTCCGCGCTGGAGGCCGCCGCAATCACCCGTGCGCCCAGGGCCTTGCCGATTTGTATGGCGGCCGTGCCGACGCCACCGGCCGCGCCCAGCACCAGCAGGGTTTCTCCGGCTTGGAGCTGGGCCCGGTCCACCAGCGCGTGGTGCGAGGTGGCATAGGTCATGATGAAGGCGGCGGCGTCGACAAAGGGGAAGCCCTCAGGCAGAGGCAGGCACAGTGCCGCAGGCGCCAGGGTGTGCGTTGCAAAGCCACCGGTGCCGCTCAGGCAAGCCACATGCTGGCCCACTTGCAGATGCTCCACGCCGCTGCCGACCGCGCGCACCACGCCGGCGTATTCGGCGCCCGGCACAAAGGGGAGAGGCGGCTTCATCTGGTACTTGTTTTGAACGATCAACAGGTCGGGAAAGTTCAGGCTGGCCGCCTGGATTTCCAGCAGCACCTCGCCAGCGCCGGGTGTGGGTGTGGGCAGTTCCGTCCAGACCAGTTCTTCCACCCCGACCGGGTTGTTGCAAAGCCAAGCGTGCATAGCGTTTCCTGAAAATGAGCGGCCATGATAGGGGGCAACGGCACCCACACCTACAATCCCTGTCAACTACGGCACACCATGAAAATTCTTATTTGCAATGACGACGGTTTCCAGGCGCCCGGCATCGTGGCGCTGTATGAGGCACTCAAGGACGTGGCGCAGGTGGAGGTGATTGCGCCCGAGATCAACAACAGCGCCAAGTCCAACGCGCTGACCTTGCATTCGCCCTTGTACGTGCACCAGGCGGCCAACGGTTTTCGCTATGTGAATGGCACGCCGGCAGACTGCGTACACATTGCGCTGACCGGCTTGTTGGACTACCGCCCCGACCTGGTGGTGTCCGGTATCAACAATGGCGCGAACATGGGCGACGACACCATTTACTCGGGCACGGTAGGTGCGGCGATGGAGGGCTATTTGTTTGGCATTCCAGCCATTGCCTTCTCCCAGGTACACCGTGACTGGGTGCATTTGCAGAGTGCGGCACGCAAGGCGCGCGAGTTGGTGCTGGCGATGCAGGACCACCAGCTGATCAAGGCCAAGCCCTGGCTGCTGAATGTGAATATTCCCAACCTGCCGTTTGCCGAGATTGGCAGCATGAAGCTGTGCCGCCTGGGCCGGCGCCATGCGGCTGAGCCGGTGATCAAGCAGGTGAACCCGCGTGGCGAGACCATGTACTGGATCGGTGCGGCCGGTGGGGCCATGGACGACGCAGAGGGCACCGACTTTCACGCGACTGCGACTGGCCACGTGGCAGTGACCCCGCTGCAAGTGGATCTGACCGACCACGCCAACCTGGGCTATTGGGCGCAAACGGCGTCCCTGCTCAACCACAGTTTGCCGCACGCTGCGCAATGACGCAAAGGCCACCGTTTCCCGCGTGGCTGGCCACACAGAGTGATGCCGCCAGACCGCCCGCACCGGCCCACGTGCTGGCACGTCCGCAAGGCCTGGGAATGGATTCGGCGGCCCACCGGCAACATTTGCTGCAGTTGCTGCAAAAGCAGGGGGTGCGGGATGCGATGGTGCTGCAGGCCATGGGCAGCATGGAGCGCCACCGGTTTGTGGACAGTGCCCTGGTGAACCAGGCCTATGAGGACACCAGCCTGCCCATCGGCTTGGGTCAGACCATTTCCAAGCCGGGCGTGGTGGCACGCATGATCGAACTGTTGCGCAATGGCGCTGCGGGCAAACTGGGGCGTGTGCTGGAGATCGGTACCGGTTGCGGTTACCAGGCCGCCGTATTGAGCCTGTTGGCGCAGGAGGTGTACAGCATCGAGCGCCTGCGCGGCTTGCACGACAAGGCGCGCGAGAACCTGCGCCATTTCCGGCTGCCCAATGTGCACCTGCTGTTCGGCGACGGCATGGCGGGCTACGCCCAAGGCGCGCCCTATGCGGCGATTATTGCGGCTGCAGGGGGCGAGGCAGTTCCGCAGGCCTGGGTGGACCAACTGGCCGTCGGTGGCCGCCTGGTGGCGCCGGTGGTGACGAGTGGCGCGCAGGGGGGAGCCCAGGCCTTGCTGGTTCTGGACAAGACGCCGGCCGGGGTGCGCCAGAGCCTGCTGGAGACCGTGCATTTTGTCCCCCTAAAATCCGGCGTGGCTTAGAACAACTAGAAAGAAAATATTTATGTCTCGTATCTTGATTCCTGCTGTCGCTTTGATGGGGTGCCTGGTTTTGCTGGCTTTGGCCGGGTGCGGTTCCCACCCCGTGAACCGTGCGCCCGTAGAAGACCGTGGCATGGCGGGGTCCACAGCGCCTGCCGTGGTGGCGGCTGTAAAACCTGCCGCTGGCTTCGAGAATGCCGGCAAGCCCGGTTACTACACCGTCAAGCCGGGCGATACCTTGATCCGTATCGGGCTGGAAAACGGGCAAAGCCACAAGGATATTTCGCGCTGGAACGCTTTGGAAAACCCGAACAAGATCGAGGTGGGCCAGGTGTTGCGCGTGGTGCCTCCGGCTGCGGATGCGGGTTCCGCTGCGGCTTCGGGTGCAGTGACCAAACCGGTCACCAGCGGGACCGTGACCACCACGCCGATTGCTGCGGCGCCACTGCCAGCCAAGCAGGCGTCGGCTGCAAGTGCTGCAGCCTCGGCACCGGTGAAGGTGGCCCCGGCGGGGGCGGATGACGATATTGCCTGGATCTGGCCGGGCAAGGGCACGGTCCTCGCAGAGTTTGACGAGAGCAAGAACAAAGGGGTGGACATCTCCGGCGCGGCCGGCGACCCGGTGCTGGCAGCGGCCGATGGCAAGGTGGTGTATGCCGGTGCCGGCTTGCGCGGCTATGGCAACCTCATCATTCTCAAGCACAACAACACTTATCTGACGGCCTATGCCCACAACCAGAGCCTGCAGGTCAAGGAAGACCAGTCGGTGAAAAAGGGCCAGAAAATTGCCGAAATGGGCAGCAGCGATGCGGAGCGGGTCAAGCTGCACTTTGAGGTGCGGCGCCAGGGCAAGCCGGTTGATCCGCTGAAGTACCTTCCCGCCAAGTAAAGCCGCCGGTTGCGCCCCGCGTGGGGCACTGACCGGGCCGCTGGTTTGGGTGCGTCCGTTCCCTGAGACAATCAGGGCATGGTCGAAAATACAACAATTCCCCCCACCGAGAATGCACTGCCCGAGGGCTGGTTGCTGGTCAAATCACTGGATCTGGAAGCCCAGGGCGTAGCGCACAAGCCCGATGGCAAGGTCGTGTTCATTGAGGGTGCCTTGCCCTTTGAAGTGGTCAGCGCGCGCATTCACCGCACCAAGAACAGTTTTGAAAAAGGCACGCTGAGCGAGATTCACCACGAATCGTCCCAGCGTGTGCGCCCGGCTTGCCCGCATTTCGGCTTGCACGAAGGGGCTTGCGGGGGCTGCAAGATGCAGCATCTGCATGTGGGCGCGCAGGTGGCAGTCAAGCAGCGGGTGATGGAGGACAACCTCTGGCACATCGGCAAGGTCAAGCCGGACAATGTGTTGCGCCCGATTGAAGGGCCGGCCTGGGGGTACCGCTACCGGGCGCGAATTTCGGTGCGTTTTGTGCGCAAAAAGGGCACGGTGCTGGTCGGGTTCCATGAGCGCAAGAGCCATTTTGTGGCGGACATGAAGGAGTGCCATGTGCTCCCGCCCGTGGTCAGCGACATGCTGCTGCCGCTGCGGGCCTTGGTTGCCGCCATGGATGCGGTGCAAACCCTGCCGCAAATTGAGCTGGCCATGGGCGATGTGGCGGTGCCCAACGGCCCGGCCCAGGTGATTGCGATGGTTTTGCGCCATATGGAGCCTTTGAGCGATGGCGATTTGCAGCGGCTGCGCGCTTTCGCGGCAGCGCATGCCGGCGTGCAGTGGTGGTTGCAGCCCAAGGGGCCGGACACGATTGCGCGGCTCGATGAGTTGCCCGGGCATGAGACCGGACCGCTGGCGTACCAGTTGCAGGAGTTTGGCATCACCATGCCCTTCAAGCCTACCGATTTCACCCAGGTCAACCCCTTTATCAACCGGGTGCTGGTGGCACGTGCGCTGGGGCTGCTGGCCGTGGCCCGGGAAGAGCGGGTGATCGACTGGTTCTGCGGGCTGGGTAACTTCACACTGGCGTTGGCACGCCAGGCGCGCGAAGTGCTGGGCGTGGAGGGTGCAGAGTCGCTGGTGGCGCGTTCGCGCGAAAACTACACGGCCAACGCCGCTGCCCCCAGCGCGCACAGGCCGCTGGCGCCTACGCGTTTTGTGGCCCGCAATTTGTTTGAGATGACACCGGAGATGTTGCGTGCCGACGGTGAGGCCGAGAAGTGGCTGATCGACCCGCCGCGTGAGGGTGCCTTTGCGCTGGTTCAGGCGCTGGCGGCGTTGAACCAGGCCTGCGCAACCGGCGCAACCGGCGCAACCGGCGCAGAGGGTGCGGCACCGTGGTCGCCGCCCCGGCGCATTGTCTATGTGAGCTGCAATCCGGCGACCTTGGCGCGTGATGCCGGTGTATTGGTTACCGAGGGGGGCTACCGCTGTGTTTCCGCCGGGGTGGTGAACATGTTCCCGCACACGGCCCATGTGGAGAGCATGGCGGTGTTTGAATGGGTCGGGCTGTAAAAGCCGGGTTCGGCATCAAAAAAAAAGGGCCCGTCATGGGCCCTTTTTGCATTCGCAGGGGAACGCGTTAATCGCGTTCGCCGCCGAAGATGCCCAGCAAGGCCAGCAGGCTTTGGAACACGTTGATGATGTCCAGGTACAAGGCCAGGGTGGCAGAGATGTAGTTCGTCTCGCCGCCGTCAATGATGCGCTTGATGTCATAGAGCATGTAGGCGCTGAAGATGCCGATGGAGGCCACCGAGATTGCCAGCATGCCGGCGCTGGAGCCGACAAACACATTGATCAGGCTGCCGATCATGAGCACCACGACGCCGACAAACAGCCATTTACCCATGCCGGAAATGTCGCGTTTGATGACGGTGGCCAGACTGGCCATCACCACCAGCACGCCGGCGGTGCCGCCGAAGGCCGTCATGATGAGCTCAGGGCCGTTGCGGAAGCCCAGGGTGTGGGCGATCAGACCGGAGAGCATGAGCCCCATGAAGAAGGTAAAGCCCAGCAGCATGGGCACGCCGGCCGCTGAGTTCTTTGTCTTTTCAATGCCGTAGATCAGGCCGAAGGCAATGGCCATGAACAAAATCATGCCCAAGCCCCCGCGAAACACCTGACCAATGCCGGAGGCGACGCCAACCCAAGCGCCCAGCACGGTGGGAACCAAGCTCATGGCCAACAGCCAGTAGGTATTGCGCAGCACTTTGTTGCGCTGCTCGGTTGAAACGGCGTAGCCGAAGCGGGTGCCGAGTGTTGTAAAGCGATCCGTCATAGTCGATCTCCTAGAAAAAATCCTACGGTGTAGGTGGTGCAATTTTAAACTTTATCAAGTGCCACAGGCTGCCAAAGCGGTTGATTGCACCGGTTTATTGTGGGGCTGTTATGCGCGGCCGACGGGTAATCGCGGCAGGCCGGTGCCTTATGCTCACGCTCTTTCAATCGAACCCTGAGCTCCCCATGAAAACCAAGCACGTACTGGAATCCGCCGACATCAAGGCCATCGCCGCAGCAGCTGAAGCCGAAGCGCTGAAAAACAACTGGGCCGTGAGCATCTGCATTGTGGATGACGGTGGCCATTTGCTGTCGTTTCAGCGCCTGGATGGTGCCGCTCCGGTGTCCGCTCACATTGCGCCGGGCAAGGCACGTACGGCTGCCCTGGGACGCCGTGAAAGCAAGATTTATGAGGACGTCATCAACGGCGGGCGTGTTTCCTTCCTGAGCGCACCCGGCCTGGAAGGCATGCTTGAAGGCGGCGTGCCGATCATGAAGGATGGGGAGTGCCTGGGCGCCGTCGGCGTCAGCGGGGTCAAGTCCACAGAAGATGCGCAGGTCGCCAAGGCCGGCATTGCGGCCATCGGCCTTTAAGCCCACCTGCGCCAACCGGTGTGATAGCTTGCCCCTGCGCTCCCTGCGCGCGGGGGCCTCAATAGGTCAGGCGATCCGGGTGGATTTCCTGCAGGATCGTGGTGGCAATTTCTTCGATCGACTTGGTAGTCGTCGATAGGGAGCGTATGCCCGCACGGCGCATCATGGCCTCGGCCTCGCTGACTTCCATGCGGCAGTTCTCCAGCGACGCGTAGCGCGAGTTGGGGCGGCGCTCCTGACGGATCTCGCTCAGGCGTTCCGGCTGTATGGTCAGGCCGAATAATTTCCCTTTGTGCGGAACCAGCGCCGGTGGCAATTGCCTGCGGTCAAAGTCTTCGGGTATCAGGGGATAGTTGGAGGCCTTCAGGCCGTACTGCATGGCCAGGTACAGCGAGGTGGGCGTTTTGCCGCTGCGGCTGACGCCCACCAGAATCACGTCGGATTTTTCCAGGTCGCGGTTCAGCTGGCCGTCGTCGTGCGCCAGCGAGAAGTTGATGGCTTCGATGCGGTCGTTGTACTCCTTGCTTTTGCTGGCATCGCTGAAGCGGCCTACCCGGTGGTTGGATTTGACGCCCAGTTCTTTCTCCAGCGGGTGCACAAAGGTGCCGAACATGTCCAGCAGCATGCCGTGGCAATGCTCCTCAATCACCTTCAGAATTTCCATGTTGACCAGCGTGGTGAAGACGATGGGGCGGCTGCCGTCGATTTCGGCTGCGTGGTTGATTTGCCGTATGGCCTGGTGGGCCTTGTCGACCGTGTCGATGAAGGGCAGGCGCACATGGTGGGCCTTGGTTTCAAATTGGGCCAGGATGGCTTGGCCAAAGGTTTCGGCGGTAATGCCAGTGCCATCGGAGACAAAGAAGACGGTGCGTTGGGGCATGGTGGGAATGGATCTCGTTGCTGCAGGAACGGCGTCCTACAATGCACGCAATTTAGCGCATTTTGCTTGTGCCTCGCGCCGCCAGAAATCGAACAACTCAGGCGCCCGGTGCAAAACGTGTCTGCTAGCCGGTTTTAACTTCTGGAGCTTTGCTATGTCGAGTCTATTTAACCCAACCGATCTGGTTGTTCCTTTCGAGCATCTGCGGATGACCGACGTCGAATCGGTGGGCGGCAAGAATGCCAGTCTGGGGGAGATGATTTCCCAGCTTCCCGAGGGTGTGAAGGTGCCAACCGGCTTTGCCACCACGGCCCACGCTTTTCGCGAATTTCTGAAGCATGACGACCTGGCAGGCCGTATCAGCCGCCGCCTGGCCACTCTGGACACGGAGGATGTGCGCGCGCTGGCCGTGGCCGGTGCCGAAATCCGTGCCATGTTGGAGGTGCAACCTTTCCCCCCGGAATTGGAACAAGGCATCCGCGAATCGTTCAAGGTGCTTAGCGCCGGCAACGAAAACGCCTCTTTTGCCGTGCGCTCCTCGGCCACCGCCGAAGATTTGCCTGACGCCTCTTTTGCCGGCCAGCAGGAAACCTTTCTCAATGTCGTCGGCATTGAGGACATCCTGCACAAGATCCGCGAAGTGTTTGCCTCGCTGTACAACGACCGCGCCATCAGCTACCGCGTGCACAAGGGCTTTGCCCACGATGTGGTGGCGCTGAGTGCCGGTATCCAGCGCATGGTGCGCTCCGAT
Organism: Comamonadaceae bacterium; assembly: GCA_947375135.1. Lineage (GTDB taxonomy): Bacteria > Pseudomonadota > Gammaproteobacteria > Burkholderiales > Burkholderiaceae_C > Allorhodoferax. The sequence goes on along the minus strand of CANCER010000012.1, from coordinate 84,637 downwards.
CTGGGTGCGGCCGGCGTGATGTTCACCATCGACACCGAGTCCGGCTTTTCCGATGTGGTATTCATTACCTCCAGCTACGGCCTGGGCGAAACGGTGGTGCAGGGCGCCGTCAACCCGGACGAGTTTTATGTGCACAAGCCCATGCTCAAGGCCGGCAAGCGCGCCGTAATCCGCCGCAGCCTGGGCTCCAAGCTGCTGCAGATGGAGTTCACCTCTGCTGAAGAAAAGGCCGCTGGCGGCAAGCTGGTCAAGACGACCGATGTGCCCACCGAAATGCGCAACCGCTATTCGCTGACCGACGCCGATGTGGAGCAACTGGCGCGCTATGCCCTGGTGATTGAAGCGCACTACGGCCGACCCATGGATATTGAGTGGGGCAAGGATGGTACCGACGGCGAGCTCTACATCCTGCAGGCGCGGCCCGAGACGGTGAAGAGCCAGTCGGCCGACAAGGTGGAGCATCGCTACAAGCTCAAGGGCAAGGGCACCGTGCTGATCGAAGGCCGCGCCATCGGGCAAAAGATCGGAACCGGCCCGGTGCGCATTGTGCACAGCATTGCCGATATGGACCAGGTGCAAGCTGGTGACATTCTGGTCACCGACATGACCGACCCCAACTGGGAGCCGGTGATGAAGCGTGCTTCGGCTATTGTGACCAACCGCGGCGGGCGCACCTGCCATGCCGCCATCATTGCGCGCGAGCTGGGAATTCCCGCTGTGGTGGGCTGTGGCCATGCCACTGAAAAACTCCGGGATGGCATGTTGGTTACCGTCAGCTGCGCCGAAGGCGATACCGGTTTTGTCTATGACGGCCTGCTGGAAACCGAGGTTTCTGAAGTGCAGCGCGGCGTGATGCCCGAGATTGACGTCAAGATCATGATGAATGTGGGCAACCCGCAACTGGCCTTCGACTTCTGCCAGTTGCCCAACCAGGGCGTGGGCCTGGCCCGCCTGGAGTTCATCATCAACAACAACATTGGTGTGCACCCCAAGGCGATTCTCGACTACCCGAATGTGGATGCCGACCTGAAAAAAGCGGTGGAATCCGTGGCCCGCGGCCATGCGTCTCCCCGTGCTTTTTATGTGGACCGTGTGGCCGAAGGTGTGGCAACCATTGGCGCGGCCTTCTGGCCCAAGCCGGTAATCGTGCGCCTGTCGGACTTCAAGAGCAACGAGTACCGCAAGCTCATTGGCGGTAGCCGCTATGAGCCGGAAGAAGAGAACCCCATGCTGGGCTTCCGCGGTGCGGCGCGTTATGTGTCGGCCGAGTTTGGTGAGGCCTTTGCCATGGAGTGCGAGGCGATCAAACGCGTGCGCAACGATATGGGCTTGACCAATGTGCAGGTGATGGTGCCCTTTGTGCGCACGCTGGAGCAGGCACGCAAGGTCACGGAGCTCTTGGCCAAGCACGGACTGCGCCGCGGTGAGCTCGAACTCAAGCTGATCATGATGTGCGAAATCCCCAGCAATGCGATTCTGGCCGAGCAATTCCTGCAGTACTTTGACGGCTTCTCGATTGGCTCCAACGACCTGACACAGCTCACATTGGGACTGGACCGTGACTCCGGCCTGGAAGTGCTGGCTGCCGACTTTGATGAACGCGACGAGGCGGTCAAGGCGCTGATCAGCATGGCCATCAGTGCCTGCCGCAAGCAGGGCAAGTACGTGGGTATTTGCGGTCAGGGTCCCAGTGACCATCCGGACTTTGCCCATTGGCTCAAGGACCAGGGCATTTCGTCCATTTCGCTGAATCCGGATTCGGTCATCGCGACCTGGCAGCAACTCGCTGTGTGACGCCTATGGCGCGGACGCAACGCCAATGGCCCCTGCACGCAGGGCTTTTGTTTGTGTGGTTTGTTGCGTCATTTGGTCTGGTGTTCTTCGCCCGCGACTTGCAAATGCAAGTCGCGGGTTGGCCTTTGGCCTTCTGGTTTGCGGCCCAGGGGGCCTTGCTGGTGTTTGTCGCCATCGTGGTGTTTTTTGCGCGTGCAGCCAACCGGCGCGAACCTGCTGAAGTTGATTTTGATCCGCCCGCTTTTCGCTTGCATACCCGCAAGTACCACCTGCGCTTTGCCGGCCTGGTGCTCGGGATACTGGCACTCATAGTGATCCTGACCATGGCCGAGCGCGGAGGGCTGCAGAAGGCCTGGATCGCCGGCATTTTCCTGTCGGCCACGCTGGTCGTCTACTCGGTGATTGGCGTGTACGGCCGCACCTCGGATGCGGTCGAGTATTTTGTTGCCGGTCGCCGCATTCCTGCGCTGTACAACGGCATGGCAACTGCGGCCGACTGGATGAGTGCGGCGTCTTTCATCAGCTTGGCCGGTGGCCTCTATTTGCAGGGCTTTTCCGGTTCAGGCGGGCAGCCTGGTGGCTTGGCCTACATCATGGGCTGGACCGGCGGTTTCTGCCTGGTGGCCTTGCTGGTTGCACCCTATCTGCGGCGCATGAACCTGTACACCGTGCCGGATTACTTTGCCCTGCGCTACGGCGGGCGCTGGCCGCGGCTGATTGCCGCCCTGGCCGCCGTGCTGGTGTCTTTCACCTATGTGGTGGCCCAGATCTATGGTGTGGGTCTGATTACCTCGCGGATTACCGGTGTGCATTTCGAAATCGGAATTTTGCTGGGTCTGGGCGGTGTGCTGGTGTGTTCTTTTCTGGGCGGCATGCGCGCTGTGACCTGGACCCAGGCGGTGCAGTACTGGGTGATGATTCTGGCTTTCCTGATTCCGCTGTCCTGGCTGGCCTACAAGCAGGTGGGCAATCCGCTGGCGCCTCTGGCTTATGGCCAGCAGCTGCAGAAAATTGCGGTGCTCGAGCAGCGTCTGATGGACTCCCCGGCCGAGAAGCAGGTGATTGCAGAGTACGCCTGGCGTGCCGAGGTGTTGGAGCGCAAGTTGCTGAACGTGGAGCAGTCCTTGCAGTCCGATCGGCAGGAGTTGCGTTCCAGGCTGAACGCCATCGGCGTGAAGGCGGATAGTGAGCTGGCCAATCATCTGCGGCGGGAGTTGGCGGCGTTGCCCAGGGATGTGGCGGTGGCCCGCGAACGCTGGACGCACTTGGCGGCGGACTACCGGGAGCGCGCCAAGCCTTTGGGCGGTCTGGCACCCCATGCCCGGCCGTTTGATGGGGACCCCGCAGGCAGCGCAGAGGAGCAACAGACCTTCCAGAGTTCACGCTTGAATTTCCTGGCCCTGATGTTCTGCCTGATGGTGGGCACTGCGGGACTCCCGCATTTGTTGACCCGTTACTACACCACGCCCACGGTGGCCGAAGCGCGCAGTTCGGTGGCTTGGTCGCTGGTGTTTATTTCCTTGCTGTACGTTTCCGCACCGGCCCTCGCTGTACTTGTCAAGTATGAGGTCATGGCCCATCTGGTGGGGCAGCCTTTTGATGCCTTGCCGGCCTGGATGGCCCAATGGTCCCGCGACCCCTCGTTGTTGAGTTTTTCGGATGTCAACAGCGATGGTATTTTGCAGTTTGCCGAGCTCAAGATCGGACCGGACCTGTTGATGCTGGCCTCGCCGGAGATCAGTGGCTTGCCTTATGTGGTGTCGGTGCTGGTGGCTGCAGGGGGGCTTGCCGCAGCCCTGTCCACGGCCGATGGCCTGCTGTTGACCATCGGCAATGCGTTGGCCCATGACGTGTACTTTGAGGGGGACAACAGCCAGGCGCAATCCATGCGCCGCGTCATGTGGTCCAAGTTCGCGCTGCTGGTGGTGGCCCTGATGGCGGCCTATGTGGCGGCCCAACGCCCTGCCGGTATTCTTTACCTGGTGGCGGCGTCCTTCTCGCTGGCCGGCGCCGCCTTTGTTCCTGCCATGGTGCTGGGCATTTTCTGGCCCCGCACCACGCGGGTAGGCGCCATCGGCGGCATGCTCAGCGGGCTCGCGGTCACGGTGTATTACCTGGTGATCAACCAGGCCGGGGTGCGCCAGGCCTTCGGACTTGCGGGTTCGGGTCTGTGGTTTGGCATTCAGCCCGTTTCCGCCGGGATTTTCGGTGTATCCGCAGGGCTGGCGACAACCGTCCTTCTCAGTCTGGTTTCCAGCCCGGAACCCTGTCCTTCTGAAGCGTAGGGGTACCTGCCGCGCTTGGGATATAATCATGGGCTTCGCCTTGCTGCACCCTGTTTAGACGCCGGGGGCAGCTTTTTCTTTACCTGGATTGAATGAACGAAGTCCAGGGTCATCCACAAGGAGTATCAATGCGTCATTACGAAATCATTCTCATGATCCACCCGGATCAGAGCGAACAAGTTCCCGCCATGCTGGAACGTTACAAGGGCATGATCACCGCCGGCGGTGGCAAGGTGCACCGTGTTGAAGATTGGGGCCGTCGTCAGATGGTGTACATGATCAACAAGCTGGCCAAGTCCCACTACCTGTGCATCAACATCGAGGCCGATCAGGCTGTGATGGCGGAACTCGAACACGCGTTTAAGTTCAACGATGCCGTGTTGCGCCATTTGACGGTTCTGAAGAAGAAGGCTGATACCGGCCCCTCTTCCATGATGAAGACCGTTGAGCGCGAAGAAACACGCAAGGCCCAACAAGCCGAATACCAACAACAAGCCTGATTGTTGAAAACCTGACACCTTTCCCCATAAAGGAGTGCAAGCCAATTCACTGGAACTGAATGCCTGTATCGCAGAGGTGGAAACCATGCGCTACACACCGGCAGGAATACCGGCCCTGAACTGCAGACTCGAACACGCGTCGCAAATCCAGGAAGCCGGTGGAATCAGAACCGTGAAGATGGTCATCAAGGCAGTGGCCTTTGGATCCCAGGCTGAACGACTCGCTCAACAAGCAGTCGGCAGTCGCTGGAATTTCAAGGGGTTTCTGGCCAATGCACGCCAAGGTAAGTCAGTTGTTTTTCATATCCAGGATTTTTTGCAAGCTTAATTTTTAGGAGTCCATCATGCCCGGACCAAAACGTTTCAACAAAGACAAGCGCCCCAAGCGCAACACACAATCACTGCTGTTCAAGCGCAAGCGCTTTTGCCGCTTCACCGTGACCGGCGTCGAAGAGATTGACTACAAAGACATCGACACCCTGCGTGACTTCATTGCCGAAAACGGCAAGATCATCCCCGCACGCCTGACCGGCACCCGCGCGATTTTCCAGCGCCAACTCAACACCGCTATCAAGCGCGCACGTTTCCTCGCGTTGCTGCCTTATAGCGACCAGCACAAGATCTAAGGAGACCGACCCATGCAAATCATTCTGCTCGACAAGGTCGTGAACCTCGGTAACCTGGGCGAAATCGTCCGCGTTAAAGACGGCTATGCCCGTAACTTTTTGATCCCTTCCGGTCGTGCCCGCCGCGCTACTGAATCTGCCAAGGCAGAATTCGAAGCACGCCGTGTTGAACTGGAAAAGGCCGCTGCTGGCAAGCTGGCTGAGTCGCAAGCACTGGGCGAAAAGCTCGGCGGTACGACCATCAAGCTGACCCAAAAGGCTGGTGTGGATGGCCGTTTGTTCGGCTCTGTGACCAATTCTGATATCGCTGAAGAGTTGGCAAAGGCCGGCTACAAGGTTGTCAAGTCCCACGTGCGCATGCCCAATGGTCCTATCAAGGTCGTTGGCGATAGCACCGTGAGCGTTGCACTGCACACAGACGTGGTGGTTGATATCACTGTTTCTGTGTACGGCGAAACTGCTTAATTAGCGTTTTGCCTGAACCGGCCTGTTCTCAGGCGGGTTCCCAAAAAAGCCGCCGGGGTTCACTCCAGCGGCTTTTGTCATTGTGGGCCGGCTTATCCACCGGTTTGCACAGCTTGTACACAGTTATCCAGCCTGGTTATACCCAGCCAAAGCCCTCGACGACACAGGGCTGGCGACGTAGCATCAGGGCTTACAAGGAACTTCCATGTCAGCCGATATTTTCTCCGTCGATGAACATGGGCAAGACCGTCAGATTGCCCAGCTTCGTATCCCGCCGCACTCCATTGAGGGTGAGTCCAGTGTGCTGGGGGGGCTTTTGCTGGATAACACGGCCTGGGACCGGGTGGGCGACGTGCTTGTGGAGGGTGACTTTTACCGCTACGAGCACAAGCTGATCTATGGCTCCATCGGCACATTGGTGAATGGCAATAAACCGGCCGACGTGATTACCGTGTTCGAGCACCTGCAGGGCCAGGGAAAGGCTGAGGAAATCGGGGGCTTGGCCTATCTGAACTCGCTGGCCCAGTACGTGCCCAGCGCCAGCAATATCCGCCGCTATGCAGAGATCGTGCGCGACCGCTCGATTCTGCGCAAACTGGTGACTGCCAGCGATGAAATTGCCACCAGCGCCTTCAATCCCAAGGGACGTGCGGTGTCGCAAATCGTCGACGAGTCCGAGCAGAAGATCTTCAATATCGGCGAGCAGGGCAAGCGCAACAAGCAAGGCTTTCAGGCCATGGACACGCTGGTGGTCAATTTGCTGGACCGCGTCCAGGAGATGGCGGACAACCCCAACGACGTGACTGGGGTGCGCACCGGCTTCTATGACCTGGACCGCATGACGGCAGGCCTGCAGGCCGGTGACTTGATTGTGCTGGCTGCAAGGCCCTCCATGGGCAAAACAGCCTTGGCCATCAATGTGGCCGAACACGTGGCCTTGAATGAGGGCCTTCCTGTGGCCGTGTTCTCCATGGAAATGGGTGCGGCCCAGTTGGCTGTGCGGGTGGTGGGCTCGATCGGGCGGATCGACCAGGGCCACTTGCGCACGGGCAAGTTAACGGACGAGGAGTGGCCGCGCCTGATCGAAACCATTGAGAAGCTGCGCACCATTTCGCTGCACATTGACGAAAGCCCGGGCCTCAACTCCAGTGAGGTGCGCGCCAATGCGCGCCGCCTGTCACGCCAGTACGGCCAGCTCGGCCTGATCGTGGTTGACTATTTGCAGCTCATGAGCGGCAGCAGCAGCGACGGCGAAAATCGCGCCACCGAACTGGGTGAAATATCCCGTGGACTGAAAATGCTGGCACGTGAACTCAAGTGCCCTGTCATTGCCTTGTCGCAGCTCAACCGGAGCGTGGAGCAGCGCCCCGACAAACGCCCCATGATGAGTGACTTGCGCGAGTCCGGCGCGATCGAGCAGGATGCCGACATCATCATGTTCATTTACCGCGATGAGTACTACACAAAAGACGCTTGCAAGGAGCCGGGCGTCGCCGAGGTCATCATTGCCAAACAGCGAAACGGCCCCACCGGGACCGTCAAGCTTGCTTTCCTGCGCAACATCACCAAGTTTGAAAGCCTGGCGAACAGCGGCGGCGGGGATTATTAGGCCCCCACGCTCCACCGCTGCTAAAGCACTTCGCTGGCAAAGTCAGCCAGGCGCGAGCGCTCACCCCGAGCCAGCGTGATGTGCCCGCCATGCGGCCAGCCCTTGAAGCGGTCCACAGCGAAGGTCAGACCAGAGGAGCCTTCGGTCAGGTAAGGCGTGTCGATTTGGGCCAGGTTGCCCATGCAAATGATCTTGGTGCCGGGGCCTGCGCGGGTGATCAGCGTTTTCATCTGCTTGGGCGTCAGGTTTTGCGCTTCGTCGATGATCACGTACTTGTTCAGGAAGGTACGCCCGCGCATGAAGTTCATGCTCTTGATTTTGATGCGGCTGCGAATCAACTCGTTGGTGGCTGCACGGCCCCATTCACCGGCGCTGGTGTCGGTCTTGCCCAGTACTTCGAGGTTGTCGTCCAGCGCACCCATCCAGGGGCCCATCTTTTCTTCTTCGGTGCCCGGCAGGAAGCCGATGTCCTCGCCCACGCTGACGGTGGCTCGGGTGACGATGATCTCGGTGTAGCGTCGGTCATCCAGCACCTGGGTCAGGCCGGCGGCCAGGGCCATCAGGGTCTTGCCGGTACCGGCGGTGCCGGTGAGTGTGACGAAGTCGACTTCCGGGTCGGTCAGCAGGTTCATGGCGAAGTTCTGCTCGCGGTTTCGCGTCGTAACGCCCCAGACGGCGTTTTTCAGGTGGTTGAAATCCTTGAGTGTTTTGAGTACAGCGGTGGTGCCGCGGATCTCGGTGACGCGCGCATACAGGCTGGGCTCGCCGGGGGACTCAAAGTACACAAACTGGTTGATCAGCATGTGGGGTACGGACGGGCCATCGACCTTGTAGAAGGTGTGCGCTCCTTGTTGCCAGCTCTCTACGCTTTGACCGTGCGTGGCCCAGAAGTCGGAGGGCAGGGCGAGGGAGCCCGAGTACAGCAAATCACCGTCTTCCAGCGTCTTGTCATTCTGGTAGTCGTCTGTTGCCAGGCCCAGCGCGCGCGCCTTGACGCGCATATTGATGTCCTTGGACACCAGCACGACTTCGCGCGGGGCGAACTGCATGCGCAGGGCATCTACCACACCCAAAATCTGGTTGTCGGCCTTGCCCTGGGGGAGGCTGGCGGGCAGAGCGTAGTTCAGCGACTGGGTCTGGAAAAGCAGCTTGCCGCGTGCATCCCGGTGGCCGGTGCTGGCCAACTGGAAACCAGCCGTGATATCGGCACCGGGTGCGCCGGCTAACTGGTCTAGCGTGCGGCTGGTCTGGCGCGCATTGCGCGCGACTTCCGTCATGCCCTTCTTGTGGCCGTCCAGTTCTTCCAGCACGATCATGGGCAGATAGATGTCGTGTTCCTCGAACCGGAACAGGCACATCGGGTCGTGCAGCAGCACATTGGTGTCGAGCACAAACAATTTTGCCGGGCCGGTGTGTACGCGCTTGGAGCGCCGGGTGTTGCCGGAGGCCTTGGCTGCGACCGGCTTGTCCGTTTTGGCCGCGGATTCGAGTGCCGCTACCTGTGGCACAAATTTCGGACTCTCTTTGGCTACCGGTTTGCTGAGAGAAACCACCACACTGGGGGTAGGCGCTGCTTCGACACTTTCGACTTTGCGTTGGGGTCGGCTGACACTGCGTGCAGAGGCGTCAAATGCCTTGGCAGGCAGGCGGTCGGCACGCTTGGTGGGGGCGGGAGGAAGTGGCATGGCGTGTGGCTCGTGAATAGGGGGTTATGAAAAACAATGCCGTAAAAACGAAAAAGCCACCTTGAGCCAAGGTGGCTTTTTGAAAAAGCGGTTGTGAGTGTCAACGGCATGCAGCCCATTATGCATATGCTTTGCTACATCCACGGTGGCAGCGTGTGCCAAAACAACAAAGTCAGCTTATGCCGCTTTCTTGTTGAGAATCTTGACCGATTTGAGCACTTCGTCCACATGGCCCGGCACCTTGAGGCCGCGCCACTCTTCCTTGAGCAGGCCATCGGCACCCACCAGGAACGTACTGCGCTCAATGCCTTTGACCTTTTTGCCGTACATGATCTTGTTCTTGACCACACCGAACATGTGGCACATTTTTTCTTCAGTATCGGCAATCAGCTCAAAAGGCAGTTCCAGCTTGGTCTTGAACTCGTCGTGCGACTTCATGTTGTCGCGGGATACGCCGAACACGGTCGCTCCAGCCTTCACAAAGTCTTTGTACTTGTCACGGAATTGCATGGCCTCGGTAGTGCAGCCCGGGGTGTTGTCCTTCGGGTAAAAGTACAACACCATGGTCTTTCCGTTGTGAGACGTATTGCTCACCTTGATGCCGCCGGTGGCATTTGCTTCGAACTCGGGGAGGGGTTTATTGACAACGATCGCCATAGGGTATAAAAGTCTCGCGTACAGGTGTCAGCCAAGGCGAAGGGTGTTTGACGTGACAGCGTCGCTCACCCTCTGCCGCAACCCTGTATTTTACTCCGAAACAGGCCGCGCCTCTCAAACCCGCCTGACGCGTCGATTACAGCAGCAGTGCAGCGATCACCCGTCTGCCTTCCCCTGCGAGAAAATTGAAGGTCCGGCAGGCCGCATGGGTGTCCATGGTTTCCACGCCGATGCGCCTGGCATACAGGTTTTGCAGGAAGCCGGGGTGGGGGAAACGGATGCGTTCACCGCTGCCAAAAATGATCAATTCCGGCTGCAGATCGACAAACAGGTCAAAGTGCTCGGGCAACAGCGCTTCGAAGCCGGGACATTGCCACAGCGTGCTGCCGCCTTGGGCGTTGACATAGAGGTTGCTGGTGAATTTTTGGCCGTTGACGCTGACCCACCCCTGTCCGTAGCCGGTAATGCTGGTGCCGTTGGTGGCGTCGGGCTGGAGCTTCATGGTTTTTTTATGGAAAGTGGGGAGTGACTGTGCGACTTTAAAACAGCCGCGCTAACCGGATGGATAACTGTGGTCAAATTATAGGTTTAGCCCTGACGACCCTGTTGGAGAGACTTTGAAAACCATTAAAAAATCTGCCAAGTTGGCCAACGTCTGCTACGACATCCGCGGCCCCATCATGGACCGTGCGCGGCAGATGGAAGAAGAAGGCCAGAAAATCATCAAGCTCAATATCGGCAATCTGGCGGTGTTCGGCTTTGATGCGCCTGAAGAGATCCAGCAGGACATGATTCGCAACCTGCCCAATTCGGCGGGATATTCCGACAGCAAGGGCATTTTTGCGGCGCGCAAAGCGGTCATGCACGAAACCCAGAAGCAGGGCATTCTGGGTGTGACGCTGGAAGACATTTATCTGGGTAACGGTGCTTCCGAGTTGATTGTGATGGCCACCAACGGCTTGCTTGATGACGGTGATGAGTTGCTGCTGCCCATGCCCGACTACCCCTTGTGGACTGCTGCGGCCAGTTTGTCCGGAGGCACGCCGGTGCACTACCGCTGCGACGAGTCCAATGGCTGGATGCCCGATATCAAGGACATCAAGTCTAAGATCACACCGAACACCAAGGGCATTGTGGTCATCAATCCGAACAACCCGACCGGTGCGCTGTACTCGGATGCGCTGCTGCGCTCCATTGTCGAAGTCGCACGCGAGCATGGTCTGGTGATTTTTGCCGACGAGGTGTATGACAAGGTGCTGTACGACGACGTCAAACACACCCCCATCGGCTCGCTCAGCGAAGACGTGTTGACCCTGACCTTCAACTCGCTGTCCAAGAGTTACCGCTCCTGCGGTTACCGCGCGGGCTGGCTGGTCGTGTCGGGTGACAAGCGCCGTGCGGCGGATTACATCGAGGGCCTGAATATGCTCTCGAACATGCGCCTGTGTGCCAATGTGCCAGGGCAGTGGGCGATTCAGACGGCCCTGGGTGGCTACCAGAGCATCAATGACCTGGTCTGCGAGGGAGGGCGCCTGCGCCGCCAGCGCGATCTGGCGTATGAACTGATCACCGCCATTCCCGGCGTGACCTGCGTGAAGCCCAGTGCGGCCCTGTACATGTTTCCCCGGCTCGATCCGGTGATTTACCCGATCGCGGATGACCAGCAGTTTTTTATGGAACTGCTGCAGGAAACCCGTGTCATGCTGGTGCAAGGGACTGGCTTTAACTGGGATACCCCGGACCATTTCCGCATCGTATTCCTGCCGCATGAGGATGACTTGCGCGAGGCCATAGCCCGGGTCGCCAAGTTCCTCGAGATTTACCGCAAGCGGCACGGCAACTAACCCAATTTGCGGCTCCTCGGCAGAAGAGGGGCCCGGACTTTTTAACTGAAAAACGATATGAAACCGATTCAAGTAGGCCTTCTGGGCATTGGCGTTGTGGGCAGTGGCACTTTCAATGTGCTCAAGCGCAACCAGCAAGAGATTCAACGCCGCGCCGGCCGTGGCATTGAAATCACCATGGTGGCGGATCTGGACGAGGCGCGCGCCCGTGCCGTGGTTGGCCCCGATGTACAGGTGGTGAACGACGCACGCAAGGTCATTGCCAATCCGGACATTGACATCGTCATCGAACTCATTGGCGGCTACGGCATCGCCAAGACCCTGGTGCTCGAAGCGATTGCAGCCGGCAAACATGTGGTCACCGCCAACAAGGCCCTGCTCGCTGTGCACGGCACTGAGATTTTTGCCGCTGCTTCCGCCAAGGGCGTGATGGTGGCGTTTGAAGCGGCCGTGGCCGGTGGCATTCCCATCATCAAGGCGCTGCGCGAAGGGCTGACCGCTAACCGCATCGAGTGGATTGCCGGCATCATCAATGGCACGACCAATTTCATCCTGTCCGAGATGCGCTCCAAGGGCCTGGACTTTGCGGTGGTGCTGAAAGAAGCACAACGCCTGGGTTATGCCGAGGCCGACCCCACCTTTGACATCGAAGGCATAGACGCCGCCCACAAGGCCACCATCATGTCGGCCATCGCCTTTGGCGTGCCGGTGCAGTTTGACAAGGCTTACGTCGAAGGCATCACCAAGCTGTCAGCGCAGGACATCAAATACGCGGAGCAACTCGGCTACCGCATCAAGTTGCTGGGCATTGCCAAGCGCCGCCCCGAAGGCATTGAACTGCGGGTGCACCCCAGCCTGGTGCCTTCCAAGCGCCTGATTGCCAACGTGGAAGGTGCCATGAACGCGGTGGTGGTGCAGGGCGACGCCGTGGGCACTACGCTGTATTACGGCAAGGGCGCCGGCTCCGAGCCCACCGCCAGCGCTGTGATCGCCGATCTGGTGGACATCGCCCGTCTGCACACGGCCGACTCGGCGCATCGTGTGCCGCATCTGGCCTTCCAGCCCGGCGCCATGAGCAACACCCCGATCCTGCCCATGGCCGATGTGGTGACCAGTTACTACCTGCGCTTGCGCGTGGCCGACCAGGCCGGCGTGCTGGCCAAGGTGACCGGCATCCTGGCTGAGTCCGGCATCAGCATTGATGCGGTGCTGCAGCGCGAGGCCGATGAAGTGGGGGGTGCGGACGCTACCCAAACCGACCTTATCATCCTGACGCATGACTGTGTCGAGGCCAAAATGAACCAGGCGCTGGCTGCCATGCAGGCCCTGCCGACCGTGCTGGAGCCTATTACCCGCATCCGCAAGGAAGAGCTGGCATGAAGTACCTGAGCACGCGCGCGGCTGCCTCGTCAACTGAGCGCAAACGCTTTTGCGAAATCCTGCTGGAAGGCTTGGCCCCGGATGGGGGCCTGTACCTGCCGCAGAGCTATCCGCAGGTCAGTGACGCCACCTTGAGCGCGTGGCGCACCGTTTACCACCAGCAAGGCTATGCCGCGCTGGCCTTTGAGATCCTGTCGCTTTATATAGACGACATTCCCGCTGCCGACTTGCGCGCGCTGTGTGACAAGACCTACACGGCGGAAGTGTTTGGCACCCGGGAAATTGTGCCGCTGCGCCCTGTGGAACAGGGCTTGTGGATCGAGGCCCTGTCCAACGGCCCGACCTTGGCCTTCAAAGACATGGCCATGCAGTTGTTGGGCAATCTGTTCGAGTACGAACTGGCCCGCCGGGGCGAGGAACTCAACATCCTGGGCGCCACCAGCGGCGACACCGGTAGCGCCGCTGAATACGCCATGCGCGGCAAAAAGGGTGTGCGCGTCTTCATGACCAGCCCGAATGGCCGCATGAGCCCGTTCCAGCAGGCGCAGATGTTCAGCCTGCAGGATGCCAACATTTACAACATTGCAGTCGAAGGCGTGTTTGATGACTGCCAGGACATCGTCAAGGCGGTCAGCAACGATCTGGAATTCAAGCGCAAGTACAAAATCGGCACGGTCAATTCGATTAACTGGGCACGTCTGCTGGCGCAGGTCGTGTACTACTTTGCCGGTTATATCCAGGCAACGGAGACAAACGACCAGAAGGTGTCCTTCGCCGTACCCAGCGGCAATTTCGGTAACGTCTGCGCCGGCCATGTGGCGCGCATGATGGGCTTGCCCATTGCCCAACTGGTGGTCGCCACCAACGAAAACGATGTGCTGGACGAGTTTTTCCGCACCGGCGTTTACCGTGTGCGTGGCAGTGCCGACACGTTTGAGACCTCCAGCCCTTCGATGGACATCTCCAAGGCCAGCAACTTCGAACGCTTTGTGTTCGACCTCCTGGGCCGGGATGGCACGCGCGTCAAGGGCTTGTTCGGCGATGCCCTGAACAGGGAAGGCCGCTTTGACCTGAGTGCCGACCCGCTGTTCGCGCAGGCCGCCAGCCGTTATGGTTTCGTGAGTGGCAAAAGCACCCACCCGGACCGCCTGGCCACCATACGCGCCACCTTTGCGCAACATGGCTTCATGATCGATACCCATACGGCGGACGCTTTGAAGGTGGGACTCGAGAAGCGGTCTGCCGCCCACCCCATGGTCGTGCTGGAAACTGCGCTGCCCATCAAGTTTGCCGCCACCATTGTGGAAGCCCTGGGCCTTGAGCCGGAGCGCCCTGTGCGCTTTGAAGGCATAGAGGCCTTGCCCAAGCGGGTGCAGGTGATGGCGGCCGATGCGGCCCCCATCAAGGCACTGATTGCACGCGAGTGCGGCTACTAGTCGATTGAATCCATGGTGACACCGCAGCGCGCTCCCCTCAAACCCCTGAACGAGGCGCTGGCGCAATTGCTGGCCGCCGTTCAGCCGATCAACGCGGTGGAACAAGGCGCCCTCCTGGACCTGGACGGCCGGGTGTTGGCACAAGACGTGGTCTCGGCCTTGCATGTGCCCCCGCAGGACAACAGCTCCATGGACGGTTATGCCGTGCGCCTGCAGGATGTGACGGCACCGGGCGTGGAAATGGCGGTGTCGCAGCGCATTCCTGCCGGCTCCGCCAGTGCCGCGTTACAGCCACACACCGTGGCCCGTATCTTTACAGGCGCACCGATTCCAGCCGGTGCCGATGCAGTGGTCATGCAGGAAGATTGTGCGGCCGTGGCGGGCGCCGAGGGCGAGACGCCGCGTGTGCAGGTGAACGCCATTCCCAAGCCAGGCCAATGGATTCGCCGTGCCGGGGAAGACGTGGCCAGCGGAGCCGTGGTGCTCTCCAGGGGCATGCGCTTGGGGCCGGCCGAGTTGGGTCTGGCAGCCAGCATCGGCATGGACCGGTTGGACGTGGTGAAGCGTCCGCGCGTGGCGCTGTTTTCTACCGGTGACGAGTTGGTGATGCCCGGTACCGTGGCGCCGCAGGATATGCCGCCTGGCGCCATCTACAACTCCAACCGCTTTTTCCTGAACAGCCTGTTGCGCCGCATGGGCTGTGAGGTGACCGATTACGGCATCGTGCCTGACCAGTTGGAGGCGACCGTGCAGGCCTTGCGTGACGCCAGTGCGGCCCACGATGTGATCCTTACCAGTGGCGGTGTCTCGGTCGGCGAAGAAGACCATATCAAGCCCGCCGTTCAATCGCTGGGCACCCTGGACCTGTGGCAGATCGCCATCAAACCCGGCAAGCCCTTTGCCCATGGCAGGGTGGGCGCTGCGCATTTCATGGGTCTTCCGGGTAACCCAGTGTCCAGCTTTGTCACCTTTTTGCTGCTGGTGCGCCCGTTTTTGTTGCGCCTGCAGGGCATGGTGGAGGTGGCACCCGTGGGCGCAAGTCTGCGAGCCGATTTCGACTGGCCGCGAGCCGACAAGCGCCAGGAGTTTCTGCGTGCGCGCCGCAACGCCAACGGCGGTCTGGACCTGTTTCCCAACCAAAGTTCCGGCGTACTGACCTCCGCTGTCTGGGGCGATGGCCTGGTGGACAACCCCGGCGGCCAGACCATCCGCCAGGGTGACTCCGTGCGCTTTGTTTCCTTTGCCGAGCTGCTTGCATGAAGATCACCGTTCGTTACTTTGCCTCCATCCGTGAGGCCATGGGCCAGGCCTCGGAGACCCTGGATACCTCCGCCGCCACGTTGGCGCAGCTGCGGGACGCGTTGATTGCCCGCCCCGGCGCGGCAGGCGGAGCCCTGGCGCGGGGGCGTGCGGTGCGCATGGCGCTGAACCAGGTCATGAGTGACGAGTCTGCGGCCTTGGCCGAGGGCTGCGAAGTGGCCTTTTTTCCCCCGGTAACGGGTGGCTGAGCATTTCGATATGGGTACCCCTCGCGTCTCCATTCAAACACAGGACTTTGATTTGTCCGAAGAGGTCGCCCGCCTGCGCGCCGGCGAGAAGCGCGTGGGCGCAGTCTGCAGTTTTGTGGGCACGGTGCGTGACCGCAATGGTGTCAGTGACTCGTCCGTGCAGTCCATGGAACTGGAGCATTACCCCGGCATGACGGAAAAGTCGATCGAAGCCATGATTGACGAAGCACATACGCGTTTCGACATTTTGGGCGCGCGGGTGGTGCACCGCGTAGGTTTGCTGGAGCCGCTGGACCAGATTGTTCTGGTGGCTGTGACGTCGGCGCACCGGGGCGAAAGTTTCAAGGCGTGTGAGTTCCTCATGGATTACCTCAAAACCCAGGCGCCGTTCTGGAAGAAGGAAGCCACGCCTGAAGGCGCGCATTGGGTCGATGCGCGGGTCAGTGATGACGATGCCCTGGCACGTTGGGGTATTACCGGGTCCAACGCTTCTTAGCCGCCTTAGCCTTCTTAGGCTTCTTGCGACTCAAATGCAATTGCAACGCCTTTGACGGATATCAGTGCCATGACCCGGTCAGGAGGCCTACTGCACTTGAAATAGTGCCCCATGGCCTCAAGCTGCAAGGTACCAGGCACCACCGTCTCAAGGAGTTTTTATGCGTACCGACAAACTAACAACCAAATTTCAGGAAGCCTTGGGCGATGCCCAATCGCTGGCGCTCGGCAACGACCACGCCTACATCGAACCGGCCCACGTGCTGGTGGCCATGTTGCAACAGCAGGATGGCCCCAAGGCTCTTTTGCAGCGGGCCGGTGTCAACGTCAACAACCTGCTGGCCGGGGCCGAAGCCGCGATCAAGAAGTTCCCGCAGGTGCAAGGCCAGGAACAGGTGCAAGTCGCGCGCGATACCGTCAGCCTGCTGCAGGCAGCGGAAAAGGAATCCATCAAGCGCGGAGACCAGTTTGTGGCCAGCGAATTGTTCCTGCTTTCCATGGCGGACCACAAGGGGGATATTGGTCATCTGGTGCGCGCCAACGCAATGACCCGCAAGAACCTGGAGTCGGCCATCGACGCCGTGCGCGGCGGCCAAAGCGTGGACAACGCGGACGCCGAAGACCAGCGCGAGTCGTTGAAGAAATACTGTGTCGACCTGACCGAGCGCGCCCGCATGGGCAAGCTGGACCCGGTGATCGGGCGGGATGACGAGATCCGCCGTGCCATTCAGGTGCTGCAGCGCCGTACCAAGAACAACCCGGTGCTGATTGGCGAACCGGGCGTGGGCAAGACGGCCATTGTCGAAGGCCTGGCCCAGCGCATCGTGGACGGCGCGGTGCCGGATTCGCTCAAGGGCAAGCGCGTGCTGTCGCTGGATATGGCCTCGCTGCTGGCCGGTGCCAAGTTCCGCGGCGAGTTTGAGGAGCGCCTGAAGAATGTGCTCAAAGACCTGGCCAAGGACGAAGGCCAGACCATTGTGTTCATCGACGAGTTACACACCATGGTCGGAGCCGGCAAGGCAGAAGGCGCCATGGACGCGGGCAATATGCTCAAGCCCGCGCTGGCCCGTGGCGAGCTGCATTGCGTGGGTGCCACCACGCTGGACGAGTACCGTAAATACATTGAGAAAGACGCCGCGCTGGAGCGCCGTTTCCAGAAAATCCTGGTGGGTGAGCCGACCGTGGAGGCCACCATTGCCATCCTGCGCGGCCTCAAAGAGCGCTATGAGACACACCACGGCGTGCAGATCACCGACCCCGCCATCGTGGCGGCGGCCGAGTTGTCGCACCGCTATATCACCGACCGCTTTTTGCCGGACAAGGCCATCGACCTGATTGACGAGGCGGCCTCCAAGATCAAGATCGAACTCGACTCCAAGCCCGAGGTCATGGACAAGAAGGACCGCCGCCTGATCCAGTTGCAGATCGAGCGCGAAGCCGTCAAGCGCGAGAAGGACGAGGCCTCCCAAAAGCGCCTCGATCTGATCAACGAGGAGATCCAGTCGCTGCAAAAGGAAATTGCCGACCTGGACGAGCTGTGGAAGGCCGAGAAGGCGCAGGCGCAGGGCTCCAAGACCATCATGCAGGAGGTGGAGAAGCTGCGTTTTCAGATCAAGGAACTGACCGACAAGGGCGACTTCAACAAGGCGGGTGAGCTGCAATACGGCAAGCTGCCGGAGTTGGAAAAGCGTCTCAAGGATGCCCAGGCACAAGAAACCGGCAAGGCCCAATCCGCCAAGGACGGCGGACGGGCGCAACTGCTGCGCACCATGGTGAGTGCCGAAGAGATCGCCGAAGTGGTGAGCCGCGCCACCGGCATTCCGGTGGCCAAGATGATGCAGGGTGAAAAGGACAAGCTGCTGCAGATGGAGACCAAGCTGCATGACCGCGTGGTGGGGCAGGAGGAGGCCATCGGCGCCATCTCCAACGCCATTCGCCGATCGCGCTCGGGTCTTTCGGACCCGAACCGGCCTACCGGATCCTTCCTGTTTCTGGGCCCCACGGGTGTGGGCAAGACGGAGCTGTGCAAGGCGCTGGCAGGTTTCCTGTTTGACAGCGAAGACCATTTGATTCGCATCGACATGAGCGAGTTCATGGAGAAGCATTCCGTGGCCCGCCTGATCGGTGCGCCTCCCGGCTACGTCGGCTACGAAGAGGGCGGCTACCTGACCGAAGCCGTGCGCCGCAAACCGTACAGCGTGCTGCTGCTCGACGAGGTGGAAAAAGCCCATCCGGACGTGTTCAACGTGCTCCTGCAGGTACTCGACGATGGCCGCCTGACCGACGGCCAGGGCCGCACGGTGGACTTCAAGAACACGGTGATTGTGATGACCAGCAACATCGGCTCGCACCTGATCCAGAGCATGGTCGGCCAGGACAGCGAGGACATCAAGGAAGCGGTGACCGGTGAACTGAAGAACCACTTCCGCCCCGAGTTCCTGAACCGCATTGACGAGACCGTGGTGTTCCATGCGCTGGACGCTGCCCACATCGCCGCGATTGCCAAGATCCAGTTGGCCGTCCTGATGGCGCGCCTGGCCAGGATGGACCTGACGCTGGATGTGTCGGACGCTGCAGTGGCCGAACTGGCCAAGGTGGGTTTCGATCCGGTATACGGCGCCCGGCCCCTGAAGCGTGCGATCCAGCAGCGCATTGAAAATCCGCTGTCCAAGCTGCTGCTCGAAGGCAAGTTCCTGCCCAAGTCCAGCATCAAGGTGGGCGTGGATCCGATTCAAACGCCGGGTCAGTTCAGCTTTAACTAAGGGCAACGCGCGGTTTCGGGCACGCACCGCGCGCAGTAACGCAGCGGGGGACGGGGGATAGGGCAGGCACTTAAGATGTTGGCATGACTTCTGCCTCTGCCACCGCGTTTGCATCCCCCACAGTGTCTTTACGGCAGGATGCCGGCATCATCGGCTTGGTGGGTCTGGCGCACGCCAGCTCGCACTTCAGCCACCTGATATTGCCGCTGATGTTCCCCGTGTTCATGAAGGAGTTCGGCTTTACGTTCTCTGAGCTGGGCCTGCTGATGAGCATGTTCTTTGTGGTCTCCGGCGTGGGCCAGGCCTGCGCGGGTTTTGTGGTGGACCGGCTGGGCGCCAGGCCCTTGCTGTTCATGGCAATGGGAATTTTTGTGCTGACCTGCCTTTGTGCCTCCATGGTCACCGGCTATACAGGGCTGCTGCTGGTGGGCGCGCTGGCCGGCCTGGGCAATGCCACCTTTCACCCGGTGGACTTCACCATCCTCAATCAGCGGGTCTCCGCGCCGCGACTGGGTTACGCCTTTAGCGCCCATGGTCTGACCGGCAATCTGGGCTGGGCTGCCGCACCGGTTTTCATGGCGGGGGTTAGCGCGGCCTTTGGTTGGCGCAATGCCTACCTGGCCGCTGCCGCCATGTATGCCCTGATTCTGCTGCTGCTGGTGCTGCAACGTGACAAGCTCAGTACCAGCCACAAGGCGCATGCAGAGGATGCGCACCTGCCTCAGGAACATGTGCTGGCTTTCATGAAGCTGCCGGTGGTCTGGTGGTGCTTCGCCTTCTTTTTACTCTCCACGATGACGCTGGCGGTGGTGCAGAACTTCTCCGTCTCCATTCTCAAGGCCATGCAGGGCGTGAGTTTCGAGGCCGCCACGCTGACCATCACGTTCTACATGCTCGCAGGTGCCTTGGGCATGTTGATTGGCGGCTTTGTCGCTGCCCGCTCGGCCCATAGCGACCGCGTGGTCGCCGTCTGCATGGCGGTGGGTGCCCTGCTGTTTGCACTGTGTGGCACGGGTTGGCTGGGCGCAAACGCCACCATGGTGGTACTGGCCTGCACCGGTTTTGCCATCGGCATAGGCGGCCCTTCGCGTGACATGATGATCAAGCGGGCCACGCCCAAGGGGGCAACCGGTCGCGTCTATGGCCTGGTCTATTCGGGCTTGGACACCGGCTTTGCGATTTCACCGCTGGTCTTTGGCGGCATGATGGACCGGGGCTGGTACGGTGCCACCCTCCTGGGTGCGGCAGCGGTACTCATGCTCAGCGTGGTGGCCGCCCTGGGCGTGGGGCAAAGAACCGCGCGCTAGTTCATACCTGGAGCTTGTCCAGCAGCGTCTGCAGACGCCAGCGCAAGGGGTTGAGCCCCATGACCAACAGGCAGGCCAGCAGAATCAGCGCGCCTCCGGCTGCCATGGTGGCGCTGGTGGGCTCATCCAGCAGCAGCACCGCCCACAACACCCCGAAGCCGGTGCTCAGAAACGTGGAGCTGAGCGCAGCCATAGGGGGTACGTGGCGCATGATCCGCATGTACATCCAGTAAGCCAAGCCCGAAGTGACAAAACCCATGAGCATGACCGCCAACAGGGCGCGCAGCGAAAAGTGGGCACGTGGCAGGTCGTAAAGGGCACCCGGCACCATCAGCACCACAGCGGCTGCGTGCATGCCGGCGGTGATTTGCAGCGGCTCCATGCGGGCAATGGCTTTTTTCAGGAACGGCGTCGAAATGCCCGAGACGGCCGCACCCGCCATGCAGGTCACGGCCGCAATCACCAGCGTGTGGCTGGGCTCCACCGGCCCCAGGCGCACCACCAGCGCAGCACCGGCAAAGCCCAGCAGGCAGCCCAGTACCTTGGGCAGGGTGAGCGACTCTTCCTTGAGCCAGGCCGAGGCAAAGGCACCAAACAGCACCGAGGTTACGGTCAGCAGAGCCCCGTAGCCGGCCGGCAAGTCCAGTGACGAGCGGGCATACAGCAGATGCGGCCCCGCCACTGCCAGCAGGCCCAGCAGAAACAGCTCCTTCCAGTGCCCCAGCGGCCAGGGCGTCTTGCGCTGCCACATGATCAGGCCCAGCATGGCAGTGGCCATGACCATGCGCAGCGCAGCGGCCAGGCTCGGGCCGAGCACGGGCGCAGCCATGCGGGTCAGCATAAAAGAGGCGCCCCACAAGGCCGAAAGCGCTACCAGTTGGAAAAAATATTTGGATTGCACGTTCGGGCCATTGTCCGGTATGTCTGCCCGCCGCAACGGGCTTGAAGGCGACACCTTGTGTGGTGTTGGGGGTGCTCTCTGCTGGAATGCCCTGAAACCGGAGACCTTAGAATTCCCCATGACTGTCCTGCAGCTTTCAGGTCTCTTGCGCTTGCTTCCATCGCAACCCCAGCGCGCCATTGGGCTGCTTGCCATGGTGGTCGGTCTGGTGTTGTGTGCGCTGGTTGCCACTGGCCTGTACCGGGACTACGAGCAGCAGTTCGCGGCGGCAACCGCCAAGACCGGCAGCCTGACCCAGCTGCTGGAAGAGCACACGCGCCAGAGCATGCGCAGGGTCGAGCTCTCGCTGTCCCTGGCCGCGCAGGATCTGCAAGCCCAAGCCGCAGCAGGGAGGCGCGTTAGCGCTGCCACCGGCACCCGATTGCGTGCCTTGCTTCCTCCGGATGGATTGATCGTGTCCTTTGCCGTGCTGGACGCCCGTGGTGTGATCGTGGCCTCGACCCTGACGGAAAACCTGGCCCAGCTGCCAAATGCTGCCGATCGCGATTTTTTTCTGGCCCCGCAGGTCGCGGCGAAGTCCGCACTGTTTGTCGGCGCAGCCGTCACGAGCCGCATTTCCGGGCACTGGATTATTCCCGTCGTCACCAGGCTCGGAGGCGGGCTCGACGGCTACCTCTTGGGGGCGGTAGACCCGCAGTATTTTCAGCACCTTTATAGGTCGATTGATGCCGGTGACAACGGCGCCGTCACCTTGTTCACCACGCGTGGCTGGGCCGTGGCACGCTGGCCCTTTTCGGTCGAGATTGCGCGACGCAACTGGCTGGACTCGCCGCTCTTCGGGCAACACATTCCGCTCTCGCCTGCAGCGGCTGTGCGCGAGCGCGATGCGATGGACAACACGCCGCGTGTCTACAGTTACCGCGTGCTACAGGACTATCCCTTGGTGGTTTCCTTGGCGGTATCGCTGGACGAGACCCTCACGCCCTGGCGCCGGCGTGCGCTGCTGTCTTGTGCGGGCCTGCTCTTGACGCTGTTGGTGCTGGGCGGTGCCACGGCCATGCTGATCGCGCAGCAGCGCCGGCGCCTGCAGGCCGAGTCGGCACTCAAGCTGAGTGAAATCTCGGTACTCAAGTCGTCCCTGCCCACGCTCTGGATCGGGCCGGATGCGCGCATCGTGCGGGTCAACCAGGCTGCTTGCGATTTGCATGGCTATTCCGAGCAGCACATGCTGGGCATGACCATTCCGGATCTGAACCCCGACATGGCGATGCCCGGCTGGCCAGCCCATTGGGCGCGACTGCGAACGGCCGGGCGCATGCACTTTGAAGCGGCGCACCGCCATGCGCAGGGCCATGGTCTGCCGGTGGAGGTGGACCTGAACTTCATCGACTTTGAGGGGCGGGAATACAACTGCGCCTTTGTTCGCGACCTGACGGTGCGCAAGCAGGCCGAAGCCGAGATCCAGCGTGCCTCCGCAACCTTGCGTGGTGCCATTGACGCGGTGGATGAGGCCTTTGTTCTGTTTGACAAAGACGATGGCCTGGTCTACTGCAACGCCAAGTACCGGGAGTTGTATCCGGGGTTGCAGGATGTGTTGAAACCCGGTGCGCGTTTTGAGGACCTGGTGCGCATGGGGGCGCAGCGCGGCTTGTACCGCGACTCCATCGGGCAAGAGGATGCGTGGGTTGCCGGGCGCTTGCAAGCGCACCGCGAGGGCAAGCAAACGCGCATTCAGCAGCGGGACGACGGGCGGGTTCTGCGCGTCATAGACCGTAAGACGCCCGACGGCCACACCGTTGGCATCCGGGTGGACATTACCGAGATGGTGCGCGCTACCGAACAAGCGCAGCAAGCCTCGCGCTACAAGAGCCAGTTTCTGGCCAATATGAGCCATGAAATCCGCACCCCCATGAACGCCATCCTGGGGCTGTTGGCGCTGTTGCAAAACACGGCCCTGACGCCTGTGCAGCGGGATTTAACCGGCAAGACCGAAGGTGCGGCGCAGTCGTTGCTGGGGCTGCTCAATGACATTCTGGATTTCTCCAAGGTCGAAGCCGGCAAGATGGATTTGGACCTGCAGCCCTTCCGGCTGGACCGCTTGCTGGACGAAGTCGCGGTAATTTTGTCCTCCACCATAGACGGCAAAAATATGGAAGTGCTCTTCGATGTGGATGCGGCGTTGCCCGTGCATGTTGTTGGAGATTCCTTGCGTTTGCGCCAGGTCCTGATCAATCTGGGGGGCAACGCCACCAAATTCACCAGCCGGGGCCAGGTGGTGTTGCGCGCGCGCCAGCGGGCGCAGCGCGGTCAGCATGCCCTGGTTGAATTCTCCATACAGGACTCCGGCATCGGCATCGCACCGGAGAAACAGGCGCATATTTTCAGCGGCTTCTCGCAGGCGGAGGCATCGACCACACGCCGTTTTGGCGGCACCGGTTTGGGGCTTGCCATTTGCAAGCACCTGGTCGAACTGATGGGTGGAACCCTGGCTCTGCACAGTACGCCGGGTGAGGGCAGTTGCTTCAGTTTTACCGTGTCTTTGCCAAAGGCCGCAACGCCTGCCGAAGAAGCAGCCAGCGCGCCAACGCTACCGCTGGCGCTGCAGCGCGCCCTGGTGGTGGACGATAACCCGGTTTCGCGGGACATCCTGTGCGGGATGACGCGTCTCAGCAACTGGCCCACGCAAGCGGCAAGCAGCGGTGCGCAGGCACTGGACTTGATTCGGGCCGGCCAAGCCCGCGGCGCCTTCCCCTTTGATGTAATTTACCTGGACTGGCACATGCCGCAGCTGGACGGCTGGGAGACTGCGCGGCGCATACGGGCCCTGTGCCGTGAGGGTGAGCGCCCGCGCATCGTGATGCTCAGCGCCAGCAGACGTGACACCTGGGAACTGCGCACTGCGCAGGAGCAGTCCCTGATTGACGGTTTCCTTTTTAAACCGTTGATGGCCCAAGCCTTGCAGGAGGCGGCCCTGGGTCGGATGCCGGTGAATGCAGCAGTGGAACCTGGCATGCGCAGCAGCAAGCGGCTCCTGGCGGGGATGCGCATTCTGGTGGTGGAGGACAACCTGATCAACCAGCAGGTGGCGGAACAGCTGCTTCATAGGGAGGGTGCGGCGGTCTCGCTGGCAGCCAATGGTCAACTGGGTGTGGAGGCGGTGGCGGCATCGAGGCCGCCGTTTGACGTGGTGCTGATGGATATTCAGATGCCCGTACTCGATGGCTATGACGCCACCCGCAAGATCCGCAGCGAGCTGGGGCTCACCGATTTGCCGATTGTGGCCATGACCGCCAACGCCATGGCCAGCGACCGCCTGGCCTGTCTGGCCGCGGGCATGAATGCGCACGTGGGCAAGCCTTTCAATATCTGCGATCTGGTGACCCTGTTGCTCAAGGTGACGGGGCGCGCGACCGCTCCGGCGCTCAGCGATGGGCTGACGGCTCCACCTGTGCCACCTGCGGTGACGCAGCCAGGGGCGGCGTTCTCCAGCCCGTATCTGGATGTGGCCATCGCGTTGGAGCGCCTCTCGGGCCTGACTTCGCTTTACCTGGACGTTGCCCGGGGGTATATCGACTTGCTGGATCGGGTGGAGGTCGAGTTCCGCGAGTCCGCAGCGCAGGGGAACGTGACGGCGCTGGCGGCGCAAATGCATTCGCTCAAGGGCATCTCGTCGACCTTGGGTGCGCAGATGCTGTCAGACCATGCGGCGCAGCTGGAGAGGCTGTTTCGGATACCGCCTGCGGACCTGGTGCCGCTCGCGCAGCTGGACGGCTTGCTGGAACTGGTGTCGGCAACGCAGGAGGCCGTGCAGCTGCTCTCGGCATACCCGCTGGAGAATGGTGCGCCAATCGGATGACTTTCCAGGTGGGTAGGCGCAGTGCCTGACGCCCCACCCCTGTCACCCTCTATCCGATTGGCCACGCTGCATTCTTGATGCAAGTCAGTACGCCGCTGTGCTAAGCGCGTAGATTGTGCGCACAAGTGGCATTAGCCCAGGAGAATCGAATGCAAGTAATTCAAGTGGATGTGGCCATCATTGGCGCGGGCGGTGGCGGTTTGCGGGCGGCGATTGCCGTGGCCGAGGCGGACCCGGCGCTCAAGATCGCGCTGGTGTCCAAGGTCTATCCCATGCGCAGCCATACCGTGGCCGCCGAAGGCGGTGCCGCTGCGGTGACGCAGGCGCATGACAGCCTGGAGGCGCACTTCCACGATACCGTGGCCGGCGGCGACTGGCTGTGCGAGCAGGATGTGGTGGAGTCCTTCGTGGCGCAGGCGCATGAGTCGCTGGTGCAGATGGAGCACTGGGGCTGCCCCTGGAGCCGCAAGGAAGATGGCCATGTGAATGTGCGCGCCTTTGGCGGCATGAAGATCGAGCGCACCTGGTTTGCCGCCGACAAGACCGGCTTCCACATGCTGCACACGCTGTTCCAGACCTCCATCAAATACCCCAGCATCCAGCGCTTTGACGAATACTTTTGCATGGACCTGGTGGTGGACGATGGGGCGGTGCAGGGTGCATTGGTGATCAACATCGCCACCGGCGAATTCACGCTGATACAGGCCAAGTCCGTCATCATCGCCACCGGCGGTGCGGGGCGCGTATTCCGCGAGAACACCAATGGCGGCATCGTCACCGGCGACGGCATGGCCCTGGCCTACCGCCACGGCGTGCCGCTGCGCGACATGGAATTTGTGCAATACCACCCCACCTGCATGCCGGGCACCGGCCTGCTGTTTACCGAAGCCTGCCGCGGCGAGGGCGGCTTTCTGCTCAACAAGGACGGCTACCGCTACCTGCAGGACTACGGCCTGGGCCCGGCCTCACCGGAGCCGCGCAACAAGGCCATGGAATTGGGACCCCGCGACCGCCTGAGCCAGGCCTTCTGGCACGAGAAGCAAAAGGGCAAGACGGTGAGCAGCCGCCATGGCGAGGTGGTGCACCTGGACCTGCGCCATCTGGGCGAGAAAAAGCTGCGTGAGCGCCTGCCGCAAATTTACGAGCTGGCGGTGGAATACCTGGGCGTTGACCCTGCGAAAGAGCCTATTCCCGTGCTGCCGGCGGTGCACTACACCATGGGCGGCATCATTGCGGACGGCAATACGGCCTCCACCTTGCCCGGCCTGTTTTCAGTGGGCGAATGCTCCAGCGTCGGCATCCATGGTGCCAACCGGCTGGGCTCCAATTCACTGACCGAGCTGATTGTGTTTGGCAAGATCGCCGGCGAGCAGGCCGCGCAGTTCGCCAAGCAGGGGGCCAAGCCCGCTTTGCCCACGCCGAAGATGCTGGCCCAGGCCCAGGCCGCCAAGGCCAGCGCCGAGGCCTTGCGCACCCGCCACAACGGCACCGAGCGCATTGCCACCATCCGCCGTGAAATGGCGCAAAGCATGGAAGACGGTTGCGGCATTTACCGCAGCGCCGACACCATGCAGGCCACCTGTGACAAGCTGGCCGAACTGCGCCAGCGCTACAAGCACATCAAGCTCGACGACCATTCGCATGGCTGGAACACCGAGTGGCTGCTGGCCATCGAGCTGGGCTATCTGCTCGATGTGGCCGAGGCCATGGCGCATTCGGCACTGAGCCGCAAAGAGTCGCGCGGTTCGCACCAGCGCCTGGACGGCTTCGAGGCGCGCGACGATGTCAACTTTCTGCAGCATTCGCTGGCCTATTACCAGGGCGACGGGCCGCCGCGCATTGCCTACGGGCCGGTGAAGATCACCAGTTCGCAGCCCGGTACACGCGCCTATGGCGCAGCCGGTGAAAAGGCCGATGCCGAGCAACATGCCAAGGAGAGTGCACATGGCTGAAGCCCGCATGATGGAGATCCAGGTGCTGCGCTACCGCCCCGAGCAGGAGAGCGAGCCGGTCTGGCAAAGCTACCAGGTGCCGTTTACCGAAGACATGTCGGTGCTGCAGGGCCTGCAATACATCAAGGACGAGATCGACGGCAGCGTGAGCTTCCGCTGGTCCTGCCGCATGGCCATTTGCGGCAGCTGCGGCATGATGATCAACCGCAAACCCAGCCTTTCCTGCCAGACCTTTTTGCGCGATCTGTACCCCGGCCCGGTGAAGGTGGAGGCGCTGGACCATCTGCCCATAGAGCGCGACCTGATGGTCAGCGTCGAGCCCTTTGTGAAGAAGCTGGAGAGCATCAAGCCCTACCTCATCCCCAAGGAAGAGCGCGCTTTGAGCGAAGGCGAATACCTGCAGAGCCCGGAACAACTGGCGGCGTTTGAGCAGTACAGCTCCTGCATCAACTGCATGCTGTGCTATGCCGCTTGCCCGCAGTTCGGTCTGAACCCGGACTTCACCGGCCCCGGCGTGCTGGCGCTTCTGCACCGCTACAACGCCGACTCGCGCGATGGCGGCAAAGCCGAGCGCATGGAAATCCTGAACGCGGAAGAGGGCGTGTGGAGCTGCACCGCGGTGGGCTACTGCTCCGAGGTGTGCCCCAAGGGGGTGGATCCGGCCAATGCGGTGAACCAGAACAAGATCAACAGCGCGGTGGATTATTTCGCGCGCTTCTTCCCCAAGAAAGGAGGCTGATATGAAGTCTCAAGTGGACGTCAAAACCGTGCGCCGCCCCTATGTGCGGCCCATGGCGGGCTGGTGGAAGGGCAATGCCTTTTTCGTGCGCTACATGGTGCGTGAGGCTACGGCTATCGCGGTGTGGATCTATGCGCTGATCCTGGCTGTGGGCGTGCTGCGTCTGAGCCAGGGCGAGCGGGCCTGGCATGGCTGGCTGCAGTCCATGCAGACCCTTCCTTCCCTGTTGTTGCATCTGGTCCTGCTCATCAGCATGCTGGTGCACACCTACAGCTGGTTTGAAATCATGCCCAAAACCATGGCACCCATGGTGATCAACGGCGAGAGGTTGAGTGCCGAGCGCATACAGCGCACCGGCTGGAGCGTGGCGGCGGTGGCCTTCGTCCTGACGCTGTTGCTGGCAATCTGGAGCCAGTCATGAAAAAACGCAGCAACGCACCGTTCTTCTGGTTGCTGTTTGGTGCCGGCGGCGTGCTGTCTGCCCTGCTGGGCAGCGCATTGGTGCTCATCACCGGAATTGCTACGCCGCTGGCCCTGGTGGTCAGGGCCGACTTCATGGGCTATGCACGCATGCTGGCTTTCACCCAGAACTTCATCGGCAAGGGCTTTGTGTTTGTGGTGATCGCGCTGTTTGCCTGGCATGCGGCGCACCGCATCTTCCACAGCCTGCACGATGTGGGCATTCCGCATGGCACGCCGTCCAAAATCGTGTGCTACGGCAGTGCACTGGTGATGACTTTGGTTGCGGCATACAGCCTGCTGCGCATAGGCTTTTAGCGGGCGGCCGGATGCGCAGACGTTTCCTGATGGCAGGAAGTGCGGCTTGGGCCGCCGCTGGCATGGCCGTCCCGGCGCGGTCTGCAGTGGCTGAGCGCGGCAGCGTTCTGGTTATTGGAGCGGGTCTGGCCGGCTTGTCAGCGGCGCAGTTGCTGCAGCAGGCCGGGTATGCGGTCGTGCTGCTGGAAGCGCGCGAGCGCATGGGCGGGCGTATCTGGACCAGCCAGCGCTGGGCGGACGCCCCGCTGGACCTGGGCGCCAGCTGGATTCACGGTGTGCAGGGCAATCCGCTGACCGACATTGCGCGCGCAATTCCGGCTACCTTGCTGCAAACCAGTTATGACCGCAGTGTGTCCTACGGGCCCACCGGGCAGGCCCTGTCCGCCATGCAGGAAGAGCATCTGGATGCCCTTGCGGCGTCCTTCAACCAGGCCTTGCACAAGGCACAACAGCGGTCTGCCGACCAGTCGGTACAGGCTGTGGCCGATGCCTGGGCCGCCAGCGTGCGCCTTTCGGCAGACGATCAGCACCTGTTGCGCTTTATTTTGCGCGGCCGTTTCGAAACCGAATATGCGGGGGATGCCGGCGCACTCTCCGCCCACTGGTATGACGATGCCCGGGCGTTCAAAGGCGAAGATGCCTTGTTCGCAAAAGGGTTTGGCGTGGTAGCCGACTATCTGGCGCGCGATCTGCACATCGAGCGTAGCCAGGTGGTGCGCAGTATCGATTGGAGTGGCAGCGGCGTTCAGGTGCAGACCGACCGCAGTGAGTTCCGCGCCGATGCCGCTGGGCGTACTCAAGGCCGAAGCGGTTCGCTTTTCACCGCCCCTGCCTCCGTCCAAGCGCCAAGCCATTCAAGCGCTGGGCATGGGGGTGTTGAATAAATGCTACTTACGTTTTGAGAAGGCCTTCTGGCCGGGCGATGTGGATTGGCTGGAGCATGTGCCGGGCACCGGGCCTGCGTGGACACAGTGGGTCAGCCTGGTGCGTGCGGCCGGCTTGCCGGTTTTGCTCGGCTTCAACGCCGCTCAGCAGGGGCGCGACCTGGAGGCCCTGGGTGACACCGCTATTGTGGCCAGTGCCATGCAGAGCCTGCGCACAATCTTCGGCACGCAGATACCCGGTCCGCTGGACTACCAGATCACCCGCTGGGGCAGCGATCCGTTTGCGCTGGGAGCGTATTCGTTCA
The DNA here is from genome assembly GCA_947375135.1 of Comamonadaceae bacterium. GTDB lineage: Bacteria > Pseudomonadota > Gammaproteobacteria > Burkholderiales > Burkholderiaceae_C > Allorhodoferax. Next base: position 54,870 of record CANCER010000012.1, on the reverse strand, counting down.
ACGCACTGGGCGCAAAGCCTGCCATGCGCGACGACCTCGCTGCCCCGTTGGGCGCACGGGTATTTTTTGCAGGGGAAGCGACCATGCGCCATGACTTCAGTTCGGCCCATGGCGCCTTGCTTTCTGGGCGGCGTGCAGCGGCCCAACTGCTGCAATTGCGCAGCCGTTGACCTGGGGCGAACTTACGCACGGGGCATGTTTGCGCTGCCGTTAAGGAAACAAGACGTGCCGCTTTCGGGATAATGGGGTGCGACCATGTCCTCAGAATGGTTGACTTCCAACACCAAAAAACTGGAGACAGCGTGGCACTTTCGGACATTGAAATCGCACAGGCATCAACCCTGGTTCCCATCATGCAGTTGGCCAAAGACCGCCTGGGGATTCCAGCCGAAGCGCTGGAGCCCTACGGTCACTACAAGGCCAAGATTGATCTGGTCTGGCTGGACAAACACCCGGGCCCCAAGGGCAAGCTGATTCTGGTCACCGCCATCAGCCCGACCCCCGCCGGCGAAGGCAAGACCACCACCACCGTGGGTCTGGGTGACGCACTCAACCGCATCGGCAAGCGCACGGTAATCGCCCTGCGTGAACCCTCCTTGGGCCCGGTGTTCGGCATGAAGGGGGGAGCGGCCGGTGGCGGCTATGCCCAGGTCGTACCCATGGAGGACATCAACCTGCACTTCACCGGCGACTTCAGCGCCATTGCGCTGGCGCACAACCTGCTGGCTGCGCTGCTGGACAACCACATTCACCACGGCAACGCACTGGGTTTTGACGCACGCCGCATCACCTGGCGCCGAGTCATGGACATGAACGACCGTGCCTTGCGTAATATGGTGGTGTCGCTGGGCGGTCCCGCCAATGGCTTCCCGCGCGAGGATGGTTTTGACATTGTGGTGGCGTCTGAAGTGATGGCCATCTTCTGCCTGGCGACGTCGCGCCGTGATTTGAAGGAGCGTCTGGGCAACATCATCGTGGGTTACACCCGCGAGCAAGCCCCTATCCGTGCCCGCGACTTGCAGGCCCATGGGGCCATGGCCGCGCTGCTGAAAGATGCCATCAAGCCGAACCTGGTGCAGACCCTGGAGAACAACCCGGCCATCATCCACGGTGGTCCGTTTGCCAATATTGCCCACGGCTGCAACACCATTACCGCTACCAACGCGGCGCTCAAGCTCGGGGAATATGTGGTGACGGAGGCCGGTTTTGGCGCCGATCTGGGCGCCGAAAAGTTCATCGATATCAAGTGCCGCAAGTCCGGGCTGCGCCCTGATGCGGTGGTGGTGGTGGCTACGCTGCGTGCCCTCAAGCACCATGGTGGAGTGGGACCCCAGGATTTGAATACGCCCGATCTGGTGGCGCTGGACGCAGGGATCGCCAATCTGGAGCGCCACGTCGATAACGTGCGCAACCGCTATGGCCTGGCCTGTGTGGTCTCCATCAACCATTTCACCTCGGATACGCCGGAGGAACTGGCGCTATTGGGCGCGCGCATGGACAAACTGGGCGTGCCGGTGGTGGTGGCGCGGCATTGGGCCGATGGCTCCAAGGGTGCCGAAGAATTGGCCCATATGGTGGTCAAGCTGGCTGAATCCGGTACGTCCAACATGCAGTTCGTCTACGAAGACAGCGACACCTTGTGGGACAAGATGCAGGCTATTGCCACCAAGGTCTACGGTGCGGCCGGTATTTCCGCCGATGCGGCCATACGCGCCAAGATCGAGAAGTTGCAGTTGGATGGTTATGGCCATTACCCGGTGTGCGTGGCCAAGACCCAGTATTCGTTTTCCACCGATCCCAAGCTGCGCGCTGCGCCCGGCGGGCATACGGTGAATATTCGGGAAGTACGGCTGGCCGCCGGTGCTGAGTTTGTCGTGATGATTTGCGGCGACATCATGACCATGCCGGGCCTGCCCAAGGAGCCCGCGTCGTCACGTATCGACATCGACGACGACGGCAGGATTTCAGGATTATTCTAGGTCGCCGAAGCCCGTCACCGGGTAGAGGAATGCGGGCTTCTCCAGTTGGTCGCAAAACTCGGCCCAGGACTGGCCTGGCGGGCTCTCGATGATGCGGGATGCTTTGAACCCGCAAATACAGACTCTTCTCAGGGTACCACCTGTCTTGTCACCATCGTCGCCGTTGCATTCGCAGCGGCGCTTTGTTTGGGCAGTCGCTTTCACGGTAATAAAACTCCTTTAGTCGGTGCCAACCTTGTCACAGGTCGCGGGGGGCTGATTGTTTGGTCATTCCTTGCCTGGAAATTGACCTGTGTTACGTTAAAACAAAAGACACCGTTTCGGCAGGATTGCGGCTTGCGAAAAGTCAAATTTTGTAACAATAAACCGAATTTTATTTTACTTATTTAATGAAAGACAAAATAAAAGCCTGTCGTGTTGCTACGACAGGCTTTTATTGCGGGATGGGATGGCGGACTTTAGTCCGTTACCCCATCTTGTTACCCGGGGTCAACGCGCTATTTGATATCCACGCCGTAGAAGGTGTGTTTGGCAAAAGGACTCAGCTTGTAGTCAATCACTTCCTTGCGCACAGGTGCAATCTGCACCGCGTGGGCAATGGTGAACCAGGGCGCTTGCTCCTTGAAGATCACCTGGGCTTTTTCGTAGAGCTTGGTGCGCTCGGCCGGATTGGTGACCTGCTTGGCTTTGAGCACCAGATCGTCGAAAGGCTTGTAGCAGAACTTGGCCACGTTGGAGCCATTGCTCTTGGCCGACGCGCAACCCAGCAGCGTGTTCAGGAAGTTGTCCGGATCGCCATTGTCGCCGGTCCAACCCAGCATGCCCATCTGGTGTTCGCCGTTTTGCATGCGCTTGCGGTACTCGCCCCATTCAAAGCTCTTGATTTCCGCCTTGACGCCGATCTTGGCCAGGTCCGCCTGCATCAGCTCGGCAATGCGCTTGGCATTCGGGTTGTAGGGGCGTTGCACCGGCATGGCCCACAGGTCGGTGGTGAAGCCGTTGGGAAAGCCTGCAGCTGCCAGCAGCTTCTTGGCTTCTGCAGGATTGAAGGCGTCATCCTTGATGGCCTTGTTGTACGACCACTGTCCCGGCGGAATCGGGTTGGTGGCGGCAACGCCGGTGCTCAAGTAGACGGCCGACACAATCGCCTTTTTGTCGATGGCCATGTTGATGGCCTTGCGCACGCGCACATCGTCAAACGGTTTCTTGGTGGTGTTGTAGGCCAGGTAGCCGATGTTCAGGCCGGGCTGTTCTTGCACCACCACATTGGCGTCCTTGCGCATGGTGTCCAGGTCAGCCGGGTTGGGGTAGGGCATGACGTGGCATTCACCCTTTTGCAACTTGGCCCAGCGCACCGATGCGTCGGGCGTGATGGAGAAGATCAGGTCGTCAATCTTGGCCTTGCCGGCCCAGTATTGCGAGAAGGCCTTGAAGCGGATGATGGCGTCCTTCTGGTACTGCACCAGTTGGAAGGGGCCTGTGCCTATCGGGTCCTGGTCGATCTTTTCGGGCGTGCCGGCCTTGAGCATCGCGATGGCGTATTCCTTGGACTGCACTCCGGCAAACTGCATCGCCAGGTTGGCCAGGAAGGGCGCTTCAGGGTTGTTCAGCGTGACCTTGACGGTGTACTCATCCACCTTGTCTACCGACTTGAGCAGCGCGGGCATGCCCATGTCGCCAAAGTAACTGTGGTTGGAGCTGGTGACCTTGAAGAAGGGGTCATTCTCTTTCCACTGGCGCTCGAACATGAACAGCACGTCATCGGCGTTGAAGTCCCGTGATGGAGTGAAATTCTTGCTGGACTGCCACTTCACGCCACGGCGTAGGTTGAAGGTGTATTCCAGTCCGTCTTTGGAGATGGTCCATTTTTCTGCCAAGGCCGGTACGACCTTGGTACCACCGCGTTCGAAGTTGACCAGGTTGTCGTAAATCTGTTCGGTTACGTCAAACGATGTGCCGGTTGTGTTGATGCCGGGGTAGAAGTTTTCCGGGCTGCCTTCAGAGCAATAGACCAGGGTCTTGGCCGACACGGCACCCATGGCCATGAGTGCGGGCAAGGCAATAGCTGCCAGCACGGCAGTCTTACGCATTCTGAGATGCGCTAGGGAACTGATCATCGAGAACCTCCATAAAAAAAACACCATGTTACGCCCCTAAAAGGTCGTTTCCCGTTGGGGTTGTTACGGGGCTGCCAGTTTTGCTGCCTCAAAGCACGCGACCTTGCGCCCCATCAAGTCCAGAAGGGGCGGTCGATCTTCGTGGCAGTGCGCCACCGCATGCGGGCAGCGCGTGGAAAACACGCAGCCCTTGGGCGGATTCAGCGGCGAGGGCAACTCTCCCGTGAGCACAATGCGCTTGCGCGCTTGCCCGCTGCCTGCCAGTCCAGGGGTGGAAGCCAGCAATGCTTGCGTGTAGGGGTGCAGCGGTTGGCTGAAGATGGTTTCTTTGTCGCCCTGCTCGACCGTGCTGCCCAAGTACATCACCAGCACATCGTGCGCGATGTGGCGCACCACACCCAGGTCGTGCGAGATGAACAAATAGGCCAAGCCCAGATCACGCTGCAGATCGGCCAGCAGATTGAGCACCTGTGCCTGGATGGACACATCCAGCGCAGAGACCGGTTCATCGGCCACCACCACCAGCGGGTTGAGCATCAGTGCGCGCGCAATCGCAATGCGCTGGCGCTGGCCACCCGAAAACATGTGGGGATAGCGGTCGTAATGCTCGGGGCGCAGACCCACCTTGGCCAGCATGGCCCGGGCTTTTTCAGCACGCTGATCGGCGTTGAGCGCGGTGTTGATTTCCAGCGGCGCTTCCAGGATCTGCCCGATGCGCTTGCGCGGATTGAGCGAGCCGTAGGGGTTTTGGAAAACCAGTTGCACTTTTTGTCGCAAGGCCTGCTTGTCGTGGCTGCTGAGCACATCGACACCGCCCAGCGTCAGCGCGCCTGCACGGGGTGTCTCGATCAGTGAGACCATGCGGGCTAGCGTGGACTTGCCGCATCCGGATTCACCCACCACGGCCAGCGTCCGGCCGGCCTGCAGGGTGAAGGACACGCCGCTGACGGCCTGCAACTGCGCAGGTGCGCGCAGCGGGCCGCGGCTGATCGGATAAACCTGCTTGAGCTGCTCAGCGATGACGACGGCCTCGCCCGTCTTTGTGCTTGCGATGTGTGCGGGGCTCATGCGGCAGCCCCGGTTGGGTGGCTGCTCGGTGCAGACAGCGGGAAGTGGCAGCGCACGGCCCCCACAGGCGTACTTTGCAGGGCAGGCCTTTGGTCACAGGCCTTGACACGGTAATTGCAGCGCGGAGCAAACAGGCAGCCCACCGGGCGGTCATACAGTCCGGGCACCATGCCCGGAATGGTTGCCAGGCGCTCACTGCCGCTGCTGCGCTCCGGCATGGAGGCCATCAGCGCCTCGGTATAGGGGTGCAGCGGCGTGGCAAACAAGTCCAGCGCGCTGCGCTGCTCCATGAGTTGCCCGGCGTACATCACGGCTACGCGCTGTGCCATCTCGCTCACCACGCCCATGTTGTGGGTGATCAGCACCAGGGCCATGCCGCGTTCCTTCTGCAGGGTGCGCAGCAGGTCCAGGATCTGGGCCTGTATGGTGACGTCCAGCGCGGTGGTGGGTTCGTCGGCGATCAGCAGTTTGGGGTTGCAGGCAATCGCCATGGCAATCATGACGCGCTGGCTCATGCCGCCGGAGAACTGGTGCGGATACAGGTCGAGTCGGCTCTCGGGTGCCGGTATGCCCACTTGCTCCAGCAATGCGATGGAGCGCTTGCGGGCGGCCGTGCGCGTCATGCCCATGTGCAGCTTGAGTGTTTCGGCCAGTTGAAAGCCGACGGTAAAGCAGGGGTTCAGGCTGGTGGTGGGGTCCTGGAAGATCATGGCCAGGTCTTTGCCGATGATTTGGCGCCGCGCCCGCTCAGACAGCTTGAGCAAGTCATGGCCATCAAAGCGCATGGACTGGGCCTTGACCACGCCGGGATAGCCCACCAGGCCCATCAGCGCCATCATGGTCACACTCTTGCCGGAGCCGGACTCACCCACAATGCCCAGCACTTCACCGGGCTCAATCGAGAAGCTCACGCCGTCCACGGCGTGCATCACCGCGTGGTGTGAGGGGAAATCTACCGACAGGTTTTCTATTTCAAGCAGTGCCATGGTGTGGGGTGTGGAGGTTGCAGTCGGCTTAGCGCTTGAGCTTGGGGTCCAGCGCATCGCGCAGACCATCGCCCAGCAGATTGAAGGCCAGCACGGTCATCAAAATAGCCAGGCCGGGAAAGGTCACCACCCACCAGGCGCGCAGCACAAACTCGCGCGCATCGGCCAGCATGGTGCCCCACTCGGGTGAGGGCGGCTGGGCGCCCAGGCCCAGGAAGCCCAGGGCTGCTGCATCCAGGATGGCCGCTGAAATTCCTAGCGAGGCCTGCACGATCAGCGGTGCCGTGCAGTTGGGCAGAATCTCGCTGAACATCAGGCGCAGGTGGCTGGCGCCGCCCATACGCGCCGCCGTGACATAGTCGCGCGAGGCTTCGGCAATGACCGCCGCCCGGGTGATGCGTACGTAATGGGGCAACACCACAATGGCCACCGCCAGCATGGCATTCATCAGCCCTGGCCCCAGGATGGCGACGATCACAATCGCCAGCAGCAGGCTGGGCAAAGTCAGGATGATGTCCATCAGGCGCATCACCAGCACCTCGAAGATGCCGCGTATATAGCCCGACAACAGGCCCAGCACGGTGCCGGTGACGATGGAAATCACCACCACCGCAACACCAATGAGCAGCGACAGGCGGGCGCCGAAGATCAGGCGCGAAAGAATGTCACGCCCGATGGCATCGGTGCCCAGCAGGTGGGCTGCACTGCCCCCCGATTGCCATGCGGGCGGGACCAGAAAAACGGAGTTGTCGGTGAGGTCCGGCGCGTAGGGCGCGATCTGGTTGGCAAAGGCCGCCAGCAAGAGCACCGCACACACAATGACCAGGCCGCCGATGGCGCCCTTGTTGGCAGAAAAGGAACGCCAGAAGTCGCGCAGCGGGCTCACATGCCCGGCCAGTGCATCGGCGTCGGCCTGGGTTGTGGAGTTGGTCAACGTGTTCATGATGGGTGGCGTATACGCGGGTTGATGATGCCGTAGGTCACATCCACGAGCAGGTTGACGGCCATCACCACCACACCGAGCAGCAGCATGCCGCCTTGCAGCACGGGATAGTCGCGTCGGCTGATGGCTTCAATCAGCCATTTGCCCACGCCTGGCCAGGAGAAGATGGTTTCGGTCAGGATGGCGCCGGTAAAAAGCACACCGACCTGCAAGCCGATGACGGTGATTACCGGAATCAGCGCATTGCGTAGCGCGTGCACGGACACCACGCGCAGATTGGACAAACCCTTGGCGCGTGCCGTGCGGATGTAGTCCTCGCCCAACACCTCCAGCATGGCTGAGCGCGTCATGCGCGCAATCACCGCCAATGGGTTGGTGCCCAGCACGATGGTGGGCAACATCAGATGCGACAGGGCCGACATGAATGCACCCTTCTGGCCCGACAGCACCGAGTCGATCAGCAGAAAGCCGGTGACCGGGTCAAAGAAGTATTCGACCGCGATGCGTCCCGACACCGGGGTTAAATCCAACTGCACCGAGAACAGCAGTATCAGCAGCAGCCCCCACCAGAAGATGGGCATGGAGTAGCCGGCCAGCGACACGCCCATGACACCGTGATCCAGAAAAGAATTGCGCTTGACGGCCGCCAGAATGCCGGCCGGAATGCCGAGAAGCAGCGCAAACAGAATGGCGCAGACGGCCAGTTCAATGGTGGCGGGAAAGAGCGACATAAATTCGCTGAGCACCGGCGCCTGGGTGATGATGGATTTGCCCAGGTCGCCATGCAGCACTTTGCCGATGTAGATGCCGTATTGCACGATGACCGGCTGGTCGAGGCCGTATTCGGTGAGCAGCTTGGCGTGGCGCGCTGCATCAATGCCACGCTCGCCGGCCAGCGTTTCGATGGGGTCACCCGGCACCAGACGGATGAGAAAAAAGGCCAACAGGGTCATGCCGAAAAAAGTCGGGATGATCAGACTCAGGCGGGTCAGTGCAAAGCGGAACATGGAGATGGTTTTCCCGTGGGGTGACCCAACCAGCATACACACACTCTGGCCGGAAAATAAAAAAGGCCGGCATGTGCCGGCCTTTTTGAGCAAGTGCGCGAGACGCGACTTACTTGAGGTGCTTGCCGATCAGGCCAGCCATCTCAAACATCGTAGCCTTGGCCTTGCCGAAGACTTCTTTGAGCTTGACGTCGGCGTTGATCATGCGCTTGTCCACTGCGTCTTGCAGGCCGTGCTTCTTGATGTAAACCCAGAGTTGCTTGACCACTTCGGTGCGTGGCAGGGGCTTGGCACCCACGACGGCAGCCAACGCGGCGCTGGGAGTCAGTTCCTTCATGAAGGCCGCATTGGCGGTACGCTTCTTGGCTGGAGCCTTGGCGGCAACCTTCTTGGCCGGCGCTGCGGCTACCTTTTTAGCAGGCGCTGCTTTTTTGGCTGGCGCGGCAACTTTTGCTGGCGCAGCTGTTTTGGCGGCTACCTTCTTGGCTGGTGCGGCTTTCGTAGCGGGTGCTGCTGCTTTCTTTGCAGGTGCGGCTTTTTTTGCAGCCGTTTTTTTTGCAGTTGCCATGATTGATTGTCCTTCTGGAAGTTGATTAATCTCCAGTGAAAAGTCTGCGCCTCCACTGGTAGAGCGGATGCTACTGGAGAAAATCAAGCTTTCCAAGCGGGAAAATACTTTTTTCACTCTGAGATCGGGTTTTTTTCATTGGAGAATAGTCTTTTGAGCCAAAAGGAGCACCCCAGCATGAGCCAGTCGTTTGCCACCTGTGATTTTTGCGATGTTCACAAGGGAGATACCACAGGCAATTTCCGCGTTTTGCCACCGGTTTTTCGTGATTTTGGCCGTGTGAAAAAGTTCTCCGGCCCGGTGGACACCGTCAAGTGCTTTGAGGACAACACCCTGGTCAAGGCCGCCGTGGATGCGCAGGGCTGGATCGATACGCCGCAGGGGCGCGTGGGCAAGGTGCTGGTCGTCGATGGTGGAGCCTCCCTGCGCCGTGCGTTGCTGGGTGGAAACCTGGGTGCGGCTGCGGCTCGCAATGGCTGGGCCGGTGTGGTGATTGATGGCTGTGTACGCGACACGGCCGAGTTGGCTGCGCACACCCTTGGCATCCGTGCACTGGCGCCCATGCCGCTGCCCACCGAGAAGCGCAACGAGGGCCAAAGCAATGTGGCCGTTCAGATTCAGGGCGTATGGGTGCGCCCGGGCGACTGGCTGTACGCGGACGAAGATGGCATCGTGCTGAGCAGCAAGCCCTTGCCGTGAGACTTTAAACGTGCGGTTCTACGGGCGCTGCCGTTTGGCGCCCGGGTAGGGTGGCCAGCAACACGCCGGCCAGCGCAATGCCAAAGGCCAGCACTTGCACGGCGCCCAGTGGTTCGCCCAGAACCAGCACACCGACCAGAGCAGCCGAGATTGGTAGCAGCACGGTGAATACGCCGGCATGTGCAGCGGGCACGTTCTTGGAGCCTGTCATCCACAGCCACACGGTCCAAACGCTGGCCGCCAGGGCGTAGAACACCAGCAGCAACCAGGAACTGCCGTGCACGGCAACAAAATCAAAATGCCATGCGGTGTAAATCCCCATGGGCGTCATCAGCAGAAAACCGCACAGATTGATGAGGGCCGAGATGCGCTTGGGCGACAGCGTGCCCGTGAGTTTTTTGCCGATAACCGCGTAAAAGGCTTCGCACAGCACCGCGCCAAACACCAGTGCATTGCCCAGCAGCAGGCGCCCGGGCGCGGCGGCCTCGGCCAGCCCTTGCGCGGACGCACTGCCTGGGCTGTGGCGCGCCAGTGCCAGCAGGCCGATTCCCAAGGCGCCACAGGCCACGGCGGCCCAGATGCGCAGGCCGATTTTTTCTTTCAGGAACACCCAGCTCATCACGGCCACCATGGCTGGAATGGCGGCCATGATGACGCCCGCCGACACCGCGCTGGTCATGCTCACGCCAAACAACATGCAGATGGAAAACAGGAAGTTGCCCAGGAAGGATTCAAGGAACAGGAGCTGCTTGGTGGTCCGGGTCATGGGGGCTTCATTGGCGGGCTTCTTCAGCCAGTTCGCCATGGCGATACCGCCAATGCCAAAGCGCAGCCAGGCCAGCAGGAAGACGGGCAGGGCGGCGACCAGGGGTTTGGACAGGGCCACATAGCCGCCCGCCAGCGCCATGGCCAATGCCAGGTAGCCGTAGGCGAGCCAACGGCCGGGGGAGTGTGTGTGCATCGGCATCAGGGTTCAATGGACAAGAATTGCGCTTACGCAGCAAAGCGGCACAGCGTACACCATGGCGTCTTGCATTGGTGTCCCGCGCACACGCTGAATTGGACCCAGCAAACACATCCGCATTGCGCTACCGTAGCGGCTTCGTGATGGACACCAAGGGATCGACATGGGTATAGGACACTTTGCATACGCCAACCATAGCAACCGTTTTCTAGCGGCCCCGGAGTTGGGCAGTCAGCCCTTTGCGGTGTGCGGCGTGCCCTTTGATGGTGCGGTCACCAACCGGCCTGGCGCGCGCTTTGCGCCGCAGGAAATCCGCCGCGCCTCGTTGATGCTGTGCGACGGCATCCATCCCTTGTTTGATGTCAGCCCCCTGGGGCATCTGGGCGATGCGGGCGACATGCGTTTGCCCAATGCCTCACCCTTGACGGAGGTGCGCGCTGCCATCCAGCGCCAGGCCGCAAGCCTGATGGCCGGGCACCATTGCGTGTTCATAGGCGGCGACCATTCGGTCACGCTGCCTCTGTTGCGCGCCCTGAAGGCGCAGCAGGGCGCAGTGGCGCTGGTCCACTTCGATGCCCATTGCGACACCTGGACCACGCACTTCGACGAGCCTTCGGGGCACGGCACTTGGACCTATGAGGCCATCCAGGAGGGCCTGGTGGACCCCGGCAAGACGGTGCAGATCGGCATACGTTCCAGCGGCGAGCGTGCCGCACGCGAATATGTGAAAGACCAGGGTGGCCTGATCTACACCGCCAGAGACCTGCGCGGCAAGGACGGCGGACTCCTGGGGGATGTGCTGGCGCAGATCAAGGAACGTATCGGCAACACGCCTTGCTACCTGACGCTGGATATCGATTGTCTGGACCCGGCCTTCGCGCCCGGCACCGGCACCCCGGAGCCTGGCGGCATGACCAGTTCGCAGGTGCTGACGTTTCTGGAAGAACTGGCGACTCTGAATTGTGTCGGCATGGATTGCGTGGAAGTGGCTCCCGCCTACGACCATGCGGAACTCACCAGCAATGCGGCGGCGCAGTTCATCTGGACCTACCTGTGCGGCCAGATTGCCAAAGCCTCTCGCTGATTTTTTGAAGGCCCTGCCATGTTGCTTGATTCCGATACCCAGCTCAACCAGACCAGCTATTACGAAGCCAGTGCGCGGCGCGACCCGGTCAGCGAACCCTTGCTGGGCGACGCCAGCGCCGATGTGGTGGTGGTGGGTGCAGGCTATGCGGGGCTGTCGGCGGCGATCGAATTGGCCAAGCGCGGCTATGCAGTCGTCGTGCTGGAGGCGGACCGCATTTGCAGCGGTGCGTCTGGGCGCAATGGCGGCCAGGCCATCGTGGGCTATGCCAGCGGCCAGGAGCCGTTTGAGCAGCAACTCGGAAAAGACCATGCGCGCCAAGCCTGGGCACTGTCGGTGGAGTCCATGGACCTGCTGGACCAGCGCATAGCCGAATTTCAGATCGACTGCGACCAGGTGTCGGGCTACCTCTACGTGGCCGACTCCGAGCGCAAGGCGCGCGCGCTGGAAGCGGATATGCAGACTTTGCAGCGCGACTACGGATTCACCGTGGACTTCAAACGGGGCGCCGAGGTGCAGCGCCATATTCAGAGCCCGCGCTATTGCGCGTCGGCCTATGAACGCCGCTCGGGCCACTTGCATCCGCTGAAGTATGGCCTGGGGCTGGCGCGGGCGGCGCGCAGTTTTGGGGTCCGGATTTTTGAGCAGTCCGCGCTGCTGGACATCGCCCGCGGTGCGACGCTGACAGCCAAGACCGCGCGCGGTTCGGTGCGTGCGCAATGGGCCGTGCTGGCAGGCAATTGCACCCTGGGCGAGTATGGCCCGCGCGTGGCACCGGAAATCGCGCCCCGCATCATGCCGGTGGGCACCTACATGATCGGCACTGCGCCTTTGGGTGCCGGGCTTTGCGAGCGCCTGATCCCTGGTAACGCCGCAGTTTGTGACAACAACTTTGTGCTCGACTATTTTCGTTTCAGTGCCGACCGGCGCATGCTGTTCGGCGGGCGGGTCAGCTACTCCACGCGCACGCCGGCGAGTTTGAGCGAGCTCATGGCCCGGCGCATGGGGCAGGTGTTTCCGGCGCTTAAGGACGTGCCGGTGGAGTTTGTCTGGGGCGGCTTTGTGGATATCAGCATGAACCGTGCGCCGGACTTCGGGCGCCTGGGCAGCAACCTTTTTTACCTGCAAGGTTTCAGCGGCCACGGCGTGGCTTTGACCGGAATGGCCGGCAAGGTGGTGGCAGAGGCGGTGGCAGGGCAGGCCGAACGCTTCGATGTGTTTGCCAAGCTGCAGCACCGTAACTTTCCCGGCGGAGCGTTGTTGCGCACGCCCAGTCTGGTGCTGGGTATGGCCTGGCACCAGCTCAAGGATTGGTTGTGAGACGCTGGGGCAGACTCAGGCCAGACGCGCCAGTTCCGCGTGGATGGCTTTGGCCAGTACCGGGCCGTAATGGGCAATATCAGCCAGTGGCGCGTATCCGTAGCCAATGACCAGGCCCCGGGCATCGGTGCGCGCGAGGCAATAGGCACTCAGGGCGCGCACCGTCAGCCCCAGATCACCAATGCGCAGCGCCAGGGCCTGGTCGTCCAAGGCCTCGGGCAGGCGCAGGCACAGGTGCAGACCCTGTTCAGCCCCGGAGATGTGTGCGTGCCGGCCCAGGCAGGGCTGCAAGGCTGCCAGCAGGCAGTGGCGGCGCTCGGCATAGCTGTGGCGTGCGCGGCGCAGGCTGCTTGCAAAGTGCCCCAGCTCGATGAACTCGGCCAGGGCCGCCTGCAAGGGCATTTGGCCCGGGCGGTTCAGGTCGTAATGCGCTTGCTTGAATGCGCCTACCAGGCGCTTGGGTACCACCAGATAGCCCAGCTTGAGGCCGGGGTACAGCACCTTGGAAAACGAGCCCATGTAGAGCACGCGCTGTTCCAGGTCCAGCCCGGCCAGCGAGGACAGGGGCGGGCCGCTGAAACGGAATTCGCTGTCGTAGTCGTCCTCCAGAATCCAGGCATTGTGGGCTGCAGCAATGGCCAGCAACTGCTGGCGCCGCGGCAGCGACATGACGGCACCCGTGGGGTATTGGTGCGAAGGGGTGGTGTAGATCAGGCGCGGTGCTTGCCTTTCGTCGCCCGGGCCGGGCGCCATGCCGTGTTGGTCCACTGGAACCGGGTGCAGGCGCAAGCCGGTGGCCATAAAGGCCTTGATCGCGCCCCAGTAGGCGGGGTCTTCCATCCAGACGGTGTCGCCATGGTCGCCCAGCAACTGCGCACACAGCTCCAGGGACTGCTGGGTGCCGCTGGTGATGATGACCTGGTCCACCTCCAGCGGCACGCTGCGAAACACGCGCAGGTAGTCCGCCACGGCACGGCGCAGCGGCGCATGGCCACCCGTGTAGCTGTAGTCCAGCATCTCCGGATAGGTCATGCGCCAGTGCTTGTTTTGCAGGCGTTGCCACAGGGCCGCTGGAAAGGCGCTGAAGTCGGCCGGGCCGGGGGTGAAGGGTTGCACCTCCAGTTGCGTGGCGCAGAACGTGGTGCTCAGTGCGGTGCCGCGTCGGGAAAGCTGGGCCTGTGCGGTGGAGTTGCGCGCGTGCAGGGTACGGGCCTGGGCCTTGGGCACATTGTCATGGACGTAGGTGCCGCTGCCCACACGGCTGACCAGATAGCCTTCCACCCCCAACTGGTTGAGTGCTGCCACCACCGTATTGCGGGAAAGCTTCAGGTCCTGTGTCAGTTCCCGGCTGGAGGGGAGCCGGTCGCCGGCTGCGAGTTTGCCGTCCAGGATGGCGCGGCGTATCGCCTCGTACAACTGGCGGTGTAGCGGCATGTTGTCCTGTTGGCTCAGGCGCGTCATTTCGGTCAGAAGAAGTTCGGACAGCATGGTGTTATGGGTGTTATGGCTGCTAAATGGCACCACGGAGCCACTTCAAATGGCTCCGCATCAAGGCCAATTCTGCAACACAATGGCATCACAGTGACGGGTCAAGCGCCGGGATATTTGAGTACGGTTCAGTACGCTGCCATGCAGCAAGGAGAGAGCGATGAGTGAGAAGAAAACCATGAATTTCAACGATCTGGAACAGTGGCTCAACGAGCGTCGGGTGACCGAGGTGGAATGCCTGGTACCTGACTTGACCGGTGTGGCGCGCGGCAAGATTCTGCCCCGCGGCAAGTTCACCGAAGATCGCGGCATGCGCCTGCCCCAGGCGATCGTGGCCATGGGCGTGACCGGCGAGTTTCCCGAGAGCGGGCCCTACTACGACGTGATAGACCCGACCGACAAGGACATGCAGCTGCGTCCGGACCCCAGCACCGTGCGTATCGTGCCCTGGGCGGTAGACCCGACGGCGCAGGTGATACACGACTGCTTTGACCATGCCGGCAACCTGGTGCCGTTTGCGCCGCGCAGTGTGTTGCGCCGCGTCTGCGACCTGTTTGCGGCCGAGGGCCTGCAACCCATCGTGGCGCCCGAACTGGAGTTTTACCTCACCGCCCGCAACACCGACCCCAACACCTTGCTAAAGCCGCCGATTGGCCGCAGCGGCCGTGCGGAGACTTCGCGCCAGGCTTACAGCATTGATGCGGTCAATGAGTTCGACCCGCTGTTTGAGGAAATCTACGACTACAGCGACAAGATGGAACTCAATGTGGACACGCTGATCCATGAGGTCGGTGCCGGCCAGATGGAGATCAACTTCTTCCACGCCCAGCCCCTGGGCCTGGCCGATGAGGTGTTCTTCTTCAAGCGCACGGTGCGCGAGGCGGCGCTGCGCCACGACATGTACGCCACCTTCATGGCCAAGCCGATTGCGGGTGAGCCGGGCAGCGCCATGCATGTGCATCAGAGCTTGCTGGATGTAGCGACCGGCAAGAACGTGTTCAGCAACCCGGATGGCACGCCAAGCGAAATGTTCATGCATTACATCGGCGGCCTGCAGCGCTATATTCCGGCCGCCATGGTGCTGGTGGCACCCTATGTGAACAGCTACCGCCGCCTGTCGCGCAACACGGCCGCGCCCATCAACATCGAATGGGGCTACGACAACCGCACCGTGGGTATCCGCTCGCCTATTTCCTCACCGGCGGCGCGTCGGGTGGAAAACCGCGTCATCGGCGCCGACGCCAACCCTTATGTGGCCATGGCCATGACGCTGGCTTGCGGTTACCTGGGCATCAAAAACAAGATCAAGCCCAAGCCCGAGATGCGAGGCGACGCCTACCTGGCGCCGTATTCGCTGCCGCGCAGCCTGGGCGAGGCACTCGACTGGCTGCGCAAAGAAAGCGATTTGCACGAGGTGCTGGGCCATGAGTTCATCACGGTGTATTCCGAAATCAAGGAGCTCGAATTTGACGAGTTCATGAAGGTGATTTCACCTTGGGAGCGTGAGCACTTGCTGCTCCACGTTTGAGCCTTTATTGACTGCCCTCGACACCGAAAGAAACGCTATGAGCAACCCATCTTTTTCCCCCTTCATTGCCCCACCGGCGCTGGTCAGCCGGGCCCAGGCCATGGACACCAAGGCCATTCAGGCCCTGGACAGCGCGCACTACATCCATTCCTTCACCGACCATGGTGACCTGGCCACGCGCGGCGCCCGGGTCATGACCCATGCCGAGGGCATTTATGTCTGGGACTCCGAGGGCAAGAAGGTGTTGGACGGCATGAGCGGCCTGTGGTGTGTCAATGTGGGTTACGGGCGCAAAGAACTGGCGGACGCGGCCTACCAGCAGATGATGACGCTGCCCTACTACAACAGCTTTTTCCAGACCACCAATATTCCTGCCACCAGACTGGCGGCCAAACTTGCGTCTCTGGCGCCCGGCGTGGGCGATCGCAGTTTCAAGCATGTGTTCTATTCCAGCAGCGGCAGCGAGAGCAACGACACCAATGTGCGCATGGTGCGCCGTTACTGGGACCTGCTGGGCCAGCCGCAGCGCAAGACCATCATCGGTCGGATCAATGGCTACCATGGCAGCACCATGGCAGGTGCGTCCCTGGGCGGCATGGGCGGCATGCACGCGCAAGGTGATTTGCCGATTCCCAATATCACCCACATTGACCAGCCCTACTTTTTTGAGAACGGACTGCCGGGCGAGAGCGAGGCCGACTTTGGCATGCGTGCGGCCGGCTGGCTGGAGAGCAAGATTCTGGAACTGGGCGCCGACAAAGTGGCGGCCTTTATCGGCGAGCCCGTGCAGGGCGCAGGGGGGGTGATCATTCCACCGGCTACCTACTGGCCCGAGATTCAGCGCATCGTCGACAAGTACGGCATTTTGCTGATCAGCGACGAGGTGATCTGCGCCTTCGGCCGTCTGGGCCACTGGTTTGCCTACGAAAAATTTGGCTACAAGCCCGACCTGGTGACCTTCGCCAAGGGCGTGACCAGTGGTTACATCCCTCTGGGCGGTGTGATGGTGGGCAACCGCGTGGCCGAGGTGCTGATTGAAAAAGGTGGCGAGTTCAACCACGGCTACACCTACAGCGGCCACCCGGTGGCCTGCGCCGTGGCCCTGGCCAATTTGGAACTGATGGAGCGCGAAAACCTGGTGGGCCGGGTCAAGGACGACATAGGCCCTTATCTGGCCAAGCGCTTTGCCGAACTCAACAGCCATCCGCTGGTGGCTGTGGCCGAAACCTGCGGCTTTACAGCCGGGCTGGTATTGGTCAGGAACAAGCAAACCCGGGAGTGCTTCGATCCGGCTTTCAGTGTGGGAATGGTGTGTCGCGGGCACTGTTTTGGCAACGGATTGATCATGCGTGCCGTGGGCGACCGCATGATCATCGCCCCGCCGCTCACCATGAGCCATGCCCAAGTCGACGAAATGATGGCACTGATCGTGAAGTGTCTCGACTTAACCTATGCCGAAGTGCAGAAAAATGGCTGGTTGGCATAGGGATTGCATGTAGGTTTGACGGCTGTAGACCGTATTACCATGGCGTAGCTTTTCCAACTTGATGAACCCTAGGAGCTTAAATTGACTAAATTTTCAGCCGTGAAAATGGTGAGCGAACTACTTGGCGGATTGGCCCTTGCGGGCCTGATGACCTTTGCGGCCGGGTCTGCCATGGCGGACGAAGAAAAAGTGCTGAACATCTACAACTGGTCCGACTACATCGCCGAGGACACGATTGCCAATTTCGAAAAGGAAACCGGCATCAAGGTGCGCTATGACACCTACGACAACAACGAAATCCTGCACGCCAAGCTGGTGGCTGGCAAGACGGGTTATGACATTGTGGTGCCGTCCTCCACCTTTGCACCGCTGCAAATCGGTGGCGGCCTGCTGTCCAAGTTGGACAAGACGCAGTTGCCCAACCTGAAGAACTACGACCCCGCTGTGCAGGCGCAAATTGCAAGCAGCATTGACCCCGGCAACCAGTACCTGGTGAACTGGCTGTGGGGCTACACCACCATCGGCATCAACACCGCCAAGGTCAAGGCGGCGCTGGGTGGCGAACCCCTGCCGGACAACATCTGGGAACTGTTCTTCAACCCCAAGTACATCAGCAAGCTCAAAAGCTGTGGCGTGTCCACGCTGGATGCCGGTAGCGAAGTGTTGCCTGCGGCCCTGCATTACCTGCACAAGGACCCGTTCAGCAAGAACCCCGGCGACTACCAGGAAGCGACGGCTCTGCTGAAATCCGTACGGCCTTATGTGACCTTGTTCAGCTCGTCGGGCTACATCAATGACATGGCCAGCGGGTCCATTTGCCTGTCTCTGGGGTGGAATGGCGATATCAATATTGCCCGCGCCCGCGCGATTGAGGGCAAGACCGGGCAAGACATCAAGGCGTTTGTGCCCAAGGATGGTGCCATTTTGTTTTTTGACATGATGGCTATTCCGGCGGATGCCAGCCACCCGAAGAACGCGCACCTGTTCATGAACTACATCATGCGCCCCGAGGTGCAGGCCGCCATCACCAACAAGGTGAAATACGCCAACCTGAACCTGGCCTCCAAGAAGCTGATCAGTCCGGACATTGCCAACAATCCGTCGTCTTATCCCAGCGCGACCGAGATGACCACCATGATTGCGCCCAAGGCCTTGACCAATGACATCCGCCGTCTGGAAAGCCGGGCCCATACAGCCTTCAAGACCGGTCTGTAATCTGGGCGAGAAAAATAGCAACAAAGGAAGCATCTGTGGCGACCACATCGAACAACACCCCTGGCCCGGCAAAGACCGGCGGGAAGCCATTTCTGCAAATCAACCGCATCGTCAAACAGTTTGACGATGTGTTCGCCGTAGACGAGGTCACACTGGACATCCAGCAAGGGGAGATCTTTGCCTTGCTGGGTTCGTCGGGCTGTGGCAAATCGACGCTGTTGCGCATGTTGGCGGGCTTTGAGACGCCGACTTCCGGGCAGATTCTGTTGGCCGGGCAGGACATCGTGGGGCTTGCGCCCTACGAGCGGCCCATCAACATGATGTTTCAGAGCTACGCCTTGTTTCCGCACCTGACGGTGTGGGAAAACATTGCCTTTGGTCTGCAACGTGATGGCATGCCCAAGAACCAGATTGCCGAGCGGGTGGGGCAGATGCTCGATCTGGTGCAACTCAAGCAATACGCCAAGCGCAAGCCGCATCAGCTGTCCGGCGGTCAGCAGCAGCGCGTAGCCTTGGCGCGCAGCCTGGCCAAACGGCCCAAACTGCTGTTGCTGGACGAGCCCCTGGGCGCGCTGGACGCCAAGCTGCGCCAACGCACGCAACTGGAACTGGTGGACATCATCGAGCAGGTGGGCGTCACCTGCGTCATGGTGACCCACGACCAGGAAGAGGCCATGACCATGGCCACGCGCATTGGTGTGATGAGCGAAGGCAAGATTTTGCAGATCGGTGCGCCGGCCGATATTTACGAAACGCCCAACTGCCTGTTTGTTGCCGACTTCATTGGCAGCGTCAACATTTTCAAGGGCGCGGTGGAAGCCGACGCGCCCGACCATGTCATCGTTGTGTCCCCCGAGTGCAAGCACTATGTGAGCCACGGCATTACGGGAACCGAAGGCATGCAGGTCAGCATCGCGGTACGTCCGGAAAAGATGACCATCCAGTCTGCGCTGCCTGCGGACAGCGCGCGTGAATCCCTGGCCGAGGTGGGCTTCAATATTGTGCAGGGCGTGATCGATGACCTGGCCTACCTGGGCAGCCTGACGACCTACCACGTCAAACTGGACAACGACGTCATCCTCAAGGTGACGCACACCAATGCCGCGCGCCATGGTGAGACCCAACTGACCTGGGGTGACAAGGTTTATGTGTGGTGGTGTGGCAGCGATGTTGTGGTTTTGACCCAGTAAGCGCCATGGCCACCGCTGCACTTACCAACCAGTCGCTTTACAGCAAGCTCACCGGGGCATGGGGACGCAACGTCGTCATCGCCATACCCATGGCGTTTTTGCTGTTGGTGTTTATGTTGCCCTTTTTGGTCGTGTTCAAGATCAGCCTGTCCGAGATGGATGCGGTTTTCTTCAAGGACGTGTTCACCCTGCGGGATGACGTGGTCGTGCTGACACTGAAGTTCGGCAACTACATCAGCCTGACGCAGGATTCGCTGTATTTCAATGCCTACTTCAGCTCGCTGAAGATTGCCGGCATCACCACCCTGATCTGTCTGGCGATTGCCTATCCGTTCGCCTATTTTCTGGCGCGGAGCCCGGCAGACCGGCGCCCTGCCTTGCTGATGCTGGTGATGCTGCCGTTCTGGACCTCTTTTTTGCTGCGCGTCTATGCATGGAAGATGCTCCTGGCCGATTCCGGTGTGTTCAATAACGCGGCCATGGCGCTGGGTCTGATCAGCGAGCCGGTGAAGATGATGAACACGCCGTTCTCGCTGGTGCTGGGCATGGTGTACACCTATGTGCCTTTCATGATTTTGCCGCTCTACGCCAACCTGGTAAAGATGGACCTGCGTTTGCTCGAAGCCGCGCTGGACTTGGGTGCCACACCCTGGCAGGCCTTCTGGCGCATTACGGTGCCGCTGTCCAAAAGCGGCGTCATTGCCGGCTCCATGTTGGTGTTCATCCCCTGCGTGGGCGAGTTCGTGATTCCCGACCTGCTGGGCGGCCCCGAGACTTTGATGATCGGCCATGTGCTGTGGGATGAATTTTTCAGCAACAACGACTGGCCCATGGCTGCCAGCGTGGCGGTGGTCATGGTGGGCCTCATCATTATTCCGCTGGCCCTGTTCAACAAGTACCAGGCTGAAAGCACGGGAGGTCGCGCATGAAATTCAATGCCGCACGTCTGACCTCCCATGCCTGGATGTTCGGGGTATTTGTATTCCTCTATCTGCCCATCCTGACGCTGATCGTGTTCAGCTTCAACGCCAGCCCGATGGTTACCAACTGGGGGGGGCTGTCGCTGCGTTGGTATGCCGCTCTGGCGGAAGACCGCGAAATCATCGACGGTTTCAAACTGTCGCTTCGGGTGGCTTTTTCCACTGGCTGCTCTTCGGTGATTCTGGGCACGCTGGCCGCTTTGACATTGCACCGCTTCAAGCGCTTTCCCGGTCGCACGCTGTTTGCCGGCATGGTGAACTCGCCGCTTGTGATGCCCGAGGTGATCATTGGTTTGTCGCTGCTGCTGATGCTGGTGTCCGTGCAACGCATGTTCGGTTTTCCTGAACGTGGTTTTGCCACCATCTGGTTGGGGCACACGCTGTTGGGCATGGCCTATGCCACCGTCATCGTGCTATCGCGTTTGCAGGAAATGAGCCCCTCGCTGGAAGAGGCGGCGCAAGACCTGGGCGCTCGGCCATTGCAGGTGTTTTTTCTGATTACCCTGCCATTGATTTCTCAGGCCATCGCCTCGGCTTGGCTGCTGACCTTTACGCTGTCGCTGGATGATGTGGTGATCTCGGCCTTCCTCAACGGGCCGGGCTCCACCACCATGCCGATCACCATCTTCAGCCGTGCGCGCTTGGGTTTGAGCCCCAGTGTGAATACCGTTGCGACTTTGACGGTTGCGGTGGTGAGCGTTGGCGTATTTGCTGCCAGCATTCTGATGTCGCGGGCCGAAAAGCGACGGGCGGCGGAGATGGCTGCGGCCTATCGCAAAGTGGATTAATGTGGGTTGTCTTTGTATATAAATTTCGAGTTCAAAACAGGAGTATGAAATGAGCTTTCAACGAAAAATGATAGTGGTGGCCTTGGCCTGTGCCATGCCCTGGATGAGCGCGCAGGCGCAATCCGCAGCCGATCTGAAAAAGGAAATCGAATCGCTGAAGGCCCAGTTGCAAATGCTGACGCAGAAGGTCGAGGCCATGAGCGCCCAGACCGATAACGCAGCGCTGGTGCAGCAGGTGAACCGCATGGAGCAAAAGCAGGAACTCGCGGCGGATGATCAGGAGAAGGCTGGCTTCAAGGGGTTGAAGATCAACGGAACGATAGAGGCCGGCTTCGCTTACAACGACATCAACAAGAGCCACGACTTCAGTGCTTCTGCCGGTGCGGCATTGGGCGAAAGTGCCATGATCCAAATCACCAAGGAATCACAGGACGGTGAAGGGGTGGATTGGACGCTGCGCCTGTTGCCGGGCTCCACATCGAACCCGGTGCATGAGGCGTCTGTCTCCATTCCGCTCAACAAAGAAAACCGCATCATTGGTGGCCTGATTCCCGACTGGCAGGGCTATGAGTTCTTTTTTGCAAATGCCAATCCGACCTTGGGTAACCAGCTGATTTCCCATAATGCACTGTTCGATGTGGCCGGCTCCACAACGTATGCGGGACTGGGTATGTCGCATACCTTCAACAACGGCATGTATGCGTTGAAGTGGGTGCTTGGGAATATTGACCCTGTAAATGACGTCACGGACCGTACGGCCTCATTGCCAGCATCCGGCAACTCGGGAACCAAGTCGGTTGGACTGGCCGCCCGGGCTGACTGGTTCATCGACGAATTTTCATACATCGGGATTTCACTGGCCCATGGCTCCATGAACCGCAATTTTGATGTGGTGGCGATTGACGGTGGCTACACCCATGGCGACTGGGCCTTCAATGGCCAACTGAGCACCGGTATGCAACGCAATGCTGCCGCCAATGGTGATGATGCTGCCTGGAGCGGTGTATCTGCGATGGTTGGTTACAAGATCATGCCGCGATTGAATTTGTTGGCCCGTGCCGACTATGTTGAAAACCGTAAAAATGGTGGCGGCACCTATGCGTTCAACGGCAATAGCGGAACGGGGAGCTATGGCCTGGGACCTGAGCTTGATTCCGGCGGTAATTCCATTGATCTAAACGTCGGTGCAAATCTCACGCGAGTGGCCTTGGGTACCAACTACCAGATCAACGCTAACACCCAATGGAAGGTGGAGTACCGCTTAGATCAGTCCAGCGGTTACAACTTCCAGGATGTAGATAGCACATACCACCAGACCAAGAATTCGCTGGCAACCTCCTTCGTGCTCTCCTTCTAAGCCGATTCAGGTTGGACCTGGTCAGTCACGGGGCCCGCAGCAATGCGGCCCCGTTTGCATTTGTGGGTCGCAATGGATCCACTTTTTGAATTGTCGAAGTGTCCACTGCATTGCAAGGCCAGACCGGAAAAGAGCCAAATTTATGCGCAGCACCGCACCCCTGGATTTGAAATTCGACGGCCGCGCCCTGATCGATGGCAAGCGCATCGGTGCCAAAGACGGTCAGCTTTTCGACTGCGTCTCGCCAGTCGACGGGCGCGTGCTCACGCAAGTGGCACGTTGCGGTGCTGCCGATATTGACGCGGCCGTGGCCGCCGCACGCTCTGCCTTTGAAGACAAACGATGGTGCGGCATCGCCCCGGCGCAGCGCAAGCGTGTGATGATCCGTTTTGCCGATCTGATTCAACAGCACGGCGATGAACTGGCCATGACCGAGACTCTGGACATGGGCAAGCCGGTGAAGTACGCCCGCGGTGTGGACGTGAATAGCGCGGCCAATTGCATTCGCTGGTACGGTGAGGCCGTAGACAAGGTGTATGACGAGATAGCGCCCACGCCGTCGACGTCGCTGGCCTTGATCACGCGCGAGCCGGTGGGTGTAGTGGGCGTGATCGTGCCCTGGAATTACCCCATGATCATGGCGGCCTGGAAGATTGCGCCCGCTCTGGCGAGTGGTAATTCGGTGGTGCTGAAACCGAGCGAAAAGTCGCCGCTCACCGCCTTGCGGTTGGCTGACCTGGCGCTGGAGGCCGGTATTCCCGAGGGCGTGTTCAATGTGGTGACGGGCTATGGCCAGGAGGCAGGTTCGCCCCTGGCGCTGCACAGGGATGTGGATTGCATCGCCTTTACCGGATCCACCCACGTGGGCAAGCAAATTCATGTGATGGCCGGGCAAAGTAACCTGAAGCGCGCCTGGACCGAACTGGGTGGCAAGTCACCCAACATCGTATTTGCCGATTGCCCCAATCTGGACAAGGCCGTGGAGGCGGCCATCGGCAGCATTTTCTTCAACCAGGGTGAGAGCTGCAATGCACCATCGCGGCTGTTGGTGCAAGACAGCATCAAGGAGCGATTTCTGGAAAAGGCACTGGCTCTGGTGCCGGGCTACGCGCCGGCCAATCCCACGCTGCCCGGCACGGTGATGGGTGCCATCGTCGACCAGATCCAGTTGCAGTCGGTACTGGGCTATATTGAAAGTGGCAAAGCTGAAGGGGCACACCTGATCGCCGGGGGCCAACAGGTGATGGCCGAGACCGGTGGCTGCTACGTGCAGCCCACCATTTTTGATGGCGTTAAGCCGGAGATGAAGATTTCCCGCGAAGAGATCTTCGGCCCGGTGCTGTCGGTGCTGACCTTTAACGATGCAGCCGAAGCGGTGCGCTTGGCCAATGACAGTGTCTACGGCCTGCAGGCTGGTGTCTGGACCAGCGACCTGAACAAGGCGCATGGCGTGGCGCGTGCCCTGCGCGCGGGGACCGTGCACGTCAACCAATACGACGAAGATGACATTACGGTGCCCTTTGGCGGATTTAAGCAAAGCGGTGTCGGTCGTGACAAATCGCTGCACGCGTTTGATAAATACACTGAAACCAAGACCACCTGGATTCGCATTGATAGTCCCGTTTAGCAGCCCGGTTTGACCTGCGGGCCGCAGACCTTCACACTCAGCATTTCACGCATTAGCCTTAGGAGCCCCCCCTTATGAACGCATCCATGAAACCCTCCGCCCTTGCCGCCGCCACCTCCGTCGGCAGCAACGCCGAATGGCATGCACGCCGCTTAGCCGCTACCCCGCGCGGCGTTGGCGTGATGAGCGACTTCTTTATCGACCATGCCAAGAACGCCGAGTTCTGGGACATTGAAGGCCGCCGCTTTATCGACTTTGCCGGCGGCATCGCCGTACTCAACACGGGCCACGTGCACCCCAAGGTGCAGGCAGCCATTGCCGCGCAGTTGCAGCGCTTTACCCACAGCTGTTACCAGGTGGTGCCGTATGCCGAATACGTCTCTCTGGCCGAGCGCATCAACGCCATCGTGCCGATTGCAGGACCCGCCAAGACCGCTTTCTTCAGCACGGGTGCTGAGGCCGTGGAAAACGCCATCAAAATTGCGCGCTCCTATACCAAGCGCAGCGGCGTGATTGCCTTTGGCGGTGCCTTCCATGGCCGCAGCATGTTTGCCGTGGCGCTGACCGGAAAGGTGCAGCCTTACAAGGCCGGTTTCGGCCCGTTCGCGCCCGAGATCTACCATGCACCATTTCCATGCCATTGCGCCAGCCTGCAGGAGACCCAGCAAGCCATCGAGCAGCTTTTTAAATGCGATATCGAGCCCTCCCGTGTGGCAGCGATCATTTTTGAGCCCGTGCAGGGTGAGGGCGGTTTTAACCCGATCCAGGCCTCGGCCGTGAAGTGGCTGCGCGAACTGTGCGACCAGCATGGCATTTTGATGATTGCGGACGAAGTGCAGACCGGCTTTGCCCGCACCGGCAAGATGTTTGCCATGGAGCACTATGGCGTCTCACCCGACCTGATTACCATGGCCAAGAGCATGGCCGGTGGTACCACGCTGTCGGCCGTGTCCGGGCGCACCGAGGTGATGGATGCCCCCAATCCTGGTGGCCTGGGCGGCACGTATGCCGGCAACCCGCTGGCCGTTGCGGCTGCACACGCCGTGCTGGATGTGATGGCAGAAGAGAAGCTGTGCGAGCGCGCCGCCACACTGGGCGCGCAGATCAAGGCGCGTCTGGAAGTGGCCAAGGGCAAAAACAAGTGCATGGGTGACATCCGCGCTCTGGGTGCCATGGTGGCCTGTGAGTTCGTTAACCCGCAAACCGGTGCGCCGGATGCGGACCTGACCAAGGTGATACAACAGGCGGCGCTCAAAAAAGGGTTGTTGCTGCTGACCTGCGGCGTCTATGGCAATGTCATCCGTTTCCTGTTCCCCCTCACCATTGAAGACAGTGTGTTCGAGGAAGCGCTGCAGATTCTTGACCACGTATTCGCCTGATTGCCTATGAATCCCTATCTCCCGACCATTGACCGCCTGAAGTCACAAGGCATTCATTCCGTACTCACACAGTTTTGTGACATGCACGGCGTGGCCAAAGGAAAGCTGGTTCCGGTTGACAACCTGAAGGAGTGGGTGGAGCAGGGCGCAGGCTTTGCCGGCCCCAGCATTTGGGGCACAGGCTTGCCGCGTCATGGAGCGCGCAGTGAGTATTACGGCCGGGTGAATGTGGATTCTCTGCGCGCACTGCCCTTTATGCCCGGTGTAGCCCATGCCGTGTGTGACGGGTTTGCCGGTGGTGAGGTGTTGTCCACTTGTTCACGCCAAATGCTCCGGTCTGTGTTGCAGAAGATAAAGAGCCGGGGTTGGACACTTTGGGTGGGCATTGAGCCGGAGTTCTTTTTGCTTCAAAAAGGGCAGGGCGGGCAATGGCGCGTAGCCGATGCACAGGATAGGTTGGACAAACCGTCCTATGACCTCAAGGCAATTCACCGCAATGGGGCGTTTATCGAAGACATGCGCAGCACCTTGACGCAACTGGGCTTCGAGTTGCAGCAGATTGACCATGAAGATGCCTGCGGCCAATACGAGATCAATTACAAGTTCGATGACGCCTTGGCTGCAGCCGATCGCTACATGCTGTTCAAGATGACCGCGCATGTAATTGCCGAAAAGCACGGCATGGTGTTCAGCTGCATGCCCAAGCCGCTGGCAACCGCACCCGGCAGCGGGCTGCATTTCCATCTCAGCATCACGGATGCCGACGGTAAGCCGATCTTCACCGATGCCACCGGCGCCCTGGGCTTAAGTCAGCCAGGGCACCAGTTTGCTGCGGGACTGTTGCACCATGCGGATGCATTGAGCGCGCTCTGTGCCCCTACGGTGAACAGCTACAAACGCTTGGCTAGCAGCACCAGCGCTTCCGGTACCACGTGGTCACCGGTCTGGAAAGCCTATGGCGACAACAACCGCACCTGTGTGGTTCGCACGGTGGCCGGGCGTATTGAGTGGCGCTTGCCGGATCCGTCCTGCAATGTTTATGCGGCAATTGCCGGTACCT
This sequence comes from Comamonadaceae bacterium, assembly GCA_947375135.1. Lineage (GTDB taxonomy): Bacteria > Pseudomonadota > Gammaproteobacteria > Burkholderiales > Burkholderiaceae_C > Allorhodoferax. Next base: position 28,037 of record CANCER010000012.1, on the reverse strand, counting down.
TGGCTGCGGGGCTGGCTGGAATGGATCAGAAGATGGTGCCGCCGGCGCCCTGTGACGAAGACCTGTATGAAAGACGTGCCGGCGGCATGGAGATGCCCTCACGCCTGCCGAAAAACCTGGATGAGGCGGTCACCGCACTGGAGGCCGATACGGCACTGTGTCAATCTGTTGGTTCTGAATTCTGTGCCGAGTTCATCCGGTTGAAGCGCGCCGAGTGGGATGCCTACAGCTTGCAGGTCAGTGACTGGGAGTTGCGCAACTACGCTGACGCCTTTTGATCCGTTTGCCGGTGTCTGCGGCCCCTGAAGCCCGCCCTGTTGTGCACCGTAGATGCACCATAGCGGGTTTTTCGGTTCTTGGTTGCTGCGGCAGTGGAGCGTATCGTACTCTTCGGTTTTATGCTGTGTTGCAACATTTCATATTGTAAAATATCAATCGTTGGTGAAGCGGAATTTCATTTCACCAGACGCGTATCACATATTGCATTGTAAAACTTGATATCTAAGTCATTGATTTTATTGAAAAATATTTCAATCTTATATAAGACATAAGAGACCCGTGACTCTTATATAAGACTTAGAATTCACCCATGGGCATCGGAATTGCTTAGCAAGACCCAGCCCACCATTTACCAACTAAGGAGTGTTTACATGCCTCAATCCCTGAACGAACAACTCAGCCGCGAACAGCAAATCGCCGCCCTGGAAAAAGACTGGGCCACCAACCCCCGTTGGAAGGGCATCAAGCGCGGTTACACCGCCGCTGACGTGGTCCGTCTGCGTGGTTCCTTCCAGGTCGAGCACACCCTGGCTCGCCGCGGTGCAGAAAAGCTGTGGGATCTGCTCCACACCGAAGACTATGTGAATTGCCTGGGCGCCCTGACCGGCGGCCAAGCGATGCAACAGGTCAAGGCCGGCGTGAAAGCCATCTACCTGTCCGGCTGGCAAGTCGCTGCCGACAACAACGAGTATTCCGCCATGTACCCGGACCAGTCCCTGTACCCCGTGGACTCGGTGCCAAAGGTCGTTGAGCGCATCAACAACTCCTTCACCCGTGCGGATGAAATCCAATGGTCCAAGGGTGTTGGCCCTGGCGACGCCGGTTACATCGACTACCACGCTCCCATCGTTGCGGACGCTGAAGCCGGTTTCGGTGGTGTACTCAATGCCTACGAACTGATGAAGGCCATGATCCGCGCCGGTGCCGGTGGCGTTCACTTTGAAGACCAACTCGCTTCCGTCAAGAAGTGCGGTCACATGGGCGGCAAGGTGCTGGTCCCCACCACCGAAGCCTGCCAGAAGCTGATCGCTGCCCGTATGGCTGCTGACGTGTACGGCGTGCCCACTCTGGTGATTGCCCGTACCGATGCCGAAGCCGCCGATCTGTTGACCAGCGACTACGATGCCAACGACAAGCCTTTCCTGACCGGTGAGCGCACTGCTGAAGGCTTCTACAAGACCCAAAAGGGTATGGACCAGGCGATTTCCCGCGCCGTGGCCTATGCTGAGTACGCCGATCTGGTGTGGTGCGAAACCGGTACGCCTGACTTGGCATTCGCCAAGAAGTTTGCTGATGCCGTGCACGCCAAGCACCCTGGCAAGATGCTGGCCTACAACTGCTCGCCTTCTTTCAATTGGAAGAAGAACCTGGACGACGCCACCATTGCCAAGTTCCAGAAGGAACTCGGCGCCATGGGCTACAAGTACCAGTTCATCACGCTGGCCGGTATTCACAACATGTGGTACCACATGTTCGACCTGGCACAAGACTACGTGAAGCGTGGCATGTCCGCCTACGTGGAAAAGGTGCAAGAGCCCGAATTCGCAGCCCGCGAACGTGGTTACAGTTTCGTGTCGCACCAGCAGGAAGTGGGCACGGGTTACTTCGATGAAGTGACCACCGTGATCCAGGGCGGCAAGTCCAGTGTGACGGCTCTGACCGGCTCGACCGAAGAAGAGCAGTTCCACTAAGCACTGCTTGCGTTGAATAGGGCCGGGCTTCTGAAAAGAAGCCCGGCTTTTTTGTGGGCGTGAAGCCCACCGCAGTGGATGAATCGTCCGCAAAGACTGCGGTTAAAATCTGCCATCAACTTTGTATAAGAGCGAGAAAGGCATTCTGGTTATGACACCGCGAACTACGCCGGCAACATCCAAAAGCGAATAAGGCCGCCAGTCCGCGCGCCTCGGGCGCAACCAGATACCCATTCATAGTAAAGCGCGGACCGTTCCGCGCTTTTTGCTTTTCCAGAACTTTCCTTTTTCGGTACACACCATGATTCAAATCACACTCCCCGACGGCTCCATCCGTGAATTCCCCGGCCCGGTGACGGTTGCCGAAGTGGCTGCATCCATTGGTGCCGGTCTGGCCAAGGCGGCCTTGGCTGGGAAAGTGGATGGCCAGGTGGTCGATACCAGCTACCAGATGATCGCCAACAGCGCCCTTTCCATCATCACGGCAAAGGACGCCGATGGCCTGGATGTGATTCGCCACAGCACGGCGCACTTGCTGGCCTATGCGGTGAAGGAATTGTTTCCCGATGCGCAGGTCACCATAGGACCGGTGATTGAAAACGGCTTCTTTTACGACTTCTCCTACAAGCGCCCCTTCACGCCGGAAGATCTGGTCTCCATGGAGAAGAAGATGGCCGAGTTGGCTAACAAGGACGAAGCAATAACGCGCCGCGTGCTGCCGCGTGACGAGGCCGTGGCCCACTTCAAGGGTTTGGGAGAGCACTACAAGGCCGAGATCATCGAGAGCATTCCCGCGGACCAGGATGTGTCGCTGTACCGCGAAGGCAAGTTTGAAGATTTGTGCCGTGGCCCGCACGTGCCCAGCACCGGCAAGCTCAAGCACTTCAAGCTGATGAAGCTTGCGGGTGCTTATTGGCGCGGTGACCACAAGAATGAAATGTTGCAGCGTGTTTACGGCACGGCCTGGGCCACCAAGGACGATTTGCAACAGCATCTGACCATGCTGGAAGAGGCTGAAAAGCGCGACCACCGCAAATTGGGCCGCGAGCTCGACCTGTTCCATATTGACGAGCATGCGCCCGGTCTGGTGTTCTGGCACCCCAAGGGCTGGACGCTGTGGCAAGGCGTGGAGCAATACATGCGCCGGGTCTACCAGAACAACGGCTATCAGGAAGTCAAGGGCCCGCAGTTGCTGGACAAGGGCTTATGGGAGAAGACCGGCCACTGGGACAAGTACCGCGAGAACATGTTCATCACCGAGTCGGAAAAGCGCGAATACGCGCTGAAGCCGATGAACTGCCCGGGCCACATCCTCATTTTCAAGCAAGGTATCAAAAGCTACCGCGACTTGCCGCTACGCTACGGCGAGTTCGGCAACTGCCATCGCAACGAGCCCTCGGGCGGCTTGCACGGCATCATGCGCGTGCGCGGCTTTACCCAGGACGATGGACACATCTTCTGTACGGAAGACCAGATCCTGTCCGAGTGCGTGGCCTACACCACCTTGCTCCAAAAGGTGTATGCCGACTTTGGCTTCAAGAACATCATTTACAAGATAGCCACGCGCCCGGCGCAGCGCATCGGCTCGGAAGAAAGCTGGGACAAGGCCGAGCACGCCCTGATTGAGAGCCTGCGTGCCTCCGGTTGCGAATATGAAATTACTCCGGGAGAGGGTGCGTTCTACGGTCCCAAGATCGAGTACACACTGAAGGATGCGATCGGACGCCAATGGCAGTGCGGCACGATGCAGGTCGACTTCTTTATGACAGAACGCCTGGACGCAGAGTATGTGGGCGAAGATGGTGCACGCCACCGGCCTGTCATGTTGCACCGGGCTATAGTGGGCAGTTTGGAGCGTTTCATTGGTATTTTGATTGAGGAAAGCGCTGGCGCTTTGCCGGCCTGGCTTGCCCCGGTGCAGATTGCGGTGCTCAATATCACCGATGCGCAAGCGGAATATTGCAAAACCGTAGCGAAAACACTGCAGGATCAAGGGCTTAGGGTCAAATTAGACCTGCGCAACGAGAAAATAACGCTTAAAATACGAGAGCATTCGATGCAAAAGCTTCCCTTTCTGCTTGTTATTGGTGACAAAGAGATGGCGGCTGGCGCTGTTGCAGTGCGCGCCCGGGGTGGACAAGACCTCGGAGCAATGTCCCTTGATGCCTTTGTGCAAAAAATCACCGGCGACATTGCAAGCAAATCCTAGGTCTACGGTTGTTTCCAAAGATGTCGGTTTGCCAGCGTGTGCTGTGCGGCAATCGCCACGTTCGTGGCAAAAATTGAAAAGGATTGAGCCATCGCTACTGAATTTCGTGACCGCCGTCAGCGTGAAGAACGTAAACACCGTCTAAACCGGGAAATCATGGCCCCAGAGGTTCGCCTCACCGGGGTTGAAAATGAACCGATCGGTGTCGTGAGTCTGATGGAAGCCCTGCGCTTGGCAGGCGAATTGGATGTTGATCTGGTTGAGATTTCTGCGACGGCGAACCCGCCTGTCTGTCGATTGATGGACTACGGCAAGTTCAAGTACCAGGAACAGAAGAAGGCTGCGGAAGCGAAGTCCAAGCAGAAGGTCATCGAGGTCAAGGAAATCAAGTTCCGGCCCGGTACCGACGATGGCGACTACAACATTAAAGTGCGCAACATTCGCCGCTTTTTGGAAGACGGTGACAAGTGCAAGATTACCTTGCGCTTCCGTGGTCGCGAGATTACGCACCAGGAAATCGGACTGGCTCTTTTGCAGCGTATGCGTGAAGAGTTGGGAGATTCGATCCTTGTCGAGCAGTTCCCTAAGCTGGAAGGCCGCCAGATGATCATGATGATTGCACCAGGCCGTAAGAAGCCCGGCGCGCAAAAACCTGCAGCAGATCCTGCGACGTAATTTTTTCAACCGGTCTGGTCACCGGTTGGAATAAAAGTGGTGAGCCTAACAACTCGCCACAAAAGTGGCTCGGGGCCAACAAGGCTGGGAACTCTTTCCAGACGCCTCACGAGCACAAGATAGAAGGAGCATTACATGCCCAAAATGAAGACCAAGAGCGCGGCGAAAAAACGCTTTCGCGTTCGTCCCGGTGGAACCGTCAAGCGCGGTCAAGCCTTCAAGCGTCACATTCTGACCAAGAAGACCACCAAGAATAAACGCCATCTGCGCGGATCGACAGCTGTTCATGCGACCAATATGGGTCACATGGCACAGATGCTCCCCGGCCGTGGTATTTAATTAACGACGAACAAGGAGTAATTCAATGCCTCGCGTCAAACGTGGTGTAACGGCTCGCGCCCGCCACAAAAAAGTTCTCGCCCTTGCAAAGGGTTTCCGCGGTCGCCGCGGTAATGTATTCCGCGTCGCTAAAGAAGCGGTGATGAAGGCTGGGCAATATGCCTACCGTGATCGCCGCACCAAAAAGCGCGTGTTCCGCCAGTTGTGGATTGCCCGTATCAATGCAGCTGCGCGTCAGTGCGGCATGACATACAGCCAATTCGCCAACGGTCTGAAGAAGGCTTGTATCGAGATCGACCGTAAGGTTCTGTCCGATATCGCCATCCATGACATGGCTGCTTTTGCAAGCATCGTGGAGCAGGTCAAGGCCAAGCTGGCTGCTTGATTCACGGCCAAGCGCTAAGCGCTTGGCGCACGAAGTAAGGGCTATTGCTTGAAAAGGCATTAGCCCTTTTTCAATTGAACCGAATTCAAAGAACACCGTATGAACGAGTTGAACGCCATCGTCGAAACTGCCCAGGCCGCCTTTGCAGAGGCCACCACACCGGCTGATCTGGAAAACGCCAAAGCCCTGTTCCTGGGCAAATCCGGCAAGATCACCGAGATGATGAAGGGCATGGCTGCCCTTAGCGTGGACGAGAAGAAGGCGCGCGGTGCCGCCATCAACCTGGCCAAGCAGGCGATTGAAGCCGCGCTCACAGCGCGCCGCCAGGGCCTGGCCGATGCCGAACTGCAGATTCAACTGCAGGCCGAAGCACTGGATGTGACCTTGCCGGGTCGCCAGCGCGGGCAGGGCGGTTTGCACCCCGTGTCGCTGACGCTGGAGCGCATTGATGCCATCTTCGGCTCCATGGGTTTCGATGTCGCCCAAGGCCCCGAGATCGAGTCCGACTGGTTCAACTTCACCGCGCTCAACACGCCCGAAGACCACCCTGCACGTTCCATGCACGACACCTTCTATGTAGAAGGCGGGTCGGAGACTGCGCCCAATCTCTTGCGCACCCATACCAGCCCCATGCAAATCCGCTATGCCGTGCAGCACGTCAAGGCGCATCGTGCCCTGGTTGGCGCCACCGCAGACGGACTGTTCTCTGGCGATATGCCCGAGATTCGCGTTATCGCCCCCGGACGCACCTACCGTGTGGACAGCGATGCCACCCATTCCCCCATGTTCCACCAGTGCGAAGGCCTGTGGGTGGGCGAGAACGTAAGCTTCAAGGACTTGAAGTTTGTGTTCACCGATTTCTGCCGCACCTTCTTCGAGAGCGACGATCTGGTGCTGCGCTTCCGCCCCAGCTTCTTCCCGTTTACCGAGCCCAGCGCCGAGATCGACATCCAGTTCCAGAGCGGACCGCTGTCAGGCCGGTGGCTGGAAGTGGCCGGTTCCGGTCAGGTGCACCCCAATGTGATCCGCAACATGGGCCTGGACCCCGAAAAGTTCATCGGCTTTGCCTTTGGCATGGGCCCGGATCGCCTGACCATGCTGCGTTACGGCGTGAATGACCTGCGCCTCTTCTTTGACGGCGACGTGCGCTTCCTGTCGCAGTTCAATTAGGAAGCCCCCTGAGCCGCTGTGCGGCTTCCCCCAAAGGGGACGATACCGGTGGCCTGGCACAGCAAGTTCCACGGTATCCCTGGTTGAAGGCATTGCCAGCGTGACATGACAACACTTTGAATTTGGTTGAGGTTATTTATGCAATTTTCTGAATCCTGGCTACGCACTTTCTGCAACCCTGCAATGGGTACGGCAGAGCTGGCTGAAACACTGACCATGGCGGGTCTGGAGGTTGAAGAGCTCCAAGCCGTGGCGCCTCCATTTACCCACATCGTGGTCGGCGAAATCAAGGAAGCCGAGCAGCATCCCAACGCCGATCGCCTGCGCGTCTGCAAGGTCGATGTGGGTCAGGCTGAGTTGCTCAACATCGTCTGTGGTGCGCCCAATGCGCGGGTTGGCATTCGCATTCCCTGCGCCCTGGTGGGCGCGGAGTTGCCACCGGGTGAAGACGGCAAACCGTTCGTGATCAAGGTCGGCAAACTGCGCGGTGTCGAAAGCCAGGGCATGTTGTGCTCGGCACGCGAACTGAAACTTTCCGAAGACCATGGTGGCCTGCTGGAGTTGGCCGCCGATGCGCCGCTCGGGCAGAACATCCGCGCACACCTGAATCTGGACGACACACTGTTTACCCTCAAGCTCACGCCCAATCTCGCGCATTGCCTGAGCGTGTATGGGGTGGCGCGCGAAGTCTCCGCTCTCACTGGTGCGCCGCTGCTGTCGCCGGTCTATCCCACTGTGCCCGTGGGCAATCAAGACCGCGTGGCCGTCACGATCAGCGCCCCCGACCTGTGCGGCCGCTTCTCAGGCCGTGTGGTGCGCAACGTCAATACCAAAGCCCAGACGCCGCAGTGGATGGTGGACCGTCTGGCGCGCTGCGGTCAGCGCAGCGTTACCGCACTGGTGGACATCTCCAACTACGTGATGTTCGAGTTCGGCCGTCCTTCCCATATCTTCGATCTGGACAAAATCCACGGCGGTCTGGATGTGCGCTGGGGCAAGTCCGGTGAGCAACTCAAGCTGCTCAATGGCACCACCGTCACGGTGGACGATAAGGTCGGCGTGATTGCCGACGACGTACAGGTCGAGTCGCTGGCAGGCATCATGGGTGGCGATGCCACCTCAGTTTCCGATGACACACAGCATGTCTATGTGGAAGCTGCCTTCTGGTGGCCCAAGTCGATAGCCGGGCGTTCACGCCGTTTCAATTTCTCCACCGATGCGGGTCACCGCTTTGAGCGGGGTGTGGACCCTGAGTTGACCGTGGAGCATCTCGAGCGCATCACGCAATTGATCATCGACATCTGCGGAACGCCCGAGACCACCTGCGGCCCCATAGATGATCAGAAGCCCAATATGCCGGTGTCACAACCGGTCAGCCTGCGCGTGGACCGTGCGGTCAAGATCATCGGCATGTCCTTGACGCAAGCGCAATGTGCGGACGCGTTGACCGGTCTTGGCCTGTCTCTGACGCAAACGGATGGCGTTATCACGGTGGCTCCGCCATCCTTCCGCTTTGACCTGCAGATCGAAGAAGACCTGATCGAAGAGGTGGTGCGCATGGTGGGTTACAACAACCTGCCCAATACACCGCCGCAAGCGCCCATCACGGCGCGTATCCGCCCGGAGGCACAGCGCAGTGCGTTTGCAGTGCGCCGCGCACTGGCCGCATTGGCCTACCAGGAAACCATCAACTTCAGCTTTGTGGAAGAGCGCTGGGAGCATGAGCTGGCCGGCAACCCCCACCCCATCAAGCTGCTGAACCCGATTGCCAGCCAGATGAGTGTCATGCGCTCTTCGCTGCTGGGCTCGCTGTTGCAGGTGCTCAAGTTCAACCAAGCGCGCAAGGCCACGCGTGTGCGTGTTTTCGAACTGGGGCGGGTGTTCCTGCGCGATGCCTCGGTGAAAAGTACCGATGCCACGGTGGAAGGTTTCGACCAACCCATGCGCGTATCCGGTTTGGCCAGCGGCAGCGCGGACCCGCTGCAATGGAGCACCAAGGATGCGCCGGTGGACTTTTACAGCGTCAAAGGAGATATCGAGAGCCTGTTGGCACCGCTGGCAACAGAATTCAAGCCGGACACGCATCCCGCCATGCACCCGGGCCGTTGTGCATCGGTCTGGTTGGATGGCAAGTGCATCGGCCATGTGGGTGAGTTGCACCCCAAGTGGCGTCAGTCGTACGAGTTGCCCACGGCACCGGTTCTTTTTGAACTGGACCTGGATGCCGTGCTGGCACGCCGCGTGCCCTTGTTCAAGTCTGTCGCCAAAATGCAAGCAGTGCAGCGGGACGTGGCCGTGGTCGTGACCGACGCGGTGACCCACAGTGCGCTGATGTCGGCGATTTGGGCTGCGCCGACTTCAGGCTTGTTGCGTGATGCGCAGTTGTTTGACGTGTACCGACCCAAGTTGGCTAAAGATACGGTGGCAGCCGAGGGCTCTGGTGACCGCAGTTTGGCCGTGCGTCTGACGTTCAATAGCGACGAGTCCAGCCTGACCGAAGAGCAGATCGAGACAGTGGTCAAAGCCGTGGTGGATCAACTCCGCACGGTATTGGGTGCGCGTCAGCGCGTCTAGGCCAGGGCATTGAAAGAAGATCGAGACACCATGGATTTTTCCGTCGAAAGCCTGGAGACCCCGGCGCTTACCAAGGCCCAGTTGGCAGAACTGCTGTTCGAGCAAATTGGTCTTAACAAGCGTGAGTCCAAGGACATGATTGATGCCTTCTTTGATTTGATATCGGGCAGTCTGGTGGAAGGCACTGACGTGAAGATCTCCGGTTTCGGAAATTTTCAGATCCGCACCAAGGCACCGCGACCGGGACGCAATCCGCGTACCGGCGAGGCCATTCCGATCCAGGCGCGGCGTGTAGTGACTTTCCATGCCAGCCACAAGCTCAAAGAACAGATTCAGGACGATGGCGGCAAGCCCGCAGCATCTGCCTAAGCCGACGTGCGGACTTATTTTGGTTGTGGGGTAGATTGTCCTTTGCGTCTTGGCAAAACTTAGAGTAACCTCTACGTTTTAGTCTGTAGAGCCTTGATTTCAATGGAGAAAACTCTCCCCCCCATTCCCGCCAAACGCTATTTCACCATCGGTGAAGTGGGGGATTTGTGCGGCGTAAAACCCCACGTGCTACGGTATTGGGAGCAGGAGTTCACGCAACTGCGCCCTATGAAGCGCAGAGGTAACCGGCGCTACTACCAGCACCACGAAGTCTTGATGATTCGCCGCATCCGCGATCTCCTTTATGACCAAGGTTTCACTATCAGTGGTGCCCGCAACAAGATGCAGGAACTGATGCATACGGAGCGTGACAGCAAGCGCAATGGAGAGGTCGTGCTCGATGGCGTTGAACCCGCAGAGGTCGATTCCAGTGATCAGGACAGCTTCGATGTACGTCTGTCGCCTGGGTTTGCGCCAGAGGCCGGCAGGCAATTGGTGCAGTTGCGTCGGGAACTAATTGAAATTCGTGAGCTATTACGCTTCGTTGACTGAAAGAGTGCATTCTTTCGCGCTATAATTCAAGGCTTGATCGGTGTGTGGCGCAGCCTGGTAGCGCACTTGCATGGGGTGCAAGGGGTCGAAGGTTCGAATCCTTTCACACCGACCATTAGACAGTTTAAAGGCCGCTAAGTAGTACTACTTAGCGGCTTTTTGTTTGGGTCAGCGTGTTAGATTGCTGCAAGAGTTCCCAGTCAATCGCCCATGCCCGCCCCAGGTCCTGCAGCGGGTTCCGCATGAAGCTGCCGGCCTGGCTATTCCACCAATTTCCAACCCAAAACATATGTCTATGAAAACCACAAAGCCCTTGCGTTATGTTGTCGCCTCCGTACTGCTCACAGGTGCGTTGTTGGGGCAGGTCCTGGCTGCAGAGCCGGTGCGGGGCAAAGTAATAGAGGTCAAAAATACGGAGAGCTACACCTACTTGCTGCTCAAGGTCGGCAAGGCGGATACCTGGGTCGCCGTTGGCCTGTCCAAAGTCAAGGCAGGTGACACAGTCACGGTCGAAAACCCCATGGAGATGAAAAACTTCGAAAGCAAGTCGCTGAAGAAAACGTTCCCCAGCATTCTGTTTGGCACTCTGGCAGGGGAGGGTGCTGACGCCGCCAAGGTACAGGTTGCCGGCTCAGGAAGCGCTGCTGCGCCCCTGGATGTGAAAGTGAGCAAGGCGGCAGGTCCCAATGGGCACACGGTTGCAGATGTCGTGTCAAACGCGGAGGCGCTGAACAACAAGTCAGTTGAAGTGCATGCCAAGGTCGTTAAGGTGAACTCCGGCATCATGGGCAAGAACTGGGTTCACCTGCGCGACGGTTCCGGCAAAGCGGAAGACGGCTCCAACGATATTCTGGTCACCACCAAGGCTGAAACGACTGTTGGCAGCACGGTCACCGCAGTGGGCCTGGTGCGCACCAACAAGGACTTTGGATCAGGCTACAGCTACAAGGTGATGCTCGAAGACGTTAACTTCAAGCCCTGAGTTTGTCCGGCCTGGGGCGTTTGCCCAGCAAGAAGGCCAGGGTACCGAAGCTCAAGACCAGCAAAACGATAAGGCCATAGACCATGGTCAAAGGTACCCTGTCCGATTCCGCTTTCTCCAAGCGCTCCCGCATGGCTGCCAGGCTTGCCTCGTTCTTCACCGCCTGGCTCAGCAGGGCGCTCAGGTCTACCTGCAGTTGAAGCAACTTCGTGTTGTCACGTGCGGCGACTTCTGACGCCGGGTTGATAGTCGTGCTGGATTCCAGCGACTTGATGCGCTCGCCCAAGGTGTCCATAGGCTCCAGTCGCAATCGCGGCTTTCCCGGTGTGGCATCCGGCTTGGGTCCTGGCGCCGCAGCTTCGGGGTTCCCTGCTTTTTCCAATGTGGCGGGTGCTTTGGGTGCTCCGGCTTCGGCTTTTGTTGTTTCCGATGCGGCCGGTCTTGGCAACGCGGCAAGCACCGGCTTTGTTTCTGCTGGCACCACGGCAGGAACGGTTGGTGCTGTTGCCTGGCGGTTTTGCAACGACACCGTCTCATCGGTGTAATCGGCCAGTAGTACAAATTTGCGTGAGAATTTTTGAGAGCAACCGGCGCGAAGGTACACGGTAACCACCGGTTCGTCGATCAGTGCGGATGAAATAATTCTGACGTTAAAGGTATCCGTCTGGCCGGTGGATTCCACCTGCACCTGGACCCGGTTGCTGTCCTGTCGGCTGTCGCCGTGGAAGACTTCGGCTTCAGTGCACAGCGTGCCATCGGTTTGCCCCGCGTCAACCTGAACAGGCACCACGAGTTCCAGCGCCTGCCCAATCACAGCCGCACCGCGTGCCCGTCCCAACGTGAGCGCCGAAGTCCCCAGAGTGGTGCTGGCCAGGACGATACCTAAGGTAACCACTTTGGATCTCATACCGGTCTTGTACATTGGTTGGCATTCTCGCATGGGCTCCCGGGTTTTCGAGCTGCGTTGCCTTGCAACGGTGTCGCGGAAAACAGGGCACATCACACCGCAGCCGTCTATTCGTTCCGCTTGCGTACAGCGCCCGGACTACGCGGGTTGTCCGTTTGCTGCGGTCAACCGGAAGACTGCCGGATCTTGCGACATGGCGTGCCCCAATCGCTTCTGCAGCAACCGGTAGGTGTCCAGGTCAAAGGCAAGGGGCTGGCGTGTGTATGTCAGCGCGTCCAGTTCAGCGGGGTCATTCACCGTCGCAATATGGCACCACTGATCGAACACATGGATATCTGTGCGTCCGCTTTGCACTTGGTACTCGCGGATGGCCACGCGCCCCGGGTGCGGCCAAGCCTGCAGGCGTTGTTGTGCCAGCGCCATCTGCGTGCGTATACGGTGCAGCGCCAGTGGTTCCCGTCCGGCACATACGCCCTTGCATCGTCCTGTTTGACAGGCAAAGCAGGGGCCTTTGCCCGATTCCAGACCCAGCGCCCGTGGACACAGGCCGTGGGCATCGGCCAGAGCGCGCAAGGCGTCCGTGGCCTGGCGTTTGGAACGGTAAGTTCCATACAACTGGCCCCAGTGTCCCGGCACCAAGTCGTCCAACTGCACCAGCTTGACCAGTGGGTTGGCTTGTGGGTCATCGTACAGTTGCCAGGAGCACAAGGCCTTTTCGCGACGCAACTGGCGGTTGTAAACCGGCTGCCTTTCCTTGACCAGGCGTGACTCCAGCAGCAGGGCACCCAGTTCTCCGGCTGTTTCCATCCACTCCACGCGCCGGATTTCGATGAACATGCGCATCTCGCGCGCCACCTTGGCTGCGGACTGAAAGTGGGACATGACGCGCGTGCGCATCGTCACGCTCTTGCCGATATAGAGAGGCAGCGGGCCTTCACCGTAAAAAATGTAGACCCCTGGGCTATCCGGAATATCGGAAATTGTGGTTTCCAGTTGGGGCGGCACGCTGGCACTGCCCTGAAGCAATTCCAGTGCTGTGCGCTGCACAGAGGCTTCGCCCAGCTCGGCAGTGGCAATTTTCAGCCATTGCAAGACCACGTCCACATCTCCCATGGCGCGGTGACGTGCCAGGGTGTGCAGGCCGTGGCGCTGCAGAATGGCATCGAGCCCGTGGCCCTTGTGTTGGGGGTAGAGCTTGCGCGACAGGCGTACCGTACACAGGGTCTTTACCTTGAGCGCGATGTCCATGCGCGCCAGTTCGTTCAGTACAAAGCCATGGTCAAAGCGCACGTTGTGGGCCACGAACACCGCGCCGTCCAGGATCTCCAGCAGGGTGCGGGCAACTTCGTCAAAGGCAGGCGCATCTGCAACCATGGCGTCGCTGATGCCGGTGAGTGCCTGGATAAACGGGGGAATGCGCACGCCCGGGTTCACCAAAGTGCTCCAGCGCGCCGTCTCCACGCCGTTTTCCATGCGCACCGCCGCAATCTCGGTAATGCGGTCATGCACTGCATTCCCGCCGGTGGTCTCCAGATCCAGCATCACGTAGCAGGGCAGCATGGTAATCAGACGTCGATGTGGTGCATGGTGAAGCGGCCTTTGCTGCGGTCCGCAAAAAAGCACTCCAGCGTTTCACGCGTGGTGTGAAAGGCTATCTCGTCCCAGGGAATCTCGCTCTCCAGGAACAACCGCGCTTCGATCGTTTCGTGGCCGGGATCAAACTGGTCACTGGTCAATTGCGCGCGGTAAAAGAGGTGCACCTGACCAACGCGTGACACATTGACCAGCGTAAACAGCTCCTGCATTTCAAACTGCGCGCCGGCTTCTTCCACCGTTTCGCGGGCCGCACCCTCGGTTGTGGTTTCGTTCAGTTCCATAAAGCCTGCCGGCAAGGTCCACAAGCCCCAGCGGGGCTCGATGTTGCGCTTGCACAGCAGCACCCTGTCGCCCCAAACCGGTAGCGTACCCACCACGGTCAGCGGGTTTTCGTAATGGATGGTGTTGCACGCAGGACAGACGGCGCGTTCTTTGGTGTCGCCGTCGTCGGGCACGCGGTACACCACGGCCGTGCCGCATTGTCTGCAATGTTTGATGGGAGGTCTTTGCATCAGTTACTCGTGGGATTGTTCAGACGGTGCGCACGCGCCTTGTTGCCGACTTTGGCTATTCACGTCCAGCGCAATCTGAGCTTGCTCCATGAATGCGATGTGCCGTAAACAGCTGGCTACTGCCATGCACGGGCACGCAAGTTACCGCAGGGGGTACACAAAAGGTATGCGCGTTGTTGGGCCTGGTTCGGTATCGCCGTTCAATCCGACTTGGCCAGCAATTCAAAGTGCTCTACCACCGGCGCAGCAGCGAAAAAGGGCCCTACGATCGCGCGCCATTGCTTAAATGCCTCGGACTCGCGGAAGTCCACAGTGTGGTTTTCCAGCGTCGCCCAGAAAATCTGCAGCACATACCGCTGGGGGTTTTCTATGCCCTGGTTGATTGTGAAACCCTGAAACCCCTTGCTGTGGGAGATGACGTCGCGCACGCCCTGCACGATGGCTGCGTCAAAGGCGGCGTTTTGACCGGGGTGAATGCGAATGTCTGCCAATTCGAGAATCATGGGGGCTCCGTGTAATGTGGTTGCTCCGGCGATTATGCTTTGGCATATGCAAGCCCACAATTTTGAATGGATAGTGCCCGACTGGCCCGCGCCGGCTTCTGTGCGCGCCTGTTGCAGCACCCGCGCCGGCGGACACTCTGTTGGAGCCTATGCCGGCTTCAATCTGGGTCTGCATGTGGGAGACGTGCCGCAGCATGTGCTTGGCAACCGGAACCGCTTGCAGTCACACATCGGCGTCCGTCCGGTGTTTATGGACCAAGTGCATGGTACGGACATATTGGAGCTGGATCCGGGCACGCCCGACGGCATGGCTGCGGATGGCGCCTTCACCGCCCGGGCCGGGCTGGCGTGCTGCGTGATGGTGGCCGATTGTCTGCCGGTCTTGCTGTGCGATGCGCAAGGCCGCCAGGTGGCAGCCGCCCATGCGGGCTGGCGTGGTCTTTTGGGTGTGCAGGGCAAGGGGGTTCTGGAAACCGCAGTCGCCTCCTTTGCCAACGCGGCGGACCCGATGGCTCCTGCCAGCCTGATGGCCTGGCTGGGCCCTTGTATAGGACCGAAAGCCTTTGAGGTGGGTGATGCCGTACGCGCCACATTTGTTGCCGGCTCGCCGTCAGCTGCGGCGTGTTTCAGGCCAGGCGCACCGGGGAAATGGTGGGCGGACTTGCCCGCTCTGGCGCGTCACAGGCTTGCCGCTCTGGGAATAGCACGAACGTTCGGAAACGACGGCGGCGACGCCTGGTGCACCGCAGGCAACGCTTCACGCTTCTTTTCGTACCGGCGCGACGGCATCAGCGGGCGTATGGCCGCCTGCATCTGGCGCAGCGCCTGACGCAGGAGCAGATCGCGCTGCCTGCAACGCTTCGTAGGCCAGGCGCTCCTCAGCCTGGCGGGCGTGCAAAGCGCGTTTGCGACCGGGGGTGCCCATGATGTACAGCACGAGCCCCACTGGTAACAGGCCATACAGGATGAAGGTGAATACGGCGCCCATAACCGTGCCATTGGTGGCAGTAGCCTCTGCCACGCTCATCATCAGGGCCACGTAAATCCAGGCAATCGGAACAATATACATAGCAGTTTCAAATATTTTTTGTAAGGAAAAAGGAGACTACAAGCTGAGATACTAGCGGTCCAACTGAGACCCATTAAAAGGTGACACTGTGACCCAAAATTCCCCTGATTTCTGGCGCCAAGCGGCCCAAGAGTTTCAGCAGTCCATGACTGAGGGCTGGTCCAAAGCGCTCAATGCATTCAAAACCATGGATGTCAGTACCGCCGGTGTTGGCGTGCCTGGCATGCCAGCCAAAGCCCCTGAACTGCATTTTGCGCCTGAGAAGCTTCAGGAGTTGCAGCAGCAGTATTCCAAAGACGCGATGGGTCTGTTTGCCGAGGGCTTTAAAGCACCCAAGGTGGCGGGGGATCGCCGCTTTGCCGATGCGTCCTGGAACGAGAACCCCATGGCCGCATATGCTGCGGCCGTCTACATGCTGAATTCCCGGACTCTGATGGGCCTTGCCGAAGCCGTGGATGCCGATGAAAAAACGCGCAACCGTATTCGTTTTGCCGTCGAACAATGGGTTGCCGCTGCGGCGCCCAGCAACTTCCTGGCCTTCAATGCCGAGGCTCAGAAAAAAGCCATCGAGACCAAGGGCGAGAGCATCGCCAAGGGCGTGAAGAACCTGGTGCACGACATCCAGCAAGGCCATGTGTCCATGACGGACGAGAGCCTGTTTGAAGTCGGCAAGAACGTCGCCACCACCGAAGGCGCTGTGGTGTTCGAGTGCGAACTGTTCCAGCTGATCGAGTACAAGCCGCTCACCGCCAAGGTCTATGAAAAGCCCTTCCTGCTGGTGCCGCCTTGTATCAACAAGTTCTACATCCTCGATTTGCAGCCCGAAAACTCGGTGATCCGCTATGCAGTGGCTGAAGGACACCGCACCTTTGTCGTGAGCTGGCGCAATCCCGATGCATCCCTGGGAAACAAGACCTGGGACGATTACATCGAGAACGCAGTCATCAAGGCCATCAACGTCACGCAAGAGATCACCGGCGCCGAAACCATCAATGCCCTGGGTTTTTGCGTAGGCGGCACCATGCTGAGCACCGCACTGGCCGTGCTGGCGGCACGCGGTGAAAAGCCCGTGGCCAGTGCCACACTGCTCACCACGCTGCTGGATTTCACGGATACCGGCATTCTGGATGTGTTCATTGACGAGTCCTTCGTCAAATACCGCGAGGCCGAGCTGGGCAAGGGCGGTCTGATGAAGGGCGGCGATCTGGCCAGCACCTTCAGTTTCCTGCGTCCCAATGATCTGGTCTGGAACTATGTGGTGGGCAACTACCTCAAGGGTGAGACACCGCCTCCGTTTGACCTGTTGTACTGGAACTCCGACAGCACCAACCTTCCCGGCCCGTTTTACGCCTGGTACCTGCGCAACACGTACCTGGAAAACAACCTCATCAAGCCGGGCAAGGTCACGGTCTGCGGCGAGAAGATCGACATGGGCAAGGTCGATATGCCGTTTTACATCTACGGCTCGCGCGAAGACCATATCGTGCCGATCGGCGGCGCCTACGCCTCGACCCAGGTACTGCCGGGCAAGAAGCGCTTTGTCATGGGCGCCTCCGGTCACATCGCCGGTGTGATCAACCCGCCCGCCAAGAACAAGCGCAGCCACTGGATCCGTGCCGATGGCAAGTTGCCCAAGACGGCAGAGGCCTGGATCGAAGGTGCCCAGGAGCATGCAGGCAGCTGGTGGACTGACTGGTCCACCTGGCTCAAGGGCCATGCGGGCAAGCAGATCGCAGCGCCCAAGACCTATGGCAAGGGCAAGTACAAGGCGCTGATGCCCGCGCCGGGCAGCTATGTGAAGGCCAAGGCCTGATGGTCACCCCGGGGTTGATGCGTGTGGCGGCTTAGCCCTGCGCGTTGAGCCTCCGTTTTTAATTTGTCAGTGTGTTTCAGTTCATATCAAAAAGGAGATAGTCATGAGTCAGAAAGTAGCGTACGTCACTGGTGGCATGGGTGGAATCGGTACCGCCATTTGCCAGCGCCTGCATAAAGAGGGCTTCAAGGTCATCGCAGGATGCGGCCCTACGCGCGACCACGCCAAGTGGATTGCAGAGCAGGCAGCGTTGGGCTACACCTTTTACGCGTCTGCCGGTAACGTCGGTGATTGGGATTCCACTGTCGAAGCCTTCAACAAGACCAAGGCTGAGCACGGCACCATCGACATCCTGGTGAACAACGCCGGTATCACCCGTGACCGCATGTTCATCAAAATGACGCGTGAAGACTGGGACGCAGTGATCGAAACTAATCTGAACTCCATGTTCAACGTCACCAAACAAGTGGTGGGTGATATGGTTGAAAAGGGCTGGGGCCGCATCATCAACATCTCCTCCGTCAACGGCGCCAAGGGCCAGGCCGGTCAAACCAACTACTCGGCTGCCAAGGCCGGCATGCACGGTTTCACCATGGCTTTGGCGCAAGAGCTGGCCAACAAGGGCGTGACGGTGAATACCGTGAGCCCCGGTTACATCGGTACCGACATGGTCAAGGCCATTCGTGAAGATGTGCTGGCCAAGATCGTTGCTACTGTGCCTGTGAAACGCCTGGGCGAGCCGAGCGAAATTGCTTCCATCATCGCGTGGTTGGCGTCTGATGAAGGCAGCTACTCCACCGGTGCCGATTTCTCGGTCAACGGCGGCTTGCACATGGGTTAATTCCCGCAGCAGCACATGCTGCTGTTGTGCTGCCAAAACCCTGCAATCGTTTGATCGGCTGCAGGGTTTTTTTCATGGCGGTGTGATAACCTTTTTCCCATGACCCCTGTACTGACTATCACCATGAATCCCGCATTGGACGTATCCACAGCGGTGGATGAGGTGCGCCACACCAGCAAGCTGCGTTGCGAGTCCATGCAGCGCCGCGCGGGCGGCGGCGGGGTGAACGTGGCGCGTGAACTGCACCATCTGGGCGTTGACGCCTTGGCCTTCTATACCGCCGGCCACGGCACCGGTCGCATGATGTATTCACTCTTGCAGCAGGAGGGTGTGTCCTGCCATCCGCATCCGATTGCCGGTTTCCCGCGGGAGAGCTTCACGGTGCTGGAGCAAAGCACCGGCCATGAGTACCGTTTTGTATTGCCGGGGCCGGATATCTCCACTGCGGAGTGGGAAAGCGCCTTGGTGGAAATCGGGCGGCTGTGCAAGCCGCAGTCGCTGGTGGTGGCCAGCGGTAGTCTGCCGCCCGGTGTGCCGGTGGATTTCTTTGCACGTGTGGCGCGCGTGGTGCAGGCCTCTGAAGGCATGTTGGTCGTTGACACTTCCGGCGAACCCTTGGCGGACGCACTCACGCAAGGTGTGTATTTGGTCAAGCCCAGTTTGCACGAGTTGCGCGATCTCAGTGGCAAACCCTTGGCGAGTTTGTATGCCGTGCGTGACGCTGCCTTGGCCCTGCTTCAATGCGGTGCGGCCCATATCGTAGCGGTCTCACTGGGGGAGATGGGGGCTTTGATGGCTTGTGCGCAAGGCACTTGGTATGCACCGCCCCTGCCTGTGGTGGTGCACAGTGCCGTGGGCGCGGGTGACAGCTTTGTGGCTGGCATGGTGTGGGCCTTGTCGCAGGGGGAAACTCCCGTGCAGGCCTTCGCCAAAGGGGTTGCCTGCGCAACGGCAACGCTGGTCAGCACCGGCAGTGGTTTGGGTGATATGCCGCAGGTACTGGAACTACTCCAACGAGTGCAGTGCCTGCAGGAATTTCCTGATTTGGAGCTTCCGGTTTGAGCGGCACCGATTGGCAGTCGGGTCGGGCTAGCCGTGCAGGCCCTTCCACAGCATGTAAGCAGCCAGCACATACAACACGCCAGCGAACACGCGCTTGAGTTGTGCCACCGGAAGGCTGTGCGCCATCCTGGCACCTAGCGGCGCGGTGAGCACGCTGCAACTTGCCACCACCAGCAGTGCCGGCAGCCAGATGTAGCCGACGGACCAAGCCGGTAACCCTGCCGCGCCCTGACCACTGAGCACATAGCCCGCCGCATTGGCCAGCGCAATCGGAAAGCCCAGAGCCGCACTGGTGGCTACCGCGTTGATGATGAGAACGTTGTGCGCCACCATAAAAGGCACGCTGATAAAACCGCCACCGGCCCCCACCAGACCGGAAACCAAACCGATCAACGTGCCGACGCCCAGTTGGCCTGCAAAACCCGGCATCTCGCGGCCTGCCTTGGGCTTCTTGCCCAGAAACATCTGTGTTGCGGAAAAACCGATAAATCCCGCAAAAATCAGTGCCAGCGTGGTGCCCTTGAGAACGGCGAAGACGCCGATGCTTCCCACCATGCTGCCCAGCACGATGCCCGGCGCCAATCCTTTGACGATCTCCCATTTGACCGCGCCGCGCTTGTGGTGCGCCCGGACGCTGGAGATCGACGTAAAAATAATCGTTCCCATGGAAGTGGCAATCGCCATCTTCACGGCCATATCCGCAGGCATACCGCGCGCGGAAAGGATGATGGTGAGAAAAGGCCCCAACAACATGCCGCCACCGATTCCAAGCAACCCGGCCACATAGCCCGTGCACAGGCCGAGCACGGCCAATTCAAGAATCAATTGTGGTTCGAGGGTCATGGCGGGGGAGGGAAGGTAAAGGTGTCTGCGAATGCTACCGGACCGTCATCCTGAACCAGGGTTCAGGTGGGCGAGGTCAGCACAAGCCTTGGGTTCATCTAACGCGAGATGATCACGCTGGCGGGGCAATGTTCCAAGCCCTTGCTCAAAGAGCATTGGTACAAGGAAATATAAAGCCCGGCGTGCACCGCAGACAGCGCAATTGTAGAGTGCGCAGACAGGGTGTGTAGTCCCGGAGCCCTGTTTAATTGCGGGCGGTTTAAAGCAACTGGCCGTCTTCGCTCAGCGCATCATCCAGACGGGCAAGCAAGGCGCTTAGCACGTCGCTTTGCGTGGCAGCAAGGCTGTTGGCCGCCGGATCCGGTTCGGTGAGGGCGGGCGCCACCTTGTCCGACAGTTCAAAAGCCAGGTTCAGCGCCGCCAGCACCGCAATGCGGTCACGTGCGCGCACTTTGTTGGCATCGCGAATTTTGCACATGGCTTCATCCACACGCTGTACGGCCTCGAGCAGGCGCACTTCGCCGCCATCCGGGCAGCCCAGCAAATAGCTCTGGCCCATGATTTGCACGTCGAGTTGGTTCATGGCGCGTCCTTCGGGTTGGCGTTGCTCTCGGGCAGACTCTCCAGCAGGGCGTCTACCCGCAAGCGCGCCGCATTCAGACGCGTTTTCAGCGAATCCCGCTCATGGGTGAGTTCCTGGAGCTGCGTGGCCAGCAGCGCATTGGTGCGCTGCACCTCGGCATAACGCAGAAGCAGGCGGTCAACGCGTTCAGCAATTTGGTCGGTTTGAGAAGGGGTCGACATGTTCGTCGCGATGTTCACCATAGAAGTCGCATTGTAGGGTTTTGCGGGATGCCGTCGGGGTAAAATTCGCCTGTTGGTGCTCGCGGTGTGGTTCACATGCCGCAGTTCAACGGGAAGCAGGAGGGAGGGTCAAACCATGGCCCGCCTAACCTGCGCTGCCCCCGCAACGGTAAGTGGACGTGTCGCAGGACACCGCTTTCATCACAGCCACTGGACGCTTGAACACGTGTCCGGGAAGGCGATGACGGTAGCTCCACCAGCCCGGATACCGGCCAACAAGGTGGTTGCACGTGCGTGCGGCCTTAACGCCCAAGCGCTGTCGGGGAAGACGGCGAGGGTTTTTAGTCGGGTATTTTTCAAAATGAAATCTTCTTTTCGTCGTGCGCGTCTGAGCGTACTTTCGCTTGCCTGTCTGTCGGTCATTTCTGCGTATGCGCAGTCCGACAGCAAAGCTACCCTGGCCGAGGTGGTGGTGACGGCGAGCCGTTTTGCAGAGTCTGCGGACGCGCTTTCTTATGGTGTCAGCATCATCAGTGCCCAGGAGATTGCAGCCTCGGGCGCTTCTTCGGTGAGTGAGGCGGTGATGAAGATCCTGGGTGTGCATGGCACGCTGGACACGACGGGTGGTAACAACTACACCTTGGATCTGCGCGGCTTTGGTGCAACAGCCAGTCAAAACCAGGTCGTGATCGTGGACGGACGGCGTCTGAGCGAGCAGGACCAGTCTTCCGTCGCTCTGGGCGCGATTGCGGTGGAGACCATAGAAAAGATCGAAGTGATTCGCGGCAATGCTGCCGTGGTCTATGGCGAGGGTGCCACCGGTGGCGCCATCATTGTGACGACCAAGGCCGGCATGGGGGTGGAGCGCAAAAGCTCGGCGCAGTTGGGTTTGACCATTGGCAATTTTGGTTTGCGCGAAGAGAAGGCCAGCGCGGTTTTGCGTGCAGGCGGTTTGTCGATTGATGTGGCGGGCAGCGATCGCACCACCGACGGGCACCGGGAGAACTTTGCGTCGGACTCCAATAGTCTCTCGGCAACGGTGCAATGGTCCAACGAATGGCTCCGTCTGGGCGCGCAGTCCGGGCGCAACCTGCTGCATAGCGGCACACCCGGCGGACTGTCGCAAGCCCAGTACGATGCCGACCCCTACCAGGCCAATGCGATGTACAAGACGGCCTTTAACCAGATGAAAAACGAAAGCTCCGGCGCGTTTGTGGAGGCTTACGTGGGCGACTGGCAATTAGGCCTCGATCTGGGCGAGCGCACCAAAAAATACGACAACGAAAACGCGGCCTTCGCGCCCTATGGCTCCACTATCTACGACGTGAAGGCGTCCAGCGCGAATGCCCGGGCCCGTTACGAGACGAATGCACCGTCCTACAAGAACGCCTTGGTGATAGGTCTGGACAACGGGGATTGGAAGCGCATCAGCTCCTGGAGCGGTCAATCGGACGCGGTCTCTGCGGCCACCTACATCACGGACGACGTGTCACTGCTGGCTACAGGAACCCGCCTGGCATTCGGCTATCGAAGTGAGGTATTGACCAAGACCGACGCTGGCTCGGCCACCCGGCTGGATGAAAACCAGAGCGCCTGGCACTTCGGGGTGACGCAGTTGCTGGCTGATGGTGTAAGCGCCTATGGACGCAGCGGCCAGAGCTTCCGTCTGGCAAATGTGGATGAGTTCTCCTACGTCCTGCCAGGCCTGCCGCTGAAAGCGCAAACCTCCAGGGACACGGAAATCGGTGTGCGCAAGACCTACGCCAGCGGACGCGCTGAATTGCGTTGGTTTCGCAGTGACCTGAATAACGAGATTGGCTACGACTCGGCGGCGACGGTGCCGGGCTTCACATTTCCCGGCGCCAACGTGAATCTGGATCCCACGCAGCACCAGGGCTTGGAGTTTGAGTTGCACCAGTCCTTGCAATCCACGCTGTCACTGCGCCTGCATGCAACGGTTCAACAGTCCCGCTTCGTTGCGGGGCCGTATCAGGGCAATGACATTCCCCTGGTGCCCAAGCAGACCGTGGCGATCGGCGCAACATGGGTGCCTGCAGGCGGACATACGGTGGACATGGGCTTGAGCTGGATCTCCGAGCAAAAAGTGAACTTCCAGAACCAATGTGCCATGCCGGGGTACACCACGCTGGATATGCACTACGGCTATGCCGTTCATGCGATGGAGTTGGGTCTGGGCGTGAAGAACCTGGCCGATTCCAAGTTTTATACCCTGGCCGTCAATTGCGCCGACAGCGCGCCGGGTGGCATTTATGCGGAAGCCGGGCGCCAGGTCATGGCATCCATCAAGCTGAAGTTCTAGCCCGGCTGGAAACTACCGTGATTGACGCTCTGCCTTTGGGCCCCCAACGCATCGTGTGTCTCACCGAGGAGACCACCGAATGGCTCTACCTGCTGGGGCAGGAGAGCCGCATCGTCGGCATTTCGGGTTACACCGTGCGTCCGCGCCGGGCGCGGGAGGAAAAGCCCAAGGTCAGCGCTTTTTTGAGCGCCAGGATCGACAAGATTCTGGCGCTCCAACCCGACTGTGTGCTGGGTTTTTCGGACTTGCAGGCTGACATCGCTGCGGCGTTGATTCGCCAAGGCGTGCAGGTCACCATCTTCAACCAGCGCAGCGTGGCGGAGATTTTTTCCATGCTGTTCCAGGTGGCTGCCATGGTGGGCGAGGCCGAGCAGGGCTTGCAGCGCATCACGGCCATGCAGGCTGATCTGCGCGCCATGCAGGCGGCCGTAGCCGCGCGCGTGGCGGCCGGTGCGCGCCGGCCCAAGGTGTTTTTTGAAGAGTGGGATGTGCCGCACATCAGTGCCATCCGTTGGGTTTCCGAGTTGGTGGGCATTGCCGGCGGCGACGACTGCTTTTCCGAGTTGTCGCTGGAATCGCTGGGAAAGAACCGCATCATTGCCGATGGAGCCGAGATCGTGCGGCGCAACCCGGACATCATTTTTGGCTCCTGGTGCGGCAAGAAATTCCGGCCGGAGAACGTGGCCGCCCGCGAGGGCTGGGGCGCAGTGGCCGCTGTGAAGCGCCAGCAGTTGTTTGAAATCAAGTCCCCCGACATCCTGCAGCCCGGCCCTGCCGCACTGACCGACGGGGTGCGCAAGCTGCATGGATTCATCCTGCAGTGGATGGACCTGGATCGACAGCAGCGGGCATCGGCATGAGTGACGCCACCCACATCGCCGCCACCGAACTGATTCTGGGCGGCCAGCGCAGCGGCAAGTCGCGCCGCGCCGAGCTGCTGGCACGCCAGTGGCTGGACGCCAACCCCGCGCACAAGGCCGTACTGGTTGCCACGGCCCAGCCTTGGGACGAGGAGATGCGACAACGCATCGCCCGCCATCAGGCAGACCGTGTTGAGCGCGTGCCCGGCATGCGAACTGCAGAAGAACCGGTGGCACTTGCCGAGGAACTTGCCCGCCTGAGCCAGCCCGACACCCTGGTGGTGGTGGACTGTCTGACCCTGTGGCTGACCAATCTCGTGATGCCGATGCCGTCCGGTGACGGCCAACATGACTTTGCCAGCGACAGCAGCATGGACCTGGCAGCCGCTCCGGTCGCGCACTTTTTGCAGGCACTGTCACAGGCCCCCGGCCCCGTGGTGCTGGTTGGTAATGAAATCGGCATGGGCGTGATTCCCATGGGCGCGCAGGTGCGCGCCTTTGTGGACACGCTGGGCCGCCTGAACCAGGACGTAGCCCGGGTTTGCAGCCGTGTCACCCTGATGGCAGCCGGGCTGCCGCTCACACTCAAAGGTTCCGCATGAAGCGTGGTATTCAATGGGCTTCAATGGCTGCACTGGCCGCATGGGCATGGGCAGTGCTCGCCAGCCCGGTTCAGGCTGTGGAGCTGACGGACGACCAGGGCGTTACCTTGAAACTCGCCAAGGCACCGCAGCGCATCGTCAGCCTGCTGCCATCGCTCACCGAGACGGTCTGTGCCCTGGGCCAGTGCCAGCGCCTGGTCGGGGTGGACCGCTATTCGAATTTCCCGGAGTCGGTGAAAAAGCTGGCGCATGTGGGCGGTGGCATGGACCCGAACATCGAGGCCATTGTGGCCCTGCATCCGGATGTGGTGCTGGCAGCACTCGCCTCGCGTTCGGCCCAACGTCTGACGGCCTTGGGCATTCCGGTGTTTGCGCTGGAGCCCAAGACGTACGCCGATGTGCAGCGCACGATCGCCAAGCTGACGCAGTTGCTGGAAGTGCCGGACGGACAAAAACTGTGGCGCGAGATGGATGCCGGTGTGAACGCCGCGGCCCAATCCATTCCAGCCAGCGTGCGAGGCACCCGGGTCTACTTTGAAGTCAACCGGGGACCGTATGGTGCTGGCGAAGCCTCTTTTATCGGCGAAACCTTGACCCGCCTGGGTGTGAAGAATATTTTGCCGGCCAGGCTGGGGCCGTTTCCCCTGGTGAATCCGGAGCTGGTGGTGCGTGAGAACCCGGACCTGATCATGGTGGGCGAGTCCCACCTGGAGGACCTGGCGCAGCGTCCCGGCTGGAGCCGCATGCGTGCCATTCGAGAGCACCATGTCTGCGTGTTTACGCCCGGACAGTCTGACGTGCTGGTGCGACCAGGCCCACGCATGGCCGAGGGTGCACGGATCATGGCGCAGTGCCTGATCGACAAAGCGGCACCTGCAACCGGTGTGCCCCCATGATCGCCACGCGCTCAGCCTGGTTGCTCTGGCTGGCACTGTCGGTGTGCGCCGCTTTTGCCGTGCTGGGCTTGTGCATAGGCAGCGCCGGTTTTGAGAACACGGTAGGCCTGCTGCTGGGCGAACACACACCGCCTGTCGAGCGCGCCATGGCGCAACAAATTGTGTGGGACATCCGGTTGCCGCGCACCGTGGGCGCCCTGGCGGCGGGCGCGCTGCTCGGCCTGGCGGGTGCCCTGGCGCAGGGGCTGTTTCGCAACCCGCTGGCAGACCCCTATTTGCTGGGCAGTGCTTCGGGCGCTTCACTGGGCATCGCTTTGGCGTTAGCCGGCATGGGCGGCGGCGCAGGCATGGTGGGCGGCAGCATGATGGCTGAAGGGGGTGTGGCGGCGAGCTTTTTTTCGAACAGCGTCTGGGTGCGGCTGGGGCTGACGGGTGCCGCTTTTGCCGGCGCGGTGTTTGCCGTGATGCTGACCCTGTCGTTGGCGCGCGGCGTGCAGCAGACGTTGCGCCTGCTACTGGCCGGCGTGATTGTGGGCGTGGTGCTGGGGGCTGTGACCTCACTGGTGCTGCTGTTCTCGCCCGATTCGCTGCAGGCCATGCAGTCGTTTTTGCTGGGCTCCACCAGCTTTATCGGTTGGACCTCCTGCGTGCTGATGGCCCTGGTCTGGCTGGTCTGCGTGGTCGCGGCCTGGACGCTGGCCCGTGTGCTGGATGGTCTGAGTTTGGGTGAGGCCACGGCCCAAAGCCTGGGGCTGCCTATAGCCCCGTTGCGCGCGGCCCTGGTTGCGGTGCTGGCCCTGGCCACCGGAACCGCCGTGGCGCAAACCGGTTTGATAGCCTTTGTCGGCCTGGCCGCACCGCACCTGGTGCGCGCCATCGTGCGCGTGCCGCACCGCCAGCTGATGTGGCTGGCCAGCGCCATGGGGGCGGTATTGCTGGGCGGGGCCGATCTGTTGGCGCGCTGGCTGATTGCGCCGCAGGAACTGCCGGTGGGCGTGTTGACTGCGGTGCTGGGCGGGCTCTACCTGCTGTGGCTGATGCACCGGGGCGGTGGCGCGCTCGGAGGGCGCGATCTGTGAGCCTCAACGTGCACACACTGCCTCTGTCAGCCGCTGCGGCACCGGCCACCGCAACACCCGCCGCTGCCTGCATAGCCCTGAGCGCGCAACACGTCAGCGCCAGCCTGGGGGGCAGGGCGGTCTTGCATGACATTTCCCTGGACATCGTTCAAGGCCAGTGGACCAGCATTCTGGGCCCCAACGGCGCGGGCAAGTCCACGCTGCTCAAGGCCCTGGCCGATTTGCTGCCGCACAGCGGCGCGGTATCGCTCTTGGGCCAACCCATCCACTCCATGCCGCCGCGGCATCGCGCGCGCGCGCTGGCCTGGCTGGGGCAGAACGAAACCTCGGCCGATGACCTGAGCGCCTGGGATGTGGTCATGCTCGGGCGCCTGCCGCACCAGGCCTGGCTGGCCCCACCCAATGAAAAGGACATGGCGGCCGTCGAGCGCTCACTGCGTTACACCCAGGCCTGGGATTGGCGGGAACGTGCGCTCGGGCAACTCTCTGGTGGCGAGCGCCAGCGCGTGTTGCTGGCACGTGCTTTAGCGGTCGAAGCCCAGGTGCTGCTGATGGACGAGCCGCTGGCCAATCTGGACCCGCCGCACCAGGCCGACTGGCTCTGTGTCGTTGAAGCCCTGCTGATGCACGGCACCACCGTGGTGAGCGTGTTGCACGAGATCACCATGGCCCTGAACGCCAACCGCCTGGTGGTGATGCGCGAGGGGCGTGTCACGCACCATGGGGCGACCACGGATGTGTCTACGCGCGATGCGGTGTGTCAGGCATTTGACAACCGCATTGCGATCCATCCGCTTAAAGGCCAATGGGTGGCTTTACCCGTGCGGACTCCATGAACCTCGAGTACGGCACGCTGGACATGCAGCGCCGCCAGCACCCGGCCTGGCGCCTGCTGGCAGCTGACTCGGCGCCGCTGGTGGCGAGTTTTTTGCACCGCGTATTTGTGGTGCCCAATGTGCGGGTGATGGCGCAGTCCAATCTGACCGAGGCGCTGGAAGACACGCTGTACGGCCTGCGTGAGCAATTGGGTGCTAAGGCCGGTGTTAAAGCCTTTCCCAAATCGGCACAAGAATACTTGAACGACTGGGCTGCCAATGACAAGGGT
>CANCER010000011.1 GCA_947375135.1 Comamonadaceae bacterium | reverse complement strand
TGGGCGCCTTGCCGCCACGCAGGATCACATGGCAGTCGGCATTGCCGCGCGTCTCGAAGATGGCAGCCGCGCCCATCTTGGTCATGCCCATGAAGGCATGTGGGGCGGACGCCGCCAGCACCGCGTCGGCCGCCACCTTGATGCCGCCGTCGGTGCCGTTCTTGAAGCCCACCGGGCACGACAGGCCCGAGGCGAGCTGCCGGTGGCTCTGGCTCTCGGTGGTGCGGGCGCCGATCGCGCCCCAGGACACCAGGTCGGCGATGTACTGCGGGCTCAGCAGGTCGAGGAACTCGGTGCCCGCCGGCAGGCCCAGTTCGGTCACGTCCAGCAGCAGCTTGCGCGCCAGCCGCAGGCCTTCGTTCATGTGGAAGCTGCCGTCCAGCCGCGGGTCGTTGATATAGCCCTTCCAGCCCACGGTGGTGCGCGGCTTCTCGAAGTACACGCGCATCACGACCAGCAGATCGTCCTTCAGCGCATCCGCCTGCACCTTCAACTGCCGTGCATATTCCATGGCCTGCGCGTGATCGTGGATGGAGCAGGGGCCGACCACCACGATCAGCCGGTCATCCGTGCCATGCAGCACGCGCGAGATGGCGGCGCGGCTGCTCTCCACTAGAGACTGCGCGGCCTGCGGCACCGGCAGTTTTTCCTCCAGCAGCGCGGGCGTGATCAGGGGCCGCACGGCACCGATGCGCGTGTCATCAATGCGGGTGGAGTCGTGGGTGGTGAGGGGGGCGGCAACAGTGGAGGTCATATGGTCAATTTTAAGGCGCCAAGGGCTTGGCCCCGAACAAATCCCGATGCCCGGGATTTCAATTGCCGTCAGCATGGACCCCGTCAGCAACAACGCAACGAAAGATCAGTATGAACAAGACCCGACTCGAAGCCTTTAGCGATGGCGTGATCGCCATCATCATCACCATCATGGTGCTGGAAATCAAGGTGCCGCATGGCGAGCACATGGCCGACCTGCTGCCGCTGTGGCCCGTCTTTTTGAGCTACCTGCTGAGCTTTGTCAATGTGGGCACTTACTGGGTTAACCACCACCACATGCTGCATGCCACCCGGCATGTCAACGGCCCCATTCTGTGGACCAATATGAACCTGCTGTTCTGGCTCTCGCTGATGCCGCTCACCACCGGCTGGATGGGTGAAAACCACTTCGCCGCCACTCCCATGGCGCTGTATGCGCTGGACCTGTGCCTGTGTGGCCTGAGCTATTTACTCTTGCAGCAGCAGATCATCCGGGCGCATGGCAAGGACTCGGTTCTGTCCCACGCGATTGGCAAAGACACCAAGGGCAAAGTGTCCATGGCGGGTTACGTGCTGGCGGTTCCACTGGCCATGTTGGGCATGACGGCAGTGGCCGGCAGCATCATGATTGCCATCGCCTGCATGTGGTTGATTCCCGACCGCCGCATTGAGCGCAAGCTCGTTAGCGAATAGCCCAGCGATCAGACCCTTGCGCCAGGCCGCAGCGGTTCATTGCCGCTGCGGCTTTTCCTTGCGGTCGTCGCTGGGCGCAATCGCATAGTGGCGCCGGTAGGCGCGCGAGAACGCCGAGGCCGAAGCGAAGCCGCAGGCCAGCCCCACCTCAATCACGCCCATGCTGCTCTGGCGCAGCAAGTGCCGCGCACGCTCCAGCCGCAGGCGCAAATAAAACTGCAAGGGGCTGACCCCCAGATGGTCCTGAAACAGGCGCTCCAACTGGCGCCGCGTGACCGCAATCTGCTCGGCCAGGGTGTCGCTGGACCAGGGCGTTTCCAGTTGCTGCTCCATGCGCTCAATCACCTGCACCACCTTGGCGTTGTGCACCTTGTAGCGCGCCGAGATTTGCAGACGCTGGTGGTCGGCGCGGTCGCGCACCCAGCCGCTGACCAGTTGCTCGGACACCTGCAGCGCCAGCGCGTTGCCGTGGTCACGGCTGATTACTTCGAGCATCAGGTCCACGCTGGCCATGGCGCCGGCCGAGGTCATCAGCGCGGGTGACAGGGTGAAGCGCAGCTCGCCCTGCACGTGGATCAATGGGTAGCGCTCCTGAAAGGCCGGCACCGCCTCCCAATGCAGGGTGACGCGCTCGCCCCGGATCAATCCGGCCTCGGCCAGCACAAAGCAGCCGGTGTCGATCGCGCCCAGGCTGGCGCCCTGCTGCACACGCTGTTGCAACTGGCGCGCGAGTGCGGGGGTGAAATGCTGCAGCGGGTTGAAGCTGGCAATGGCAAACACCACGCTGGCATGGCTGGGGTCTGCGAGGCGGGCTTTCGGGTGCAGGTCTATGCCGTTGCTGGCCGTCACCGGCAGGCCATCGGCCGAGACCATTCGCCACTGGTAGGCGCCGGGCTTGAAGCGGTTGGCCATGCGCAGCGGCTCCACCAGCGCGGCAAAGCCGATGAAGGAGAACTCGGGCAACAACAAAAAATCAAAGACTTGGGCATTCATGCGACCGAGTAGGCCATGCTTCGCGCCACTTTGTCCACGCTGCAGCGGCGCGGTGTGCCTTGGCTCCGGCGGGGGGGGTTTTCCGCGTTTGGGGGCTCTGCTGCGGTGTTGCTATCACCGGTGTGCCCAGTTCCGAGAACAGGCTCTTCGGGTCGGCCAGCGCGGGGATCAAGGGCAGCGGCTCGCCAATGCCCAACGCGATGGATTGCTCGCGCATGAAGCGCAGGGCCGAATAGTCTTCCAGCGCAAAACCCACCGAGCCAAACACAGCCACTTGTTCTGCCGAGCTGCGGCCGTCGGCCGTGCCGTTCAGCACCTGCCATAGCGCGGTCACGGGGAAGTCGGCCGGCATTTGCTGCAGGTCGCCTTCCACGCGGGACTGCAGTGCGTACTCCACAAACACCGGGCCCATGCGCAGCACATCGGCATGCAACTCGGTCTTGCTGGGGCAGTCGCCCCCCACGCCGTTGGCCGAGTGGCTGGCTTGTGCTGATGCGCGGTGCCCTGTTGCTGCGCGGCTTGTCACCCCGGCAGGACGCCGCCTCGCATGTGTACCCGATTTACTCGAACATGCGCCTGATTAAACTGGTGGACTACCAGCCGGTGATTTCCGCCATCCTGCTGTTCCAGTACCACCGGCTGGTCTCGCGCATGGTGACCGATCTGCAGCGCATGAATCTGGCTGGAAAGAAGATGCTGATTACCTCCTGCGCCTTTGGCAATGTCATTCCCCGCGTGGTGGAAGCAGCCTTGCAGTCCGGCACCAGCGAGGTGTTGATCAGTGACATCGTGCACAACGAACTGCTCAACGCCGAGGGCAAGCTGCAGCCCTTTGCCAGCAAGGTCCGCTACATCTCCGACGACGCCACCGCCATGCAGCAGCCCGATGCCTCGGTCGACATGAACGTGCTGTTTTTCCTGCTGCACGAGTTGCCCCACCCGCTCAAGGCCCGTGCCCTGAACGAGGCCAGCCGCGTGCTCAAACAGGGCGGCAAGCTCTATATCGGCGAGTTTCACCGCCCGCGCCTTGCCGTATTGCGCGCCTTGATCTGGCTGTATTTCAAGGTTTTCGAGCCCTATGGCCTGGCCCTGTGGGACAAGGAAGATCCGGTCCACTACCTGCAGTCCATCGGCGAGTGGACGGTGGTGCGCAACACCTACTTTTTCAGCAACTTCCAGATGATTACGGCGACCAAGAAATAGGCTTCGTCAGGAGATGTCACCTGATGGGCCGCCCGCCGCAATCTCAGGGGGCAATACCACGACGCAGGGGCGGGATTTTTGATTTCATTGCCGACAGTGGGGTCCAGGTTGACCAGCCAGATATCGCCGTGCTTCACCACGCGAGGTCCGCATCCGCGTCGTTGGAAAACGCACCCATGCGCAGCGCATCGTTACCCGCTGCAGGCCAGTGCCAACGGCCATGAAGTCGCTTCAAGGAACTTCAGCTTTGGTCAATGAGCAGCCAGAGAATTTGATCGCTCCTACGGTCACTAGGGGCTGATTGCGGTCATCGAAAAACATAGCCGTGTTTTTCAAAATTTGCAGGAGCAGTCCTTCGGAATGACAGCTTTAGGGCTTCCAAAAACCGGGCGAAACTGCGACAGTTTCCCTAAATAGTCGTCGCGCTTCGAAGACCACGCTGATGCGGAATTAAGCGTGATCTTGGGGGCTTTAAATATCCGTGTCTTCCGCTATTTCTAACGCATCATCCACTTCAATTCCGAGGTACCTCACGGTGGACTCCAATTTGGAATGGCCCAGCAAAAGTTGAACCGCACGCAAGTTCTTGGTTTTCCTGTAGATAAGGGTAACCTTGGTGCGCCGCATGGAATGGGTGCCGTAGGCACAGGGGTCAAGCCCAATATGTTTTACCCATCCGTTCACGATGCGGGCGTACTGGCGCGTTCCCAAATGGAGGGACTTATGTACCCGACTCGGAAACAGATAGTCCTCGGAATGAAGGTTTCGCAACTTCATCCAGTCGGCGACTGCGGTACGGGTTTGCTCTGTGATCTCAAACTGGACCGGCCGGGAGGTTTTTTGCTGCATGACAATGGCACGAGGGGCAATGCGATCACCGTGGCATATGTCGCGGACCCTGAGTTTTACCAGATTGCAGGCCCTCAATTTGCTGTCCAAGCCCAGATCGAAAAGGGCCAGCTCCCTGGTTCGATGTTCCAGTTGAAGCCACACCCGGATAGCCCACACTTCCTTCAATTTGAAGGGTGCCTTTTGCCCGATCAGCTTGCCTTTATTCCAGGGTTCGCGCCGATGGCGTACCTGACTGACTGCCTCTTCCATGACAATTCTCCTTATAAATAATAGGGAGCGCCAATATGAATTTTTTGTTCATTTGCATACACGACTATTCGCAAACATTGTGTTTGCGTTAATGGTGTGAATCACGAAAACCCACAAAGTCGGGTTTCGCGAATTTCGTGCCGGTATGACCGAATTCATTGCGTCAACACGCCGGAGCACATGACGTGCTACTCCTCAAAGCACTTTGGTGCAGAAGGAAGCAGGGGTGACGATGCGCGTGCGACCAGCGCTTCCCCGTTGTAGCAGACCTGCACGGCGATCTCCGGTCACCAGGTAATCTGCCTCGCTGGCCAATGCCATGGAAAGAAGGAAAACATCGTTGGGATCGTTCAGATCCATGCCATCCGGGGGAGGAGGCAAAGTGCCCAACACAATGGCGCGTTGCATGTTGTTCACCATGGTGCCGACGCGGTGAGCCGGCAAGATGGTTTTGAGCTTGGGGTAGCGGCTCACACGCCGCAGTTCGTCAAGCTGGGCGGAAGAGGTAACCAGTTCGAATCTGGCCGCGCGCCAGGCGCGATAAATGGTGTCAGGCGGACCGGACGGCGAGATCAGCGCACCAAGCAGCACGTTGGTGTCCAGAATGACCCGCATTAATGCTCACGAGCCCATTGCACCGCCTCGTCGATCAGGTCGGTCATTTCAGACTCGCCGATGCCGGTCGCAGCAGCCTTGGCTTGTTCTACGGCCTTTTCCAGAAGGTAGGAGCGCACTGCCTCCTCAATGAAGCGTGACAAGTCGCCCTTGCGTCCCCCTCCCTGCGCAGCGATGAACATGCGCACGGATTGGTCCGTGTCCGGCGACACAGCGATGTTCCAGCGGACTGAATCCATGATTTCTCCAGTGTTTGGGTGCGTCGGTGTTTATACACCCAATCTCAAGTTTCATGTTGCTTGGTCATTGCTGGATGCCAGAGGATGCGATCTGGTCTCACGCTACCGGCTAACTTCCTGTCTACGACGGCAAAGCTCAATGCCCCCTAATTTAAAAAAATGGAAGACTGCAGCTGAGCACCGGCAATTTCGGTGACGCAATTCAATTCAAACATGCCAGCACCACTTGGTAGTAATGACGGTTCCATTGTGCGGACTTGCCATCCCGATGGGTGCGTTTCACACCGATCTGCTGGGTTAAAGACGAAGCCGCGACCACGGCAGTCTTTTCACTATCCAGGAATATTCACCGGCGTGATCACCTGCACAGCCGACAGAGTGTGCTGGGTGCGCCCCGCGCCGAATCCATGGGCACGCATCACCTGCAGGCAAGCCATGCGCATATCGTGCTGCAAATCGTGGTGCAAAACGGCGCTGAGCTGGCCGCTTTGCAGCAGCGGCAAGTTATCCGCGTCCAGGTCGTGCCCGATAAATACCTTGCAGGTCCGTCCCTCTTGCGCAAAGGCCTGCAGGATCGCGGCGTTGGCGCCGCCAATGGAATACACCGCGCACACTTCCGGGTGGGCTGTTAGCCGGCGGCGTACCAGGCTAGCGGTGGCCACGTGCAAGCCCAGACCTTCGCTGGCGTCAACGCGCTGCAGTAGCGGGTAGTGGCGCCGCAGCGCCTCGGCAAAGGCCGCCTCGCGCTCGCCCTCGCCCCGAAAGCGGTTGCTGCTCAGCGACACCAGCACTCCCGCTGTGCTGCCCGGCCCCAGCCATTGGCCCAGCAGGTAGGCGGCGGTTTGGCCGGCCGCATGGTTGTCCATGCCCACATAGGCCAGGCGCACCGAGTCCGGCAGGTCGGTTACCAGCGTCACCACGGCAATGCCCTT
The DNA here is from genome assembly GCA_947375135.1 of Comamonadaceae bacterium. Taxonomy (GTDB): domain Bacteria; phylum Pseudomonadota; class Gammaproteobacteria; order Burkholderiales; family Burkholderiaceae_C; genus Allorhodoferax. The sequence goes on along the minus strand of CANCER010000011.1, from coordinate 102,094 downwards.
GGCCTGTAAGCGCGCGACTGCCGCCACCACCGCCGCGTCGTTGGGCGCCTTGAGCAGCACGCCATGGCTGCCACGTGCGGCAATCTTGTCCAAGGTGGTCACCAACTCGGTCACCGTCATGGATTCGCCCAGGTGGTAGCGCGCCCGCAGAATGGCCGGATGCATTAAGGGCATTTCGCGCTCCAGCGCGTCGCGCACCACATGGGCAAAGCGCATCGGCGCCTGCACCACCACGTCCAGCATGAACTTGCGACCCTGCAGCCCGATCTGTGCGCTTTGCCGCTCCAATTCGCCCATGGCTTGTTGCACCCGGCGCACCGTATGCGCACGTACGCCAGGCCGTTGATGCACTACGCGGTCCACGGTGGCCAGACTGACGCCCGCCTGCAGAGCAACAGCCTTGAGCAAATGGGGATGAGCCATGCGCAGCATTGTGCCGCAGCGCGCAGGAATTTGAGGTGTTTGTGAGCTGTTTTGTGTCTCCAGTCTGCATGCCGCCTTTCTACACTGCAGTCTCGCAAGAATTGATCTTCATCAGGAGTACATGCCATGTCCCACACAAGCACCCCGGCCTTAACTACAGCCTCCGCCAGCGGCTACCTGCAAGCCGTGCATTGCGAGATTGGCGACTTGGACGCGCTGCTGCAAACCACCACCCGCACCGAAGACTGCCCGCAGGCGGTGCACATTTTGCAGGGCGTGCCGGTGTATGACGGTAAGGCTTTGCGTGCCGCCCATGCCAGCGCTGCCGACCCGATCGCATGGCGCAACGCACTCATGGCCGAATGGGCCGGTGTCTGGCAAAACGGCCCGGGTTTGCTGGTGGTGCAGGGCCTGTATGCCGATGTCGCCGTTGTCGATGCCACCACGGCCGCGTTCCAGAGTCTGATCGAAGAATCACGCAAAGCCGGCCAGGCAGGTGACCACTTTGCCAAGCCCGGCGCCAATGACCGGGTCTGGAATGCGCTGGAAAAGCTTTGCCTGCGTGCCCCAGATGTGTTCGCCGCCTACTACGGCAATGCCTTGTTGGCGACCGTGTGTGAAGCCTGGCTTGGTCCTGCCTACCAGTTCACTTCGCAAATCAATTGCGTCAACCCGGGCGGGCAGGCGCAGGTGGCGCACCGCGATTACCACCTGGGCTTCTTCAATGCGGCCGGCGCCGAGCGCTTTCCGGCCCATGTGCACCGGCTCTCGCCCCTGCTGACTCTGCAAGGTGCGGTAGCGCATGTGGATATGCCGCTGGAAAGCGGCCCCACGCTGTACCTGCCGCATTCACAGAAATACCTGCCCGGCTATCTGGTGTCGGGGATGGCGGCGTTCCAAGATTACTTTGATTCCCACCATGTGCAGTTGCCGCTGGCCAAGGGCGACGGCATCTTCTTTAACCCGGCATTGCTGCATGCTGCCGGTACCAACCGTTCCAGCCATATCCGGCGCATGGCGAACCTGCTGCAGGTCAGCAGCGCCTTTGGCCGCTGCATGGAAACGGTGGACCGTGTGCGCATGGCGCAGCATCTATACCCCTGCCTGGTTAGGGCAAGAGGCGCCATGGAACCTGCCGATATTGAAGCCGCAGTGGCTGCATGCGCTGAAGGCTATGCCTTTCCTACCAACTTGGATCGCGACCCGCCCATGGGCGGCCTTGCGCCGCTGAGCCAGCAGGATCTGATGCGTACTGCGCTGGCCAAGGGTCTGTCTACGCAGCAGTTTCAGAACACGTTGCAAGCGCAGGCGCAAACCCGTTTAAGCTGAAGCGTCGCAGAAAAAAACCCGCCCCCATAGTTCCATTGCGCGGCCGCATACCCTGTTGCTTCCACGAGTTCAAGTTGACGGTAGCTCGCATGCGTAGGCTATTACCCGAAGCCAGCGGTTGTTGACCAGACCGGTGGAGGAGAGGCACTTTCAGGGCTGCATGAAGCAGAGCTGGGTCAACCAGGATTTGAATGCTTCTGCTTCTGTTGGGTCACAGTTGGAATTCTTGGTTCAATCTGCTTCTGCAATTTGGATGCAAGATTCACGAGCAAAGCCTGAGCCAGGCACATGGGCGCAGCGAGCGAACGGGAGAACGAATACTCATGTTCCGGCACCGTAAAAAGAACCGAGGCGTTCTTCGCCAGGGGTGAGAGTGTGGAGTCCGAGATGGCCAGTATGGGCACCTGTCGGCTGCCGCAGCTCTCCACCACATTAACCACTTCATTGGCGTAAAAGCGGAATGAAACTGCGATCAGCATGTCCCTGGGGCGTATCAGGTTGGCCATGTGCGTCGTCAATCCACCACTGGCATCCAGCAGCACGGCTCGCTTTCCCAGCATGGTGAGAACGTAGCGCATCAACTCGACCACAGGTGCTGAACGGAGCTGCCCGATGAGGTAGATGGTGTCGGCTACCTCCATCATTTTGGTGGCTTTGGCGATGTCACCTTTGGAGGTCATTTCCATCAGCTCCTGCAAGGAGGCAATGTCCCTATGCACCAGCTCCTGCAAGAAGGTCGAGGTAGTACTGTGGTCGGCCAATTCAGACTGGAGCGCCTTGACCCGGGCATTGAATCCGGGTGCAGCAGTCGAAAGCCGCTTCTGATAGACCAGCTGCAGTTCCTTGAAACCCTTGTAACCCAGTGCCTGTGCAAAGCGAACAAAACTGGAGGCGTGGATTCCACAGGTCTCGGCAATGGAGTTCACCGGCTTGATGGCGACCTCGTTCGGGTTCTGCGTGAGGTAGACAGCAATCGCCTGGTACGACTTGCTCATTTTTTCGTAGCGCTCATGAATCACGCGAATGAGCTCTTCGTAGTCTTTTGGAGTTTCGGCTTGTTGCATATCTCGGAATTTACAACGTTTGTTGCAATGTGAGCACGTTATGCGAGCGATTTTGAGGGATTTTTGATTGTCGGCACCACTTTGTATGCTTCTGATAACTCAACGCCCTGAGGGCGTCTGACCAAAGTCCCCGGCGAATAGGGCTTGCGGATCCAGCGCCAAGTTGGCTTTCTTGCGCATGCGGGTCTCCAATGACGCGGGATTGAGATGGGCGGCCGTAGACATGGCATCAGGCTCCACAAAATTGTAAGACGAACTATTGCAATAGTTGTGATTATGCAATTATCATTGCAATGCAAGGAATTTAAGCAATAAATGCTTCGCAAGTTATTGATTTTTTGTCGTAGCCATCGGCCTTGCTTGTAGGCTTATCGCCCCGGCTCGGCATACACATTTAGGAGACAGAATGAAAGCAAAACTCGGAATCGCTCCGATCGCCTGGTCCAACGATGATCTGCCCGAACTCGGTGGCGATGTCAGCCTGGAGACCTGCCTGAGCGAGGCGCGATCGGCCGGCTTTACGGGAATAGAAACCGGTGGCAAGTTCCCCCAGGACGCCGCCGTGCTGGGCCCCATCCTTAAGGCGCACGACATCAGCCTGTGCGGCGGTTGGTATTCCGGCCTGCTGCTGGACTCGGAAGTCGCGCGTGAAAAAGACCGCATTGCGCAACAGATCGCCACCTTCAAGGCCCTGGGTGCCCCCTGCATCGTCTACGGCGAAACGGCAGGCACCATACAGGGCAACCGCAACGCACCGCTGAACACCAGACGCAAACTGTCCGAAGACCAGATCAAGGTCTACGCGCGCAAGATGACCGAGTTTGCCGAGTGGTGCACCGAGCAGGGCATGCCCATCGCCTTCCACCACCACATGGCAGCACCCATCGAGACGGAAGAAGACCTGGATCTGATGATGAAGCATTCCGGCTCCACCCTGCCCCTGTTGTTTGATGCCGGCCACATGGCCTTTGCCGGTGGTGACGTCTTGCGCGTCATCGACAAGCATGCCAAGCGCATCAGCCATGTGCACGCCAAGGACATTCGCCGCAGCGTGGTGGACGGACTGGACCGCAGCAAGGAGAGCTTTCTGGATGCCGTGCTGAAGGGTGCGTTTACCGTGCCCGGCGACGGCTCACTCGATTTTGAATCCATCGTCAAACGCCTGGCATCGCATGGCTACGAGGGCTGGTTTGTGGTCGAAGCCGAGCAGGACCCCAAACCCAATCCCCCGCTGAAGATGGCCCAGATCGGCCACAGGGAATTGCTGCGCGTGATGGCTGCAGCGGGTTACGAGGTCGCTGCTTAAAACCGCGAGGCTGCACCGCAGCCTTGCCAGTCAAGAGGCCGCAGCACGCCAGTTGTCTGTGGCCTCTTGCCGCAGGTCGATGCGCCTGCGTCTTGCTATACCCACATCACAAGGGCCAGCACATCTTCACCGCATGGCCAATGCCTGGCCCGTGCCTTGCGGGCTTCTTCTCTGCAGTCCCATAGAGTTAGTATGAAGGTGACGAACATGCGGTTTGTCCCATAAAAATTAAAAAAAGGCGTCCTCTTTTCAGAGAACGCCCAAGTGAGGGAGACACCTCAGAAAAAACTATGCAGTTGCCTTCAAGGCATCCCGGTTGACCACCAGGGTTTGGTCGATGCAACCGTTGAAAAAGTCCAGCACGTTTTGCACCGAAGAGATGGCCATGTGCTCACCGGCTTCGGCGGTCAGGCCGGCGATATGCGGCGTCAGGATGGCGTTGTGCAGGCCGAAAAACAGGTTGTCCTTGGTCGGTGGCTCGGTCTCAAAAACATCGATACCGGCGCCGGCAATCACACCGTTCTTGAGCGCAGCAGCCAGCGCCACCTCGTCAATCACGCCACCGCGTGCGGTGTTGACCAGAACCGCGTTTGAGCGCATCAAAGCCAGCTCTGTTGCACCAATCAAGGCCTTGCCGCTGTGCGGCACGTTGACCGACACGGCATCGGCCCAGCGTAGGCCATCTTCCAGGGTGCTGACCGGCGTCACGTCGCCCGCGGGCCAACCGGTCTTTTGCAGATAGGGGTCATAGGCACGGATATGCATATTGAAGCCGGCAGCCATGCGCGCCAGGTGCCTGCCGATGCGGCCGTAGCCGATGATCAGCAGGTTCTTGCCGCTCACCTCGCGGGCGGCCAGCAGATTGCGCCACCCCCATTCACCATGGCGCACCGCATGGTCCGCCTTGACGGTCTGCTTGGTTGCAGCAAGGATCAGCATCATGCTGTGCTCGGCCACCGAGATGGAATTGGCATCGCCGCAAATCGCGAGTGCAATGCCACGGGCATTGACAGCTGCCAGGTCCACCGCGTCATAGCCCACGCCGTGGCGCGACACGATCTTGAGTTGCTTGCCCAGGGCAATGGTGGCCGCGCTGCAGGGCTGGGTGCGTATCACCAGGCCATCGGCCTTGGCGATCAGCGGTGCGTAGCTGGACTCGCTCACCTCTTCGACATAGTCATAGGTGATTCCGGGCGCGTTTCGCACCAGTGCCATGCCGCTGGGATGGATCTTGCCGGCGATCAGAATGTGTGGCATCAGTACGCTCCCTTGGCATCGGCCTGTGCGGACTTCTGTCCCACCAGCTTTTTGAACTTGCCCACGCTCTCTGCGGCCGCAGCGGCCAGCAGGCGCGAGTCGCCCGAGACGGTGGTCATGTTGAAACCCCATTCAATCGCACGCACTGCATATTCGGGCGTGCCGCAATGCAGGGCTGCACGGATGTTGTTCTTCTTGCAGGCCGCAACGATCCTTTTCAGGGCCTCAATCATCTCCGGCTCTTCGCGGTCGAAGGCCGGTGCCAGGCGGCCCTGCATCAGGCTGAAGGTCAGGTCGGCCGGGCCCACATAAATGCCGTCCAGGCCTGGAGTGGCTGCAATCGCATCTAGGTTGTCCATGGCCTCGGCGGTCTCCACCATGGCAAAGGCCAGCATCTCGCCATTGGCCTCCTGTGCGTAGTTGGCACCGGCGGAAAAGTTGGCGCGGGTGGGGCCAAAGGAGCGCTGGCCCAGGGGCGGGTAGCGCATATAGCTCACAAACTCCGCGGCTTGCTCCGCCGTGTTGACCATGGGGCAGACCACACCGTAGGCGCCGGCGTCCAGCGCCTTCATGATGATTCCGGGTTCCAGCCAGGGCACACGGGCCAGCAGCGTCATGCCCGATGCACGCATGGCCTGGAACATGGGCAGCACGTCGCTGTAATCCAGGGCGCCATGCTGGATGTCGATGCAGATGCTGTCGTAGCCCTGGGCTGCCATGATCTCGGCCGTAAACGGATTGCCAATGGACAGCCAGCCATTGATGCTGGGCTTGCCCTGGGCCCAGATTTCCTTGAGTGCATTTTTAATCATGTGGATCTCTTAAAGAACGATTTGTGCCAGCTTGGTGTCGAGGTAATCGGAGATGCCCTCGATACCGCCCTCGCGCCCCATGCCGGAATACTTGGTGCCGCCGAACGGCGCTTCCGAGGCCGCCATGGCAAAGCTGTTGATGCCGACCATGCCGACCTTGAGCCCCGCCACCGTGGCGCGTATGCGCTTGGCGCTGCTGGTGAAGGCATAACCGGAAAGCCCCATCTCGGATGCATTGGCACGCGCAATGACTTCCTCGTCATCCCGGAAGGTGGTGATGGCGGCGATGGGACCGAAGTTTTCCTGCTCGAATACCTTCATGGAGTCCGTCACGCCGACCAACACCGTGGGCTCGAAATAAAAGCCCTTGGAATGCGCCGGCGAGCGGCGTCCACCGGTAGCCACCTTGGCGCCGGCGGCCACTGCGCTCTCCACAATGGATTCCATCTCGTCGATGCGTCCGCCATTGATCAGCGGGCCCATCTGCGATGCGGCATCCATGCCATCGCCCAGCTTGAGTGCGCGGGCGCGCTCCACAAAGCCTTTGACAAAGGCATCGTGCAGGCTTTCATGGATGAAGAAACGGTCGGCCGTGACGCACACCTGTCCGGCATTCGCAAACTTGGTGGGCACCGACACGTTGAGCGCCAGTTCCAGATCCGCATCGCTGTAGACAATCAGGGGCGCATTGCCGCCGAGCTCCATGGAGGTCTTCTTCACCGTGTCGGCGGCATCGCGCAGCATCTGCTGGCCGACGCGTGTGGAGCCGGTGAGCGAGACCTTGCGCACCACCGCCGAGGCCATGATGGGCGCATAGGTGGTGGAGGTGGGGCCGACCACCAGACCGACGACGCCGGCGGGAAGATTGGCCTCGCGGATGCAATCAACCATCACCATGGCCACACCCGGTGTCTGGCTGGAGGGGCGAACGATGATGGAGCAGCCGGCAGCCAGGGCCGGTGCCACCTTGCGGGCAATCAGGGCCGCCGGGAAATTCCAGGCGGTGAAGGCCGCGGCCACGCCCACGGGCTCATGGCTGATCTCGAAGCGGCCACCGGGCACGCGGCTTTCCACCACACGCCCATAGACCCGTCTTGCTTCCTCGGCCATCCAGCGGAACTGGTCGATGGAGAGGTTCCATTCACGCTCCGACTGCACCAGCGGCTTGCCGGTCTCCATGGTGATCATGGTGGCACCTTCGGCGCGGCGGCGCGTCATGATGTCGGCGACCAGATGCAGTGCGTCGGCCCGTTCGAACGAGGTTTTACGCTTCCAGATTTCAAAGGCGCGCGCAGCGCTGGCAATGGCTTCGGCCGTATCCGCATGGGTCGCGTAGGGCACGTTGCCCAAGGACTCCTGCGTCACCGGGCTGAAGACCGGGGCGCTTTGCTTGTCCGATGCTTCGCACCAGGCGCCGTTGAGAAAGAGACCAAATTTTTGGTACATGGCTTAGCCCATTTCGCTCATATGGACCACGCGGCCGGTCTGCGCAGACTTCAGCGCGGCCTCGGCCAGCATGAGTGCCAGGCGGCCATCGGCAAAGCCGACTTCGGGTGCGCGCTTGTGTTCAATCGCATCCACAAACTCGCTGATCTCGGCGGCAAAGGCTTCCGAGTAGCGCTCGATGAAGAAGTTCTGATAGGGCTCCGAACGCTCGGTGAAGGCCTGGGTGTGCAGGGTGGCCTCGTGGTTCTTGCGATTTTGCGAACTGGCCAGACCCAGGGTGCCCAGGGCTTCGACGCGCTGGTCGTAGCCGTAGACGGCCTGGCGCGAGTTGGTGATCACGCACTGCTTGCCGCTGGCGGTGGTCAGGGTCACGAGCACCGTGTCGTAGTCTTGCAATTCGTTCATCAGTGCGGGATTCACCAGGCGGCTGCCGGTGGCAAACACTTCCGTGGGCTCTTCACCCAACATGAAACGGGCCATGTCAAAGTCATGGATGGTCATGTCCCGGAAGATGCCGCCGGATACGCGGATATAGGCATCGGGCGCCATGGCGGGGTCGCGCGAAGTGATGACGACCTGGTGCAACTCGCCCACATCGCCGCGGCGCACGGCGTCGCGCGTGGCGCGGTGGCCCGGATCAAAGCGGCGCACAAAGCCCAGCATGATGGGCACGCTGCTGTGGCGGATCTTTTCATAGCAGGCGTTGACGCGCTCCAGGCTCAGGTCAATCGGCTTCTCGCACAGAATGGGCTTGCCGGCGGCCACCGCCATCTCCAGGATGTCGGCGTGGGTGTTGGTGGAGGTGGCAATCAGGATCGCGTCCACCTCGGGGTTGGCCAGAATTTCCTCGATCGACTTAGAGGTCTTCACACCCAGTTCGGCCGCCACCTTGTCCGCTGCGGGCTGGTAAATATCGAACACCGTGGCCAGGCTGGCACGCGGGTGGTTGGCGATGTTACGCGCATGCATCACACCGATGCGACCACAACCTAAAACTGCAATCTTGACCATACGAATCCTCTTTCTGCAATATTCATTGCGATTATAAACAACTGTCAATTACTGATTCAAAATGCTGCTGCGATCGTAGAACGCCGGGCGGCTTGCCAGGCGGATGGGCACGATCTGCTTGCTGTGACGGGCCTCCACGCAGGCCTCTGCGGTGGCCGTGGCGAAGTAGCCGTCCCAGGCTGTGGGGCCGCAGACCAATCCGGCCTGGGTGCTCTGCAGCCACTCCTGCAATTCCACGTCGTAGCTGTCTATGAAACGGTCTTTCCAGTCCATGAGAATCCCCGTGGACTGGCGCCCCGCCGAGCGCAGCGCCACCGAGGCGGGCTCGGGCAGACTGGCCACGCCGGTCTCGCCCACCACATGGCACTGGATGTCGTAGCCAAAGCGGCAGGTCACAAAAATTTCGGTGTCGATGCGAATGCCCTGGCTGGTTTCCAGCAGCACCATGATGGGGTCGTGCAGATCGCCCCGTGCATTGCGTGACTTGCGCCCCTGCACCACCTGCGCGGTGACATAGTCGTCGTTGAGCAACCAGCGCAGCACATCGAGTTCATGCACATGCGAGTCGGTGATGGCCATATCACCGCCGTAATTGGCGGGCACGTCAGGGTTGCGGTGCGCGCAATGGGCCATCAGCACATCGCCGATGGTGCCCGCGTCGATGGTTTGTTTGAGGGCGCGGTAGCCCGCATCAAAGCGGCGCATAAAGCCCACCTGCACCAGGCTCTTGCCCTGCTGCACTTCGGCCTCCACGATGCGCAGGCCACCGGCCGCCGTGGTGGCCAGCGGCTTTTCGCAGAACACCGGTTTGCCGGCAGCGATGCAGGCCAGCACCTGCTCTTCATGGGCCAGGCCCCAGCTGCAGACCAGCAGCGCATCCACATCCTGGGCCTGGATCACATCCTGGTAGTTTGCATAGACGCGGGCGTTGATGCCCGAGGCCAACGAGAAGGCCTGGGTGGCCTCCAGATTGATGTCGTTGAGCGCCACCACCGTGGCACCGCTAAGTTTGAAGTGCAGGCGCCGGGCATGGTCCTGTCCGATGGCGCCGCAGCCGATGATTCCAATACGCAAGCTCATGGTGCTTTCTCTAGTCAAAGGAGCGGGGCAGCGCCGCCTTGAGGGTTGCCAGGGATTTCTTCACGCCGGTGAGCGGGTCCATGGACAGGTCTTCCATCTCCAGGCTCACCGTACCCTCGTAGCCGATGTAGCGGGCCACCGAATAGAACTCCTTCCACCACTGCACATCGTGGCCATGGCCCAAGGCCACGTAGTTCCAGGCGCGCGGCGCGGGATCAAACATCCATTGGGTGTCGATCAGCGTCTGCGCATCCGCAATGCCGCGCTCGATGCGCACATCCTTGGCATGCATGTAATGGATCAGGTCCTTGCCATAGGCGCGCAGGGCGGCAATCGGGTCGCCTCCCATCCACATGTGGTGGCTGGGGTCGAAGTTCATGCCGACCACCGGGTCGATGACGGCGCGCATCTTCTGCATGGTCTGCGGGTTGTAGACCAGGTTGTAGTGGTGGTTTTCCAGCGCCACTTTGTCAATGCCGCAGTCCTTGGCGAGCCGGGCGGTCTTCTCCCAATAGGGAAAGAACACATCGTTCCACTGGTAGTCCAGCATGGCCTGGTGTTCGGGGAAAAAGTTGCTGGTCACCCAGTTCACCGTGGTGTCGGTCTTGTTGCCACCGGGGCAGCCCGACATCATCACAATGGTTTTCACGCCCAGCAGTTCGGCCAGGCGGTAGGTCTTTTCAACAACGAGTTGATGGGCCTCTCCCTTGGCGTTCGGGGCCAGCTGTTCACCCGAGCAGTTCAGGGCCGAGATCTCCAGGCCGCGCCTGGCAATGGCCTCCATGAACCGATCCCGCGCGGCCCGGCTTTCCAGCAAGGCATCCAGTGCGACAAAGGGCGCCTTGGACCAGCCGCCGCAGCCCAGCTCGATGGCTTCAAAGCCCAGGCCTGCCACGGTGTCCAGCATGTCCTCAAAGGGCAGGTGACCGAGCGCATCAGTCACCAGGCTCATTTTCATCATGGTTGCAATAGCCCGTTCAATCGATCAGGAAGCGACAGCGCGGCCGTCAACCAACTTCACCACGCGGCCCAGTTGCTTGGACAGCGTTGCGGCCTCGGCCACCAGCAGGGCGTTCACACCGTCCTGCAGCGTGACCGGCATGGGCTTGCCCTGCTCCACGGCTTCCACAAAGTCACGCCATTCGGCCTCATAGGCACGCATGTAGCGCTCCAGAAAGAACAGCTCGGGGCGTGCGGACAGCGAGCCGGCCACCGTGCTCTTGACCACCGTGTTTTCCAGCACATTGCCCACCTGCAACATGCCCTCGGAGCCCAGCACTTCCAGGCGCTGCTCATGGCCATAGACGGCGCGGCGGGAATTGCGGATGACTACCAGGCGGCCATCGGCGTAGCGCAGCGTGGTGACCGCGGTGTCCACGTCGCCGGCCTCGCCAATTGCGGGGTCGACCAGGCTGCTGCCAAAGGCCGAGACCTCGGCGGGCACGCCGCCAAACATCCAGCAGGCCATGTCGAAGTCGTGGATGGAGCTGTCGCGGAAGATGCCGCCCGAAACCTTCACATAGCTGATGGGCGGAGGCGCCGGATCGAAGGAGGTGATGGAGAGCAGTTCGCTCTTGCCGATCTCACCCGCATCCAGCGCTTTTTTCAGAATGGCAAAGTTCGGGTCAAAGCGGCGGTTGAAGCCGATCATCACCGGGCGGCCGTTGCGTGCAGCGGCGGCCTGGCAGGCCATGGCGCGCTCCAGGCTCAGGTCCACCGGCTTCTCGCACAGCACGGCCTTGCCGGCGGCGGTGGCGGCCTCGATCAGGTCCGAATGGGTGTCGGTGGAGGTGGCGATCAACACGGCGTCAATGGCCGGGTCCTTGATGATGGCGTCTACCGACATAGCCAGGGCACCGGTCTCGCGGGCCAGTTGTTCGGCCGCGGCCTGGTTGACATCGGCGATGGCCACCAGTTTGCTGCCTGGATGGGCGCCAATGCTTTTGGCGTGCACCTTGCCGATACGTCCGGCGCCCAATAGTCCTACCTTGATCATGAAGAATCCTAAAAAATAAGAGACAAGAAAACGAAATACAACGACGGCTGGCTCAGACCTTGGCAGCCCAGATACGGAAGCGCTGGTCGCCATACGAGGCAAACACCACGATCAGGCCCAACAGCAAAATGAACCACTGCGGCTTCACGGCCATGACCACCAGGTACGACTGGATGGAAGACAGCAAAAAGGTGCCGAGGATGGTGCCGATCAGCGAGACCCGCCCACCCGACAGCAGGCAGCCGCCCAGCACGCAGGAGGCAATGGCCTGCAGCTCCATTTGCCGGCCCATGGAGCCATCGGCAAAACCCAGCTTGCCGGCTTCGAGCGCGCCGGCAAAGGCCGACAGCGCACCGCAGACGATAAAGGCCGTGATCTTGGTCTTGCCCACATGCACACCGCGCGAATGGGCGCTGTCGGCCGAGCCGCCCACGGCCAGCAGCCAGTTGCCATACTGCGTGGCATACAGCGTTACCGACAACAGGACCAGACCCAGCACCAGCCACAGGATGGCGGTGTTAAAGCCCAGCAGGTCACCACCACCGAAGATCTCGTAGGTCAGGTTGTCGCGCTGCTCGTAGGGCATGGAAAACGAGAAGCCGTCGGTCAGCGCAATGGCGATGCCGCGGAAGATCATCAGCGTGCCCAGCGTGATGATCAGCGACGGGGTTTTCGTCTTGGTCACCAGAAAGCCGTTGAACCAGCCTATGGCCGCGCCCACCACGGTGGCGGCAACGGCAGCCAGAGCCGGGTCCATGCGGATCGCCAGCCACAGGTAGGTCAGCGCGCCCATGCCCAAGGTCGAGCCCACCGAGATGTCGATCTCGCCCGTGCCCATGACCAGCGCCACACCCAGGCTGATCAGGCCCAGCGTGGCCGTCACCTGCAGAATGGTGCCGATATTGAAGCTGTTGGCCCAGCGGCCGCCCGAGGACAGCGAGAAGAAGGTCACGGCCACCACGGCGATGGCGAAGATGCCGATCTCGCCGTGGCGCGCGAACAGCTGTTTGAAGGACGGTGCACTCATCAGGCAGCCTCGCGCTTCTCGACCAGGCGACCACCCTGGCGGATCACATCTTCCAGCGCATCGGCCGTCATCTCGCTGGTCTTGGCGTCGGCCACCTTCTCGCCGTTCTCCATGATCACGATGCGATCGGCCAGCTTGTGAACCTGGAAAATATCGTGCGTGATGTAGATCACCAGCAGGCCCTGCTGCTTGAGCTGCACCGCCAATTCATTGACGTGTTCGCGCTCGCGCACCGACAGGTGGTTGGTCGGCTCGTCCATGATCACCACCCGGTTCTTGAACTCGACCGCGCGCCCGATTTTGACCGACTGGCGCTCACCGCCGGAGAGGCGACCCACCTCGTCGTCGGTGGAGACGTTGTCGCGCAGACCGAATTCGCGGATCACCTCGGTCGAGGTTTTGCGCATGGTCTTGAAGTCCAGAAACGGAATGCCCATGATGCGCCTGACCGGCTCGCGACCCAGGTAGAAGTTGCGGGCGATTGACAGGTTGTCGCACAGGCCGACCGACTGCTGGATCGTCTCAATGCCCTGGTTGATGGCCAGGCTGGGATGGAAGCGCGTGACGCGTTCGCCATCGAAATACACCTCGCCGGAGTTGGGCGTGTGGATGCCGCACAGCACGCGGATCAGCGTGGTCTTGCCAGCACCGTTGTCGCCGACCAGCCCGACCAGTTCGCCTGCGTGGAAGTCCACCGACACGTTTTTGAGCGCGTGAAAGGAACCGAAGTGCAGGTCGAGGTTTTTGACTTGTATGAGGGGATGATTCGCCATGGTGGTACTCGGGTTTACAGGGAACGGTTGATCTTGTTGGCAAGGTATTGGTTGAACACGACCGCCGCAATCAGCACGGCGCCGACGAAGGTCATGTACCAGGAGGAGGGTGCGCCCAGCGCAATCAGTTCGTAGCGCACGGACACCACGATGAAGGTGCCCAGCAGGGCGCCAACCAGGGAGCCGCGTCCGCCGGTCAGCAGGCAGCCGCCTATGACCGCTGCGGCAATGGCCTCGAGCTCCATCAGCTCGCCCAGCGTGACGTGGGTCTGCGGGTTGTCGCACAGGGTGATGATTCCGGACAGGCCCGCCAGCATGGAGCACAGTACAAAGGTGGCCAGCTTGACGTGGTCGGTGCGCACACCGCGGGATTCGGCGCTGTCGGGCTCACCGCCGGTGGCCAGCAGATGGTTGCCGAAGCGGGTGAGCAGCAGCAGGGCGCTGAGCAGCAGGGCCACCAGCAAGGTCCACCAGACCACGGCCGGCATTCCCAGCAGTTGGCCGCCGAAGAGGTGGGTCAACCAGTGGGTACGCGCCTCGGCGGAGAAGGTGCTGACGGTGCCACCCGTCCACACGTAAATAATGCCGCGCACGGTAAACAGGCCGCCCAGCGTGACGATCATGGAAGGCAGCTTCAGCCGCACCACGGCCAGGCCCTGCAGCAGGCCGACCAGGGCCGCGAGCGACATGGCCGCAACAAAAGACAGGGGGACGCCGAGCAGGGGCTCCAGCGTGACAAAGGAAACACCGGTCAGGCCGTAGACCGAGCCCACGGACAGGTCAATTTCGCGGGCAATGATGACCAACGCCAGGCCCATGGCCAACAGGCCCAGGATGGCGGAGAACTGCAGCACGTTGACCAGCGACTGGATGTTCCACCAGCCCTTGAAGTCGATGAACGTGAACAGCAGGAGCATGGCGCAAACACCGATAACCGAGCCCAGAGACTGGCCGGTCAGGAGCCTGCGAAGGTAGAGATTCGTCATGGAGGGCAATGGAGTTCGGGAAGTGTGTGTCCCTGCGGCCGCCCGGGTCACCAGGCAGCCGCAGGGGAATGTGGGCCGGATTCAGCTCCGGCCCGGGTTCTCAGGCTTATTGCCAGCCGGTCTGCTTCTTGTACTCGGCATCGCCGAACACGCCGCGCACCAGCTTGGCCCACTTGTCTGCATTGGCCTTGTTGATGATGACGGGGCCGGTCAGGATGTCGGACTTGGGCTCATAGCCCAGCTCGTGGTTCCAGTACAGCCATTCCATGGGCGCGTAGCCCTGCAGCCAGAAGCCCTGGCTGTTGGCAGCCAGAATGTGACCGGCACGCACGCCTTCGATCGACACAGGACCTTCGTCCACGGTCAGAATGGTCATGCCCTTGTTGTCCACATCGGGGCTCAGGCCCATCTTGTTGGCAACGTCCCAGGCCCAGGGCGAGGACCAGCCGGCCACGGTGAAGATGTAGTTGGCATCCTTGTTCGACTGCAGGTAGGCCTGCATCGCATTGCGGGCCGTGGTGGGCTCGGCGCTGATGAACAGTTCGTCAAACTTGGCGCCAGCGCCTTCCATCACTTCGCGCATGCCCTTGCAGCGCGCCTTCAGACCCTGGTGGGCCGCGTCGTGCACGGCGCACATCACGCGGGTGGGCATGGGCACCTTGCCGGCCTTGGCCTGTGCCAGGGCGTATTGACCCAGGTTCTTGCCAGTCAGGTACTCATCACCACCGACATAGGTCAGGTAGGGAATGCGCTTGCCTTCGGGGCGGCTGTCGGGGATGTTGAAGGCCACGACCGGGATACCGGCAGCAATCGCCTTGCGCAGCGGGCCTTCAAAGGCATTGGCGTCCACGATGGGCACGGCGATGCCATCGGGCTTGGTGGCGATGGCCTGCTCCAGCAGACGCACATGCTCTTGCACCGAGTAGTTGTTGGTGGAGATGTACTCGGTCTTGACGTTGGGGTACTTCTTCTCGAACTCCTTGAGGGACTCGGTGAGCCAGCCCATGTTGGCGTCGTTCGAGCCGATGTGCGAGACCATCACAAAGCGATAGTCTTTTGCCAGTGCAGCGGTGGCTGCGAGTGCGATGCCAGCGGCGATCACGGTGGTTTTCAGAATCTTAGCGAGTTTCATTTGTCATCCTTCATTTGATAAATCGGTGTTGTCTCACTTGCCCGGCAGAGCAAGTTTCGGGTTGCATGCATGGGTGCGTTGTCTGGCTGCTCTCCTTTACATAGGCGTAGAAATTCATGACACTTTTTGGGTAACCGGATCCGATCGAACCGCTCCTAAAAGCCAGTCCTCAGCGACGCTGGATTCAGTCCTGAGACCGTGATCTTGAGCGCAGGGCGATCGTATGACTGCATAAATTGCAAGTCAACGAACTTGGCAATTAATATTGCAAAACCTAGGGAAAGTCCTTAGGTTTTTCCGATCCCAAGGCGGTTTTTCAGCCGGGTCGGATGGGCAACGGCGCCTAAAAAGGCCGAATATCCGTGTTTTCCCTAGGTAAGCACGCAATTTTGACAACGCGCGGGGTCGTTATGCAATAATTATTGCCGTTCATTGCAATCGTCAATGGCTCACTCAAAACCAGGAGATTCCATGCCCGAGAAGACCGTCAGGCTGACCATGGCGCAAGCGCTGGTCAAGTACCTATGCAACCAGTTCACCGAAATCGAGGGCGAAAAAGTGCCGCTCTTTGCCGGAGTGTTTGCCATCTTTGGCCACGGCAACGTGACCTGTCTGTCCGAGGCGCTGGAGGCGGTGCAAGACACCCTGCCGACCTGGCGCGGGCAGAACGAACAGTCCATGGCCCTGGCCGCGGTGGCCTTTGCCAAGGCCAAGAAGCGCCGGCAATTGATGATTGCCGCCACCTCCATCGGCCCGGGTGCGGCCAATATGGTGACCGCAGCCGGCACGGCCCACGCCAACCGCCTGCCGGTGTTGCTGCTGGCCGGTGACACCTTTGCCAACCGCCTGCCCGATCCGGTGCTGCAACAGGTGGAGCATTTCAACAACCCCACCATCACGGTGAACGACACGTTCAAGGCGGTGGTGCGCTACTGGGACCGCATCACGCTGCCCGAGCAAATCATCACCTCCCTGCCCCAGGCCATTGCCACCATGCTGGACCCGGCCGATTGCGGCCCGGCCTTTATTGGTCTGTGCCAGGACACGCAGGAAATCGCCTTTGATTACCCCGAGGAGTTCTTTGCGCCCACCACCTGGACGGTGCCCCGTCCGCGCGCCGACAAGGACAAGCTGGCCCAGGCCGTTGCGCTCTTGAAGACGGCCAAGAAGCCGCTGATCATCTCCGGCGGCGGTGTGCGTTATTCCTTGGCCGAAGAGCAGGTCGCCGCACTGGCCCTGCGCCACAACATCCCCGTGGTGGAAACCATTGCGGGCAAGGGTGGCCTGACCCATTACCACCCGGCCCATGCCGGCCCCATCGGCATCGTCGGCTCCACCTCGGCCAACGCCCTGGCCACCGACGCCGATGTGATCCTGGCCATTGGCACCCGCCTGCAGGACTTCACCACCGGCTCCTGGACCCTGTTCCGCCGCGATGCGCAATTCATCTCCATCAATGCCGCACGCTGGGACGCCGTCAAGCACCGTGCCCTGTCGGTGGTGGGCGATGCGCGTGAAACCGTGGAAGAACTGGCAGCGCAGTTGGACAACTGGGAAGCACCGGCTGAATGGTTTGCGAGCTCGCGCACCCTGTTCGCTGAATGGGAAGCCCTGCTGGAAAGCCACAAGAAGCCAAGCAACGCGCCCATCCCCAGCTACGCACAGGTAGTGGACGTGATCAACAAGGGCGCGCGTGACAACGACACCCTGATTGCCGCCGCCGGTGGCATGCCGGGCGAGGTGACCAAGGGCTGGCGTGTGAAGGACCCGCACACCTTTGACTGCGAGTTCGGCTTCTCCTGCATGGGCTATGAAATCGCAGCCGGCTGGGGCCATGCCCTGGCCAAGGAGGGCAAGGGCACGCCCATCGTGATGCTGGGCGACGGCACCTACATGATGATGAACTCCGACATCTATTCCACCGTGCTGGCAGGCCACAAGATGATTGTGGTGGTCTGCGACAACGGCGGCTACGCCGTGATCAACCGCCTGCAGCAATTCAAGGGCGTGCCCGGCTTTAACAACCTGCTCAAGGACTGCCGCGTGAAGCAACCCTTCCCGGTGGACTTTGTGAAGCATGCCGAATCCATGGGCGCCCTGGCGCGCAGCTGCCAGAACCTGGAAGAGCTGGCCGCCGCCATGGAATGGGCGCAGGGCAACGACCGCACCACGCTCATCACCATCGTCACCGACGCCTATGCCTGGGTGCCGGGCGATGCGGACTGGGACGTCGGTGTGCCCGAGGTCAGTACCCGCAAATCCGTGCAGGAAGCCCGTGTGGCACAGGAACTGATTCGCAGCAAACAACGCGTTGGCATTTAATTTTTTGAACCAAGGAAACAACATGAATCGTCTCGATGGAAAGATAGCCGTCATCACCGGCGGAACCCAAGGCTTGGGCGCCGCCATTGCGCTGCAATTTGCCAAGGCCGGCGCAGCCGGCTTGGCCATCTGCGGCCGCTCTGCCGCCAAGGGCGAAGCCGTAGCGCAACGCATTGAAAAAGACACCGGCGTCAAAACCGTGTTTGTCGCCGCCGACCTCAACAGCGTGGACGACTGCCGCAATGTGATCGCCCAGGCCGACAAGGTCTTTGGCCGCATTGACGTGCTGGTAAATGCCGCTGGCCTCACCGACCGCGGCAACCTGCTCAACACCTCGCAAGACCTGTTTGACCGCATGTTTGCCGTCAATGTGCGCGCCCCCTTCTTCCTGATGCAAGAGGCCGCCAAGCGCATGATCCGTGACGGCATTGAAGGCAATATGGTCAATATCGGCTCCACCTCCGAGCGCGCCGGTCAGCCCTTTATCGCTCCTTACTGTGCCTCCAAGGGCGCGCTGGCCACTTTGACCCGTAACTCCGGCTACGCGCTGATGCGCAACCGCATTCGAGTCAACCAACTCGACATCGGCTGGATGGCCTCCGACGGTGAAGATCGCACGCAGCGCGAGTACCACGGCGCCGACGAAAACTGGTTGGAGAAGGCCGCTGCCGCACAGCCCTTTGGTCGCCTTCTGGACCCCGCTGAAGTGGCCAAGGCCGTGGCCTTTCTGGCATCCGACGACAGCGGCATGATGACCGGCTCGGTGATCCATTTCGACCAGTCGGTCTGGGGTGGTTACGACGCCGCGCCTCCGGTTCCTGCCGGTCCCATGACCGCATAAGCAGAGAGTGCGTCAAGCATGAAAACCATTAAAGGACCCGGCATCTACCTGGCGCAGTTTGCGACCGATGAAGCGCCTTTCAACCGACTGGACACGCTGGCGCAATGGGTGGCCGACAAAGGCTTCAAGGGCGTGCAAATCCCCACCTGGGATACCCGCATCTTCAACCTGAAGCTGGCCGCCGAGAGCCAGACCTATTGCGACGAGATCACCGGCATGCTGGCCTCCAAGGGTCTGGTGGTGACCGAGCTGGCCTCGCACATCACCGGTCAACTGGTAGCCGTGCATCCCGCACATGACCAGATCATGGACAGCTTCGCACCCGTGGAAGTGCGTGGCAATCCGTCGCTGCGCCAGCAATGGGCCGTGGAGCAAATGGGCTATTGCGCGCGCGCCTCCAAGAACCTGGGCCTGGACCGCCATGTGTCCTTCACCGGCTCCCTGCTCTGGCCCTATCTCTATCCCTATCCCCAGTGGCCCGAAGGCCTGGTGGACGAGGCCTTTGACGAGCTGGCCAAGCGCTGGCTGCCCATCCTGAACCAGTTCGACGAAAACGGCGTGGACCTTTGCTATGAAGTCCACCCCTGCGAAGACGTGCACGACGGCCTGACCTTCGAGATGTTCCTGGAGCGCGTGGGCGGCCACAAGCGCTGCAACATGCTCTACGACCCCAGCCACTTTGTGCTGCAGCAGCTCGACTACCTGGCCTTTATCGACCACTACCACGAGCGCATCAAGATGTTCCACGTCAAGGATGCCGAGTTCCGCCCCAACGGCAAGACCGGTGTGTACGGCGGCTTCCAGCCCTGGAAGAACCGGGCCGGCCGTTTCCGCTCGCTGGGCGACGGCCAGGTTGACTTCGGCGCCATCTTCTCCAAGTTCGCCACCTACGACTTCGACGGCTGGGCCGTGATGGAGTGGGAATGCTTTTTGAAGAACTCCGACGACGGTGCGGCCGAAGGCGCGGAGTTCATCAAGAAACACATCATCAAGGTGTCCGAACGTGCCTTTGACGACTTTGTGAAGTCGGGTGCCAATAAGGCTGCCAATCGCAGCATCCTCGGAATCTAAGGAAAGCTATTTATGTCTACAGACAACAACGCACGCAGGCCCTTGCGGCTCGGCATGGTGGGCGGCGGTGAAGGCGCCTATATCGGCAACATCCACCGCATCGCGGCGCGCCAGGACGGCGCTCTGCAACTGGTGGCCGGCGCCTTTGACGTGGACGCCGCGCGCGGCCATAAATTCGCCGCCAGCCAGGGCCTGGCCGCTGACCGCTCCTACGGTGACTACCAGCAGATGCTGGAAGCCGAATTGAAGCGCGAAGACCGCATCGATGTGGTCGCCATCTGCACGCCCAACCACACGCACTTCCCGATTGCCAAGGCCTTCCTCGAAGCCGGCTTTGACGTGATCTGCGAGAAGCCCCTGACTACCACCCTGGAAGACGCGGTGGCGCTGGAAGCGTTGGTGAAAAAGACCGGCCGCTTCATGGGTGTGACCTACACCTATTCCGGCTACCCCATGATTCACGAAGCGCGTGAGATGGTGGCGACCGGCAAGCTGGGCGCCATCCGTGTGGTGCAAGTGGAATACCCGCTGGAATGGATGGCCACGGCCATCGAGTCCGAAGGCAACGCGCAAGCAGCCTGGCGCACCGACCCCAAGAAGTCGGGACGCGGCGGCTCGATTGGCGACATCGGCACCCATGCCTACCACCTGGCAGGCTTTGTCACCGGGCTGAAGGCCGAGGCCATCACCGCCGATCTGGCCACCTTTGTGGCAGGACGCCAGCTCGACGACAACGCCCATGTGATGATCCGCTATGCAGGTGGCGCACGCGGCCTGCTGTGGTCTTCGCAGGTGGCCATTGGCTGCTCCAACGGCGTGCGCCTGCGCGTGTTCGGCGAGAAGGGTTCTGTGCAGTGGTTCCAGGAAAACCCGAACGACCTGCTGTTCACCGGTCTCTTGGGCCGCACCGAGCTGATCAAGCGCGGCGCCGGCGATTTGTCCGAAGCCGCCAAGTCCCGCACACGCACGCCCCCGGGACACCCCGAAGGTTATCTGGAAGCCTTTGCCAACCTCTACAGCGGCTTTGCCGAGGCCATCAATGCGCGCCGTGAAGGCCGCGCGCCCACGGCCATAGGGCAGAACATTCCCCTGGCCTACGACGGCCTCAAGGGTGTGGCCTTTGTGGATGCGGTGGTGGACAGCGCGCAGGCCATTGACCAGCCCTGGATCACACCGGTCGCCGTGTAATTCCGACCCGGTCCCTCGCTCACGCGAGGGGCTTGTTTCAAGTGCGTGCGCTCCGCGGTGGGCGCCCTCCATTCGAGCGGATCGAATGCATTTGAACCAAGCTATTGCATTCACCATGACCCAAAAAATCCGCAGCATCCTGGTAGCCAACCGCAGCGAAATCGCCATCCGCGTCCTGCGTGCCGCCTCCGAGATGGGCATACGCACCGTTGCCATTTACTCCACCGAAGACCGCTTTGCCCTGCACCGTTTTAAGGCAGACGAGTCCTACCTGGTGGGCGAGGGCAAGAAGCCGATCTCGGCCTATCTGGACATTGCCGACATCATCCGCATTGCCAAGGAAGCGGAGGTGGACGCGATTCACCCCGGCTATGGTTTCTTGAGCGAGAACCCCGACTTTGCCGACGCCTGCGCCGCTGCCGGTGTGGCCTTTATCGGCCCCAATGGCGATGTGATGCGCACGTTGGGCAACAAGGTCGCGGCCCGCGCCGTCGCCGTGGCCGCGAACGTGCCGGTGGTGCCTGCCACCACCGCCCTGCCCGATGACATCGAAGTGTCGAAAAAAATGGCGCTGGAAGTCGGCTACCCGCTGATGCTCAAGGCCAGCTGGGGCGGCGGTGGGCGCGGCATGCGCGTGATCGAGACCGAGGCCGACCTGGCGCCCATGAAGGAACTGGCTCAGCGCGAGGCCCTGGCCGCCTTTGGCAATGACGAGGTGTATCTGGAAAAATTAGTTCGCCGCGCCCGCCACGTCGAGGTGCAGGTGATGGGCGACAGACACGGCAATCTGGTGCACCTGTTCGAGCGCGACTGCTCGGTGCAGCGGCGCAACCAGAAAGTGGTGGAGCGCGCCCCCGCCCCCTATATGGACCCGGACACCCGCGCCGAGCTGTGTGCGTCGGCACTGCGCCTGGCCAAGGCGGCCAACTACACCCATGCCGGCACGGTCGAATATTTGTTCGACGTGGACACCGGCAAGTACTACTTCATCGAGGTGAATCCGCGCATCCAGGTCGAGCACACCGTGACCGAAGTGGTGACCGGCGTGGACATCGTCAAGGCGCAGATCCGCGTGACCGAAGGTGCCACGGTCGGCGATGACGATTCCTTTATCCCCCTGCAGAAAGACATCACCCTGCGCGGCCACGCCCTGCAATGCCGCGTCACCACGGAAGACCCGGAAAACAACTTCACACCCGACTACGGCAAGATCGGTGTCTACCGCAGCGCGGCCGGTTTCGGTATCCGCCTGGATGCCGGCACGGCCTATGCCGGTGCCGTCATCACCCCGTATTACGACTCGCTCCTGGTCAAGGTGACAGCCTGGGGCCACACACCCGACGAGGCGGCCTCCCGCATGGACCGGGCTTTGAGAGAGTTCCGCGTGCGCGGCCTCTCGACCAATCTGCAGTTCCTGGAAAACGTGATCGCCCACCCGCTGTTCCGTTCCGGCGAATGCACCACGCGCTTTATCGACACCACGCCCGAGCTGTTCAACTTTGTGAAGCGCCGTGACCGCGCCACGCGTCTGCTGAAATTCCTGGGTGATGTGGCCATCAACGGCAACCCCGAGATGAAGGGACGTACCCTGCCGGCGCTGCCGCTGTCCATACCCATCAAACCCGGTTGCGATTTGACGGCACCCATCCCCAAGGGTAGCCGCGATACCTTCAAGGAACTGGGTTCGCGCGGCTTTGCCCAGTGGATGAAGGACCAGCCCCAGGTGCTGCTCACCGACACCACCATGCGCGACGCGCACCAGTCGCTGTTTGCCACCCGCATGCGCAGCTTCGATATGGAGCAGATCGCGCCGCACTACGCACGCATGCTGCCCCAACTCTTCAGCCTGGAATGCTGGGGCGGCGCCACCTTCGATGTGGCCCTGCGCTTTTTGAAGGAAGACCCCTGGGAGCGTCTGGCCCGTCTGCGCGAGGCGACACCCAATATCCTGTTCCAGATGCTGCTGCGCGCCTCCAACGCCGTGGGCTACACCAACTACGCCGACAACGTGGTGCGCTACTTTGTGCAGCAGGCGGCCAAGAACGGCGTCGATGTGTTCCGCGTGTTCGACTCGCTCAACTGGGTCGACAACATGCGCGTGGCCATGGATGCGGTGATAGAGACCGGCGCCCTGTGTGAAGGTGCGCTGTGCTACACCGGCGACCTGTTTGATGCCAAGCGCAGCAAGTACGACCTGAAGTACTACGTGGGTCTGGCCAAGCAGCTGGAGAAGGCCGGAGCCCATATCCTGGGCATCAAGGACATGGCGGGGGTGTGCAAGCCGCGCGCCATTGCCGAGCTGGTACGCGTGCTGAAACAGGAGGTCGGTCTGCCGATCCACTTCCACACCCACGACACCAGCGGCATCTCGGCCGCCTCCGTGCTGGCCGCAGTAGAAGCCGGTTGCGACGCGGTGGATGGCGCACTGGACGCCATGAGCGGCCTGACCTCGCAACCGAATCTGGGCTCGATCGCTGCCGCACTCAGTGGCTCGGCCCGCGACCCCGGCCTGGACCTGAACGCCATGCAGGCCCTGTCGCACTACTGGGAAGGCGTGCGCCGCGCCTATGTGCCGTTTGAGGCCGACATGCGTGCCGGCACCTCCGACGTCTACAACCACGAAATGCCCGGCGGCCAGTACACCAATCTGCGCGAGCAGGCCCGTGCCATGGGTCTGGCGCACCGCTGGCCCGAGGTGTCCAAGGCCTATGCCGATGTCAATGTGCTGTTTGGCGACATCGTCAAGGTCACACCGACCTCCAAGGTGGTGGGCGACATGGCCCTGTTCATGGTGGCCAATGATTTGAAGCCCGCCGACGTGAGCAACCCGGAGCGCGATGTGGCCTTCCCCGACTCCGTGATCTCGCTCTTCAAGGGCGAACTCGGCTTTCCACCGGACGGCTTCCCCAAGGCGCTGGAACACAAGGTGCTCAAGGGCGATGCGCCGATGCAGGGCCGCGCCGGCGACCATCTGCCGCCGGTCGATCTGGAGGCCAAGCGCGCGGAAGCGGAAGCCGCGATTGGCCGCAAGGTCAGCGACACCGATCTGGCCTCCTACCTGATGTATCCCAAGGTGTTCAAGGACTACGCCGCGCATCGCCGCGAGTACAGCGATGTCTCCCTGCTGCCCACCTCCACCTTCTTCTACGGCCTGCTTGACCGCGATGAGGTGTCGGTGGCCATCGACAAGGGCAAGGGCCTGGTGGTGCGCCAGACCGGACGCTCCGACACCGTGGATGAGGAGGGCAAGATCAAGGTCTTCTTCGAACTCAACGGCCAGCCGCGCACGGTGCGTGTGCCCAAGGCCGGTGTGACGGGAGCCGCCGCCAAGGCCAAGGCCGAAGAGGGCAACCCCAAGCATGTGGGCGCGCCCATGCCGGGCATGGTGGTGACGGTGGCGGTGAAGGTCGGGCAGCAGGTGCACAAGGGCGATCCGCTGCTGTCGATGGAGGCCATGAAGATGGAGCCCATGTTGACTGCCGATAGAGACGCCATCGTGCAGGCCATCCATGTGCGCGCCGGCGAGACCATCAACGCCAAGGACCTGTTGATTGAACTACGCTGAGACGCCGCAATGACGAATGTATTTGCCGTTATGTACAACGCTGGGAACGGCCAATTGAATCTATGCCTTATGCCGCCTTCGTGAACCATATCGACATAGAGATAACTCCTGCAGCAGTCTAAAGCCCGTCGTGTGCCGTCATATCGAAATCAAGCAATCGATGTGCCCCCTGAATGTGATTAGCAATCTGGCATCCATCCCTACGACTGCTTCCGAGGAGTCTCGTGGAGATTGGAAATGACCGCAATGGAGCGGCAACTATTTTTCAGCCAATTTTCCGTATGGCTCCTAACGCGGCAGTCCTGCCGAGCATTTCACAGTCGCGTATGGCCGCAATTGGTCCTGAAGCTGAAGTTCCACCCAGCGACTTCATGCCCGTTAGCCCTGGCCTCCAGCGGCCGTCTCTGCGCGTTCCAATCAAAGTTGCGCGCAACTTCGTCAGGTCTTGAGCCTCACTCTGTTCCACGGCGGCCTAAAGTTTGGGCGCTGAACGGCGTTCTTGTATTAGCGCCGCTACTGCAGCGCCAAAGCCGTGCATCCCTGTTTGCAAGAGACCAGGCCGCGCGCACACTGCGCAATTCCACCAAACAACGCAGGAGTACAGCATGCGCATCGGACTACCCAAGGAAATCAAGAACCACGAATACCGCGTCGGCCTCACCCCCGCCAGCGTGCGTGAGCTCATCGCCCACGGCCACGCGGTGCTGGTGCAGACGGGTGCCGGTGCCGACATCGGTCTGTCTGACGCGCAGTACCTGGCCGCTGGTGCCACGCTGGCCGCAACAGCCGCTGAGGTATTCGCGGCATCCGAGATGGTCGTCAAGGTCAAAGAGCCGCAGCCGCAGGAATGCGCCCTGCTGCGCCCCGGCCAGATTCTCTATACCTACCTGCACCTGGCGCCGGACCCCGAGCAGACCGAGGCGCTGATCCAGTCGGGCGCCATCTGCATGGCCTATGAAACCATCACCGGCCCCGGTGGCGGCCTGCCCCTGCTGGCGCCCATGAGCGAAGTGGCCGGCCGCATGGCGGTGCAGGCCGGTGCCGCGCATCTGGAAAAATCCAAGGGTGGTATGGGCGTGCTCCTGGGCGGCGTGCCCGGCGTGCCGGCAGCCCATTGCGTGATTCTGGGCGCCGGTGTGGTCGGCACCCACGCGCTGCAAATGGCCGTGGGCATGGGTGCACGGGTTACGGTGCTGGACAAGAACATGGATCGCCTGCGTCAGCTCGATTTGATTTTCGGCAACCGCATCCACACCGTCTATTCCAACATGCAAACCGTGGAAGAAGCCGTGCTGGACGCCGACCTGGTCATTGGTGGCGTACTCATCCCTGGCGCGGCTGCCCCCAAGCTGGTGACGCGCGCAATGGTCAGCAAAATGAAAAAGGGCGCGGTGCTGGTAGACGTGGCGATTGACCAGGGCGGCTGCTTCGAGACCTCGCATGCCACCACGCATGCCGAGCCCACCTTTGTGGTGGATGGCGTGGTGCACTACTGCGTGGCCAACATGCCCGGCGCGGTCGCCCGCACCTCTACCTTCGCCCTGAACAACGCCACCATAGGCCATGCCGTCACGCTGGCTGACAAGGGCTGGAAGCAGGCGCTCAAAGACAACATCTACCTGAAGAATGGCCTGAACGTGGCCGAAGGCAAGGTCACCTACGAGGCAGTGGCCCTGGCCCTGGGCAAGACCTACGTGCCGGCCGACTCGCTGCTGTAAAGCGGCACGACGGATGCCATGCCGATGCCGCAGGCCAGCGCGTCGGCGTGGTTTTCTGCAATGGCCAGATCATCCTTGGCCGGCCCCACCTGGATGTCCCTGGGCAGGCTCACACCGTTCTTCACCGCCAACAGCTCGGCCATGATGCTGACCGCAATTTCAGGCGGCGTCTTGCTGCCGATGTAAATGCCGATGGGCCCGCGCAGCTTGTCCAATGCCTCGGCGCTGACGCCAAAGTGCTCCATCATGCGGGCGCTGCGCGCCAGGTTGTTGCGCCGCGACCCGATGGCACCCACATAAAAAGCCTCGCTGTGAATCGCCTCCAGCAAGGCCAGGTCATCGAGCTTGGGGTCATGCGTCAGCGCCACCACGGCGCTGCGGCGGTCCGGCTGGAACAGGGCCATGGCATCGTCCGGCATGTCGGTCACCACCTGCACGCCGGGCACCGACCAGCTGCTGCGGTACTCCTCACGCGGGTCGCACACGGTCACGGCAAAGCCATTGAACTGCGCCATGGTGGCCAGGTACTCGCTCATCTGCCCGGCGCCGATGATCAGCAGGCGGTACTCCGGCCCGAACACATTGCAGAGCGTGCTAGCGCTGAGCTTCAGGTCCGAGGGCTGGCTGCACAAGCGCACCGATACTTCACCGGTAGCCAGCGCCACGCTGCGCTCCACCAGCTTGCCCGCATCCAGCCAGGTCAGCAGCCGGTCCAGTGATTCGACCGCCGGATCAAACTCCAGCAGCAGCTCCAGCGTGCCGCCGCAGGGCAGGCCGAAGCGGTGGGCCTCATCGGCGCTCACGCCATAGGTGAGAAGGCGCGGCGCACCCGCAGGCAGCTCTTGCGATGCATCGGTTGCTGCCGCATGGGGTTGCGCATAGGCCCGGGTAAAGCGGTGGATCAGATCGTCTTCAATGCAGCCGCCGGACACCGAACCCACCACCGAGCCGTCCTCGCACAAGGCCATGATGGAGCCCACCGGACGCGGGGACGAACCCCAGGTGCGCACTACGGTGGCCAGCAGCGCGCGCTTCGAATCTGCCCGCCAATTGCGCAAGGTGCGCAGCACGATTCCATCTACGTTTTCCATGGTGTTTTCCGTTCAGGGTTGCGTGAAGGTGTCGCGTCAACGGATGTCGCGCCGGGCAGCGGCAGCCCGCAAGCGCCATGCAAAAAAATGCCGGTACAGCGCCACGCTGCCGACCATGCCCCAGGTCATGCCGACAAACATGCCACCCAGCATACCGGTCAATGAAGGCGCGCCCAGCGCGATCTGCAGGCGCACCATCCAGACCGCGCCCAGAGTCATGCCCAGCAGCATCCAGCCCGAACACATCAGGTTTTGCGCCAAGAGTGAGCAGAGATAGCGCCCGCAGTGCGCGCGCAGCATGCGCAGGCTGGGAATGGCCAGCAAGCCCCCCACCAGCATGCCGATGTGCATGCCCGGCAGGTAACGCAGGTGCAGGAAAAAACTCTCGCGCAAACTGAGTGCGGCCGACTGCTGGCACAGGCTGCCCAACTGTGCCGGGCCGGCCTGCAGCCAGTCTGCCAGCAGGCCCAGCAGCATGCCGCCAAAGCCCAGCGACAGCATCACATGAGGCGGTGAAAGACCGGCGCGCTGCGGCCGGACCCAGCTGAGCGCAGCACAGCCTGCTGCCACCGCCAGCAGCGACAACAGGATGACAGGCCACACCGAATCCAGCGTCCACAACGGCGACTGCCTGTCGGCAAACCACAGGGCCATTCCCACCGTACCAACCAGCAGCGCAGGCGTGATGGACGCAGACCCGATGCCCCGTGCAAGCCAATGCGCTTGTGTGTTGATGTGGGCCACTGTTTGTGCTCGCTCTGTTTTTTTGAGACGCATACGGGTTAACCCGATGTGCCCCGCGTTTTATGAAATTCCGACCGTAACAAGGGATCGCACTGTATGCCAAACATGCATTATTTGCAGGCTGCTGAACGAATTGCCTGCAGCCCGCATGAGTAACCGTGCGCTGGCATGAGCAATGGTTGGGATCGCGCTGTAATGCAATTCCAAAAAACATAACGAGGCAAGACATGGCACCCTGTAAGCACGCCGAAGCCGGGGCAAGCGCCAGCGCTTCCAGCCCGAACTCATGGCTCTATTTACTGGAACGATTTGATGTGGGCGTGGTCAACCTGGACAGCCAGTTGCACGTGATCGGCATGAACGATTTCGCCCGGCGCAGCCTGCCCGTGAATGACAAGCTGCCCTTCGGCAAGATCGTCACCGACTTCCATCCCGAAGCCGCCAAGCCCAAGGTCAAGTTTCTGCTGGGTCAGGCGGAGTGTCCGGTCAACAATGCGCCGCCCATGGCCATGATGATCAACATGCCTGAGCGGGTGCTGCTGATCAAGGTTTCAAAAATCGCCGACATGCAGGGCCAGACCACCGGGTATACCCTGGTCTTTTACGACATCACCGATGTCGTCAGCAAGGACGCCGACAGCAACGCCCCGGCAGAAAGCGCGGCCCATCCGGTCAAGCGCCAGCTGCGCAAGATCCCCACGATCAAGCAAAACCGCGTCTTGCTGGTGGATGTGTCGCACGTCTCCTTTGTGCGTTCGGAAGGGCATTACACCTGGATCCACACTTCGCAGGGCGGGCAGTTCTGCAACATCACCATTGGCGATCTGGAGAGCCGTCTGGATCCCAATCTGTTCTTGCGCGTGCACCGCAGCTATATCGTCAACCTGAGCCAGGTGGACGAGATCGTGCGCGATGACGGGCGCATCACCCTGCGCATGATGGGCTCTACGCCGGTGGAGATCCCGGTGTCGCGCTCCAGTGCGGCGCGGCTGATGGAGCATCTGGGCTTGGGCGATACGACCTTGGCTCGAGCGTAGTCCTGCATCCTTGTGGACCATTGTTCGCTGGGGTTTGTGCGTGCCGCTGTCAGCGCTGAGACCTGTACGCCGCTGCCAGCGGGGTGGATGATTCCGTCCGTGTCCCCCGCCCTGCGGGCTCCTCCTTTACCTCCCGGAATCATCCACCCCACTGTCAGCGGCAACCTGCACGGTTGGCGTGGATTGACCCAATAACCAATAGCCCATGCCCATGCCCATGTATTTTTTCCGTCACGCACAGACCACGCGGGCAGACGCAGGACGGCGTGGTGCTCGGCGCCGGTAGGTAAAGGAGGAGCCCGCGCAGCGGGCGGGGGACACGGACGGCGCTGAGTGCCACGTCGGCCTGCGTCCGAAGTGACTGAGCCCAGAAGTGACTTGAAAGACGTCCCAAGAAGCCGCACCAAATTGTGCAAACGCACATATTTTCTTCGTGCGCCCTGGCTGCCATTCATGCGCGGCAACAGCCGTTGATTGGATAGCGCCCCGAAAGAACAGACCGCTCGCTAGAGTGAGCGACCCTGCATCGACAGGCATCAATAAAAGGAGACAACGTGATCCCACCCGCATTCGATTACCACGCGCCGCACACGGTCGCCGAAGCCATTTCGCTGCTCTCAACGCTGGGCGATGAGGCCAAGTTGCTGGCGGGAGGCCACAGCCTGCTGCCCATGATGAAACTGCGCTTTGCGGCCCCCGCAGTGCTCATCGATATCAACCGCATCCCCGAATTGCGCGGCATCAGCGAAGAGGGCGGCGTCATCCGCATCGGCGCCATG
The DNA here is from genome assembly GCA_947375135.1 of Comamonadaceae bacterium. GTDB lineage: Bacteria > Pseudomonadota > Gammaproteobacteria > Burkholderiales > Burkholderiaceae_C > Allorhodoferax. Next base: position 72,096 of record CANCER010000011.1, on the reverse strand, counting down.
ACCAGCGAAAACGAACTCATTGACTCTGCGTTGCTGAAAGACAAACTGCCCCTGCTCGGTGAAGCCGCCAAGCTGATTGCCGACCCCCAGGTGCGCAACCGCGGCACCATTGGTGGCGACATTGCCCACGGCGATCCCGGCAACGACCACCCTGCGATCGCCATGGCACTCGACGCCACCTTTGTGCTGCAAGGCCCGAACGGCGAGCGGCACGTGAAGGCGGTGGACTTCTTCCACGGCACCTATATGACGGCATTGGCGGAGGACGAGCTCCTCACCGCCATCCTGATCGCGCCCTTTGCCCCCGGCACCGGCAGCGCTTACCAGAAGCTCAAGCGCAAGACCGGCGACTGGGCCACCGCCGGTGCCGCCGTGGTGCTGCGCATGTCCGGTGGTGTGGTGACGCATGCCAGCATCGGCCTGACCAATGTGGCGCCCACTGCGCTGCGCGCCCGCGAGGCCGAGGCCGTACTGATCGGCCAGCCCATCAACGCCGCCTCATTGGAAGCTGCAGCCCAGGCCGTGCGCGCCATTTGCGACCCCGCCGAAGACCTGCGTGGTGACGCCGAATACAAAACCGCCATGGCCGCCGAGATGACCAAGCGCGCCATCTCCGCAGCTGCTGCGCGTTGTAGCTAAGCCCCCTCACATATATAAAAACGGAGACAGACCCATGAGCAAAAAAATGGTGGCCATGACCCTGAATGGCAAAAACGTGGAAGAGGCGGTGGAGCCGCGCACGCTGCTGGTTCACTTCCTGCGCGAGAAAATGTGCCTGACCGGCGCCCACATCGGCTGCGAGACCAGCCACTGCGGCGCCTGCACGGTGGACATTGACGGCCAGTCCGTCAAGAGCTGCACCCACCTCGCGGTGCAGTGCGAAGGCAGCGATGTCAAGACCGTCGAAGGCCTGGCCAACGCCGGCGCCTTGCACGCCATCCAGGACGCGTTCTACAAAGAGCACGGCCTGCAATGCGGCTTCTGTACCCCCGGCATGCTGATGCGCGCCTACCGCTTCCTGCAGGACAACCCCAACCCCACGGCCGAGGAAGTGCGCCACGGCATGTCGGGCAACCTGTGCCGCTGCACCGGCTACCAGAACATCATCAAGGCGGTGCTGCATGCCGCCAAGACCATCCAACAACACAGCGCGGTGGCCGCGTAAGCGGCGCCAGCCACGAGGAGACAGAGCACATGAACGCACCCCTAAGTGACCGCGAAAAAGCCCTGATGGGCATGGGCGAAAGCCGCCTGCGCAAGGAAGACGCCCGCTTTATCCAGGGCAAGGGCAACTATGTCGACGACATCAAGATGCCCGGCATGCTGCACATGGACATCGTGCGTGCCCCCGTGGCCCACGCCCGCATCGTGCGCATCAACAAGGAAGCCGCGCTGAAGATTCCCGGCGTGATTGCCGTGCTCACCGCAGACGACTTGAAGCCGCTCAAGCTGCACTGGATGCCCACCCTGGCCGGCGACGTGCAGGCCGTGCTGGCCGATGCCAAGGTGCACTTCCAGATGCAGGAAGTGGCGGTGGTGATTGCCGAAGACCGCTACGCCGCCGCCGATGGCGTGGAGGCCGTCGAAGTCGAATACGAAGAGCTGCAGGCGGTGGTCGATCCCTTCGACGCCCTGCTGCCCGACGCCCCCGTGCTGCGCGAAGACCTGGTGGGAAAAACCGAAGGCGCGCACGGCAAGCGCAAGCACCACAACCACATCTTCAACTGGCAGGCCGGCGACAAGGAGGCCACCGACGCCGCCTTTGCCAGCGCCGCCGTCACCGTCCAGCAGGACATGCTCTACCCCCGCGTGCACCCCTGCCCGCTGGAGACCTGTGGCTGCGTGGCCAGCTTCGACCCCATCCGCGGTGAGCTCACCACCTGGATCACCAGCCAGGCGCCGCACGTGGTGCGCACCGTGGTGTCCATGCTCTCGGGCATTCCCGAATCCAAGGTGCGCATCATCTCGCCCGACATCGGCGGCGGCTTTGGCAACAAGGTGCCCATCTACCCCGGCTATGTCTGCGCCATCGTCGCCTCCATCGTGCTGGGCCGCCCGGTCAAGTGGGTGGAAGACCGCATCGAGAACCTGTCGAGCACCGGCTTTGCCCGCGACTACCACATGACCGGCGAACTCGCCGCAACGGCCGACGGCAAGATCCTGGCGCTGCGCACCCATGTCACCGCCGACCACGGCGCGTTCGATGCCTGCGCCGACCCGAGCAAGTTCCCGGCCGGCATGTTCCACATCTGCTCCGGCTCCTACGACATTGCCGCAGCCCACTGCTCGGTGGATGGCGTCTACACCAACAAGGCGCCCGGTGGCGTGGCCTACCGCTGCTCCTTCCGCGTGACCGAAGCGGTCTACCTGATCGAACGCATGGTCGATGTGCTGGCACAAAAACTCGGCATGGACAAGGCCGAGATCCGCAGCAAGAACTTCATCAAGCGCGAGCAGTTTCCCTACAAGTCCGCCTTCGGTTTTGAGTACGACTCGGGCGACTACCAGACGGCGCTCGACCAGGTGCTGGAGGCTGTGGATTACAAGGGCCTGCGCGCCGAGCAGGCTGCCAAGCGCGCCGACCCGGATTGCCCGACGCTGATGGGCATCGGCCTGGTCAGCTTCACCGAAGTGGTGGGCGCGGGGCCCAGCAAGATCTGCGACATCCTGGGCGTGGGCATGTTCGATTCCTGCGAGATCCGCGTGCACCCCACCGGCAGCGCGATTGCGCGCATGGGCACCATCTCGCAAGGCCAGGCGCACCAGACCACCTATGCGCAAATCATCGCCACCGAACTCGGCATCTCTTCGGAGGTGATCCAGGTGGAAGAAGGCGACACGCACACCGCCCCCTATGGCCTGGGTACCTATGGTTCGCGCTCCACACCGGTGGCCGGTGCGGCCATTGCCATGGCCGCGCGAAAAATCCACGCCAAGGCCAAGACCATTGCCGCGCATTTGATGGAAGTGAGTGAGGCCGATCTGGAGTGGGAAATCGACCGCTTCAAGGTCAAAGGCAATGACGCCAAATTCAAGACCATGACCGACATCGCCTGGGCTGCCTACCACCAGCCACCGGCAGGGCTGGAGCCCGGCCTGGAAGCCACTTACTACTACGACCCGCCCAACTTCACCTTCCCGTTTGGCATTTACCTGTGCGTGGTGGACATCGACAAGGCCACGGGCGAGACCAAGATCCGCCGCTTCTATGCGCTGGACGACTGCGGCACGCGCATCAACCCGATGGTGATCGAGGGCCAGATCCACGGTGGCCTGACCGAGGGCTTTGCCGTGGCCATGGGGCAGCTGCTGTCTTTTGACAAGCAGGGCAACATCCAGGGCAACTCGCTGATGGATTACTTCCTGCCGACCGCCGTGGAAACGCCGATGTGGGAAACCGACTTCACCGTCACCCCCTCGCCGCACCACCCCATAGGCGCCAAGGGCGTGGCCGAGTCGCCCCACGTGGGCAGCATCCCCACCTTCACCAGTGCCATGGTGGACGCGTTTGCGCACCTGGGCGTGACGCACTTCAACATGCCGCACACGTCGTACCGCGTGTGGCAGCAGCTCAAGGCTTCCGGCATCGTCGGCTAGGGTTTTTCTTCATCCGGGGCGGATGCACTGCGGTGCCTCCGCCCCCTTGTATTTTTAAAGGGTTGACATGGAAGTTGTTCTCGACAAGACCTACCCGGTAGCCGCCGGTGTAGACGCCGCCTGGGTCATTTTGGCCAATATGCACGAGCTCGCCACCTGCATGCCCGGCGCGCAGATCACCGAAGACATTGACGCCACCCACTTCAAGGGCGCAGTCAAGGTCAAGGTCGGCCCGGCCGTGGCAGCCTTTGCCGGCACCATCGAAATCCTCACGCTGGACGCCAGCACCCGCACGCTGAAGATGATGGGCAAGGGCGCCGACAAGGGTGGCTCTTCCGCTTCGATGGAACTCACCGCCAACCTGGTGGAAGCCGAAGGCGGTCTGAGTACCCTGGTGGGCCATGCCGAGGTCATCGTCAACGGCAAGTTCGCGCAGTTTGGCGGGCGCATGATGACGTCCGTCTCCGACATGATCCTGGCGCAGTTCGCCGATGTGTTCTCGCAAAAGGCGGCCGTGCAACAGGCGGCCATGGCGCCGGCAGAAGCTGCGCCGGTAGCGGCAGATGCAGCCGCTGCCGATGCAAGCGGCAGTGCGCCCGCCACCGATGCGGCTGCCCCAGCTGCTGCCCGGGCCGTGCCGGTTGCGCCCATCGTGGCCCAGGAATTCAACGCACTGACCTTTGCCTGGCAGATGATCAAGAACTTTTTTGCCGGCCTGTTCGGCCGCAAAACCTGATGCCCGCGAGACCGTGCCATGGCTGAATCGCAAGTACGGACACCCGGCGCGTCAGCCGCAAGCACAGCCTTTGGTGCAACGCCCGAGGGCCTGCGCGAGCAGCTCTTCAAGGCCGGCTACATCGCCGACGAAGACCTGGCCAGCCTGGTCTGGATGGGCCTGGCGCTGGAGCGTCCGCTGCTGCTCGAAGGCGAGGCCGGTGTCGGCAAGACGGCTATTGCTGCGGCCTGCGCCCGCGCGCTCAACCGGCCGTTGTTGCGCCTGCAATGCTACGAAGGGCTGGACCTTGCCCAGTCGGTTTACGAATGGAACTACAGCCGCCAGTTGCTGGAGATCCGCCTGGCCGAGGCCGGTGCGGGCGACCGCGCGGCCCTGCGCGACAACCTTTTTTCCGAAGCCTTTCTGCTGGAGCGCCCGCTCCTGAAAGCGATCCGTTGTGCAGAGCCCTGTGTGCTGCTGATCGACGAGATCGACCGTGCCGACGAGGCCTTCGAGGCCTTTCTCCTGGAGATGCTGTCCGAGTACCAGGTCACCGTGCCCGAGCTCGGCACGCTGCAGGCGCGCAGCAAGCCGCTGGTGGTGCTGACCAGCAACGGCACGCGCGACTTGTCGGATGCGCTGCGGCGGCGCTGCCTGTTCCACTACTTGGACTTCCCCACGCTGGCGCGCGAGACGCAAATCGTGCGCAGCCTGGTGCCCGAAGCGGCCGGTCGTCTGGTGGAAGAGGCCGTGGCCTTTGTGCAGCGCCTGCGCAAGCAGGACCTGGAAAAAACGCCCGGCGTGGCCGAAACCCTGGACTGGGTGCGCGTGCTGTTCAAGCTGGGACACGCCGGCCTGCCGGTGGATCCGCAGCTGCTGGTGCCCTCGCTCGCCGCCCTGCTCAAGACCCGCACCGACCGCTGGCTGGTCACCTCGGACACCGTGGCCAAGCTGCAGAGTGGTCCGCGCATCGCGCAGGACGTCGGCGTGGCCGGGGCCATGCAATAGGCGTGTGCGATGGCGGCCACGCTTGAGCAGACAACGGTTCCACCGGCCGCCGACCCGCGCCAGCAACTGGGCGAATTTGCCCATTACCTGCGCGGCCACGGCTTTGCGCTGGGCTATGCCGAGGTGGAGCTGATGGCGCGCGCCGCTGCGGCCCTGCCACTGCTGCAATGGACGCGCATCGAAGGCATGTGGCGCGGCATTGCCTGCGGCAGCCAGACGCAGTGGACGCGCTACCCGGCCCTGCACCAGGCCTTCTGGCTTCCGCACAAGGTGCGCGGCACCACCCGCAGTTCCGGCCTGACGCAGAAATCCCGCTCGCTGCCCGAGCTGGTGCAGCAAATGCACAAGGACATGGCCAGCACGCCACCCGGTGCCGCCAAGCCCACCTTGGGTGTGGCCGACCAGGCCGGCGCCGGCAACCCGGATGCACCCGACGCCTCCCCCAGGGCCCAGGGCGGCGCCAGCCGCGCAGGCCCGCAGGACACCCGTGACTTCGCCGACTGGCTGCCCGGCGATATGGACCGCTTCGAGCCGCTGGTGGAGGCCTTCAAGCGCCGCCTGCGCGCCAAGCTGATGCGCCGCCTGCAGGACCACCCGGAGCGCGGCGCCATCCATGTGCGCCGCTCGCTGCGCCAGGCCCTGAGCACCGGGGGCGAGCTGGTGCAACTGCACCATGTGCGGCGCAAGCGCCGCCTGCCCAAAGTGGCGGTACTGGTGGATGTGAGCCGCTCCATGGAGACGCACGCGCAGTTCTTTCTGCGCCTGGGCCGGGCCCTGGTGGAGGTGATGGACGCGCGCGCCTTTGTGTTCCACACCCGCCTGGCCGAGGTCACACCGCTGATGCGCACGCGCAGCAAGCGCATCCAGGAAAAGGTCAACGCCGTGAGCTTCGGTTTTGGCGGCGGCACGCGCATCGCGCACTGTCTGGGCGAAGCGCTGGATGTGCACCTGGGCCGCGCCTTGCACAGCGGTGACATCTTTCTGGTGTTGAGCGATGGCTATGACACCGATGCGCCGGAGGACTTAAGCGCCGTGCTGGCGCGGGTCAAGGCGCGCGGCGCCCGCATCTGCTGGCTGCACCCCACGGTGGAGCGGCCGCAGTCCGAGGCCATGCGACTGGCCGCGCAGCACGTGACGCATTTCATGCCGGTGTACAACCTGGCCAGCCTGTCGCGCCTGCCGGAGCTCCTTGCATGATGCGGTTGCCTTATCGTTCAACACCTTACCGGCCTGCTTGGCCGTGCACATCGCAGGCCAGCACCTAACAATTTCAGGAGAACGTTCATGGGATGTCAGTTCAAACAAGGCGGCGGGCTCTATACCCGCCTGCGCGTCGGTGCGGTGCTGCTGGCCGCCGGGGAGGGCCAGCGCATGGGCGGTGTGGCCAAGTCCCTGATCCGCTTGCAGGGCGTGCCGCTGATCAACCGCCAGCTGGTGGCGCTGAGCGGCGCCGGTGTGGATGAGGTGGTGGTGGTGACCGGCCATGCGCGCGATGCGGTGGAGGCGGCGGTGGCCGGCTTCCCGGTCACGCTGGCGCACAACGCGCAGTACAAGGACGGGCAGCAGGGCTCGGTGCGCGCCGGGCTGGACAAGCTGGGTGCTCGCTGCGACGCCGTGCTGGTGCTGCTGGCCGACCAGCCGCTGATTGGTGCGGCCGATCTGACCGAGTTGATTTCCGCTTTCAAAAAGCGCGGCCAGGGCCATGTGGTGGTGCCCATGGTGGCGGGTCAGCGCGGCAACCCCATCGTGCTGGACGAGGTGGCGCGCGCGCAGATACAGGCCAGCGGCACCAACCTGGCCTGCCGCCACCTGATTGAGCGCAACCCCGAGTTGGTGTGCGTGTTGGATACCGCCAATACCCGTTTTGTCACCGACCTGGACACCCTCGAAGACGTGGCTGCACTGGCGCAGCGCACCGGCTGGCGGCTGGAAATGCCGCAGGCCGCAGCGTGAAGAGCATGGCAGCCGTCCTTCCCTCCATCACCGGCGCCCTGCAAGCGCATTGGCCGGTACCCATGGCCACGCACCGCTTCGCGCAGGCCGCTGATATCAACGACGTGTTGGCCCGCGCCTTTACGGTGATGCGCGCCACCGACCCGCACCACAAACCCGGCAGCAGCTTTTACGCCAGCAGCGACGACCTGCTGCGCCGCGTGGACCTGCCCGAGTTTGCAGCCCTGGTGCGCTTCATCGCCCAAGCGCTGCAAAGCACGGTGAAGCAGGCCAACGCAGGAGTCTGGCCGCAGGGCCGCCACGGCCTGCAGCTGGAGCTCACCGGCGTCTGGTTCCAGATCCAGAACGGCGCTGCTTTCCACGACATCCACACCCACGGCAACTGCTCCTGGTCGGGCGTGTACTACGTGCAGATCGACCCGCCGGAGCAGTGCCAGACCCACGCGGAACTCGGCGCCTTGAACGGCGCCACGCGCTTTTACAGCCCGATGTTTCCGCTCCTGGGCGGCGCGCACATGGACATGGGCAATGCCTGGCTGCAGCAGGCCACCCTGGACATGACACCGCGCGCGGGCGAGTTGGTGCTCTTTCCGGCGTTTCTGCCGCACAAGGCCATGCCGTACAGCGGCGAAAAAGACCGTATCGTGGTGTCCTTCAACGCGCAAATTCATGGCGCGGGCACGGACAAAGTGTTCAACTACGCCGCCACCTAGTCGGTGCGGGCCCTGGCACATGGCGCGGGGGCAGGTGCCCGAGTGCAGCAGAGCGGCCTGTGTCTGCGCGGCAGGCATAAAAAAGGCCTTCTCCGGCTGAGCGGAGAAGGCCTTTTGGCGGCCGGCGGCGGCGCGACCTTATGGCTTTTGCAGGCGCTTTTGGGCCTGCTCAAAGCCGCCGTAGTTTTCGACGTTGCTAAAGCCCAGGCCCTTGAGCGTGCCCAGGGCCAAATCGGAGCGGCGGCCCGAGCGGCAATACAGGACCACATGGTCGTCCTTGCTGACCTTGGCTTTGAAAATGTCCCGGCCTATGCTGTCATGCGGCAGATTCAGTGCGCCCTCTACGTGGCCGGACTGGAACTCCTGCGGGGTGCGCACGTCGATGACGATGTCCTTGGCAAAGGCCGACACGGCCAGCAGCAAGCCAAGTGTTGTGGCGACCATTCTTTTTGTAAAAATCATAGGAAACTCCGATGGTTTGATCAGGCGTTGGTTTTACCACTTTCCTGCTGGCGCAGCAAAAAACGCTGGATTTTTCCACTAGGTGTCTTGGGTAATTCATACACAAACTGCACCTCGCGCGGGTAGGCGTGCGCGGCCAACCGGTGTTTCACCAGCTGTTGCAGCTCCTCAGCCAGCGCGGGGCTGGCGGTATAGCCCTGCTTGAGCACCACAAAGGCCTTGACGATCTCGGTGCGCTCCGGGTCGGGCTTGCCGATGACGGCCGTCTCGGCCACGGCCGGGTGCTCGATCAGGCAGCTCTCCACATCAAACGGGCCTATGCGGTAGCCGGACGAGGTGATGATGTCGTCGCCGCGCCCGACAAAGGCAATGTTGCCGTGGGCGTCCATCTCTACCGTGTCGCCGGTCAGGTAGTACTGGCCGACAAAGCCGGGGGTGTTGGCTTTCCAGTAGCCCGCAAAGTACATCAGGCTGGAGGCCTCGCGGTCCACCGCCAGCGTGCCCTGCTGACCGGGTGGCAGCTCCACGCCCTCGTCATTCACCACCACCATGCGAAAGCCGGGCACGGAGTAACCGGCAGACCCGGCGCGCACCGCATGGTGCAGCCCGTGGAAGTTGCACAGCACCATGCCGATCTCGGTCTGGCCATAGTGGTCGTTTACCGGGCAGGCCAGATGCGCGTGGAACCAGCGGATCACCTCCGGGTTCAGCGGCTCACCGGCGCTGCTGGCCACGCGCAACTGCCCCTTGACCGGCAGGGCCTTGTCGCCGCCGGCGGCAATCAGCAGGCGGTAGGCGGTGGGCGCACCGGCCAGGTTGGTGATGCCGTATTTCTGTATGACCCGGTAGGTGCTGTCCACCGTGAACGCGCCCTCGTAAAACAGCGTGGCGTGGCCCATCAGCAGCGGGCCTATGGCCGCGTAGTACAGGCCGTAGGCCCAGCCCGGATCGGCAATGTTCCAGTAGGTATCTTCAGGGCGCAGGTCGACCGCGTAGCGCATGTACATATAGAAGGCCTTGAGCGCCTTGTTGGGCACAGCCACGCCCTTGGCAAGACCCGTGGTGCCCGATGTGAACAGCATCATGCAGGCGTCGTCGCCCGTGCGCATGACAGGTGCGAAGCTGGCGCTGTGGCGTGCGAGTTCGGCGTGGAAATCAAAGTCCCCTGCTGCCAGCGGCGCGGCCCCGGCGAGGGTGGCAATGGCGGGGCAGTCGGGCACCTCGTTGAGCTTGTGCCGGTTGTTGCTGTCCGTCACGATGAGCTTGGCTTCGCTGGACGAGACGCGGTATTCAATCGCCTTGGGGCCGAAGGCGGTGAACAGCGGCTGGTAGACGGCTCCCGCGCGCCAGGTACCCAGAATCACCACCAGCAGCTCGGGCACACGCGGCAGCAAGCCGGCCACGCGGTCGCCCGGCTGCACGCCCTGGCTGACCAGAAAGTTGGCAAAGCGCGAGGAGGCCTCTTTCAACTCTTCAAAGGTGTGCGTCGTGCTCCGTCCGTCTTGCCCTTCCCAGTACAGCGCTACGCGGCCGCCGTGTGCGTAGCGGTCGCAGCACTCGATGGCGGCGTTCATGCCCTTGGCAAAGTCCCCGGCGAACTCTTTGTCCAAGCTGTCGGGCTGAAAGTCCGCCAGGAATTGCTGGTAATCGGGGATGGGGGTGGCATCGGCGGCAAGCGGGTGAACCATGGACTTCTCCTGGGGACGGTAAACGGTGGCCGATTATGTGCACCCCCACCGTGCACGGGTGTCGCAACGGCGCCTCGTTTGACATGACGCAAAAAAACCCGGCGCTGCATGGCTGCAGCCCGGGCTTTTTCTGCGGCGGCGATGCGCGTGCCGTGCTCAGGCAGGGCGTGGCCCGGCGCCCCCCATCCGTCTTATGCGGCGGCCTGGGCGTTGGCCGCGTTGGCGGCCACCTTGGTGGCCGACTTGATATCGGTATCGGCCGAGGCCAGAGCCTGTGCCCGGCCGGCGTCCCCCATGGCCAGACCTTCAGCGCGCACGATGCGCACATCGGTCACACCAAAGAAGCCGAACACGGTCTGCAGATAGCTTTCCTGGTGCTCCATGGCGCGTCCGCCTTCGCTGGTGGAGTACATGCCGCCACGGGTGGAGGCCACGATCACGGTCTTGCCACCGGCCAGGCCCACCGGGCCGGTTGCGGTGTACTGGAAGGTGCGCCCGACCTGGGCCACACGGTCAATCCAGGCCTTGAGCTGGCTGGGGATGGAGAAGTTGTACAGCGGGGCGCCGACCACGATCACATCGGCGGCCAGGAACTGCTGCACCAGGGCTTCAGAGATGGCGTTCTCGGTCTTTTGCACGTCGCTCAGGTCGGCGCCTTGGGCTAAGCGAAAGCCCAGCGAGTCCGCCGACAGGTGGCTGGGGGCTTGTGTGGCCAGGTCCAGATAGTCCACCGTGGTGCCCGCATGGTTGGCACTCCATTCGGCCACGATCTGGGCGGTCAGTTTGCGCGAGACGGAGCTGTCGGCCAGTACGCTGGAGTCAATGTGCAAGAGTTTCATGGTGGGTGTCCTGTGTGATCAAAGGGGTTGCGGCCTGCGCCGTATCGGTGACGTGGACTGTAAAGTTTCGCCAACAGAAGAGAAACAGCGGCTGCGGCACTGGTGCACTGCTGAATCCGCAACAATCGAACCCTTGAACTCCCCGAAATCACACCATGACCACACTGCAATCCAGCCATCCTGACCCGGCCTCCCATGGCCCCATCAACCTGGCCTTGCAGGGTGGCGGCTCGCACGGCGCCTTTACCTGGGGCGTGTTGGACACCTTGCTGGAGGATGGCCGGCTGGGCTTTGAGGGCATCAGCGGCACCAGTGCCGGTGCCATGAATGCGGTGGCCATGGCCCATGGCCTGGCGCAGGCTGAGGGAAAACCGGTGGGTGAGATGCGCCAATCGGCACGCGCCTCCCTCAAGGCGTTCTGGGACGGGGTGGTGTCCATGGGGGCTCTTCAAAACACCATCTCCAATGCGCAGCGTGTGCCTTTTGACCTCTTGTTTGGCGGCCTGGCTGCGCTGGCCGGACACCCCTCCCCGGGGCAAATGGTGAGCGATGCCATGGCCAGCTTCTGGGGCAAGTCCTTTTCCCCCTACCAGACCAACCCGCTGGACATCAACCCCCTCAAGGATTTTCTGGAGCGGCAAATCGACTTTGAGCGCCTTGCCGCCTACCAAGGTTTGAAGGTGTTTGTGCTGGCCACCAAAGTCAGCACAGGCAAGGCCGAAATCTTCTCCGGCAATCGCCTGACGGCCAAAGCGGTGATGGCCTCGGCCTGCCTGCCCACGGTGTTTCAGGCCGTGGAGGTCGAAGGCGAGCACTACTGGGATGGCGGCTATTCCGGCAACCCGGCGATTCACCCCCTGGTCTACAACTGCGACAGCCGGGATGTGGTGTTGGTGCAGATCAATCCGATCCGGCGTCACGATGTGCCCACGACCTCGGCGGACATTCTGGACCGGCTCAACGAGATCACCTTCAACTCGGCCCTGATTGCCGAGATGCGCGCCATCGATTTTGTGAAGCGCCTGCTGGCCGAGGGCAAGCTGGACCCTACGCACTACAAAGATGTGCTCATGCACCGCATAGACGGCGGCAAGGAACTGGATGCTTACCCCGCATCGAGCAAGGCCGAAACCAGTGCCGATCTGATTTACCGTCTGCGCGATCTGGGCCGGACCTGTGCGGCCCATTGGCTTGAGGAAAACCTGCACAGCGTGGGTGTGGTTTCCAGCATCAACATCGCGCATGACTACCTGGACGACATGCGTGTGCCGGTAGCGCGCAAGCCCACACCCTGAGCCTGGCGCAAGGGGGTACGCAAACGGGCCGCAGATGCTCGCCACTGTCTGCTGCTTCCAGGCAATCAATTGATAAAAAACGCAATGTTGTGAAAAATTACCTGCTGGGAATTCAAGGGGGTCGTTAAATTTGGCGTTCTTGTGATGCGTTGACTCAGCATCAACACTTCTGTCACCCGGGTAAAAAAGTCCACCGGCCGTGATACCAATAGCAAAGGCATTTCTCCCCGGTGCACCACCCGGGGCTTTTGGACTTCTCGTGCATTGCCAGTGGAATATTCAGCAATGTTTGAAAAAATAAATCGGGGTTATGAAAAGCGCAGCCAGGCAGCGCGTAGCAAGCGCTTGACTTCGGCCGCCCTGGTGAGCATGGCGCTGGCGTCGATGTCGGCCCATGCCGGTCCCGGCAAAGTGTGTCTGGACGGGGTGTCGCCCCTGGCGGCCTGCGCCGGCAACACCATCAACACCTACTACGCCAACAGCCCCGCGTTGCGCAAGTTTGTGGACACACTGCCCGGCCTGACCGCAGCAAAAACCAACACCTTTGCCGGCGGCCAGCCGGGCGAGTACATGGCAGTGGGCGTTGCAGACAAGACCACCTACCCCGGTTCGGACTACTACATCATTGGTGTCGTGGAGCACGCGCAGCGCATGCACAGTGACCTGCAAAAGGCCACAACGCTGCGGGGTTACGTGCAGCTTTACCCCCGGCTGAGCGAGCGTCCGGCCGGAGCCGTCAACCCCCCCTCCACAGCACTGGATGCGGTCACCCAGCAGACGCTGCCGGCCCCCGTCGCGTTGACCTATCCGGATGGCAGCGCCATCACCTGGCCGGGTAGCAAAACGACAGCCAACCCGGCCGGCGAGCAGGTTTACGCCTACAACAAGCCCAGCTACCTGGGCCCCACCCTCATGACCCATTCGGGCACCCCGGTGCGCGCCCAGATGGTCAACCTGTTACCGCCAGGCCGTGCCACACGGGATGCCCAAGGCAAGGTAACGGCCCGCAATGGCGACATCTTTTTGCCGGTGGACGAGTCGCTGGGCGGCGCCGGCCTGGCACCGACTGGGGGCGCGACGCCCGATAAATACCCGCAAAACCGGGTGTCGTTCCACCTGCACGGTGGCGACTCGCCCTGGATCAGTGACGGCACCCCGCACCAATGGATCACCCCCGCGGCAGACCCTTCACCGTACAAATCCGGCAACCGCCAGATGAACGTGCCCGACATGCCTTTTCCGGGTGAGGGCGCGCTCACCCTCTTCTATCCCAACGACCAGAGCGCCCGCCTGATGTGGTACCACGACCACACCTTCGGCCTGACGCGCCAGAACGCCTATGGTGGCGAAGCGGCCAGCTACTTCCTCATGGATGCGGCGGAAATGGCGCTGCTCAATGGCGGCACCGTGAATGGCCAAACCATCAGCAAAGCCATCCCCAACACGCTGCTGGACCAAATCCTGTTGGTGATTCAGGACAAGACCTTTGTCCCCGCCGACATTGGCGTACAAGACGCCAAGTGGGACACCAAGGCCTGGGGGCAACCCGGCGACCTGTGGTTCCCGCACGTGTACGAACCCTTCCAGTTGTGGGGAACCACGCCACCCGCCGCCGGCTTTGACTCGGCAAGCGCAGGCACCAATCCTGCCGGGCGCTGGGACTACGCTGTCAATGACCTGGACGGCACCTACCTGCCGCCCAAGGTGGGCGCCACACGCCTGGACCCCGACTACGGCATGGTCGCCTTTCCCGACGGCTCCAATGCCGACGGTACCGCCGGCAAGGGCCCCTCCGCAACGCCCGAGTCCTACATGGACACCCCGGTGATCAACGGGGTGGCCTACCCGGTGATGCATGTGGAACCCAAGGCTTACCGCGTGCGCTTCCTGAATGGCGCCAATGACCGCTACTTCAACATCTCGCTCTGGAAGGCGGCCCCCTCGGCGCCCGTGACAGACCCCTTGACCGGCAAGACCACCGCAGCGGACACCGAACTCACCATCGTCCCGCGCGATGGAACCGGAGCGAACGGCTTTGTCAACACATCGACCGATCCGGCCGGGGTTCCCGATCCGTCCACCGCCGGCCCCAGCATCATCCAGTTTGGCAACGAGACCGGCTTTTTGCCCCACCCTGTGGTGCACCAGCCCACCCTGATGCGTTTTGACATCAACGGCGAAGAGCTGGCCGGTGACTTCTACCTCGGCACCGCCGAGCGGGCCGATACCGTGATCGATTTTTCGCAGTTCGCGGGCCAGACCCTGATCATGTACAACGACGGCACGGCACCCGTGCCCGGCGGCGATCCGCGTTACGACTACTACACCGGCAACGCCGATCAGACGGCCGCCGGTGGTGCCCCCGGCACCCTGGCCGGTTACGGCCCGAACACCCGCACGCTCATGCAAATCCGCGTGGCCGCCACACTGGCCAATGGCGCCGCGCCTGAAGCAGCCTATGACCCGACCGGAAGCGGTGGCGCGCTGGCCACTGAGTTGCCCAAGGCTTATGCCGCCGTGGCAGAGCCGCACATCGAACAGGCCATGCCCCAATCGGTGGATGCGGCCAGCAACGAAATGGTGCTGGCCAGTGGCGCCAAGGTGACGCTCAAGGTGAAAACGATCAGCGGCTATACCGACTCCAATATCGGACGCCTGATTGCGCAGCTGGGCACGGAACTGCCGGGGACTGTCGGGGCGACTCCCCTGTCCTACATTGACGCACCGACCGAAATCCTCCATCCGGACGAGGTGCAGTACTGGTGGATCAAGAACTACGACGTGGACAACCACCCGATGCACTTCCACCTCTTCAACGTGCAAGTGCTGGCCCACCGTTTGATGGATGGCACCTTGCAGCCGCCTGCGGCAGATGAAATGGGCTGGAAAGAAAACGTGAAGAACTGGCCGGGTGCAGACATCATCGTCGCCCTCAAGCCCAAGACACCGCAGCTGCCCTTTGGCCTGCCCAACAGCGTGCGCCCGCTGGACCCGACCATGAAGGACGGTGCCACGGCCAATGACGTGCTGTACGGCACCGCGTACACGGATGGCAGCACCGTCCCGTTCGCGTTCAACCAGTTGAACCTGGATGCCTCCAGCCCGGCGTATGGCCAGCCCATGGCGCAGCCTGTGGCCAACATCCGCACCAACTTCGGTTGGGAATACGTCTGGCACTGCCACATCCTGGGCCACGAAGAAAACGACCTGATGCGTCCCATGGCCTTCTTCCCGGTCGTTACGGCACCGGCCGCGCCCGGCAATGTGGCGGTGGATGCCAGCGGCAAGGTCACCTGGACCGACCCGACCCCCGCGACCGACAGCTTCGGCAACGCCAATGCCGCCACCAAGGGCAATACCCAGAATGAAATCGGCTTCCGTGTCGAACGTGCGGCGGTCACCGGCAGCGGTGCAACGGCCACGGTGGGCAGCTTCGTGGCCCTCGCAGCCGCGTCTCCCGTGGTGGATTCCCGCGTCAATACCTTGGCCAATGCCACCAGCTTCCAGGACCCTAGCACGCTGGCGGCCATCACCGACTACCGGTACCGGGTGGTCGCAGTCAATGAAGCGGGTGACATAGCCAGCGCCCCGTTTACGCTGAAGTTTGCCCTGCTCGCACCGGTGGTGAACGCCCAGTCGACCACGGTCAACGGTGTACCGCAGACCACCGTCAACTGGACGAACACCGCCACCGGGGCAGCGTCCTATACCGTGGAGCGTTGCAACGGCACGGCATGTGCAGCCCCCGCAGCGGCCTGGGTCGTCTTGAGCAGCACCTTGCCAGCCGACAGTACGGGCTACGTCGACACCACCACCGCAGACGGTTCCACGTACATGTACCGTGTGAAAGCCGTGCGGGGCGCAACCGTGGGGCCGGCTGGCAGTTCGACCTCCGTCACGGCGGCGACCACGGTGGCTGCGCCAGCCAATCTGGTGGCCGTGGGTGCCAATGGTGGCAATGTCCTGCTGGCCTGGACCGACACCTCCACCAACGAAACCTCCTTCCAGGTCTGGCGCAGCCTCCGGGGTAGCGGGACATTCGGTTTGCTGGCTACGGTAGCCCGTAGCGCCGCTGCAAAAACCACGAAGGGCACCCTGGTCACCTACGTCGACGCCTCGGCCGTGGCAGGTACGGCTTACGACTACCAGGTGCTTGCGGTCAACACCAACGGCAGCACGGTATCCAGCTCGTTGCCATCCAATACGGCCACGGCCACACCGCCTTCCACCGCCCCGACGGGACTGACGGCCAACACAGCGGGCGGTGTGTCGGTCGTGTTGAGCTGGGTGGATAACAGCAGCAACGAAACCGCGTTCCAGGTGACGCGTACCGACGCGGCCGGTGTGCGGGTGGTGTTTACGACACCGGCCCGTAGCACCGCCCTGAAGGTGGGCGCGGGCGGTGCAGTGAGCTACACCGACACCACGGCCGTGCCCCTGGCAAGCTACACCTATACGGTGGCCGCTGTGACTTCGGCTGCAGGTGTGCAGCCTGTGGTGACCGGCGTGGCCTCCCAACCGGTAACGGCCGTGCTGCCACTCAACGTGCCCACTGCACTGACGGCCACGCCAGGAGCCACGCGGTCGGTGCTGCTGGGCTGGACGGACCGGGCTGCCAATGAAACCGGCTTCTTGGTGCAGCGCGCCACCAATAGCGCATTTACCGCCGGTCTGGTGACCACGGCAGTGCCTGTGCCCCTGGCGGGAACCGGTGGTTCGGGCAGCTACCTGGCCACGGGCTTGACCAAGGGCACGGTGTACTACTTCCGCGTCGCGGCCACCCATGCGCTGGGCGCCTCGGCGTATTCTGCGCCTGTGTCGGTCACGGCCCCCTGAGCGGCCGGCCCGGACGCTGTGACGTGCCAATTGGAATGAAACCGAAATCCCTTCTGGTCCTGCTCGCGCTGCTGCTGTCTGTTGCCTGGCCCGCCAGGGCGCAGACCGCCACCGATGCCGAGGTGGCGGCAGGCCGCCGGATTTACCTGGAGGGCGTGCTACCGGATGGAAAGCCGCTGCAAGGCCTGCGCCCGGATATCGGTGCGGTATCCGGCAGCGCCGCTGCTTGCGTCACCTGCCACCGCCGCAGCGGCCTGGGCCAGGTGGAAGGCACTGCCGGCATACCACCCATCAGTGGCCGTGCCCTGTTTGGCGGGGGGGAGCCGGTGGTGGTGCGCATGGACCGGCAGTTTGACCGGCGCATCTCGGTGGCGCACGCGCCCTACAGCCCGCAAGCATTTTCTGCCGCTGTGCGTGAAGGCAAGCACCCTGACGGGCGCGCCATGGACGCGCTCATGCCGCACTTCGCCCTGACCGAGGGACAGTTGCGTGCGCTGGCGGCGTATCTGCAAACCCTGTCTCCTGCCATGTCGGCGGCCGTGGTGGGCGACACCATCCACATGGCCACCGTGATTGCGCCGGGTGTGGAGCCGGCGCGGCGCCAGGCGTTCATCCACACGCTGACCACGGCGGTCCGGCAGATGAACCTCAACGTGACGACGGGCCGGCGCCAAAAAATGATGGCGGTAGAGGAGCGCCGTTTGCAGTCGCGCCGCAAGTGGGCCCTGGACATCTGGGAGCTCAGTGGCCCGAGTGAGGGCTGGGCTCAACAGCTGGTGCAACGCCAAACGCAGCAGCCGGTGTTTGCCCTGGTGTCCGGCCTGTCCAACGGCGAATGGCAGCCGGTGCAGGATTTTTGCGAAGCGCACCGCGTGGCCTGCTGGTTCCCCAGTGTGGACAAGGTGCCGGCAGACGCTGCGCAGAGCCAGTTCAGCCTGTATTTTTCAGCCGGTGTGGCGCTCGAGGCGCAGGTCATGGCGGCCCAACTTCAGGCGGGGGGCGGACGTATCGTGCAACTGGTTGCCCCTGACGCCGTGGCGCGCAGCGCTGCGGCCGCCCTGCGGCAGTCGCTGGTGGCGGGCAGCCCAGAGGCCGCGCAGCTGGCGCTGCAGGAGGTGGACGCCCATGCGGACCCGGCCACGGTGCAGGCAGCCGTAGCCGGTCTGGGCGCGCAAGATACCCTGGTGCTGTGGTTGCGGCCGGCGGATGTGGCCGCGCTGGCCGCGCTGGCGCCTACGCCCGCCCGGGTGCTGGTTTCTGCCCGTTTGGCCGGGGATGAGCAACTGGCACTGCCCGCTGCCTGGCGCCAAAACGCCACCCTGGTGCAGCCGCTGGAGCTGCCCCGGCTGCGCACGGCCAATGTGGAGCGCTTGCAGGCCTGGCTGGCCGGAAGCCAGGTGCCGTTGGTGGATTTGCGCCTGCAGTCCGAGGTGTTTTTTGCCGCCGGCGCATTGCAGTCCACCTTGCGGGGCATGCTCAATAACCTGCACACCGACTACCTGATCGAGCGGGCCGAATCCACCCTGGGCGGTTTTGAGACCCTGCAGGTGCAGGAAGAAATCCAGGCCATGATGATGGCGCCCATGAACAAGCGCCCGCTGCAAACCACACAAACCACGCCGGCCCAGGCGGCGGCGGCGGAGGCGATCACCAAGGCCCAGATGGCGCACCTGGAAGAAATGCGCTTGCGCGGCGGCACCACGGTGTACCCGCGCCTGAGTCTGGCGCAGGGCCAGCGCTTTGCCTCCAAAGGGGCCTATCTGGCGCGTTTGAACCCGGATGCTCCCGGCGTGACCGGTGAGCCGGAATGGGTGGTTCCTTAAGGCTTACCCGGTTTGCCGCTCCAGCAGCGCCAGGGCGGTATCAAATTCAAAGGCGCTGATTGCCGCTTCGAGCGCGGCCCACTGCGCGAAGCAGGGCCGCAAAAGGCCGGCATGGGTTTCCCACAGCTCCAGAGCGCTGGCGTTGTTGTCCTGCAGGCAGGTCTTTATTTCCTGAAGTACCTCCTGCGCCAGCTGCCTGTCTTGCGGACCCAGTACATCCTGCGCGTGCAGGGACCGGGGCTGCACAAAGCCGGGGATCTGCTGCAGCGACTGCACCAACCGCTGCAGCAGCACGCGGGTGGTTTCCAGCGCCTGGGCCCGCAGCGCGGAGTCGCCGTTGTCGTACAGCAGGGTTTCCAGCAGCTCAGCGCTGTCAAACAGGCGCATCGCGCCCAGGTTGCCGGCCAGGCCCTTGAGCGTATGGGCCAGCAGCATGGCGTGGCCGGTGTCGGCCTGGGCCAGGCTGGCGCGTATGCGCAGCACCACGTCCTCCTGCGAGCGCACAAATTTGCGCAGCATGGAAAGATAAAAATCCGGCTTGTTCAGGGTGCGCGCCAGGCCCGTGTCCACCTCCAGGCCCTGGACTGCGCGCAGGGCCTGCAACAGCACCTGGACTGCGGGCTGCGGCGGTGCCACGCTTTTCACCGCCGGTGCGGGGCCGCGTTCGGCGGCGCCTGTGCGGGGCTGGATGCAGCGAAGCAAGGCTTGCCAAAGTTCGTCGGCATCGATGGGTTTGGTGACAAACCCGTTCATCCCGGCGGCCATGCAGCGCTCCCGGTCGGCTTGCATGGCGTTGGCGGTGATGGCGACAATCGGCAACTGCCCGGCGCTCAGGAACTGGCGTATCAACCGCGAGGCGGTGACCCCGTCCATTACCGGCATCTGCATGTCCATCAGCACCAGGTCGTAGGGTTGGTGGGCCGCCAAGCCCCGCCGCACCTGATCCACCGCCAACTGGCCGTTGGACACCGCATCCACTGTAAAGCCGGCGTCGGTCAGCATTTCGCAGGCCACCAGCTGGTTGATTTCGTTGTCCTCCACCAGCAGGATGCGGGCACCCCGGATCGGGTCCAGCAGGCCGTCCAGCGTGCTGTCTGCCGTCTCCTGCGCGTTTTCCACCTCCGGCCCGTCCATGCCCAGCAACTGCATCATGGTGTTGACCAGCAGGGAGCTGTTGACGGGTTTGGACAGCACATGGCGTATGCCCAGATTCTGGGCGCTCTTGATCAGTTCCTGGCGCCGGTGGGCCGTCACCATCAGCACAAAGGGCGTGCTGCGTATCGGCAGCGCCTGGATGGCGCGCACGGTTTCCAGTCCATCCATGCCAGGCATCAGCCAATCCATCAGGACGAAATCAAAGGGCTGCTGCGCGGCATCGGCCAGCTTGAGCCGCAGGATGGCGCCCGCGCCCGAGTCCGCCTGCTGCACCGTAAAGCCCAGCTCGCTCAAGAGCGCGTGCAGGATCAGTGCGGACTCTGCGTTGTCGTCCACCACCAGCACGCTGCGTCCACGCAGATCAACAGCGGGCTTGACCAGCAGCTTTTCCGTCGAGCCTATGCGCAGGCGTGCCGTGAACCAGAAGGTCGAGCCCTCGCCCTGCACGCTTTCCACACCGACCGTGCCACCCATGGCCTGGGCCAGGCTTTTGCTGATGACCAGCCCCAGACCGGTGCCGCCGAATTCGCGCGTGGTGGAGGCGTCGGCCTGCTCAAAGCTTTTGAACAGGCGTGCAATCTGCTCTTGCGTGAGGCCGATGCCGGTGTCGCTGATGGCGAAGTGCAGCAGCACGTCCTGGTCCTGGATGCTGTCTATGCGGATCGTGATGCGCACTTCCCCGGAGCGGGTGAACTTGACGGCGTTGTTGGCATAGTTGATCAGGATCTGGCCGATGCGCAAGGGGTCGCCCAGCAGCGTCAGCGGAATTTCCGGGTCTACGCTGCACAGCAGCTCCAGCCCTTTGTTCTCCACCGTCTCGGATACCAGGTTGACCACGTTGTCGATGACCGCATACAGGTTGAAGGGCGTGGTCTCGATTTCGAGCTTGCCGGATTCGATCCGGGAGAAGTCCAGGATGTCGTTGATGACGCCCAGCAGGTGCTCGCCGCTTTGCTGAATCTTGCGCAGGTAGTCGTACACGCGCACCGGCATGTCGGTTTTGAGTGCCAGGGCGGACAGGCCGATCACGGCGTTCATCGGGGTGCGGATCTCGTGGCTCATATTGGCCAGAAATTCGCCCTTGGCGCGGGTGGATTCTTCGGCACGCAACAGGGCCAGTTCCAGTTCCCGGGTGCGTTGCTGGACCTGTTCTTCCATGTTGCGGTACAGGCGCGCACTCTCCAGTGCGATCGCCGCCTGCCCCGCCATGAGGCCCAGCACGCGCACCTGGGGAGCGGAAAACATGCCGGGCGCCAGGTTGTTTTCCAGATACAGCACGGCGCTGATCTGCTGCTGGCGTACCAGGGGCACGCACAGGACCGAACGCAGCTTGCGGTGCAGCACCTCGGGATCGCGGGCAATGCGGTGGTCCTGTGAGGCATCGGAAAACACCTGTGCCTTGCCACTTTGCAGCACGCTGCGCAAGGCCAGTGCCGAGGGCTGGAAGGGCAGCTGCGCCTCCGGGGCACTGCCAAACCGGGGGCCCTCGCTGGTCTGCACCAGCCAGGCTTCAGGCAACAGGTCGCCGGTGGCGTGCGGGCGCAGCAGCACCGCCTGCTCGGCGCCGGCGTTTTCTACTACCAACGCCAGCAGCTTGCGCAGCAGGGTGTCGTAGTTGAGTTCGGCGCTGATGGCCTCGGCACTCTTGAGAATGCTCTCCAGGTCCAGGTTGTCGTGTCGCGCCAGTGCCTGCGGTGCCGTGCCGCGGGCCTGGCCCGGCAGCAGGGCGATGGCACCCCAGCTGCGGTAGGCCAAGGCGGCGCGCTGCGCGAAACCTTCGGCCACGCTGTGCAAATGGTGGCGCCGGCACATGCTGGCGGCGCGTGCGGCACTCAGCGCCTCGTCGTGCACAAAGCCTTGCCGTCGCGCACCCTGCAAGGCCAGCTCGTAGAGCTCCAGCGCCAGCCAGGGTTGTCCGCTCAAGGCGACGCGTTCGGCCCGCACCAGGGCGAGTTTGTGGCCGTAGGTGAACGGTGCGCTCTGGGTCCAGAGTTGCAGCAGGGTCTGTGCTTCATCGATCTGGCGCAGGGCCTCTTCCTGTGGCACCAGGCCTTCTGCGGCGGCCGCGCTCCAGGCCAGGGCGGCATGGAACTGGAAAGTGCTGGTGCTGATAAAGCCCAGCAGAAAGCCCAGGAATGCCTTGCCCTGGCAGGCGTGGTGCAGGGCCGTTGCGCTGTCCGCACCATGGTTGGCCAGGGACATCTTGCAGGTATGGAAGAAGGCGCGCGCCATGTGGTTTTCACCCAGGCCGGCCAGGTGCGACTGCTCCTGAAAGCGGCCATCGTCCAGCGTGGTCAGGTGGTGGGTCTCGCCCTGCAAGGCGGCGACAGTCTGGCGCAGGATCAGGTACGTGCCGTTTGCATGCAGGTTGCCGGTCTTGGCTGCGTAGGTGAGCGCCTGTTCCAATTCCAGCGCCACGTCCGGCAGGGGCTCGCCCATCTCTAGCCGGGCACAGAGGGTCTGGTAGAAGCAGAAGCCGGCCAGTGGCAACACGTTGCATTGGTGCAGCAGCTTGAAGGCCTGGCGGGCGCTGGCTGCAACGTCGGCCAGCGGGTCGGTCCAGTGCAGGACCAGCGAATGCACATAGGCGGCCTGTGCGTACTGCACGGTGTCGCCTTGCGCCTTCGCCAGGCGCAGGGCAAAGCGGGTGACGGTGGTGCTGGACTTGAAGTCCTTGTGCAGGGCAATGTAGGCGCCACTGATGATGGACCACAAAAAGGCCACACCGCGGGTCTGGCCGGATTCGATGGCAAAAAGGGCGGCGCGCAGCCCCAGTACCGTGGACAGTACCGGATCGGTGAAGAAGGTCGGGATGGCGATGCCCCCCATCAGCGACACCACGGCGTTGAAGCGCGGATCGGGCGCACGCTCCAGTGCGCAGATCGCGTCATAGCCCAGCGCGTCCACCAGCGCACCGTAGCGCTGCAGGTCGGCGGCGGCCGCGCGCGGCAAATCGTCCAGGCTGATGGAAACGCCCAGCCCTTCCAGGGCCCGCAGGCCCAGGGTGGTGGCACGTGCGTATTCGCCGCGCAGGGTCAGCAGGTTGATGGCGCACAGGTGGGCTGCACCCATTTCCAGGGGGTCGTGGACATGGGCCAGCAGTTGTGCGTAATGGAACTGGGCTGCGTCAAAGGCGGCACTCTGGTAGGCGCATTGCTGGGCGGCACCATGCAAGGCAAATGCCTGCTCTGCAAAGAGGGGCCAGCCGCGCTCCCCGAGCAGCGCCAGCGCATCCTCTGCAAAGTGCAGGCCCTGCGCCGGGGCGTTGTCCTGCAGCGCACGGGCACTGGCTTGCACCGCCAGCCCGGCATAGGTGCGCAACTCCTCGGTGCTGCTCTGCGAGCCCAGGCAAGCCGTCAGATGCCCCAACAATTCGAACAGCCGCTGCGCGCGTTCGGCGTCGTCGAGTTTGAGCAACTGCCGCGCCATGCGCTGGTGCAGCGCACGCCGGGTCGCCGCGTCCATCAGGCGCAGCGCTACTTCCTGGATGCGGTCGTGGTTAAAGGCATATTGGCCGCGCTGTACATTGCGCAGGTAGCCGTGGGCGCACAAGCGGTCCATCGCTTGCCACAGGTCGGTGGGCGTCAGGGCCTGCAGCGCGCCCGCTTCCCCGGCCTGAAACTCGACCCCCAGCACGGCCGCAGTCGCCAGCAGGCGGCCCTGGTCCTGTGGCAGTTGCTGCATTTGCGTCAGCAGCATTTCCACCACATTGTCGGCCAGTGCGCTGGAGCGAATGGCCGGCGAATCCCAGGTCCATTGCCGCACCAGGCGGTTAAAGCGCAGCCAGTCCTGCTGCACCGCAAATTCCAGAAAGCGCTGGACGAAAAACGGATTGCCAGCGGTCTTGCGCGCAATCAGGTGCGCCAGCGGCTGCAGAAACTGGTCGGCGCCCTGCAGCGCGTCGTTGAGCCACTCGGTGATGCTGGCTTCGTCCAGGGGTTTGAGTTGCAGGGTCAGCGGTGCGCGACCGGCCGCCTGCAGCCTGTGCAGCATCGGGCCCAGCGGGTGGCCGGCGTCCGGCTCATTGTCCCGGTAGGTCAGCACCACCATCACATGCTGCAGCGTGCGGTCCGCCATCAACTGCTCCAGCACCTCCAGTGTGGCGGGGTCGGCCCAGTGCACGTCGTCCACAAACAGCACCAGCGGCACGCCGGGGCCGGCACACAGCTGCAGGAACACCAGGGTGGCTCTGAAGAAGCGTGCACGCAACTCGACCGTCGCCTGCCCGTTGGGTCGCCCGGTGGGGTTGGCACCCGTGCGCTGTGCCAGCGAGGGCACCAGCACGTGCAGGTAGTCCAGGTCTTCGCCCAGGGTCACTGCCAGCTGGTCCAGCCAGGTTGGCCGGGTGTCTTCCTGCTCTTCGTGCAGCCGCGCGCTCAACATCTCCAGCGCCTGGGTCAGCACCCAATAGGGTTGGTGGCTGCGGAATGCATCGGCCTTGCTGCCGACAAAGTAGCCGCCTTCGAGCAGCAGCTTGCTGCGAATGTCACCCACCAGCGCGGATTTGCCAATGCCCGAATAGCCCGCAATGCAGACGCTCAGACCGGCGCCATGGCGTACCTGTTCCAGGGCGCGGCTGAGGGTCTCCAGCGGTTCTTCGCGGCCATACAGGCGCCCGGGGTTGCGCAATTGGCCGGAGAAATCTTCGGCACCCAGCGCGAAGTGCTGGATAGGCCGGCCCAGGGTCAGTGCCTGCAGGCAGTGCTGCACATCGCTTTTCAGACTCCAGGCGCTTTGGTAGCGTTGCTCCGGCATTTTTTCCAGCAAACGCGCCACCATCTGCGAGACCACTTCCGGCACCGAGGGCAGGAGCGTCTGCAGGGTGCGCGGCCGCTGGGCCACGTGGGCGTGTATCCAGCCCAGGGTATCGCTGGCGTCAAACGGATACTGGCCTGCCAGCAGCCGGTAAAGCACCGTGCCCAGCGCGTACAGATCGGCCGGCGCATCGACAAAGCGGTTGAGCCGGCCGCTGCATTCAGGGGGCATGCAGGCCGGGTCGACCTGCACTTCGCGGTTGAAGAAGTCGGCACCCTGGCTTTCGTTGCGGGTACGTGTCAGATCGAAGCCCGTGAGGCAGGCCGTCTGTGTCCGGGGGTTCCACAGAATGGTGGCGGCCGACACGTTGCCGTGCACCAGACCCAGGTTGTGCACCCGGTCCAGGCCCTCGGCAATGCCGGCAGCCAGCTGCAGTGCCTGTTCCAGCGGCCAGGGCTCCGGCTGCAGCTGGGTTTGCAGGGGCAGGCCGTTCCCGGCCGGCGTGGCCAGGCAGGGCATGCCCTGGTAGCTGAACAGCTGGCGGGCATCGGCCACGCCCGGACCCCGGGCACGTTGTTGCAGCTCGAACCCCTTGCGAAACCGCCGGTGCATGGTGCGCTCGCCGGGGCCGCCTTGGAGTGTGCGCAGCAGCCAGGTCTGCCCCTGCGCATCTGCGGCATGCAGGTAATGGTCAAAAAGGCCGGTGTGAACCAGTGTGACGCCCGCAAGGTCATGCAGCACGTGCTCGGGTGGGGAGTTCATGGCAGCTACTCTACAACCATTGGTCCCGGTCGGGTCCGGGTGCAATGTCGCAGAGGGCGGCACAATAGCGTCAGTGCAGAGCAAGCGTGCATCTGCCTCACCGATATCAACGGAGACAAACCATGTTCAAACCCCTCGCTGTGGGCCTGTTGGCCTGCGCCGCATTTACGACTTTCACCAGCTTTTCCGCCCGCGCCGCCGATGACGTGATCCGCCTGGGCAACCTCAAACTGGCGCACTTTGCCGCCATTTCCTACATCAAGGAAATCGCCCCCAAGTGCGGCATCAAGGTGGAAGAAAGTACCTTCGCCAAGGGTCTGGACGTGATGCAGGCCATCATTGCCGGTGAGCTGGATGTGGGCGCCACGGCTTCCGAGGCCGCCATCTCGGGACGCGCCAAGGGCATCCCGATTTACGTGGTGGCCGGTTTTGCCAAGGGCGGCGCGCGCCTGGTGGCGCGCCCGGACGCCGGTATCAAGACCATCAAAGACCTGAAGGGTAAGAAGGTTGGGGTCACGCGCGGCAGCATCCAGGAACTGCTGCTGGCCACCGAGCTGGGGCAGAACGGCATCAGTTCTTCTGACGCACCCGGCAAGGACGTGCAGCTGATTTACCTGGGCTACCCGGACCTGAACGCCGCCCTCATCGGCAAGAACCTGGACGCCATCATGCAGACGGAGCCGCAGGCCTCGCAGGCGCTGAACAAAAACTTCGGCGTGGAAATTCTCAAACCCTACGACACGCCGATTGGCGAGCCGGTGCGCACCCTGGTGATGACCGAGAAGTTCTACAAGGAGCGCCGCCCCCTGGCCGAGAAGTTCATGCGCTGTTTTGTCGAAGCTACCAAGACCTTTATCGACAACAAGGCCACGGCGGAAAAGTTTGTCACGCAAACCGTCTTCAAGGGCCAGATCACCAAGGACGACTTTGACGACGCCATCGGCAACTCGCCCTACAGTTTTGACATCACGCCCGCGCACATCCAGGTCTCCACCGACCTGATGGCCAAGTACGGCATCGGGAAGATGGACAAGCCGCCGGTGGCCACCGACTGGGTCAAGACCGACCTGCTGGATGCGGCCAAGAAGTCCCTGGGCGTGAAGTAAACCGCCATGCGCAAACCCTTTAACTGGCGCGAAGCGGGCGCCGGGTTCATCGTTCCCATCGTCCTGATTGCCATCTGGCAAACCGTCTCCAGCCTGGGCTGGGTGAACGAGCATGTGCTGCCCTCGCCCTGGGCGGTGGTGACACGCTGGGTGGCCTACCTGCTGCCGCCCAAGTCGTTCGCTGAAACCGGTGGCAGCTGGCTGGCCTGGGCCATCTCGGGGGAGCTGATTCTGGACGCCACCGGCAGCATGTACCGGGTGGCGGTGGGCTTTTGTGTGGGCGCCGGCCTGGCCTTGCCGCTGGGCCTGGTGATGGGTGCGAGCCCGCGCGTCTATGCCTGGCTCAATCCGCTGGCGCAGGTGTTGCGGCCCATCCCGCCGATTGCCTACATTCCGTTGGCGATTCTGTGGTTCGGCTTGGGCAATCCGCCGGCCATCTTCCTCATCAGCATCGGTGCTTTCTTCCCGGTGCTGATCAACACCATCGCCGGCGTTCGCCATGTGGACGGCATCTACCTGCGTGCCGCGCGCAACCTGGGTGCGAATCAACGCACGCTGTTTTTGCGCGTGATATTGCCGGCCTCCGTGCCCTACATTTTGTCGGGCGTGCGCATCGGCATCGGCACCGCCTTTATCGTGGTCATCGTGTCCGAGATGATTGCGGTGAACAACGGCCTGGGCTTTAGGATTCTGGAGGCACGGGAGTATTTCTGGTCCGACAAAATCATCGCCGGCATGGTCAGCATCGGCATGCTGGGCCTGGCCATCGACATGGGCGTGAACAAACTGAACAACTATTTGCTGCGCTGGCACCGTGGTCTGGAGCATTGACATGAGCGCATCGCATATTGCCATCCAAGGCGTCCACAAAATCTTCGCCAGTGCGGACCGTGAAGTGGTCGCACTGAAAGACATTCACCTCGACATTCCGCGCGGCCAGTTTGTCTGCCTGCTCGGCCCCTCGGGCTGTGGCAAGTCCACCCTGCTCAATGCCATTGCCGGCTTTTCGCTGCCCAGCAGCGGCAGCATCACGGCCGACGGCCAAGCGGTCACCGGCCCCGGGCCGGACCGCGGCATGGTGTTCCAGGAATACGCCCTCTTCCCCTGGATGACGGTGGAAAAAAACATCGCCTTCGGTCTGGAAATCAAGGGCGAATCAGCGGAAAAAATCCACGATACCGTCACCACGCTGCTGGCCAAGCTGGGCCTCACCGACTTCCGCAGCCGCTACCCCAAGGACCTGTCGGGCGGCATGCGCCAGCGCGTGGCGATTGCCCGCATCCTGGCGCTGGACTCGCCCATCCTGCTGATGGACGAACCCTTTGGCGCACTCGATGCGCTCACGCGCCGCAATCTGCAGGACGAGCTGCTGCGCATCTGGGCCGAGCTGGGCAAGACGGTGATTTTTGTGACGCACAGCATCGAGGAGGCCATTTACCTGGCCGACCGCATTGTGGTCATGACCTACCGCCCGGGAACCGTCAAGCGCGACCTGCTGGTGGACCTGCCGCGCCTGCGCGACCCCTCTTCACCTGCCTTCAATAGCCTCAAGCGCGAGCTGGGTCAGCTGGTGATGGAAGAGCAGCAGCGCCACCACGCTGCCGAGCTGATCGCTGCGGTGGACTGAGCATGCCCCATCCCCTCCGAATCCCCCAGCGGCCGGACGACCAACTGGAACCCATGGACGTGGTGCAGGCTATCCGCAAGCGGCGCGGCGGCACCCTGCTGAATCTGGACCGCATGCTGCTCAACAGCCCGGCCTTTGCCGTCGGCTGGAATGGCTTTTTGGGCGCGGTGCGCAATGCCCTGTTGCTGGATGCCAGGCTCAGGGAGCTGGCCATCTGCGCGGTGGCGGTACTGAACCGCGCCGACTACGAGCTGCTGCAGCATGCGCCGGAGTGGCTGGCCGTGGGCGGCACACCCGCGCAACTGGAGCGGCTGAAGAACCTGGACGCCGCGCTGCAGGATGCGGTGCTGTTCAGCGAGGCCGAGCGCGCGGTGCTGCAACTGACGCGGGAGATGACGTGCAATGTGCAGGTCACCGATGCCTGCTTTGACCGCGTGCAGCAGGCGCTGGATTCCACGCAAGCCCTGGTGGAACTCGTCGGTGTGATTGCCACCTACAACATGGTGTCGCGCTTTCTGGAAGCGCTGCAGGTGCAGCCGGAGAACGACTGAAGTCAGTGCCCGGCTGCCGGTTGCCGGTCGTTGGCCAGGGTTTCCAGAATCGGGCATTCGGGCCGGTCGTCGCCATGGCAGCACTGCACCAGTTGCGCCAACGTAGCTTTCATGGTGAGCAACTCCGCGGCCTTTTGCTCTAACGCGCGGATATGCGCCTGGGCCAGGGCTTTCACCTGGCGGCTAGGGCGCGAACGGTCCTGCCACAGGCCAATCAGTTCGCCGATCTGCGCCAGGGAGAAACCCAGGTCGCGCGCATGGCGCACAAACTGCAGGGTGTGGATGTCGCGCGCGCCATACAGGCGGTAACCGGCCTCGGTGCGCGCCGCCGGCGCAACCAAGCCGATGCTTTCGTAGTGGCGGATCATTTTGGCCGACACGCCCGAAGCCTTGGCTGCCTGTCCGATATTCATGCGTTCCATCACCTGTCCCCCGTCATTTGTTGATGCAGCACCAGTGTGCGTTGCAAAGGTTGCATCTTATACCCCATGGGGTATAAAATCCTCCTTATTCCTTCCCCACTTTGATTGTGAGCCCCCATGAGCACCTTTGACCACACCGGCCTGATCCAGAACATCAACGCCAACCTGGCGCCCCTGCGCAAAGCCCAGCCCGACGCCATGCAGGCCTTTGGCCAGCTGGCGCGTGCCGCCATGGCGGAGGGCGCCGTCAGCGCCAAACACAAGGAGCTGATGGCCCTGGCCATCGGGATCACCCAGCATTGCTCGGGCTGCATCGGCTTTCACGTCAAGGCCCTGATCAAGCTGGGCTGCAGCAAGCAGGAACTGGAAGAAATGCTGGCCGTGTGCGTCTACATGGGCGGTGGCCCGGCCCTGATGTACACCGCAGAGGCGCTGGCCGCCTTCGACGCCATGTCGGCACCGGCGTAAGGCCTGGCCATGAATTTCTGGGACCAGCGCTTTGCCGAGCCGGGCTTCAAATACGGCACAGAAGCCAACGCTTTTTTGCGCGAAGCAGCCCTTCGTCTGCCAGCTGCCAGCGTCGTACTGGTGCCCGGTGACGGCGAGGGCCGCAACGGCGTCTGGCTGGCCGGCCAGGGCCATGCCGTGACCTCGGTCGACAACTCCAGCGTCGGCCTGCAAAAGGCGCAAACCCTGGCGGCTGAAAAAGGGGTCACGCTGACCACCACCTTCGTCGATCTGGCCGACTGGTCGCCCGCGCCCGCCAGCGTGGACGCGGTGGTGCTGATCTATGTGCACCTGCCCGGCAGCATCCGGTTGCGGGCGCACCGTGCGCTGGCACAGGGGCTCAAGCCCGGTGGCTGGCTGATCCTCGAAGCCTTTCACCCCCAGCAGTTGCACCACAGCAGCGGCGGCCCCAGGGACGTGGATATGCTCTACACGCCGGAACAACTGGCGGCAGAATTCGCAGACCTGTTGCAACCCGTATTGGCCTGGCAGGGTGAGACCACCCTGTCCGAGGGGCCGGGACATCAGGGGCTGGCGCATGTCACGCGCTGGCTCGGTCAACGCATCTGAAAAAGGACAAGCCATGAAAACCGCACACGATCTGGTCGCAGCCGCCAAGGCGCGCGTTTTGGAAGTTTCTGTTGCTGACGCCGGGCAAGCCATCCGCGAGGCCAGCGTGCTGGTGGATGTGCGCGAGGCCGACGAGTTCGCCGCCGGCCACCTGCCCGGTGCCATTCACATCTCGCGTGGCATGCTGGAGTTCCGCTTCAGTGGCATGCCCGCTCTGCAGGCGCGCGATATCCAGGTCGTGCTGTACTGCAAGACCAGCGGCCGGGCCGCGTTGGCCGGTGCCGCCTTGCAGGAGATGGGCTATCTGAATGTGCTGAACCTTGCCGGTGGCTTTGATGCCTGGGTGGCGGCAGGCCAGCCGGTGGCCCAGCCGGATACGCTTTCCTTCGATTAGTGCGCGTCGGCCTGCTTGGCCGCCGCCACGGCATCCTTGGCACCGCCCTTTGCGCCATTGAAATAGAGGTTGAGCAGCAGCGCTGCAATCGAGGTCAGCAAAATGCCGGACTCGATCAGCGGGTGCAGGCCGTGCGGCATCCACTGCTTGAAGTTGGGCGCTACCAGCGGGATCATGCCCACACCGATGGACACCGCCACCACAAAGGCGTTGTTGCGGTTGGTTTTGAAATCCACCCCGGCCAGGATGCGGATGCCGGTGGCTGTGACCATGCCGAACATCACCAGCCCGGCGCCGCCCAGCACCACCGTGGGCAGCGACTCCACCAGTGCCGCCATCTTGGGCAGCAGCCCCAGCACAATCAGGATCACGCCACCGGCCACGCAGACAAAGCGGCTCTTCACGCCGGTCACCGCCACCAGGCCCACGTTTTGCGAGAAGCTGGTGTAGGGGAAGGTGTTGAAGATGCCGCCGATCAGCGTGCCCAGGCCGTCGGTACGCAGACCGCGGGTGAGTGCGGCCTGGTCAATGGTGCGGTCGGTCATTTCGCCCAACGCCAGAAACATGCCGGTGGATTCGATCATCACCACAATCATCACCAGTGTCATGGTGAGTATCAGGATGGGGTCGAACACCGGCGCGGCAATGCCGAAGGGCAGCACCACATCAAACCAGGCAGCCTTGGCCACCTTGTCGAAATTCATGAGGCCCACGGCCGTGGACACGATGCCGCCCACCACAATGCCCAGCAGCACCGAGATGTTGGAAATGAAGCCCCGGCCGTATTTGGCAATCAGGAGGATGGAAGCCAGCACCAGCGCTGCAATGCCGACGCCGCTCAGGTCCGCATACTTGGGGTTGGGCACGCTGGCTGCCAGCGCCAGGCCTTTGGGTATGGGCGGCAGGCTGCTGCCCGCCGCGCTGGCCGCGGCCGTGACGTCGGCCAGCCACTTGGCATGCTCCGGATTCACCACGCTGGGCGCGGTGGGGCCGAAGGGGTTGCCGAAAATCCAGTTGATGCCCACGCGCATCAGGCTGATGCCGATGACCGCAATGATGGTGCCGGTGACCACCGGCGGGAAGAAGCGCAGCATGCGGCTGACCAGCGGCGCAATGAGCATGGAGATCACCCCGGCGCCGATGATGGCGCCGAAGATGAGTCCCGCGCCCTCCACGCCCGGCGTGGCACCGGCAATCGCCACCATGGGCGCAACCGAGGCAAAGGTCACACCCATCATGACGGGCAGCCGAATGCCAAACCACTGCGTCGCACCCAGCGACTGGATCAAGGTCACCAGACCGCAGCAAAACAGATCGGCCGAAATCAGCATCGCCACCTGCTCGGGGCTGAGCTTGAGGGCGCGCCCGACGATCAGCGGCACGGCCACCGCGCCGGCATACATCACCAGCACATGCTGCAAACCCAGCACGGTTAATTTGCCGGTGGGGAGTCGCTCATCAATGGGATGAACCGCTGTCGTGGTGGTCATGGAAGGCCCTTTGCATCAGAAAAGTGTATACAAAAAGTGTATGCAGTTTCTGTGCCAACAGGCACGGGGCTAACCCCTAGTGAACTCGGCGGGACCGCGCACTACGCGCAGCGAGAAGCGTGGGGGCTATGGACCCCGCGCCGGGCCGCCCCAAGCGGGGTCAGGCTCCCTCGGGGGGCAGCGCACTACGCGCAGCGAGAAGCGTGGGGGCTAGTTAGCCTGGATGAACCCGGTCGCCGCCAGCAACCACAGCGTGCCAAACACAAAGGGCAGCGCCTTGGCGGCCCAGTTACCCCGGTGGGCGGTCGTGCTTTGGGGCGTCAGATGGCAGAGCCGGTCGAGGCCGGCTTTTTCGTAAGCCGCCTCAATGGCGCCTGAGGCATCCAGCGCGGCAAAGATGCTGACCCCGATCACCGCTGCTACCGCCATGCCGAACACCGGAAAGCCGTAGACCAGCCAACGGTGCTTGTCGATCGTCAGCGTGCCGTAGGCGGTGAACAGCAGGCCCTGCGACAGGATCAGCCACATCAGCCGGTGGTTGACCAGGTTGTCCTCGTGCGTCCACTGCTCGCGCAGGGCGTGGTACAGGTCCCAGTCGGGCAGCTTGTCGTTCACTTCGCCGTAGGCATCACAAACTCGGCACCCTTGCCAATGCTTTCGGGCCAGCGCTGCATGATGGATTTCTGCTTGGTGTAGAAGCGCACGCCCTCTTCGCCATAGGCATGCATGTCGCCAAACAGGCTCTTCTTCCAGCCGCCAAAACCGTGCCAGGCCATGGGCACGGGAATCGGCACATTGATGCCGACCATGCCGACCTGGATGCGGCGGCTGAATTCACGCGCCACGTTGCCGTCGCGGGTAAAGCAGCTCACACCGTTGCCGAACTCATGGGCGTTGATCAGGTCCACCGCTTCGGCCAGGTCTTTCACGCGCATGCAGGACAGCACGGGGCCGAAGATCTCTTCCTTGTAGATGCGCATCTCGGGGGTCACGTTGTCAAACAGCGTGCCGCCCATCCAGAAGCCCTTGTCGCAACCGGCACCGGCAGAGGCACCGCTGAAGTCGCGGCCATCATGCAGCAAGGTAGCGCCTTCCTTCACACCCTGGGCGATGTAACCGGTGATGCGGTCATGTGCCAGTTGGGTGACGATGGGGCCCATCTCGGCGGCCAGGTTCATGCCGTCCAGCACCTTGAGGGTCTTGGTGCGTGCCAGCAGTTTGGGCATCAAGCGCTCGGCCACATCACCCACCAGCACGGCCACGCTGATGGCCATGCAGCGTTCACCTGCCGAGCCGTAACCGGCGCCGATCAGGGCGTCCACGGCCTGGTCGATGTCGGCATCGGGCATCACCACCATGTGGTTCTTGGCGCCGCCCAGGGCCTGCACGCGCTTGCCATGGTGGGCACCGGTTTCGTAAATGTGGTTGGCAATCGGCGTGGAGCCGACAAAGCTCACGGCCTTCACGTCCGGGTGCACCAGCAGCGCATCCACGGCTTCCTTGTCACCCTGCACCACGTTGAACACGCCGTCCGGCAGACCGGCCTGCTTGAACAAATCCGCAATCAACAGGCTGGGGCTGGGGTCCAGGGGGCTGGGCTTCAGGACAAAGGTGTTGCCGGCGGCAATGGCAACGGGGAACATCCACATCGGCACCATCACGGGGAAGTTGAAGGGCGTGATGCCGGCCACGACGCCGAGGGGCTGGCGCAGGGTCCAGTTGTCGATGCCGGTTGACACCTGGTCGGTGAAGTCACCCTTGAGCAGTTGGGAAATACCGCAAGCAAACTCGACGATGTCGATGCCGCGGGCCACTTCACCCTGGGCATCGGTAAACACCTTGCCGTGTTCGGCGGTGATGACGCGGGCCAGCTCATCCTTGTTGGCGTTCAGCAGTTCCAGGAACTTGAACATGACGCGGGCGCGGCGGATGGGCGGGGTGTCCGACCAGGCCGGGAAGGCGGCTTGTGCGGAGGCCACGGCGGCGTCCACATCGGCGGCGTTGCCCAAGCGCACCTGGCGCGCCACGGCGCCGGTGGCGGGGTTGTAAATGGCCTGGGTACGGGTGCTGCTGCCGGCGCTGCGGGCACCCTGGATGTACTGGGCTACTTCGGTGGAATCGGTGTAAGGCGTCATTGCGTGTCTCTGTTGGAATAAGGGCTCAGACAAAACCCGCTCAGGCTTTGCTTGGGCGCCCAGTTTATGGCGCGCAGAGGGATCCAACAAGACCGGTGACCTGAATTGATTGTTCAACATGGTGAACAATAGGCCCATGATTGAGCAAAAATTGAAAGACCCCTGGAACCACCTGCATGGGCTGATGGTGCTGTCGCAACAGGGCAGCTACACGGCCGCAGCGGCCCGCCTGGGCGTGAGCAAGGCGGCGATGAGTCAGCACATTGCCGAACTGGAGCGCACTGCCGGCGTGGAACTGGTCCGGCGCACCACGCGCAGCGTGCAGCTCACGCAGGCCGGGCAGCGTCTGGTGGACGAGACGCGGGCCCCGTTCGAGCAAATTGCGCAGAGCTTCGCCAGTGTGCGCGACCTGGCGGGCGCGCCGCGCGGCCTGCTGCGCATCACCGCACCGGTGGCCCTGGCACGCCAGCAACTGGTGCCCCGCTTGGCCGACTTTCTGCGCCTGTACCCCGAGGTGCGCTTGGAGCTGGATATGTCCGACCGCCTCAGCTCCATGGGTACCGAAGGCTTTGATTTGGCCATTCGCCACACCGCAGCGCCCCCGGACACGCATGTGGCGTGGAACCTGTGCACGACGCGCACGGTGCTGGTGGCTACGCGCAGTTACCTGCGCAAACGCGGCGTCCCGGCCGCCCCCGCAGATCTGGTCACACACAACTGCCTGCATTACCGGCGCTCGCACGACGCGCCGGCCTGGACCTTTGAGCCCCTGAGCGCACACAAGGAGTCGGCGCGGGTCACGGTGCCCATATCGGGTTCCCTCTCTGCCAACAACAGCGAGGCCTTGCGCGACGCCGCCCTGGCGGGCCTGGGCGTTGCCCTGGTGCCGGACTTCAGCGCCCAGACCAGCCTGCGCCAGGGCAAGCTGGTGCAGGTGCTGCCGCAATGGAAGTCGGTCGGCGCCTTTGCCGAGGCCATCTATGCCATACGGCCTTACTCGCACCATGTGCCACTGGCGGTCACCGCGTTTGTAGGCTACCTGCGGGAGGTGTTTGCCGGCGGCTTTGGCTTGCAGCCATAGGGACGGGCTGCGGGGACGGGGCGGGCGACCGGATTCCAGCCGCGAGGCCGACGAGGATCTCGAAACAATGTTGGATTTCGCCTTTGAGCGTGAACCCAACAGTCCAACTGGCGATCTTGAAATTCCGATGGGGGCGATTCAGTCCATCCGAGGGGCGTGCCAGTTTCTTGCCATGATTCCGTTTAGCTGCCGCAAAGCAGACGATAGTCCGTTTGTCCGTGAACAGGTTGTCCCGTTGGGTGCAAGCGGCTATGGAGTGCACTTCGAAATAAAAGCCGCAGGTCGGGTCCCTATCGGCGCAGTTCGGCACCAGCGAGAAAGCGACGACCACTGAGTGATCGAACCCAAAAAAGACACGCTTACCGAATGACTCCAGCGCCGCGTTAGGAGTCGTTCGAAAAAAGTGACCGGACATGCTTGCAACTCTATTGCAGTCATTACGTTCTCTGAGGGACTTCTCCTGAGCAGTCATAGGGGTTGATGCCAGATTGCGCGATACGGATCAGCTTCATAGAGTTCAAGCGGCAGGCCGTCAGGGTCTGCGAAGAAGAGAAATCGGTGGCCAGTGTGTTCATCCATGCGCACTGCTTCCACCTCCACTCCACGGTGTTCAAGGCATCCAGGTTGCCCACCCTGAATGCCAGGTGCCGCAAGCCGCAGGCCTACTGAGACGTGCTGGCGGCTCCGGGAATGAAAACAGCTCCAGCTGAGATCCGTCAGGCAAGCCAAGGTCCAATTTGTAGGATTTACGCTGCTCACGGAAATGCTCCGCAATTACCGCGCACCCCAAGAGACCAACATAAAAGCGTTTGGATGCCTGGTAGTCCGATGCGATGATGGCCACATGGTGGATGCCCAAAAGCGGGCTGGGCAAGTGGCACTCGGCAATTTGCAATGCAGTCATGGGGTCCGGCGATCGACCTCGTTCAGAAACACGAATGAGGTTCAGGCTAAAGTGCACGCAACCAAAGTCACGCCCATGAAGTCCGCCATAGACTGCACCACGATATTGTGGTCTTCGCGCTGCGGCAGCCCCGAGATCGTTGCGGTGCCCACGCAGCCCACACCCTTGACCCGTATCGGAACACTGCCTCGTGATGCGCAAAGTCACGCAAGGGCAAACCAGTCTGGCGCTCCAGTGTCTCCCCTTCAGGCAATGCAAGCCCGACGGCATAGGAACTGCGTTGCTGCAATTCGGTTGTGTTGCGCTTGCGGCGTGCCCAGTCAGAATTGTTCGGTGAAGTGCCGGGCATGGCAAAGAAGAACACGGTCTCCCGGCACATCCGAATTTCAATCGTGACTGCCAGACTCCGGGATTCGCAATGCTTTTTGATGGACTCGCCCAACTGCCAGGCAGTCGTGTTGTCAAAGGCAGTGAATTGCAGGAGTTCCTCCTGCAATTCAATGATGGCAAGGTCACGTATCGCGTCTGAAGTGCTATCCATGGAATGTGGTCCTCATTTGATCGCCGTTCACAACTGCGCTTGAGCAAGCTGAGCGCGCGTTGGCAAACCCTCTGTATCACCGAGGACCTGCACTGCACGCGCACCAATCCACGCCCCGCGCCGGACTGCGTTCTGGACGCCAAGGCCTTCCAGCATGCCGCTGATCACGCCTGCGGCAAAACCATCGCCAGCACCTACCGTATCGAGCACCTGATCGACAGGAAAACCGGATACAAATGCAGATTCCTGCGATGTTGCGTAGTAAGCCCCATCGGCGCCCAACTTGACCACCACCAGCGATACCCCCGCATCCAGATAAAACCTGGCAATCTCCTGCGGGGAATCTTGGCCGGTCAGCAGCTTGCCTTCCTCAATCCCCGGTAGCACCCAATCGGCACGAAAAGCCAGGCTGTTGACGGTCTCACGCATGACTTCCCTGCTGGCCCAGAGCGAGGGACGCAGGTTCGGATCGAACGAAACGGTCTTGCCATGCTTGCGCATCGCATCCATGCTGGCAAGGGAGCTCGCAAGACAGTTACTCGAGAGCGCCGCAAAGATACCGGTGGCATGCAAATGTCTGGTTCCGACCAACCACGGCGTATCAATTTCTTCGGGCTGAAACAGACTCGCGGCAGAGCCCTTACGGTGGTACTCCACCTGCGGGTCACCCCCGCCTTCCACACGGCCCTTGATCATGAAGCCCGTGCGCTGGGTGGCGTCACACACCACATGCGAACAGTCGATACCCTCTGCCTCCATGGACTGAAGCAGGTAGCGCCCCATGGAGTCGGTGCCCAGGCGGCTGCACCACGCGACCTGCAGCCCCAAGCGTGCCAGGCCAATCGCCACATTGGTCTCAGCCCCGGCCGTGCGTTTGACAAACGCCCGGGCACGCTCCAGCGGCCCCGGCTGATCGGCGACCAGCAGCATCATGGCCTCACCGAAAGTCACCACATCAATCGCCATATCGCGCTCCGCTTGTCTTAGACTGTGCCATTCAAACGGTCTCCCGGTAGATGGCGCCCGTCAGGTAATGGGGCCAATTGCGCTCGAAGAACGGGCGCTCTGTTTGCAGGAACTCCCTGGGCTTATTGGTGGCGACCCACACCGCAGCGCCGACCATCCTCACCACAATCTGCTCGTTTTTGTCTTCGGCTCGCTCCATCCGGAAGCGATAGGCCTCCAGCGGGCCCTTGGCCGTGGTGGGAACACAGGTCCCTGCGCTGTCGCAAATCACCCTGGCGCCACGGCTGCCGCCAC
The DNA here is from genome assembly GCA_947375135.1 of Comamonadaceae bacterium. Taxonomy (GTDB): domain Bacteria; phylum Pseudomonadota; class Gammaproteobacteria; order Burkholderiales; family Burkholderiaceae_C; genus Allorhodoferax. The sequence goes on along the minus strand of CANCER010000011.1, from coordinate 33,907 downwards.
CGCGTGTGACATAGAAGTCCAGTGCATACAGAATGGCTTCCGAGGCCAGCGCGTTATGCCGCCACTGCAACGCATGGGTTGCGCCAAAGGTCGTGGCCTCAAACGCCACACCCTGCTCGCGAACGGCACGTGTGAGTTGCTGCGCCTCATGAAGGGCAGAGGCAATCTCGTTGGGCCGGCAAATCATCCCCGCCGCATCGCTCATGCGCGCTTGTACCGCGCGCTTGATTGCGGATACCTTGATAGGGCTGGCTGTCTGCAGCGCAGTCTGGATGCGCAGTACGCCCGCCTGAATCACAGCCTGTGCTTGCGACGCACCGTGTACCGCTTCTGCTTGCCTGGAGGCGATGTGTTCCGCACACCGCGTACCGAACACCTGGCCTGAATTCAGTGCCGAGCCGCCGGGACGCGTAACGCCATGCGTACCAGCGGCTTCGCCGATCGCGTAGCAACCATTCAGGCTGGTCTGCCCCCAGATGTCGACGGCCAGGCCGCCATTCATGTGCTGGTTGTTCATGGCGAACAGCAGCGGATGCTTCTCGATGTCGACCTTGTACTGTTTGTACAGTTCGATGGAGAGGGGGTTCATCCGTTTCAGGCGTTCAATGGGCTTGTCCAGCAGGGCGCCGGATTTCTCCAGGTAGGTGTGGACATCCGCATCCAAACGGTTCAGATCAAAAACCTGATCGCCCGGTACGGGCAGCGGATTCCGGTTGAAGTCCATATAGACCTTGCGCCCGCTTTGCATCTCCCGGAACACGGCCAGGTCAAACAGGCTGGAACCAAAGTCGAGCATGCGGGTCGCGTGGAAGGGCCACTGATACCCCTTGCGAAAAGTGTTGGATGCCAACTCCTGCGTCGTGCGGTAGTAGTCGGCCAGGAAGTTGTGCTCAGCCCCCGCATCGTCCACGGAGTAAACGTAGGGCATGCACTGGGCATAGGTGCCAGACAGATTCCAGGGAAAACCATCGCGTGATGTGCCTATGCCAAACTGACTTTCAGTCAGATTGACGGCTTCGATACCGGCTTCGAGCGCCAGGCCCAGCGAGCCAAAGCAATTTCGGGGATAGACGCTGTCACGGTACAGTTCGCCCGGTCCACCTGCGGCCAGCACCAGGTAGTCGCACAGGTGCGCAACCACACCATACGGATTGTTCTCGGCACATAACTTGGGGTCTATGCACAGCGTACCTATGACTCGCTGCGCTTGTGCCTCGTCTTCTTGCACCAGGATCTGCACGGCCGTTGTCTGGTTGAAGACCGGGATACCCAGCTGAATGGCCTCTTGTGCAAGCACCTTCACCATCAGGCGGGAAGTTCGCGGTCCGCAGCTGGTGGCACGGCCCACTTCATCGTGGTCAGTCTGGTAGCGCAACACGCCGCCATAGCTATCCACCGGCAGGGGCAGCCCCAGGAACTGCAGCGTGGACAGAGCACGCCCGGATCCCACCGCCTCGATATAGGCCGTGTCCTTGTCCATGGCGCCACCGGCACCGATCGCCTCGGCCATGGCCCTGAAGTTGTCGCCACGGTCCGAGGTATTGGCCGTATGCAAGGTCTGCTTGTCCGAGCCGGAGCAGGCAGAGGTGCCTCCATAGGCACTTTGCGTGACCACGCTGACCTCCACATTCCGTCGCTTCAGCTCCACCGCTGCACGCAGGCCGGCCGCACCACTGCCAACAATGAACACGCGTGCGCGCCGCACCGGGAGCTGCCAACCATGTACCGAGATGCTCTCTTTGGTCGGGGGCTTGGGGCTCAGGCGTGGCATCTTCACATCGGTGAGCGCGTCGAGGATCTCCTGCGAAATACCAGGCTCGCCCGCTGCACTGCGGCGTTCACGTGGGTTCGACATAAATCAGAGCTTCCCGAGAATGTGGTCTGCGCCCTTTTCGGCCACCATGATGGAAGGCGCATTGGTATTGCAGGAGGGCACGCGGGGCATGACGGACGCGTCCACCACGCGTAGCCCCTTCAGACCGATCAGCTTCAAGTCGGGAGTCACCACGCTGCGGCGCTCCGATTCCGGGCCCATCTTGCAGGTGCCCACCGGATGGTGGTCGGTCTTGGCATGCGCGCAGGCGTAGTTGAAAAGGTCTTCGTCGGATTTCCGATTCGCACCGGGCAGCACCTCCGACTGCACATAGCGCTTCAGTGCGGCCTGGCTCAGAATCTCGCGCGCCATGCGCAGGCCCTTGATCGCCATGCTGCGGTCATGCGAATCAGACCAGTAATTCGGATCCAGCAGCGGCGATGCTGCCGGGTCGCTGCTGGACAGGCGCACCGTGCCGCGCGAGCGCGGACGCAAATAAGCCGTGTTGAGCGTGACGCCGGGGTTCTGCATCTTGGCCACGCCGGCCTCGATGCCAGAGCCCAGGCCGAGATGGAACTGGATGTCGGGCGAGCGCGCCCCCGCTGCCGGGTCGGCATACCAGAAGCCACCCGTCTCAAACAGGCTGGAGGCCACGGGGCCCTTTTTCAGCAGCAGGTATTGCAGACCGGCCCAGGCCGCATGGTGAGGCCTGTTGTACTTGTCGTAGGTGTGGTCGCCCGTGCATTCGGCAATCACAAACAGGTCCAGGTGATCCTGCAGATTCGATCCCACACCGGGCAGATCGTGAACGACGGAAACGCCCACCGATTTCAGGTGCTCGGCCGGGCCGATGCCGGATTGCATCAGCAGCTTGGGCGAGCCCATGGCACCCGAGGACACGATCACTTCGCGCTCAGCGCGCAGTACCGAGGGTGTGCGGTTGCTGCCCTGCACCACCTCCACGCCCACGGCGCAACCACCTTCCACCACGACACGGGTGGCCATGGTGTGCAGCATGACCGACAGATTGGCACGGTGGCGCACCGGCTTGAGGAAGGCAATCGATGTGGAGGAGCGCCGCGCATTCAGTTGCGTGAGCTGGTAATAGCCCAGCCCGGCCTGGTGTTCGCCATTGAAGTCCGGGTTAAAGGGTATGCCAAGCTCCTGTCCCGCCTGGAAATAGGCCTCGCAAATCGGCAGCGGGCTGATGGGGTTGGAGACACCCAAGGGGCCGCTGTAGCCGTGGTAACGGTTGGCAAAGCGCTGGTTGCACTCCGAGCGCTTGAAGTAGGGCAACACATCCTCGTAGCCCCAGCCCGTGGCGCCTTCCTCGCTGACCCATTCGTCGTAATCAGCGGGCACGCCACGCGTGTACAACTGGGCGTTGATGGACGAACCACCACCAATCACCTTGGCCTGGGTGAAGCGCAACACGCGATTCTTCAGGTGCTTCTGCGGCACGGTCTCCCAACCCCAGGAGCCTATGCCCTTGGTCATCTTGGCAAAGCCTGCGGGCCAGTGGAAGAACGGGTGGCTGTCGCCCCCGCCGGCTTCCAGCAGCAGCACCTTCACCGAGGGGTCTTCGCTCAGCCGGTTGGCCAGAACACAGCCGGCGGAGCCACCACCGGTGATGATGTAGTCAAAATTTTCGCTGGTCATCGAATGATCTCTTGTCGTATGTACTGCCCCACCCGCAGGCCTTGCGCCGCCACCGTCAAAGCGGGATTGACCGCTGCCGATGACGGAAAGAAGCTGGAGTCCATGACAAACAGGTTGTCATGGTCCCAGGCCTTGCACAGCGGATCCAGTGCCGAGGTGGCCGGGTCGTTACCGAAGCGGATGGTGCCGCATTGGTGCGAGACCACGTCGGTGCCGAAAGGGGCCGACAGCACAATCGGATAGCCGGTGCCCCGCAAGATGGACTTGCACTTGGCAACCCAGCGATGGTGGGTTTGCATATTGCTGCGATGCCAGTGCAGATTGATCGCCCCATCGGGGCGGATGGTGATGCGGCTCTCGGGATGGGGCAGGTCTTCGCTCTGCGCATACCAGTCCACGCTGTGCGTCGCCAGGGCTGAGCGGATGAACTTCGGCACGGTACCCAAAGCACCACGCAGCATGGGTTCCTTGATCTTGCCCAGCAGCTGGAGGCTGCCCAGTGGGGTGTCACCCTCGCCTTCGCCAAAATAGTAGTCATGCACGGCCAGCGTCTTGGGGAATTGCGTCTTGTTGATCTTGAAGGGATGCACTGCCATCAAGGCACTGGTGTTGTGGGTCATGTAATGCCGCCCCACCACGTCCGAACTATTGGCCAGCCCGCGCGGATTGCGGGCATTGGCGGAACGCAGCAGCAAGGCAGCGGAGTTGATGGCACCGGCACTGAGTACAAAGGTGCTGGCCGTAATGCGTTGGCGCACACCATTGACGCTCACGACCGCCGCAACTACCTTGCGGCCGGTTTCGTCGGTCTCCAGCTTCTCAACCAGGGCATTGGTCATCAACTCAATGTTGTTGCTGCGCCGCGCGGGCTCAATCAGCTTCATCTCTGCGTCACCCTTGGCGTTGATTTTGCAGGGGAAGGCATCGCAGTTGGAGCAGCGTTGGCAGCTTCCCGTGGGGCCAAAATCTACCGCACTGGGCATCGGGAAGGGTTGCAAGCCCTGGGCACGCAACTTGCCGGCAATCGCGTCGATCACGGGTTCATGCGGGATGGGGCCATGGGCATAACCCGCGCTGCGCGGTGGGTCACTGGGATCCTGGCCGGCCTGGCCGCGCACACCAAAGAGCTGTTCCGCCTTGCCATACCAAGGCTCCAGTTCCTGATAGCGAATAGGCCAGGCTGGTGAAACACCTTCCGGGTGTTGCAGCGCCTCAAAGTCCTTTTCCCGGAACCGGAACATGGCAGTGCCATAGAACTTGGTGCTGCCACCCACAAAGTAAAACATGCCGGGTTGGAATGCACGCCCGTCAGCAAACCAGGTTTCCTTGGTGTGATACCGGCGCTCGCAGAACACTTCCACCGGATCCCAGTTCTGGGCTTCCCTTGGCAGGGCCGGGCCCCGCTCAAGAATCAGCACCTTGGCATGGCTGCCCGCCAGTTGAAGAGCCACAGAGCCACCGCCCACCCCGGAGCCGATGATGACCACGTCATAGTTTTTCATTGCAGGACTTCTTAGGCGATAAGCAATTCGGTCTTCGAATCAAAGCACACTAGTTTGGTCAAATCTACCGTGAATTGGGTCTCTTGTCCCACGCTCAGGGGGAGATCAGGTTCCAGGGTCGCAGTGAACTCGTTGCCGCCAAAATTCAAGATAACCTGGGTGTCAGCTCCCGTCGGCTCAATCACTTCAATTTTTGCTGCAAAGGGGCGCTGCAGTTCCTTGTGGTCCAGATTGGCAGTCGGCAGATTGATCGTCTCGGGGCGAATGCCGGCAATGACTTCCTGCCCCAGATAGCGCTTGAGATAGCTGAACTGCTCGGACAGGGGCAAAGTGATTTTCTTGCCATTGCCAGTCTGGAATTCCAGTGACAGGGCGCCAGCCGCATCCGTCACCTGGGCCCGGGCCAGGTTCATGCGCGGTGAGCCCATGAAGCCAGCGACAAAGGTGTTGGCCGGGCGGTTATAGACCTCATGCGGCGTGCCCAGTTGTTGCACCACGCCGCCCTTCATGACGGCGATGCGGGTAGCCAGGGTCATGGCCTCGATCTGGTCGTGGGTTACGTAAACGATGGTCGACTTCAAGCGCTGGTGCAGCTTCTTGATCTCGGTACGCATGTCCAGGCGCAATTGCGCATCCAGGTTGGAGAGCGGCTCGTCAAACAGATACAGCTTGGGTTCGCGTGCCAATGCACGGCCAATGGCCACACGTTGACGTTGGCCACCGGAAAGTTGGCGCGGTTTGCGTTCCAGCAGATGTTCAATCTGCAGCAGCTTGGCCACGCTTTGCACGCGTGCGGCCCGAGCCGACTGCTCCACCTTGCGCATTTCAAGCGGGAACTCGATGTTCTTGGCCACCGTCATGTTGGGATACAGCGCATAGGACTGGAACACCATGGAGATGTCCCGCGCGGCGGGCGCCACCTGGGTGATGTCCTTGCCGTCCAATTTGAGCAGGCCGCCAGTGGGCTCTTCCAGGCCGGCGATGATGTTCATCAAGGTGCTCTTGCCGCAGCCGCTGGGTCCGACCAGCACGAGAAACTCTCCGTCCTTCAGCGCAATGGAGACGTCGTGAAGAATTTGGACCGGGCCGAAGCTCTTATGAATGCTGACGAGATCGAGTGAAGACATGTGTTACCCCTTGACTGAACCGGCCATCAGACCGCGTACGAAATATTTGCCGGAGACCAGATACACCACCAGCGTGGGTATGGCCGCGATAAAGGCACCGGCGAAGTGAACGTTGTATTCCTTCACGCCGGTGGAACTGCTGACCAGGTTGTTGAGCGCCACGGTCATTGGGAAGGAGGTGTAGTCGCTGAAGGACGCACCAAACAGGAACTCATTCCAGATATTGGTGAACTGCCAGATCACGGTCACCACAATGATGGGCGCGCTATTGGGCAGCAGGATCTTGTGCAGCACACCGAAGAAGCCGGCGCCATCCATGCGCGCCGAGCGTACCAGTTCGTTGGGAAAGGCTGCGTAGTAGTTGCGGAAGAATAGCGTGGTGAACCCAATGCCATACACCACGTTCACAAAGATCAGGCCTTTGACCGTACCGGCCAAGCCCAAGAAACCCAGTGTCTTGGCCATGGGAATCAGCACGATCTGGAAGGGAATGAACACCGAGAACAGCATGGCCGCAAACAGCGTGTCGGCAAATTTGAACTTGAACTGCGTCAGAATGTAACCGTTCAAAGCACCTATCAGCGTGGACAGAATCACCGCCGGAATCACCAGCAAAAAAGAGTTGATGAAATAGGGTTTGAGGCCCGTTGCCTGCACGCCGATTTGGGCCTTGCTCCAGGCCTGCAGCCAGGGCTCCACGGTCCACTCCATCGGCAAGGCCAACAGATTGCCGTTGCGGATCTCGTCCAGGGGCTTTAGCGAGTTCACCACCATCACATACACCGGGGTGATAAAGGCGAAGGCCGCGATGATCAGAATCAGATACAGCAAGACGCGTGCTGCCTGGGTCAATGGGGTCTTATCCATGATGGCCCTTTCGGAGTTCGGTATACAGGTAAGGCAACACCACCACTGCGATGCCCAGCAGCATCAGCACGGAGCTCGCTGCACCCACCGCCATTTCGTTGCGGGTAAAGGTGTACTGGTACATAAAGACCGAGGGCAACCAGGTGGAGCGACCGGGCCCGCCGTTGGTCAGGGCAATTACCAGGTCATAGGATTTGATGGCCATGTGGGCCAGGATCACGAAGGCCGAGATAAACACGGGGCCGAGTTGGGGAATGATGATGCGCTGGTAGATCTGCCAGGTCTTGGCACCATCCAGGCGGGCCGCATTGATTTGCTCGCTGTCCACGCCGCGCAGGCCGGCCAGGAACATGGCCATCACAAACCCGGCGGTCTGCCAGACGGCGGCAATGACCACGCAGTAAATGGCCATCTCGGAGCTCTTGATCCAGTCGAAGGGAATATTGTCAATGCCCATCGCCTTGAGCGAGTGTTCCACACCGACGCCGGGATCCAGCAGCCATTTCCAGGCGGTTCCGGTGACGATGAAGGACAGTGCCATGGGATACAAAAATATGGACCTCAGCGCGCTCTCGGCGCGCACCTTCTGGTCAATCAGAATGGCCAGGGTCAATCCCATTCCCATGGCAATCAGGATATACAGGCTGGCAAAAACCCACAGGTTTCCCAGCGCCACGCTCCAGTTTTCCAGAGCAAACAAACGGGTGTAGGCGGCCGTGCCGTTCCACTCCATGTTCGGCAGAATCGTCGATGCCGTGAACGACAGGTACACCGTGAACATGATGTAACCGTAGACGCACACCAGCACCAGAAAGGCGCTCGGTGTGATCAATAGCTTGGGTAGCCAACCTGCTTTCATAGCATCTTCTCCGTGAGTCGTTGAAGCGATGACCCGTCAGAGTCAGCCCTCTGCCGGGTCATCGCTGGGGAGCCCTTAGTTCTTCGCGGCGGAAGCCATCTCGACAGCCGCCTTCTTGGAGTCGATCTGGCCGTTGAACTGGCGCGTGATCACGTCATAGAAAGCGTTCTTGATGGATGCAGGAACGGCGTGTCCATGCGCCATGGAGCCCACCAGCTTGTCGCTTTTGTTGGCTTCGGCCAGGTCCTTGATGGCCTTCTTGCCGCAAGCGTCAAAGGCGGTGTCCGGCACATCGGTGCGGGCCGGGGCTGAGCCCTTGACCACGTTGAAGGCCGACTGGAAGCCGGGCTCCAAAATGGCGGTCGCCAGCTTGTTTTGTGCGGCCACCTTGTCGGCACCCACCTTGAACATGGCGAACTGGTCGGCGTTGAAGGACACCATGCCTTGGGTACCGGGGGTACGGAAGCAGGCGAAGTCTTTCATGGCGACCTTCTTGGCGCCGACAAACTCGCCCTTGGCCCAGTCACCCATGATCTGGAAACCGGCCTTGCCGCTGATCACCATGCCACTGGCAACGTTCCAATCGCGGCCCGAAAAATCCTTGTCCACATACTTGCGCAGTTGTGCCATGCGGTCAAAGGACTTGACCATGGTGTCGGAGTTCAAAGCCTTGGGGTCCAGATCGATGAAGGCCTTCTTGTAGAAGTCCAGACCGCCGGTGGCCAGCACCACGCCGTCGAACACCGTGGCTTCTTGCCAGGGTTGTCCGCCATGGGCCAGACCGATGAAGCCGGCCTTTTGTACCTTGTCCAAGGCAGCAACAAACTCTTCCCAGGTCTTGGGTTCGGTGGTCACGCCGGCCTTGGCCAGCACTTCCTTGTTGGCCCAGACCCAGTTGGTGGAGTGCACATTGACGGGCGCTGACACCCATTTGCCGTTGTACTTGGAGAACTTCTGCAGGGCCTGGGGCACCGTCTTGTCCCAGCCTTCTTTGGTGGCAATGGCGTTCAGGTCGGACAGCACGCCCTGCTTGGCCCAATCCTGGATGTCAAAGCCCAGCATCTGTACGGCGGTGGGCGGGTTGCCCGCTGTCACGCGCGCACGCACGGCTGTCATGGCCTGCTCGCCACCGCCACCGGCCACGGGCATGTCGTTCCACTTGACGCCCTGCTTTTCCAGGTTGCCCTTGAGCACGCCCAGGGCAGCGGCTTCACCGCCCGAAGTCCACCAGTGCAGCACTTCAACCGCTTCTTCAGCCATCACCGGAGCCGCGAAGGACGCGGCAATCAACAGACCCAATACTTGCTTCTTCATTTGAAATCTCCTGTCAGTTTTAGAAATATGCGCCGCCAATCAGCGCTCGCTGAAATGCCACTGAGTGGCGTTACCCGTCCAGACCCCTGTGGGCCCGGACGAATCCTTTTGCATCAGCGCGGCAGGTACCAATCGGTACGCGCGCCCAGATGCATTTGTAGAGTCTTGGTTTCGGTGTAATCCTCGGTCGCAAAGCGGCCCAGCTCACGACCAATGCCGCTTTGCTGGTAGCCGCCAAAGGGCAACTCGGCATGGCCTTCCAGGAAGGTGTTGACCCAGATGGTTCCGGCACGGATGCGGCGCGCGGCTGTCATGCAGGTGCTGAAGTCCTGGCTCCACACGGCGGCAGACAGCCCATACAGGGTGCTGTTGGCCAGCGCAACGGCTTCGTCCAAATCCTTGAAGGTCAGCATGGCAAGCACGGGACCAAAGACTTCTTCGCGGGCGATGGCCATGTCGGACGTCACGCCGGTCACCACGGTGGGTTCGATGTACATGCCCGCGCCAGTGATTTGCGCACCGCCCAGGGCCACAGTGGCACCGGCCGCCTTGGCCGCATCAATATGGGCCAGGATGGTATGCAGCTGCTTTTCGGTGGTGATGGCACCGACCTGCATGCCCGCCACCAGAGGGTCTCCCACCTTGACGTGTTTCGATCGTTCCACCACTTCGGCGGCAAACTTCTCGGCAATCGATTCCTGCACCAGAATGCGGCTGCCGCTGTTGCAGCACTGGCCGGCGTTGAAGTAGATGCCGTAAACGGCAGCGTCCACCGCTGCGTCCCAGTCGCAATCGGCAAACACGATTTGCGGATTCTTGCCACCCAGTTCCATGGACACTTTTTTCAAGGTCGCGGCGGACTTGGCAACGGCCGCCTTGCCGACGGCGGTGGAGCCGGTAAAGGAAATCATGTCCACTTCCGGGTGCGACACCATGACGTCACCGACCACATGGCCCAGGCCGACCACTATGTTGACCGCACCGGCAGGTACGCCGGCATCGATCAGAATTTGTCCCAACATGACCGTGGTGCCGGAGGTAAATTCCGAGGGTTTGACCACGGCCGTGCAGCCTGCCGCAAGCGCAAAAGGCAGCTTCTGGCTGACGATCAGGAACGGAAAATTCCAGGGCGTGATGACGCTGACCACTCCGATAGGGTCGCGCAGCACCACACCCAGGGTGTTCTCACCCAGGGTGTTGTAGCTGTCGCCGTGCAGGTTGCGCGCCAGGGTGGCGGCGTATTGCCACAGGTCGGCAGAGCCTTCAATCTCCGCCAATGCCTGTGCCAGGGGTTTACCGTTTTCCAGCGTCTCCATCTCGGCAATGGCCTGCTTGCGTTCCAGAATCAGGTCTGCCACCCGGCGCAGCACCTTGGAGCGATCGGCACCTTTCATGCGCGGCCACTCACCCTTGTCAAAGGCTTTGCGCGCAGCGGCGATGGCGCGTTCGGTGTCAGTGACACCGGCTTGGGCATACACAGCCACCAGTTGGTCGTGCGCGGGAGACTTGCGTTGCAGCGTGGCGCCATCCGCGGCGGCGACCCACTGGCCGTCGATCAGCAGCTTGCCTTCAAAGACAGGACGGCCGGCCAGATTGCTTGTAGTAAGAGGGGTGGGCATGGTGAATCTTTCGTTTGGTATGGAGTGGGGCTCAGCGGCCGAGGTAAGCGGCCTTGCGCTTTTCCTTAAAACTGGCGATGCCTTCTGCGGCATCCTGGGTGCTGGCGGCCAGCGCACCGGCCATGGCTTCGAGCACCGCATCCCGGTCTTCGCCGGTGGCGGCATTGACCAGTTGCTTGGTCAACTGCAGGGAGATCGGTGCCTTGGTGGCCATGTCTGCCGCCAGGACTTTGGCACGGGCCATCAGACCATCGGCCTCCACCACTTCATGCACCAGGCCAGCTTGCAAGGCCTGGGTGGCAGACAGGCGCTGGCCGCTGATGGCCAGGTACTTGGTCTGGCTGCCGCCAATCAGACGCACCATGCGCTGCGAGCCGGACCAACCCGGGCAAGTGGCGATGGACGCTTCGGGCAAGGCGTATTGCGCAGCCGTCGTGGCGATACGGATGTCGGCGCTGATGGCCAGTTCCAGCCCACCGCCAAAGGCGTGGCCGTTGATAGCCGCAATGACGGGTTGGCGCAGGCGCGCCCATTGATCAAACACCTGGTGACCGCGCTTGACCCATTGGCGCCACATATCCAGCGCATCCAAGGCGGCCCATTGGGTGATGTCGGCACCGACACAGAAGGCGCGGCCTCCGGCGCCCGTCAGGATCACGACGCGAATATCCCGGTCGGCATCAATGGCGCGCGCATGGGCCTCCAGCTCATCCAGCATGGCAGGCGTGAGCGTGTTGAGTTTGGGCTCGCGATTCAGTGTGACGATGCACACATCACCCGCGCGCTCAATATGGGTCAAGGCTTCGGTCATAGCTACTTTCCTGCTTTCAATTGCAGACCCATGGGGGCGTCGGTAAACAGGGCAGCATCCATCAGCTTCAGTGATGGGCTCACACGCAACTCGATCTCTGCCTGGCCCAGCACATCACGTTGCAAATCAACGCCGGGGGCGATTTCGGTCACCATCAGGCCGTCTTGCTCCAGACTGATGACACAACGCTCGGTGACATAGGTGACGTGCTGCTTGCGTTCGCGCCCAACTACGCCGCTGAAGGTGATGTGCTCGCCCTTTTTGACGAACTTGCGTGTCTTGCCTTCTTTAAGGATGGTCAGCCGGCCGTTGCCCACTTCGAGCTGCGCGCCCGCAGTGAAGAAGCCGGAAAATACAATATTTTTAGCGTGGGCCGTAATGTCCACAAAGCCGCCGCAGCCCGCTGTCAGATACGGCTTGGCACCGAGCTTGGAGACGTTGACGCTACCGTTCTCATCCACCTGCAGGAAGGACAGCAGGGTTGCATCGAAGCCAGCGCCTTGAAAGTACGTGAACTGGTTGCTGGAGGCCATGATGGCGTCTGCATTGGAAGCACAGCCAAAGGCAAAACCCAGCAAGGGCATTCCGCCTACCGCGCCCTGCTCGATAGCCCAGGTGACGTCCCCATGCAATCCCTCTTCCAACAAAATACGGGGCACGTTGGCCGAAATGCCGAAGCCCAGGTTGACCGCCGAGCCGTCCTTCAACTCCATGGCGGCGCGGCGTGCTATCACCTTCTCAGGGCCGAACACCTGGTTTTCAAAGGTACTCAAGGGCTGCTGGATTTCTCCGCTGATGGCCGGGTCGTACACCGTCTGCGTGGTTTGCCGTTGGTCGGGGTCGATCACGATGTAGTCCACCAGATTGCAAGGGACATGCACATCGTGCGGACGCAGGCTGCCAGCCCGAACGACGCGCTTGACCTGCGCAATCACGATGCCGCCGTTGTTGCGTGCTGCCAATGCCTGGTCCAGACCGCCCAGCAACGCGCCCTCATGCTCATAGGTCAGGTTGCCTTTTTCATCGGCCGTTGTGGCGCGGATGATGGCGACCTGGGGCACGATGGCCGGAAAGTAGAGCCAGTCTTCACCGTCAAAAGTTTCCTTGCGCACCACTGGGTGGGAGGCCGCCTTGTCGTTCATGGCGCAGCCCTGCAGTGCCGGGTCCACAAAGGTGCCCATGCCAACCTGGGTCAACACGCCGGGGCGTTTTGCTGCCGCATCGCGGTGCATGTCAAACAAAATGCCGCTGGGAATGTTGTAGGCGTCAATCTGGTTCTCGACAATCATCTTCCAGATGGCCGGCATAGGCAGCGACGAAGGGCCACTGGGGTAGGAGCCGGCCAGAATGCGGCTCAGCAGCCCCGGCTTGGCAATGTGGTCAATGCCCTTGATGCCGTACATGTCACCAGCCGCAATTGGGTTCAGCGTGGTGATGTTGCGGGGCGCACCTTCTTCGTCAAAGCGTTCGCCAATACCTTTCAAGACCAGATCGGGGCAACCCAGGCCACTGCTGGAGCTAATGCTGACCACATCGTTGTCGCGAATCAGTGCCGCAGCCTGGCGCGCGGAGATGACTTTGTTTCTCATGGAGAGTTCTCTTCAATCGTTAGGGATCGGACTGCCTGGCGGCTACCTGTCTTGCAGGCATGCACCACGGCCAGTGCGCCCGCCAAGGACTTGACTCCGTCTGCGGCTGTAGCCGACGGCCGACCTGTGCCTTGCATGGCCGCACAGAAGGTCGCAACGCCACGGATATAGAGCCCTTCGTGCGCGATGGCGATTTGCGTCTCACCCTCTGCATTGCGCAGCAGCACTTCACCCACTGGCTGTTGGCTCATCACATTGCGGCCGATCAGTGATCCGGCTTCGCCGTGGTATTCGATGCCATGACCGCCGTGCTTGACGGTGAAGGCGTCGTGAATTTGAGCCATCACACCGTTCTCGAAGCGCATGACGGCCATGACACCGTCTTCCAAACCCTCTTTCGCCATGGAGGCGGATGAGGTCATGCCCACCACTTCGACCAGTTCGCTGTCCAGCGTGAAGCGCAGCGTGTCGACGTCATGGACGGTGATGTCGAGGATGACGCCGCCACCGGCCTGGGGTTTGTCCAGCCGCCAGCCTTGCAAATGCGGCGGCAAATAGACGGCATGAAAGACGCGGGCGAAGAGCGGCTTGCCGATGGCGCCGGCCTGAATCAGCTCGCGCATCTTGCGGTGCGTCGCTGCATTGCGCAGATGGTGGTTGGTGGCCATCACCACGCCCGCCTTCTGGCAGGCCCGGACCATTTCCAGTGCGTCTTCCGTGTTCAGGGCCAAAGGCTTTTCACACAGAACGTGCTTGCCGGCAGCCGCGGCAGCGAGTACTTGATCGTGGTGCAGCTCATTGGTGGTGCTGATGTAGACGGCTTGAACCTTGGGGTCGGCCAGCAGTGCTTCGATGGAGCTGTACGCGGCAGGAATGGCGCAATCGGCGGCAAATCGGTCGGCCCGTTCCTGCTGGCTGCTCATGACAGCCTGCACGAAGTTCCCTTTTTGCACCCGAATGGCTTCCACCATGTACTGGCGGGCAATGGTGCTGGCACCGATGAGACCCCAACCTATGTTCGTTTCTTGGTTCATTTTCGTTTTTGCCGTATGCTTATTGGAACGTTGCAATGCCTGAATTATTGGAACGTTCCAAATTATTTGCAAGAGCAAAATTGAAAACCTAGGGAAAACCCCGATACGCCATGGCCACACGACCCACAAGCGCACGTACGATCACCATCGTTGATGTAGCCGCAGAAGCCAATGTCTCCAAGTCCACCGTCTCCTTGGTATTGAAGGGAAGCCCGCTCATCAAGGGTGAAACCGCTGACCGCGTGAAGGAAGCTGCAGCCAAGCTGGGCTATGTCTACAACCGCAGAGCCGGGGAGTTGCGCGGCAATGCGTCCAATGCCATCGGGGTTGTCATCAATGACCTGATGAACCCGTTTTTTGCGGAGGTATTGGTTGGGATCGAACGCAAGCTGGTCGACGCGGGTTACGTCGTGCTCATGGCGCACACACGCGAAGATGTGGCACTTCAGGACAAGGTGCTGCAATCCATGCGAGAACAAAACGCAGCTGGACTCATGCTCTGCCCTGCGCTGAATACGCCTCGCACCATTTTGAAAACCATTCAATCCTGGGGAATTCCGCTGACTGTTTTCGTGCGCAATCTGGGACCGGGAAGCTATGACTTCGCTGGCTCTGACAGTGAAGAAGGCGTCTTCCTGGCAACCAGCCATCTTTTGAAGGCGGGGCACAAGCAGGTCGGATTTCTGGGTGGCCAAAAGGGGGTGGTATTCACGCAGCGTTTGGCTGGCTATAAAAAAGCGCTGCTTGAAAAAGGGCTGGCTTTTTCAGACGACCTGGTGTTCAACGCCAATCCCAGTCGCACGGGGGGCTATGAGGCCATGAATGCGTTGCTGAGCAAGAAGCCCAACCTCCAAGCCGCTGTTTGCTACAACGATGTGGTTGCCTTTGGCGCACTCTCTGCCATGGGTGAAAAGGGACTGCATGCGGGTAGTGAATTCGCGCTGATGGGCTTCGACAACATCATGGACACGGCGCACTCGAATCCACCGCTCAGCACGGTTGACATACGCCCCAGCGAATTGGGCGAACAGGCCGCCGCCATCTTGTTGCAACGTATCCAAGATCCGGATGCAAAACGCCTGGTTTACACATCCCAACCCACTCTTTTGCTTCGCCAAACGGCATAGGCATCAATCAGTGCAAGCACAATACGCTTAGAAGGAAGAGACCAAAACATGACTCGACGCATGGCTGAAATCACAAAAGCAATGGTGCTTGGATGGAAGAAGTACACCGAACTCAAGGTGTTTTTTGTCTGCTGAGCAGTGGGGCGTTGAAGCGAAACAAGAGGAACGCATCGGATAGCCGTATCCGCCGCTAGAACCCGTCTTCACCACCGGCGGACACTATTTGCAGGGCATTGAAAATCGCACGCCCCAGTTGCTGGTGTGCCATGGCGTCCAGGTGAATGCCATCCACGGCACTGACCTCACAACAATCCCCGGCATGCAGCACCTGCACGCCCTGGTGGCGTGCCAGCTTGGAAAACTCCGCTGGCAGCTGCCGGGATTTGGCCTGCCCACCGGCAAATGGTTCACGAAAGAAGCCCAGCTCCTCAATCGGTGCAGGTGTCACCACCAGGATGAAGGGATGGCGCCTGCCAGGGGGGGTGTTCTCCAGCGCGATAGCGATCAGCCGCGCCACGCCCTCCCCAATGCGCTCGGGCGTGGCCACGAAGCGGGCCTTGAGGTCGTTGGTACCCAGCATGATGACAATCGCATCCACCGGCCTGTGGCTTTGCAGGCAGGCCTGCCAGTAGCGCAGGGCATTGCGGTCTTCTCCCTCCTGGGGATCATCGAAGGAACTGGTTCGCCCCGGTAAGCCTTCTTCAATCACCCACCAGTCGCTGCCCAGTGCTGCCTGCACCAGGCCCGGCCATCTTTGATTGAATGCATAGCGCGACACTTCGTCAAGGGAGCGCATGGGAATGGTGCCGTGGGTATTGGAGTCACCAAAGCACAAAAGGGTTTTCATAACAAGGATTTCAGACGGGTTGCCGGGTCCGCCAATACCTCGGCACTGGCACTGGCTCCGCGTTCCACCAAGGCACGCGCAATTTTCAGGTCCCGTGCGATGCGCGCTGTCAGTCCCCAGCCGCAGATGCCCACAATTTTGCTGCTCCCGTTCAGGTA
Source organism: Comamonadaceae bacterium (assembly GCA_947375135.1). Lineage (GTDB taxonomy): Bacteria > Pseudomonadota > Gammaproteobacteria > Burkholderiales > Burkholderiaceae_C > Allorhodoferax. Next base: position 17,581 of record CANCER010000011.1, on the reverse strand, counting down.
GAACAGGATGAGGTCGCCGCCCTCCTGCGCACGCACCACCTGCACCAGGCCAGGAGCAGGCTCGCCACTGAGCTGCAGTTGATAGTCATATTGGTCGGACCAGAACCACGGCTTGGCACTCAGCGCCACCTGAGCGCCCAGCAGATTCTGCGCCGCAACACGGGCTTGTGACTCTGCGTTGTGCCAGGTTTCCTGTCGCATCAAGGTGCCGGAATCCGGGCTGGGAAATTCCGCTACATCGCCAGCCGCATAGACATCGGGGATGTTGGTACGCAATTGGGCGTCCACCAGAATGCCACGCGCCACCGCCACGCCCGCAGCCTCTGCAAGCGCCACACCGGGCACGATGCCAATTCCAACCAGCACGGTGTCAACCAGCACGGTGCTGCCATCGGACAAGGTGAGCGCCAGTCGCTGGTCTTGTGGTTCGATGCGCACCGGGCTGACATGGCAATGCAGCTGAACGCCCTGAGACGCATGCACCGCGCGTGCACAGTCGGCCAGCACCGCTGGCACCACCCGCCCCATGAGTTGCGGGCCCGCTTCGACCAGGGTCACCTCGCAACCCAACTTGCGTGCGGAGGCTGCCACTTCCAGTCCAATGAAACCACCGCCTATCACAGCCAGATGCTGTCCGGCCCGCAGACGGCCAAGCAGACGAGCCGCGTCATCTTTGGTCCGAAGGCTCAACACACCTGGCAGCTCTTCACCCGGGATGCCCAGACGCCGTGGACGGCCGCCATTGGCAAAGAGCAAGGCGCCAAAGCCCAGCGTTTGCCCATTGGACAGCAGTGCTGTTTTGCCCACGGTATCGATGGACAGGACGGACGCGCAATGGCGTGTCAGCGCCAGTGCCTCCATGCGCTCGGCAGTCAGGAGGTCCAACGCGTCAAGTGGCTTGGCGGCCGTCAGAACCTCTTTGGACAGGGCCGGACGTTCATAGGGGGGGCTGGCCTCGTCACCCACCAGGTGGATTGCCCCTGCAAAGCCAAACTCACGCAGGTACTGCGCGGTGCGGCCACCACAGTGACCCGCACCGACGATCACAATGGATGAACTGTTTGTATGGGGCATGGCGCTTGTGTGAACGTTGGCTGAAGGGATGGTCAAGCCAGTGCTTGAAGCTCCAAGGCTTCGCGCTCGGCGGCTTCCAAGGTGTTCACCAGCAGCATGGCAATCGTCATGGGGCCGACACCGCCGGGCACCGGGGTGATGTAGCCGGCCACCTGGCTGACACCGGCATAGTCCACATCGCCGCAGAGCTTGCCCTCGTCGTTGCGGTTCATGCCCACATCGAGCACGATGGCACCGGGCTTGACCATGTCGGCCGTCAGCACATTGCGTTTGCCCACGGCCGCCACAATGACGTCGGCCTGCAGCGTCATGGCCTTGAGATTGGCGGTGGCGCTGTGGCAGATGGTGACGGTAGCGTTTTGCGCCAACAGCATCATGGCCATGGGCTTGCCCACGATGTTGCTGCGCCCGATCACCACCGCGTGCTTGCCACGCAGGCTGTAGCCAATGCTTTCCAGCATCTTCATGCAGCCGTAGGGCGTGCAGGGCCAAAAACCCGGCTGGCCGACCATCAGGGCACCGGCGCTGGAGACGTGAAAGCCGTCCACATCCTTGGCCGGGCTGATGGCTTCAATCACCTTGTTGGCGTCAATGTGCGCTGGCACGGGCAGTTGCACCAGAATGCCGTGGATGCTGTCGTCTTGGTTCAGGGCGTCAATGCGTGCCAGCAGTTCAGCTTCGGTCATGGTGGCGGGGTAGCGCTCCAGCACGGAGTGCAGGCCGGCGTCGGCGCAGGCCTTGACCTTGTTGCGCACATAGACCTGGGAGGCCGGGTTCTCGCCCACCAGCACCACGGCCAGGCCAGGGGTCAGGCCACGACTGGTGAGCAAGGCGGTGCGGCGCGCCACGTCGGCGCGGGTGTGGGCGGCCAGGGCGTTGCCGTCGATGATTTGGGCTGCCATGGCTGAGGTGGCCTGCATCAGCGAAATACCACGGTGCGATGGCCATTGAGCAGTACACGATGCTCGCCGTGCCATTTCACGGCCCGCGCCAGCACCTGGCTTTCGGTATCGCGACCAATGGTGGTCAGGTGTTCGGGTGTCATGGCGTGGTCGGCGCGCGCCACGTCCTGCTCGATGATGGGGCCTTCGTCCAGATCGGCGGTGACATAGTGCGCCGTGGCACCAATGAGCTTCACCCCCCGGTCATGGGCCTGGTAATAAGGCCGCGCACCCTTGAAGCTGGGCAGGAAGCTGTGGTGAATGTTGATGGCACGCCCGTTGAGGGCCCGGCACATCGGGTCGGACAACACCTGCATGTAGCGCGCCAGCACCACCAGCTCGGCTCCTTCCTTGGCGATCAACTCCAGTTGGCGTGCTTCGGCCTCGGCCTTGGTGGCAGCTGTGACGGGGATGTGGTGGAACGGAACGTTGTAACTCGCGGCAAGCTGATAGAAATCGCGGTGGTTGCTGACGATGCCACGTATATCCACCGGCAACAGGCCGCTCTTCCAGCGGAACAACAGATCGTTGATGCAATGGCCGTGCTGGCTGACCATGATGATGGTTGGTGTGCGGCGTGCGGCCCGGTGCAAGGCCAGTTGCATGGACCAGGCGTGCGCCAGGTCTTGCAGTGCGGCTTGCACGGCCTCTTCTGCGCCTTCGTCACAGGCAAATTGCACACGCATGAAGAACAGGCGCGTACTCTGGTCGTTGAACTGGGCTGCCTCCTCAATGTTGGCCCCATGTTGAAAGAGCAAACCCGATACGGCGTGGACGATTCCCGGCTGGTCCGTGCAGGACAGGGTAAGAATAAATGAAGTCAACATGGGGCGATCAATTTGTGAGGGGATGTTAGGGCGGGTCTGGGATCAGGGCTGGACGGGTTTGCCATCCTTCAGTGCCACCGGCACACCGGTCTTGGCCGACAAGGTTGCGGCTTCGGCCACTGCCAGGGCGTTCACGCCGTCCTTCAGCGTGACGGGCAAGGCGCCGCCGGTTTGCAGTGCGCCGATGAAGGCCGACCATTCCGCCTCGTAGGCGCGCATGTAGCGCTCCAGGAAAAAGAACTCGGGCTTGGCGCCAATGGCACCGGCTGTGGTGGTTTTGGTGACGGTGTTCTCCAGCACATTGCCAGCTTGCAACAGGCCAGTCGCGCCCAGCAGCTCCACGCGCTGGTCGTAGCCATAGACGGCACGGCGGCTGTTCTTGATCACGGCGATACGGCCATCGGCATAGCGCAGTGTGATCACAGCGGTGTCAAAGTCACCGGCCTGGCCAATGGCTGGGTCCACGATGCTGGTGCCCACGGCCGACACGCTTTCGGGCAAGCCGCCAAAAATCCAGCAGGCCATGTCAAAGTCATGGATGGCCATGTCGCGGAAGATGCCACCCGACACTTTGATGTAAGACACGGGCGGAGGCGAGGGGTCAAACGAGGTAATGGACAGCAGCTCGCCCTTGCCGATTTCGCCCGCATCAAACGCGCGCTTGAGTGCTGCAAAGTTGGGGTCAAAGCGGCGGTTGAAGCCAATCATCACCGGGCGGCCGTTGGCAGCCACCACGTCCTGGCAAGCCAGGGCGCGGCTCAGGTCCAGGTCCACTGGCTTTTCGCACAGCACGGCCTTGCCCGCCGCTGTGGCAGCTTCGATCAGGTTGGAGTGGGTGTCAGTGGACGTGGCTATCAGCACCGCGTCAATCGACTTGTCGGCAATGATGTCGGCAGTACTGCGTGCAACTGCGCCGCAACTCGCGGCCAGTGTTTCGGCAGATGCCATGTTGACATCCGAGATGGCGACCAGCTGGCAACCGCTATGGGCTGTGATGCTTTTGGCGTGTACGTTGCCGATGCGGCCTGCGCCGAGTAGACCAATTTTGAACATGTGAAGTTTCTCCTGGGGTAAAAAAATAATTAGCGCTTCATCTGTGCGATGAAGGCTTCGAACTCGGCATCAAGAATGGGCACGGTGTGCTCGGGCGCCGGATAGGCACCGCTGTTCACATCGGCGATGAACTCTTGGAAGGCGGCAATCCGCTCGGCCTGCAGCCGGGCGAACTCGGCGGCGAAGTTGCGATAGGTCTTGCCATGGCGCGGCTTGTGGCCCGCGGTGTGACCCAGCACGTCCTCCGTGAACAGGTACTGCGCATCGGCATGGGGGCCTGCGCCCATGCCCAGCATGATCAGGGAAGTGTTTTTGCTGATGGCCTCGGCCACGCGGTCGGGCACCACTTCGAGCTCGGCGCCAAAGCAGCCAACGGCCTCCAGGCGCTGCACGTGCTGCCACACCTGCTGCGCACCGGCAGCGGTCTTGCCCACGGCCTTGAAGCCGCCGGTCCAGGTGCATTGCGAGGGGATCAGTCCCACGTGGGCTACCACCGGCACGGCGTTGTCGCACAGTACCTTCTGGATGTCCAGGGATGCAGCGCAGTACAGGCAGTCAGCGCCCAGGCGCATCAGGCGGAAGGCTTCACGCAAATAGTCCTCAGCGGTGGCCAGGTTGCCATATGGGCCATAGGGCATGCCGACCTGCACAAAGCAGCGCCCTGCAGCGGTGCGCATTTCGGGGCTGAAGAAGCGCCCTTCAATTGACAGCATGTGGATGCCGGCCGCGTCTGCGGCAGCAGCTTCTTCGAGGGTGGTGACATACAGCATGGAGATTTTTTCTCCACGCGCCTTCATGGCGCGTATGTCGGCAACAGTGGGGCGTTTGGCTTGCATGGCGTAACTCCTCAGGCGGCTATGGTGAAGGCGCTGCGGAAGGCTTCCAGCGCCGCTTCCGGGTCGCCGCTGGCAAACGCCTCCATGCCCACCGGGCCGCGGTAACCCATGGCAAACAGGGCGCGGGCAATACCGGGGTAGTTGATTTCTCCGGTGCCGGGCTCCATGCGCCCGGGCACATCGGCCACCTGCACTTCGCCAATCCAGGGCAGGCAGCTGCGGCACAGTTCCACCAGATTGCCCTCGCCGATTTGCGCGTGGTACAGGTCCAGGTTCAGGCGCAGGCGCGGGTGGTTCACCGACGAGACCAGCGCCAGCGTGTCCTCGGCGCGGCCAAAAGGCACGCCCGGATGGTCCACCGGCAGGTTCAGGTTTTCCAGGGTGAAGGTCACGCCTTCTTCTTCGGCCATGTCGGCAATGCGCGCCAGGGTGTCGCGGGCCTTGAGCCACATCGGGCCGGTCACCACCTGGCAGGGCGTGACGGGCAGGCCGCCCTCACCCAGACCGGTGCCGTGCAGGTTCAGGCGGGCTACCCCCAGGCGCTTGCCCACTTGTGCGGTTTCGCGCGCTGTGCGCAGCAACTCGGCCGCTCCCTCGTCATCACTGAGGCGGCCACTCAGGTAGCCATTCATGATGGAGAAGGTGGCGCCGGATTTTTCCAGCATGGCCAGGTCATGCTCGGGCCAGTTCCACAGGCCCACTTGAAATCCCATTTCGGTCAGGCGTTTGACGCGCCACTGCATGGGTTTGTCGCGCCACAGCATTTCGGCGCAGGCTGCAAGGGTGAAGGCATTGCTCATGGTGATTCAGATCTCGATGTGGATGCGGCCGTTTTCGACCTTGATGGGGAATGTTTTCAGGTTCACGCAGACCGGCGCGCGGATGGCCTCGCCGGTGCGGTAGTCAAAAGCGCCGCTGTGTTTGGGACACTCAATTTCGTAGTCCATCACCAGGCCGTCGGCCAGGTGCACCTTTTCGTGGGTGCACAGGCCCGCGGTGCAAAAATATTCGTCATCCGGGCTGCGAAAAATCGCAAAGGTCTGGGTGGCGTGGTCGAAGCGGATCACCTCTTCGGGCTCCACGTCGCTGGTGGCGCAGGCGTCAATCCATTGGGGCATGGGGCGGTCTCCTTGATATGGGTGGGAAAGTAAAGGGGCTGCCTTCAGGCTGCATTCATGCGTTCGCGCTTCTTGGCAAACCGGGCCTGCATGCGGGCCTCGCCTTCGGGCGAACCGTCGTGCCAGGTGCCGAACCAGACGTCCAGGGGTATGAGTTGGTCGCCGCCGTAGTTCACCTCGAAGTGCTTGTGGTGCAGGTAGTGGGCATAGGCATGGCTCTTGAAGCCCTGGCCCTCCGAAGTTTCCACCTTGTCAAAGCCGATGTGGCCGTTGATGGCGCCAAAGCCCGCCATGTTGATCTGGAACAGCGCCACGATGGGGTTGGAGGGGATGACAAGATGCCACAGCGCCACCGCGTGGTACAGAAAGCCTTCGACAGGGTGCATCGACAATGACGACCAGGGCGTGGGATTTACCGAGTTGTGGTGGATGGAGTGGATCCACTTGTAGAGCAGCGGCGTGTGGATGAGCCGGTGGATACAGAAGAAGTGCACCTCGTGAATGGCGGGCGCCAGCAGCAGCACGACTGCCAGGTAGACGGGGTGGACGCTCCAGCTCAGCCAGGGCACATAGCCATTGGCAAAGCACCACAGGAACAGCACCTCCACCACCGTCCACAGCGGGATGGAGACAAAGAAGCTGCGCAGGAAGTTGTCCATGTTCTGGCTCTTGAACCAGAAAACATCCGACGCATTGTCGGCCGGGAACTTGCCGTTGTATTTGAAGCGGGTGCCCTGGCCACGGCGCCTGTACAGCTGGTATTCAAAGGCGCCATAGAACAAAAGAATGCCCGCGGCATTCACCGCATACAGACGAAGTGCCCAGGCCCAGTCCACGTTCTTGAGGGTTTCCACGTCGGGTACCACCAGATACCAGTAGACCAGAGTGACGGCCATGTGAAACGCATTCCAGGGCCAGACATAGCCCACCAGCCAGCGCAGGATATTGCCTACATTGAGCGGGCGCACCCACAGGGGGGCGGCCTCCAGCGTCGCGTGGGGCGCCCAGTCCCCGCGCTTGTTGCGTTTTCCGTATTGCAAGTCGTCCATATCGCATTCCTGAAAGTTCCATTCCGTTTTGCACCCGGGTGCACAAACGGTCAAATTTTTTGGAAACCTGATTCGAAGTGGTTTATTTAAAAACCATCAATTCGAAAAAAATTTCCAATGAGGAGGATCATTACACAGGAGAAACAGCTTTTTCTTAAGGGTTTACGCTAGTTCAGTGAAAATTTTCATCGAGGTGCTCTCAGGTGCAAAATACCATTTTTGGCAGCCTCTCACCCCACGCCCCACCATGACACCCCGCCCTCCCAACAAAAAGGTTACTGCCAGCGATGTAGCGGCCCGTGCCGGCGTCTCCAAGTGGACGGTGTCACGCGCCTTCACCGATGGCGCCTCGATTGCACCCGAGGTGCGCGCGCGCATTCTCCAGCTCGCCGCCGACATGGGCTACTCGCCCAATTTGCTGGCACGCAGCCTCTCCACCCGCAGCACCGGCCTGATGGCCCTGGTGGCTGACGAGCTGGGCAATCCCAATCAGCTCAAGATCCTGAACGAGGCCACCCGGCAGCTCCAGGCCAAGGGGCTGAGTTCCTTGTTGCTCAACGTCAGCCCGGAGTACAGCCCGGCCACGGCCCTGCGTCTGGCCGACCAGTTCCAGGTGGATGGCATCCTCTTCCTGGGCACCACGCTCAAGCACGAACTGGTGGAGCTGGCGCAGCGCATCAAGCACATCCCGCTGGTGGTGATCATGCGCAACAGCGGCATGGCCGAAATCCCCTTTGTCAGCACCGACGGCTATGCCGCAGGTACCGAGATTGCCGACCTGTTCCTGGCACAGGGCTATCGGCGAATAGGCTACATGGCCGGCCCGCTGTCGGAGCGCACCGAGCTGCGGCGCATGGAGGGATTCAGGGACCGGCTAGAGGCCTGCGGCGCGGCCCTCGCCTGCGTGATCGAGACCGCGCACTACCGACGCGAGCAGGGCATGCAGGCGCTGCAGCGCTACCTGGAATCCACCCCTAGGGATCAGCGTCTGGAGGCGCTGTTTTGCGAGAACGACATTCTTGCCATTGGCGCCATGGACGCACTGGTGGCGACCAATGCCCAGCGCAAAATCGCCATTGTCGGCTTTGATGACATCGAGATGGCGGCCTCACCCAGCTATGAGCTCACCACCTTCCACCAGCCGGTGGAGCACCTGGTGGGAGAGGCCATTCGCCTGGTGCTCGAGCCCGGCAGTACAAGCCACCGCAAGCTGATGGCGCCGGGCTCGCTGGTGCTGCGGTCCTCGCACCGGCGCAGCGCCAGCTGACAGGGTGCGCCGTACCGCAAAGGCCTGCAAATTGCCACCGGGTGCAATTTCAGGGGCCAATCGTGCGGCTCTTGGGTTTCCTGCTCAACAGCCACCCCGGCCCACCTGTCAAAACACGTGCACGGGATCGCAAATAGCGATGCCGCCTGAAAACTTGTCGCTCTCCACGTCGTTTTATGGGTTTAAGTTAGAAAATTTCATCCATAAATTACGTCGTTTGAAAATTCTTTTACGGGAAAACACCTATGCGGAATGTGCAAGTTCTTGGCTAAAGTCAATGTGCACCCGGTTGCATTTACGGACAAGCAAGCTTTTGAAACCCACAGGAGACAAACATGAAATCAGCAAAAACCTTTTTTAAGATGGCCGTAGTGGCCGCCGCCCTGGTCACCACCGTAACAGCCGCCCTGGCTGCTGGTCCCAAGATTTTTGTAATTGGCGGCAAGGCGGATGATCCGTTCTGGTCGCGCGTCAAGAAGGGAGCAGACGACGCCGCGCTGGTAGTCAAGGCCGCTGGTGGCACTGTGACCTGGCTGGGCCCGCAGAACTATGACAACCTGGGACCTGATGCCGCCAAGCTGATCCGCACGGCGCTGAGCCAGAAGCCCGATGCCATCGTCGGCCCCGACTGGGTACCCGAGGCCATGGACGCGGCCTTCAAGGAAGTGGTGGCAGCGGGCGTGCCCCTGATTATTTACAACTCCGGCGGCATGGAAGCAGCCAAGCGCCTGGGTGCGCAAAACTACGTGGGTAGCGAAGAGTATGTCGCCGGTATGGGAGGCGGCGAATATTTCTCCAAGGCTGGCGCCAAGAACGTGCTGTGCGTGAACACCCAGCCCGGCTCCACTAACCAGGAATCGCGTTGCAAAGGCCTGGCAGACGGCATGGCCAAGGGCGGCGGCAAAAGCACGCAATTGCCACTGCCTTCTTCGTCATTCGGCAACCCGACTGCCGTGGCCCAGGCTGTGAAGGCCGCGCTGCTTAAAGACAAGACGGTGGACGGCCTCATCACCATCAGCGCGGGAGACGCCACCAGCGCGGCCACCGGCATCAGCCAGGCCGGCCTGATCAAGCAGGTCAAGTTGGGCACCTTTGACATTGATTCGACCAACCTGCAGCGCATCAAGGACGGCACCCAGCTGTTCTGTATCGACCAGCAGCCCTATCTGCAAGGCTACCTGGCCGTGTCGATGCTCAATGGCTATGTGCAGTACGGCCTGAAGGTGCCGACTGCGCCCATCCTGACCGGCCCCGGAATTGTCGATGCCTCCAATGTGGCAGCCACAGTGGCGGGTGCGGCAGCCGGCGCGCGCTAAGAACCTGTGCAGCCCGGATCGGCCAAAACGCCGGTCCGGGCCACACGCTTTGAAATTTGCAAACAAATGAAACCATGACCGCCAACTCCATCCAAACCCCTGCGGCCGCAAACCCGGCCCCCCCAAGCGCGGGTCCCTCCATGGCCTCGCTTGGCAATCTCATCCGCCGGCCGGAGACAGGATCCTTCATTGGTCTGGTCTGTGTCTTTGTCTTCTTCGCCATCTTCGGTGGAGAAACCTTTTTGTCAGTCAGCGGCCTGGCCAGCTGGCTCAACATCGCCGCCGAGTTGGGCATCATTGCCCTGCCGATTGGCCTGTTGATGATTGCCGGCCACCTGGACCTGTCGATTGGCAGCGTCATCCCGGCCAGCTCCATGATGGTGGCCATCGTTTCCGGCCACTTCGGGCTGCCTATGCCGGTAGGCATCGTCTGCTCCCTGGCCTTGGGCCTGGGGATTGGCTTCCTGAACGGCTACCTGATCATCAAGACCGACCTGCCTTCTTTCGTGGTGACACTGGGAACCCTCTTTGCTGTGGCTGGCCTGACGCTGGGTCTCTCTGTCATTGTGGCCGGCAGTACAAGCGTGGCCTTGAAAAGCGACCCGATCACCAAGATGGTTTTTGGCGACTTCATCAACGGTAAGTTTGAAGTGATCCTGCTGTGGTGGATAGCCGCCATGCTGTTCGTGGGCTACATACTGGGTCACTCCAAATACGGCAATTGGATTCTGGCGCTGGGCGGCGACAAGGTCAGCGCCCGCAATGCCGGCATCCCCACCGACAAGCTCAATGTGGCGCTGTACATGGCCAGTGGCCTGTGCGCCGCTTTTGTCGGCATGTGCCAGGCCATCCTCTACAACAGTGCGCAGGTTTCGGCCGGCCAGTCCTTCATCTTCAACTCCATCATTGCGGTGGTGATTGGCGGGGTGATCCTGACCGGTGGCTACGGCTCGGTGATCGGCATTGTGCTGGGCACCATGACCTTTGCCATCGTTAACCAGGGCATTTACTACACGGGCTTTGACGCCAACTGGGCCAGCCTGATCATTGGCGTGCTGTTGCTCGCCGCCGTCCTGCTCAACAATACTTTCCGCGCCATGGCGATCTCGCACGCCGCACCGCGCATCAAACCCAAGGCCGCCCCATGACCGCCCCCTTACTGCAACTCAAAAGCGTCAATAAATCGTTTGGACCGATTGACGTCCTGCACGATATCTCGATCGAAGTGAAGGCCGGTGAAGTGCTGTGCCTGCTGGGCGACAACGGCGCGGGCAAGTCCACGCTGATCCGTCTGCTGTCTGGTGTGCACAAGCCCACCTCTGGCGAAATGCTGATGAACGGCAAACCGGTTTCGTTCGAAAACCCGCGCGAAGCCAGCGACCACGGCATTGCCACCGTGCACCAGTTTGGTGGCACCTTCCCGCTGATGAGTATTGGCCGCTCTTTCTTCGTGGGTGCGGAGCCCACCAAACGCTGGGGACCGTTTGAAGTGTTTGACCGCAAAAAGGCCAACGAGATTGCGGTGCGCGAAATGCGCCAACTCGGCATCACCCGCATCAACGACGGGGACCGCCTCGTAGGCGGCCTCTCCGGCGGTGAACGCCAGGCCCTTGCTATTGCCCGCGCCGTGCACTTCGGTGCCAGTGTGCTGATTCTGGATGAGCCGACTGCCGCTCTGGGCGTGAAGGAAGCGGCGCATGTGCTGCGCATCGTCTTGCAGGCGCGCAAGAAGGGCATTGCAGTGATTTTCATCACGCACCAGGTGACCCATGCGCTGACGGTAGGTGACCACTTTGCGGTGTTGATTCGGGGCATGAAGGCGGCCGACTTCCGCAAGGGAGAAAAGACACGCGAAGAGGTGACCGATCTGATGGCCGGTGGCGAGGCCATGGCCGGGCTGGAGGCCGAGATCGAAAGCCACTTGCACTGAATGGCCACTGCACCTCTGCCAAGGCCGACGGTAGATGAAATGATCCTGCGCATCACGCAGGACTACGCATCACTCAGCAAACAGCTCAAGAAAATTGCGCTGTACGTGGAGCAGCACCGCGACCAGCTCGGCTTTGAAGGGGTGCGGGAATTTGCCAGGGACTGCAATGTGCACCCCTCTGCGGTGGTGCGCTTTGCCCAGCATTTTGGCCTGGAGGGCTACCGTGATTTACAGACAATTTTTCGCGGCAACCTGTCGCGCCAGCTAACGCCCTGCGGCCAGAGCAGGGACCCCATGCGGGACGGGGATGCTCCTCGTAGCCACACGCGCTCACACGTCGAGATGGCACAGGAGTTTCTGGCTGTCAGTGTGGCCGGTATGCAGGCACTTGAGCAGCGTCTGGAAGAGGCGGCTTTTGGCTCTGCCGTGGAGTTGCTGTTGCATAGCGATTGCATCGTGCTGGCAGCCTCGCGCCGCTCGTTTCCAGTCGCAGCATATCTGGACTACGCCTTGCAGCACACCGACAAGCGCGTCATCACCCTGCAGACAATGGCCCACGCCCATCTGGGCCAGGCGCACAGCGCGCGGGCTGGTGATGTGATGGTTGCCATTTCCTTTTTTCCTTACGCAGAGGAAACACTCGCAGTGGCACGCAACGCGTTGGAACACGGCGCGCAACTCATCGCCATCACCGACAGCGGTATGAGTCCTCTGGCCCAACTGGCGCAGGCGACCCTGGTGGTTCAAGAAAACACCCGGGATGGCTTCCGCTCGCTGAGCAGCAGCATGGGTCTGGCACAGAGTTTGTTCATTGCCATGTCCCATGAGCATGAATTACTCGCGCAAGCACAACAACAGACAACGCGCTTCGTCTCGAATGAAGCCTATGCGCCAATCCCGGGGTTGGCTCAACGCTAGTCTTCACGCAGTGCCCGCCCACCCGCGACAACAATCAACTCGCGCCGCAATGCGCGCGTCGCACGCTGCCGTTCGACGTGAGTTGCCTTCGTGCGCTGGCATCAATGTGGGCTGCGACCGCTTTGGGCACATCTTAGACACCCGACGGATATCAGCCTGCCAAGTACAGCTCCACGCGATCGGAGGTCCAGGTCGCAACTCCTGTCCCAAAGAAGTCCGCATCCTCAGTCCACACAGGGCAACCGATGGTCAGAGCGCACGCCAAAACAGGCCAATCATCTGCATCGCGTATCGCGATTCTTTGGAGTGCCTGGGTTTGCAGGCCTTCATAGACACCAAGCTCCAGCGGCCGGACTATTGATTCCAGTGCGTCCAATACCGCCATCGCGGGCTCACTCTTAACTCCTCTTTTTTCCAACAGGGAGGGAAGATACTTTCGGGCGTCGGCGTACGCCACATCTGGCGCAAAAAATTGGACCATGTGTGCGTTATCAACAATGAGCTCACGAACCCGCCTGCCCAGCACCGCCCGGATCAGGATGTTGGCATCCAGAACGATCGCTTTCTTGCTCATGTCACCGAGGGAGTGGACTTCTTAGGGGCGTTCGCCCGCTTACGTGCTGCTTTGAAATCAGCAACTACAGCGTCTACATCAACGCTCTTAGCCGCAAGCAGGCGATCCAGCGTCTTGCTGGCCTTCTTCAGCGAGGCAAGGTCAGCCTCAGCCTGCCCATGGGTAGGAATAAAGTAACCGATGGTTTGACCATGGCGCGTCACCGCTACCGGCGTGCTTGACGCAATGAACTCGGCCATCCCGGCACGAAATTCTCGAATGCCCACTTTGGTAGCTTCCATCGTTTTCCTTTGAGGTTGAAATGAATTTGTGAATCATAGTGTACACAAATAACCAAAAGGAGCATATTCACATCCCCTTCACTCTTAAGGAGATTCTCCTTGTCTCGATGCCACAAAGCAGCCATTGCGAACGTCAGCTCTGCCAAGTGGTTGCAGAGAACCCAAAAAATGTGGATGGCCGGTATCAGCCCATTGCCAACATCCCCGAGTAAGAAAAAAGACAACCATTCACCGGAATTTCATGTGGATGAAGTTAGCGCCAGACCGAATGGGTACCACAATCCACCGGTCCATCCGGACACCTTTGCCAAGGGCTTAAGCCTTGGCCAGTATCCACTCATGCACCGGGTCGTTCTTGAAGACCCAGAAGCGGTTCGGGCCGGCCATCACGTTCAGGTAATACAGGTCATAGCCATGCGGTGCGGTGACCGGGTGGTAGCCCCTGGGCACCATCACCACATCGTGGTCTTCCACGGCGCAGGCTTCGTCGATGCTGCGGTCGTCGGTGTAGACGCGCTGGAAGGCAAAGCCCTGCGGCGGGTTGAGGCGGTGGTAATAGACCTCCTCCAGCTGGGTCTCTACCGGGGGCTGCTCCACATCGTGTTTGTGGGGCGGGTAGCTGGAGCTGTGGCTGGCCGGGGTGATCACCTCGACCACCAGCAGATGCGCGGCGCGCGGGTCGTCGTGCGGCAGGATGTCGCAGACATAGCGCGTGTTGGTGCCCTGGCCGCGCACGCTGCGGCGCATGGCGGCAGAGTCGATCACGCTGACCACGCAGGAGCCACCCTGGCCAGGAGCGGTGCACAGCGCCACTTCGGCCACGTTCGTGGCGCCGGGCACATTGCCCACGGTGACGGTCTTGCCAGCGGGCACATAGACGGCCGCCGGCGAGACCTCTTCAAACACGCTGGTACGCGTGCCCAGATTGGCGTAGGTGACGCCGTCCACGGTCACGTCCACGGTGCCGGTCAGCACCACCAAACACAGTTCGCGCGAACCCGTGTCCACGGTCTCGCTCTCTGCCGGATTCAGGCGCAGGGCGCGGAAACCCACATGGGTCCAGCCCGCGCGCTCGGGTGTCACGGTGACGATTTCGCGACCGGCAGGCGCGGCCTTGGCAAGTAAAGGGCTGACCATGGTTGTGATTCCTTAAGCGAGGCTGTCGACGAGGCGGCGCAGGGTATCAAAACCCTTCTTGGCGTATTCGTAGCTGGGGGCCACCGCCGGGTCCTGCTCGGCTTCCACCACTAGCCAGCCTTCATAGCCTGCGTTCTTCAACACGGTGAGCGCTGCCTTGTAGTCGATGCTGCCGTCGCCGGGCACAGTGAAGGTGCCGTTGATCACGCCGTTCAAAAAGCTCCAGCTGTCGTTGCGGGCCTGTACGATGACGGATGCACGCACGTCCTTGCAGTGCACATGCACCACGCGCTTGACATGCTTTTCCAGCAGGGTGACGGGGTTGACCGCGCCGCCAAAGTAGGCGTGTCCGGTGTCAAACAGCAGGAACACCTTGGCCGGGTCGGTCAGGGCCATCAGCTTGTCCACATCGGAGGGGGACTCTACGTAAGCGCCCATGTGGTGGTGGTAGGCCAGCTTGATGCCGTAGCTGCTGAGCAGGTGTTCGCCAAAGGCATTCAGGCGCTCAGCGTAAGCCTGCCACAGGGCTTCAGTTGCAAAGGTGGGGCGCTTGGATACGGGGGTGTCGATCTGGCCCTGCACGGTGCCGGCGCATTCGCCATAGACCACCACTTTCACGCCGTTGTATTGCAGCTTGCGCATGTGCGCCTTGCAGCGTTCGATCTCTGCGGCCACGGCGTCGGCATTGCTTTGGCCCGGCTCCACTTCGGCCAGAAAACCGGAGTACCAGCCCGACACGCAGGCCAGGCCGAATTCGTCCAGCTTGGCCTTCAGGCCGGGGCCGTCCTTGGGGAATTTGTTGCCTAGCTCGAAGCCTTCGTAGCCGATTTCCTTGCCTTCTTTCAGGGCCAATTCCAGCGGGGTTTCGCCGCCCAGCGAGGGCAGGTCGTCGTTCATCCAGGACAGGGGGTTGATACCGATTTGTACGTTCCAGGTCATGTGCGTTCTCTTTAAAAAGGTGGGGTTGATCTTGTGTTGCGTGGCAGGTGTTGTGACGGTGCGTGCCTTACACGCGCTGGTCTTTTTTCGCGGCGAGGAAACCGGCGTAGGCCTGGTTCACCTCAGGGCGCTCGGACACTTCCGGAATGCCCACTTCCCACCAGCATCCGCCCTCGCGGGTGACGCGGGTATGCGTGGTGTCAATCACCAGCACCTGGGTGCGTTTGGCAGCGCGGGCTTTCACCATCGCCGTCTTGAGTTCGGCCACGTTGCTCACATGCACTGCATCCGCACCCATGGATGCCGCGTGCATGGCGAAATCAATCTTGCTGGCCTCGCCCCCATCGGGGATGCAGTCATCCAGCATGTTGTTGAAGCTGGGGCTGCCGGTGGCATTTTGCAGGCGCTGTATGCAGCCATAGCCGCGGTTGTCCAGCACCACGACGATCAGCTTCTTGCCCAGCAGCACCGAGGTGGCCAGCTCGGAGTTCATCATCATGTAGGAGCCGTCGCCCACCATCACAATCACTTCCTGCGCAGGGCGCGCCATCTTGGCGCCCAGGGCACCGGCAATCTCGTAGCCCATGCAGGAGTAGCCGTATTCCATGTGGTAATTGCCCGGCAGGGACGCACGCCAGAGCTTGTGCAATTCGGCCGGCAGGGTACCGGCGGCGCAGACCACCACGTCGTGTTGGCCGCTGTTGCCACCAAAGTCGTTGAGCGAATCGCGCACCGCGCCCATCACTTCGGCGTCATAGGGCAGTGTGCCTGCGGCAGGCACGTTCGTTGTCAGCTCGGTGACCTTGGCGACCCAGCCCGCAGCTCCCGCCTTGCAGCGCGCCGTCCACGCGGCATCGGCCTGCCAGCCAGTCAGTGCCATGGTGAGCTGCTCCAGACCTACGCGCGCATCGGCCACCAGCGCTGTGCCACTCCATTTGCCGGCATCAAAGGGCTGCACGTTCAGGCTCAGCAAGTGGGCCTTGGCAAACAGCGCGTGTGAGCCGGTGGTGAAGTCCTGCAGGCGGGTGCCCACAGCAAACACCACATCGGCCTCGCGCGCCAGTGCGTTGGCCGCAGGGCCGCCATCCACTCCAATGCCACCGACGTTGAGCGGGTGGTCCCAGGCCAAGGCACTTTTTCCCCCGTGCGATTCCACGACAGGAATGCCGAACCGTTCGGCAAAGGCGCGCAGGCCCTCGCAGGCCTGGCTGTAAAGCACACCGCCACCGGCCACGATCAGGGGCTGTTTGGCGGTCTTCAACAGGGCCGCTGCACGGCTCAGCTCAAACGCATCGGCAGGCGGGCGGCGGAAGCGAATGATTTCCGGCGCGAAGAAGCTGGTCGGGTAGTCGAAAGCATGGGCCTGCACGTCCTGCGGCAGGGCCAGACAGACCGGGCCGCAGTTGGCGGGATCGGTCATCACCTGGATGGCGCGCGGCAGGGCCGTGAGCAACTGCTCAGGAAGGCTGATGCGGTCGAAGTAGCGGGTCACAGGCCGGAAGCAATCGTTGGCCGACACATCGCCCTGCTGAAAGCTTTCCACCTGCTGCAGCACCGGATCGGGTGCGCGCGTGGCAAAGGTGTCGCCGGGCAGCAGCAGCACGGGCAAGCGGTTGACGTGGGCCACGGCGGCGGCGGTGACCATGTTGGTGGCGCCGGGGCCAATGCTGCTGCTCACGGCCATCATGCGCTGGCGCAGATGCGCCTTGGCAAAGCCGATGGCCGCGTGGGCCATGCCCTGCTCGTTGTGGGCACGGAAGGTGGGCAGCGTGGCGCGCTCGGCCCACAGGGCCTCGCCAAAACCCGCCACATTGCCGTGGCCGAAGATGGTGAACACGCCACCGCAATAGGGCTGGATGCTGCCGTCTTCCATTTCGACGCGCAACGCGGCCAGGTATTTCACCAGGGCCTGGGCCATGGTCAGTCGGATCGTTGTCATGTTGTGTTGCTCTCCTGAAACTCTTTAGGCGACCGCGCGGACCATGCTGCGGCGGTTGCGCCAGGCGTCCACCAGCACGGTGTAGTTAGCGGCCACGCGGCTCACCAATGTAGCGTCGTCGATGCTGCCGCGCAGCCACGCAAGCGACTCGTCCATCCACAGGCTGCGTCCCACCATGAAGCCTTTGACGATGGGGTTGGTGGCGTTGCGGAAGCTGTCCACCAGATGCGCGATGGGCTGGTTCAGACCCAGGATGACGGCCCCACGGCAATGCGGGTCACGCTCGGCCACCAGCACTTCCAGAGCCTGCCAGCCGGCCGCTGACATGGGGGCCAGCTTCCACCACTCGGGCTTGACGCCCAGGTTGTAAAAACGTTTGACG